>NZ_JBHYGW010000012.1:0-241909 GCF_042738015.1 Lentzea sp. NPDC059081
CGTTTACGGTGGTCGCCGTTTTCCCCGCCGACGTCGTCCTTCGTGGCCCTGTGACTGCCACCCCTCGTCGCTTGCGAGCTCCGATCCCGTCACGTCGCCCAGGAGCTTGCGTACTGTCCAAACCGGACACTGACACCAGGAGCGAACTCGACCTGTCCGGCCCGCCGACCGCAGCGCGGCCAACGGCGACGGGTGTGGGGTTCACTGACGGCGGTCGCCCGATCGGGATCACTTCAGTGGGTCGAATCCGGCGGGTGAGCTGGTGCCGGTGCCATCTCAGTCGAAACAGGCCACTCTCAGTGCCGGAACTGGACATCTACAGGGTGATTTTTCAGAGATGTCGTGCTGACGGTCACCGACTGTCGATTCTGTTTATTGGTGGAATATCTATGTTGTTCACCGCCGGTGCGTCGGAGTCGGCCGGCGGCCACTCACCGCACCGGGTGAACCTGTTACGACATCGGGACCTGACAGCGCAGTGCGACTGAGCTGCGACTTCCGGGAGCAACCGGGCCGACCAGGGCATTCGGGCGGTGAGGCGCTTGGACTCCGCCTTCACTCGACCACGTCGCTGTGGTTTACTTCATGTCCAAACGAGCGGCTCTCGAACTCCGTGACAACGGTCCGTCGGACACGAGGCAAGACCGAGGCTCTTGGCCTTGAGGCTTGGAATGCGGTAACGAGTCTGTGTGGAGAAAATATCCGATGTGCTGCCGACCCATCACCGTATCCGGCGGTTTTCCTGACGTTCCGGTCAGCGGATTCCGCCACGACTTGAACGCGGGACAAGCATGAATCTGCAGTTCGCCCAGAAGGCCGTCGTGATCCGGGGCGGCGCCCTTCTCATGGTTCGCAAGAGCACGGAGGATCCGCACAACCCGAACCGGTGGGAGCTGCCCGGTGGCCGCATGAAGCCGTACGAGTCGATCGACGATCACCTGCGCCGGGAGATCTGGGAAGAGGTCGGGCTGACGGTCGTCCCAGGGCGGCCTCTCTCGATCTGGTCGTGGACCATGACTGCTGCGGGCGGTGCCGTGACAGTGGTCGCCGTCGCCAGGGCGTGCGAGGTGCTGGACGGGACGATCACGGGGGACAACCGCGACGTGGACGACTTCTTGGCGGAGAGCGAGTGGGTGCCGCTCGACTCGGTGCTCCGACGGGACGTCATACCCAGCCAGGAGCACGTACTGCGGGAGATCGTCGAGACGTCTCTGGTGGGCGCGTCCCGCTGACATGGACCTGCCCGGCAAACCTGCGCGCATCGTCATCTCGGGTTACACGGCGGCCGGCAAGACCACGCACGCGCGGCTGCTGGCACGCGAGCTGGGATGGCGTTACGTGGGCATGTCCACCGTGATGCACGAGCTTCTCGGCGTCACCGGTCAGGCCCAGGAGTGGGAGGCCGGTTTCGACGCTCGGCGCGCTGCCGACGTCGGGATCGACCGCCTCGCCGACGAGCAGATGACGGAGTTCGTCGCAGGCCAGGAGCACGTCGTGGTGGACGCATGGCTCCAGCCGTGGCTCCAACCGGCGGGCAGCTCCGTCAACGTCTGGTTCGAGTCCGATCATCGCAGCAGAGCCATGAAGTGCGCGGTGTCCTTTCTCCGGAACGGAGAACAACGCTCGGTCGCCGCCAGCAGCGAACTCGTCGCCGCCAAGGACCTGTTCTCCCGAGAGCAGTTCGCCCGCCTGTACGGGATCTCCTTCTCCTACTCGCCCGAGGTCTTCGACCTGCGCTGCGAGAACTCCGGTTTCATCCGCACACCCACGCTGGACGACTCGGACCGCGGCATCCGCGATTTTCAGGAAGTCCTGATGAGAGACGTAGAGAACCTGCTGGCAGACCGACCTTCCTGACGAGGAGCCGATATGCCCCATGAGGGATGCTTCCTGTGTGGCGCCATCCTCGGTGACCGGGACATTCCGTGGACGGACAGACCCTTGTTCCTGGATCCCAGGTTCGGTGCGGTAGTGCCGGGAGCGGGAGCTCTCGTGGCCGGGTACGTCCTCATCGCACCGAGCACGCATTCGCCTAGCCTCTGCACCGTCACCCGGCGACCCGGTTTCGCGCGGTTCCTCCAGACCGCGTTGGACTTCCTCCACGAAGCTCTGGGGCCGTTGACCTACTGGGAGCACGGAGGAACCTCGGCCGACTTCGGCTCGCCGACGTCCGCGTGCGTCGACCACGCGCACCTCCACGTCGTGCCGGGCAGCCCACCACTGACCCTGCCGTCTCCACCCGTCGTGGAGGCCGTGGACCTCGTCGCCCTGCTGGACGAAGCGCACGAGGACTGGACGGAACGCCCGTACCTGCTCGTTGGTGGTACAGACCGAAAATGTTCGCTCACCTCGGACATCGGTGTGCCGCAGTACTTCCGGCGGCAGCTCGCCCAGTGGACGGGCGAGCCGCATTCCTGGGACTACGCCGCGGTGCCGGGAGAGGTGCGCATGAGGGAGACCGTGGTCCGGCTCTTGCATCGGAGCCAGGGCACGATGAGATGAGCATGCGACTTCTACCGGCGGTTCGGCAGTACCGATGCGTGGACGAGGACCTCGTCGGCATCTCCATGGAGGCGGTGAAGCGGCGCTTCGAGGTGCTCCTCGCCGCGGGCGCCCAGGCCAGGAAGTTGCCGGGGTCGCTGGTCGCGGCAGGCCAGTACCTCGACCGCCACGACTTCGAACAGCGCGGCCTCTTCGGCACCGCGGCGGCGATCCTGGTGTTCGCCCAGGCCGGCCGGGACGAGAAGTCGATCGAGACGATCCAGGTCCTCGTGGACTACCTGCACGACCGGGCCGACCTCGAGCCGCGGCTCGCCGCCTCCGCCGAGGAGGCGATCGAGATCAGTCGTCGCATCGAGGTCGAGAAGCTGGACACGTTCAAGACAGCGGACCTCGTGTTCGCGCTGTCCTTCGTTCCCGCCGCCGTGTCCAGGCGAGACGAGTTGCTGCGATCGTTGACGCGGCGGATCGAGCAGGCCCGGTTGCCCCAGGGCGGCTGGGCGACGAGGCTGCAGGAGTCCGGCGAGTTCGATCCTCTTGCGACAGCTCACGTCGTACGCGCGATCCGTGCCGCCTCTGTTCCCGTTCGACCGGCCGACATGGACGCGCTGCTCAAATCCGTCGTCGGGGGCGAGCAGGCCGGCACGGACAGGTACGTGCGGTGCTTCGCCTTGCTGACGCTCACGTACTGCGACGCGAAGGTCCATCGTGCAGCGGTCGAGAACGAGTTCAAGCGCCTCACTCGCGAGCTGCACGCCGATCTCGGTGTGCTCGTGGAGGCCAACTACGAGTACACCGTGGGAAAGCGTCAGTACTACGTCCGGATCCCCTGGCAGCTGTACCTGGTCGAGCTCACCGTGCGCCTGCACCCGACGACCCGGTTCTTCCACTCCTACGTCCAGGACCACCTGCTGCGGGTCATCGCAGCGGTCGACTCGGCGGACGGCTTCCGATATCCGGCGTCCGGCAGCGCTCTGTCGACGCGGACCTACGGCACGGTGTGCAACCTTTTGAACGAGATCCAACAGCGCCTGTCGAGCGTGCCGCGCATGCGGATGGCCAGCCAGCTGATCAACAACGTCACCCGGTTCGCGTACTCGAGAACGGCCGCGATCGTGTTGTGGTTGTCGACCGGCGCCGTCGTGGCGATCACCACCGCGCAGTGGTGGCTCGACGACAGCAGCTCGGCGAAGGAGCTCACACCGAACTTCCTCGCGACGTTCGTCCTGGTGGCCGGCCAGGTCGCGCTCAGCCGGTTGCGGCGCTAGACCGTCGTTTGCGTGCTACGAGCCGGGTGAACGAGCTGGAGTACCCGAACGCGTCGCCGTCGATCTGGCTCAGGTCCTCCACGTCGAACATCGGCGTGGCCACCTCCTCGAGGTAGGGCGGGTCGACGAAGCGCCGCACATGACCGTCCAGGGCGTACATGTCCTGCTCCAGGCGGGTTCCTCTGGCGTGCAGAGGATCCCGGGTGGACCTGAAGAGGGCCACGAACGCGCCACCGGGTTTGAGCACCCGGCTGATCTCGGACAACGCCTGCCTGGTCACGCTGTCCGTGAAGTAGTGCAACGACAGCCGGCTGTAGACCAGGTCGAAGCGCTCACAACGGCCCGGCAGAGGACTTGCCGTGTCAGCGGCGACGTAGGCCACGCCACCGCCGCCACGGGCCTTCGCCTCATGCAGGGCAACCGGTGAGATGTCGGTCGCCACCACCGAATGGCCGAGTTCGTGGAAGTAGCGCGCGTCGCGTCCGCTGCCACACCCGAGCTCGAGAACCAGGCCCGGGTGGCGGAGCATTCCCCCGCTCGCCTGGGCGAGATCGGAGGGACCCGTTGCCGATGGTGTCAGTCTGCGTGCGCGATGCAGGTCGTCCCAGTACCGGCCTTGGTTCGTCATCGACCGTCTCCACGAGCGTGCGGACATGACTGTGGTGCGGACCCGGCAGCCTAGCCGGGCAGACGGGGTTCGCCTCTCGGGCCCAGCGTTGGGAGGACTTCACGGTGACGCAGCGGAGGATTTTCGTCGTTGTGGCCTGGTTGGACGCGGGAGCGCCGGCCTGGGTACGCTCGTCAGGTCGAAAAGGACCTTGGCCGGCATTGGTAAGCCCGGCCCCTCGCAAGAGGCTCCGTTCGCCACCCCGGTGGCGACCCGCGACAAGTTCTTGGTGGGCAACCGAGGCTTGACGCGGCACGTCCTGTCGAGTTCCGGCTGCTCACCTCGTCATCGGTGCGAGGAGAAGTCATGCCCGTCATTCGGGTGGGGTCGGCGGTCACCCAGATCAACGTGTTCACGGTGGAGCCCGGTCGCCAGCAGCCGCTGCTCGACTACCTGGCGCAGGCCGCCGAGGTGGCCGCTGAGGTGCCCGGCTGGATCTCGGCCAGTCTGCACCGCAGCCTGGACGGCACGCGCGTGGTCAACTACGCGCAGAGCGCCGACCTCGACGCGGCACAGCGCGTGGTCCGGCACCTGGGGTCGCGGGGGCTGCTGGAGGGCAACAAGGCGTTCGGGCAGGCGCAGCCCGGTCTGTACGAAGTCTCGTTCACGCTCGACCGGGACGACCTCTGATCAAGCTCTGACCGACCTCTGACCGGACGACGTGGTCCGGGTGGTCCCAGCGCGCGTCGTCACATCGGCACGCGCTAGGGGAGGTAGCTGTCCGGAGGGATCTGCAGGGCGATCGTGATCAGCGAGTGCACCCGTGTGGCGATGATCGCGAGCAGGCCCTGCATCTCCGGTGCCGCGCCGTCGGCCGCGGTCTGGAGGGTCTGCAGGTCGACGTCGATGCGGTCGAGGATCGCCGCGACGTCGGCCTGGCGGGCCGTGAGGGCCGTGGAGATCTCGTCCAGGGGAACTCCGTGGACTTCCAGACGTTGGACGAGGTGGATCCGGTCGACGTCGGCGGGGGAGTAGAGGCGGTAGTTCGACGCCGTGCGCTGGGCGGGGCTGATCAGGCCCAGCGTCGTGTAGTAGTCGATCGTGCGGATGCTGACGCCGGCTCGCGCGGCCAGCTCGCCGATCTTGAGCAACGCTTCGCTCACGTGGACCTCCTCCGAGCAACCATACAGTGCTACGTGCTACTGTCGGAAACATGCCTGATGAAGCCGACGTGGACGGCTGCAGTAGTACGCCGGGGCGAGCCCGGCGCACCGTCTCGAGTGCCGCGGGTGCGGCATGTTGATCCTCTCCGGACTGCTGGCGATCGTGGCGCTCACCGCCGCCACCGGGTACTTCGTCGCCCAGGAGTTCGCGTACATGGCGGTCGACCGCGGTCGGCTGCAGCAGATGTCCGAGGCGGGCGACAAAGCCGCCGACCGCGCGCTGCGCGTGACGCAGAAGCTGTCGTTCATGCTCTCCGGTGCCCAGTTCGGCATCACCGTCACCGCGCTGCTGGTCGGTTACGTCGCCGAACCGCTGCTCGGCACGGGGCTCGCGAACCTGCTCGGCCTGCCCGAGTCGTTCGGCGTGCCGCTGTCGATGGCGGTCGCGCTGACGTTCGCGACCGTGGTGCAGATGGTGCTCGGCGAGCTGCTGCCGAAGAACCTCGCGATCGCGAAGCCCGAGGCGCTGGCGACCTGGCTCGCCTCGTCGACGCTGGTGTACCTCAAGATCGCCGGTCCGGTGATCCGCCTGTTCGACGCGACCGCCAACAAGCTGTTGCGGTCGATCGGGATCGAGCCGGTGGAGGAGCTCCCGCAGGGTGCGACGCCCGAGGACCTCAAGCAGATCGTGGGCGACGCGGGCGACCAGGGACACCTGGACCCGGAGCTGGCCCAGCTGCTCGACCGCGGGCTGGACTTCCGCGAGCTCGTGGCCGAGCAGGCCATGACGCCGCGGGTGAACGTCCAGTCGGTCCGCGTCGACGAGCCCGCGTCCAGGGTCGTCGAGCTGCTCGACACCGGCCACTCGCGGTTCCCGGTGGTGGGCAAGGACCTCGACGACATCCAGGGCGTCGTGGGGCTGGCGGAGGTGCTGACCCTCACGCCGGAACAACGACCCGTCACGCCGATCGGCGAGATCGCCTCGACCGCGCTCGTCGTGCCCGCGACGTTGCCGCTTCCCGCCGTGCTGGAACGCCTGCGCGCCGAACGGCGGCAGCTCGCGTGCGTGCTGGACGAGTTCGGCGGCTTCGCCGGGATCGTCTCGCTGGAGGACCTCGCGGAGGAGCTCGTCGGGGAGATCCACGACGAGGACGACCTGGTCGAGGACGCGATCGAGCGCGTCGACGACACCAGGTGGCAGGTGCCCGGCCGCATGCGCCTCGACGAGATCGAGGACGCGACCGGTGTCGCGCTGCCCGAGGACGACGCGTACGACACGGTGTCGGGCCTCGTGCTGCACCGGCTCGGCCGGACCGCCGAGGTCGGCGACGAGATCCGGCTCGGCGAGGTGACGCTGCTGGTCGGCGCGGTCTCGCGCAACGTGCCGGACACCGTCGTGGTGACCACCAAGGTGCCGGAGGAGGCCCGATGAGCATCGGAACGGCCCTGGGGATCTCCCTCGTCCTGTTGGCGCTGAACGCCTTCTTCGTCGCCGCGGAGTTCGCGTTGATCGCGGCCAAGCGGCACCGGCTGGAGCAGGAGGCCGAGACGTCGCGGGCGGCGCGTGCCGCCGTGGCGGGTGTGCGTGAGCTGTCGTTGATGCTCGCGGGCGCCCAGCTGGGCATCACGCTGTGCACGCTGGGACTCGGCGCGCTGGCGAAGCCGGCCGTGGCGGACCTGTTCGACCCGCTGTTGCAGCTGGTGGGACTGCCGGACGCGGTCGCGTACGGCATCGCGTTCACGATCAGCCTCGTGCTGGTGGTGTTCCTGCACATGGTCGTCGGTGAGATGGCGCCGAAGTCGTGGGCGATCTCGCACCCGGAGAAGTCCGCGCTGCTGCTGGCACTGCCGTTCCGGGCGTTCGCGCACTCGGTCCGCTGGGTCCTCAGTGGACTGAACTCGACGACGAACGGCCTGCTGCGCCTGATGAAGGTCGAGCCGCAGGACGAGCTGGCGCAGGCGCACCGGCCGGACGACCTGCGCATGCTCGTGCGCCAGTCCGGCGAGCACGGCCTGATCCCCGAGGGCCAGCAACGGCTGCTGACCCGCATGCTCCAGGTGCAGAAGACGACGCTGCGCGAGGTGATGGTGGCGATCGAGGAGACCTCGACGGTCACCGAGGACACCACGGCCCGCGCGATCGAGCGCCGCAGCCTCCAGTGCGGACGGTCGCGGTTCCCGGTCACCGGTACCGGCGGCGAGTTCGTCGGCCTGGTGCACATCCGGGAGGCGATGCGCGCCACGGCCGCGGGCGACGACCCCGCCGCCGGGGACCTGATGGCCCCGGTGCTGACGTTGCCCGCCTCGATGCCGGTCGCCGCCGCCGTCACCGCGATGAAGGCGGACCGGGCGCAGCTCGCGCTCGTGGCCGACGAGGACCGCGTGATCGGCATCGCGGCGCTGGAGGACCTGCTCGAAGAGCTGATCGGCGACTTCGACGACGAGACCGACGCACCGCGCGTTGCGGTGCGCCAGAAGTAACTCCAACCCAGTCCCCGCAGGAGGAGACTTGTTCAAGCGGATGCTCGGCGCGTTTGGTGTCGGCGGACCGTCCGTCGACACCGTGCTCGACTCGCCGCACGCCGCGCCCGGCCAGTTCGTCACCGGCCAGGTGCGCATCCAGGGCGGCAGCGCGGACGCTGAGATCGGCCAGGTCGTGCTGTCGCTCGTGACACGGGTCGAGGTCGAGCACGGCGACCACGAGTACGGCGGTGTGTCGGAGTTCTTCCGGACGATCGTGCAGCAGGGTGTGCGCGTCCCCGCCGGCCAGCTCGTGGCCGTCCCGTTCCAGCTCCCGATCCCTTGGGAGACCCCGATCACCGCGGTCGGCGGCAGCCAGCTGCCCGGCATGACCGTCGGCGTGCGCACGGAGCTCGTGATCGCCGGTGCCCCGGACAAGGGCGACCTCGACCCGATCCTGGTGCACCCGCTGCCCTCGCAGGACGCGGTGCTCAACGCCTTCGGGCAGCTCGGGTTCCAGTTCCGCAGCGCGGACGTCGAGGCGGGCCGGCTGCACGGCGTGCCGCAGGAGCTCGGCTTCTACCAGGAGATCGAGTTCTACCCGCCCGGCCAGTTCGCCGGCTCGGTCAGCCAGGTCGAGCTCACGTTCGTCGCGAACCCGCACGAGCTGTACGTGATCCTCGAAGCCGACAAGCGCGGGGGCATGTTCTCCTCCGGCGGTGACTCGTTCGGCCACTTCCGCGCCTCACACCAAGAGGCGCAGGGCACCGACTGGGCGTCGGCGATCAACGGCTGGCTCGCCCAGGTCGCGCAGCGCGGCCACGCCAACCCGGCGTTCGGCGGCGGCCACAACCCGGCCTTCGGCGGGCACGGCGGCGGCTACAACCCCGCGTTCGGCGGCCAGCCCGGCTACGGCCACCAGCAGCACGGTTACGGCGGCCACCACGGCTACGACCAGCACGGGCACCACGGTCACCGCAGTGGTCCCGGCGTCGGCGGCATGGTCGCGGCGGGCGCGGCCGGCGTGGTCGGCGGCATGATCCTCGGCGAGGTCGTCGAGGAGGTCTTCGAGGACGAGGGCGGCGACGACTTCGCCTTCGGCGAGGAATGACCTGAGGAACCGCTGCTCCGGCGTCCCCCCAGCGGACGCCGGAGCAGCGGCGGTCGGTCAAGCACAACGCTCGGACGGGACACCCGTGCGGGCGTTGTGCCGAGCTCCGCACAGGCTCGTCACCGGTGCCGCGTCGACCCCTCGATCCGCCGCACCCCCGAGGACGCCCCGCTCACCGGGGAGCGTGCGCGGTCACCACCAGCTCTGCGAGGTGGACGTGTCGCACTGCGTCGCGCGCAGGGCGAAGTAGTTGTCCATGCAGCGCCCGGTGGCCTGGTTCTTGAACTCGGTGGTGCCGTCCGGCCAGTTGTGCCAGTACCAGCTCTGGTACTTCGACTTGTTGCAGTCGAAGGCGCGCAGGCCGTACTCGACGCTGTCGTCGACGCACCGGCCGGTGGAGACGCTGCGCATCTCGTGGGTCTGGTCGGCCCAGTCGGTGATCTGCCACTTCTGGAAGTTGCTCCCGTTGTACTGGTAGGTCCGCAGCCCGAACTCGAAGCTGTCGTCCAGCCACAGACCGGTGTCCTGGTTCTTGAACAGCCGGCAGCACCACGGGTTGGCCTGGGTGGTCATCTCGCCGGACGCGACGACCTTCTCCACGGGCGCGGCGGAGGCACCGGTGGTCGTGCCCACGACCACCAGGCTCGCCAGGAAGCAGGCGACGAACGCCGCCCGCAGGACTTTTCGCATTGTTCCCCTCGATCCTGGACGGGGGTCTTCCCCCTGGGGAGCACTGTGCGCGCCGGGCGTTGAGGAAACGTTGCGCTCTCGTTGTTCCGGCACCACACCCCCTCTGACCAGGCGCTCAACGTCACTTCAACAGTTCCGCATCGCCTGCCGGAGATCGTGGCGCCGGTCGGACCGGCCGACCGGTGCTTCCAGGGGGTTACGTGAGACGACGACTTCGACGCCGATGGCTGTGCGTGGCCACGGCGGTGGCGGTGATGGGCGCGATCGGCGCGGGTGGGGCGAGTGCCTCGCCCGAGGACCAGGTGAAGGTGGACGTCGCCGCGCGGGCGGCCGACGAGGTGCCGGTGGACCGGCGGGCCGAGGTGCTCGGCCAGGGGTGGGAGCGGTCGGGCGACCGGGCGTGGACCACCAGCGGCGACGCGGACGGGCTGCACGTGCTGGTCGCCGACGGGGCACAGGGCTACCGCTGGCGGACCGCCGCCACGCTGGCCGTGCCCGGCGTGGAGACCGACCAGTGGATCGGCAACGCGTGCGTCACGGGCTCCGGCGAGCGAGCGGTGGTCGTGTACGCGCCGCGGGCGTTCACCAACAAGGCGGACCTGGCGGGCCGTGGCGGGTTCACCGCCGTGGTGGACCTGCGGAACGGGGCGGTGCGCACGCTGCCGGTGCGCTCCAGCCTGGCGTACTTCACGCCGGCGTGCGGGCCGGACGAGTCCGCCGTGCTGACCCAGGAGGGCGGCGACGACCTCGGTGCCACGCGGCTGCTCCGGCTCGACGCGGTGACGGGGGCGGTGGCCGCGCCGATCGAGGTGCCGGGACAGCTGACCTCGGCCGTGCCCACGAAGGACGGGATCGTCGCGGCCGAGCCGGGCGGGCTCGTGCGCGTCGGCGGCGACGGGAAGCGCAGTCTGCTGGCGCCCGCCGCGGGTGTGCCGTTCGACGTGGCCGCCGATGCCGACGGCGGAGTCGTGTTCCTGCAACAGGAAGAGGACCGCGCCGTCGTGAAGCGGGTGGCCGCCGGGCGCACCGCCACGCTGGCCGACGGACGGCTGACCGACGTCGGCGTCACGTCCGGGCGAGGTGGGCGCGTCTTCGTCACCGGCGCCAAGCAGGCCAAGGAGTCCGCGCCCGCGAGCGTGTCGCTGGTGGACGTCCCCAAGGACGCCGTGCTGTCGTCCGACGGCGCCGTCGCGGTCACCTCGGTCCGCAAGACGAAGCAGGCCGATCCGCGGCTGCCCGCCGAGGACCCGACCGCTCCGCAGCCGGTGAACATCGGCGTGAAGTCCTTGCGCACCGGCAAGTCCGTCGACCTCGCGGCCACGCCGGACCCTGCCCCGGCCGGCGCGGCAGGTGAGCGGGCGGCCACCGCGGCGACCGTCGCCGACACCCCCGCCGACCTGGCCGACCGGGTCTGCTCGGTGCCGCGCAACGACCCGGCGAACCAGGCGATGCAGCCCAAGCCCCGCCAGGTGGAGTGGGCTGTCGACCAGGCCGTGCGCGGCGCGCTGACCGTGGCGCGGCCCGCGAACTGGAAGAACCTCGGGATGCCCGCCTACACGCCGCAGGGCCTGTTCCCGTCGATCCCGCTCGACGGCGGCGGGTACGTGCCCGCGCAGGTGATGCTCGGCATCGCCGCCCAGGAGTCGAACCTGTGGCAGGCCGCGAAGGTCGCCGTGCCCGGCGTGACGGCGAACCCGTTGATCGGCAACTACTACGGCATCGACTACTACAACGGCACCGAGGCCGACGACTGGACGATCCGCTGGGACAAGGCCGACTGCGGCTACGGGATCACCCAGATCACCGACCACATGCGGTTGGCGGGCAAGGAGAAGGGGCCCGACGACACCGCCTGGCCCTACCAGCAGCAGCGCGCCGTCGCGCTGGACTTCGCGACCAACGTCGCGGCCGGGCTGCGCACCCTGCAGACGAAGTGGAACCAGCTGCGCCAGGCGGGCATGACGCTCAACAACGGCAAGCCGGAGAAGATCGAGAACTGGTTCCTGGCCGCGTGGGCGTACAACTCGGGACTGCACCCCGACGCGCACGACGGACAGGCGTGGGGGCTGGGCTGGCTCAACAACCCGGCGAACCCGCGCTACCCGGCCAACCGCGCGCCGTTCCTGGAGACCTCCTACGAGGACGCGGCGCATCCCGGCCAGTGGCCCTACCCGGAGAAGGTGCTCGGGTGGGCGGGCCACCCGATCGAGGCGCTGGAGTCGCCCGGCACGTTCGTGTCCGGGTACCGGGCCGCGTGGTGGAACGGCGACGGGGAGACCGGGGTGCAGTACCGGCGCGGGGTCAAGCCGCCGGTGAACCAGTTCTGCGGTCCCGGCGACTCCTGCTTCCCCGACCGGCCGAAGGTCACGCCGACCGCGCCGGACGTCGTGGGCGAGCCCGCCGGCCCCTGCTACCACACCGACAGCGCGGGCCGGTACGACCTGAAGTGCTGGTTCCACGGTTCGACGCTGTGGAAGGAGGACTGCGACTACACCTGCGGCAACGAGCTGCTGCGGTTCGACCCCGGCTACGCCTACCAGGACGACGCCACCAGCTACCCGCCGTCGTGCACCCTGGCGGGCCTGCCCGCGGGCGCGCTGGTCGTGGACGACGTGCCGGACTCGGTGCCGTCGGTGCGGCCCGGCTGCGGGCACCCGTGGACCAGCGCGGGGGCGTTCAGCCTGTCCTACCGCGACGACGGGACCGGGCACTTCCCCGGCAAGGTGGACACCCACCAGATCGGCGGCGGGTTCGGCGGGCACTTCTGGTTCACCCACACCCGCACCGCGGCCGCCGAGGGCGGCCGGCTGGAGGTGCGCGGCACGTGGCGGCTGAACCAGGCCAGGACGGGGCCGATGAAGGTGCTCGTCGCGCTGCCGGACCACGGCGCGCAGACCGACCTGGCATCCTACCGGGTCAACGCCGCTGGTGGCGGGCGCGACCAGGTGCTGCGGCAGCCCGGTGACGGCAACCGGTGGGTCCCGCTGGGCACCTACATGTTCGACGGGGTCGTCCCGGAGGTGACGCTCAGCTCGGTCACCGAGGACGGTGACGGGTCGAAGGACATCGCGTTCGACGCGGTGGCGTTCGTGCCGATCGAAGGCACCTACCACGAGGAGACCGTCGAGGCGGTCGCGGTGTTCGACGAGAACCAGAACATCGACACGCCCGCGCCGGGGTCCTGGCTCGGCGGCCCGCTGGGAGGCAGGCAGGCGCTGTTCGACTGGGGCTTCGACACCACGACCGCGATCAACGCCCTGCCGGACTGCCCGGCCGGCGTCACCGGCGGCGCGTGCCTGTCGCCCGCGCTGCGGACGTTCGACGACCGGTGGCGCGACCAGGTGCTGCGCTCGGGCACCGACCCGGTGAACCACCCGCCGGGGCTGAGCGAGGCCCGGTGGGTCGGGTTCGCCAACGCCTACACCGACCGGCCCGCGAGCGACGCGCGCCCCGCGTCGTTCGACGACGACGGCCGGTACAAGCACAAGATCAGGTCGACGGTGTCGTTCGTCGCCGACCCGGCGGGCAAGGTCGTGCCGGGCAGCGAGGCGGCGCGCTACGAGAGCAGGACCGGGAACACGCACCTCCCCGGCTTCTTCCTGGAGCTGGTGTCCGCGCTGCGGCAGGACTACGGCATCGCCGCCCCCGACCTGCGCTACTCGATGCCCGACCTGAACGCGCACGACGGCGTGTGGCGCACGGCCGACCCGATCGCGACCGGCGTGCTGCCCGGCCGCGAGTACAAGAACGCGGGCATGGCGCCGGCGGTGTTCGACCTCGATCCCGCCGCGGGCAACGGGAGCGAGTGCGTCCGCACGGTGACCACCTCGGGCGGCACCATCGGCTACCGGCCGATGCTCAGCCAGTCGGGGCCCACCGGGGCGGTCCGGGAGTGGCAGGCCAGGGTGGCCGACCACCCGGCCGTGCCGCGGGAGGTGAAGACGCTGAGCGCCGACCTGCTGGGGATGTTCTTCGGCACCGGCGCGGTTCCCGGCGTGGACGCCAGCATCTTCGGCCAGGCCCCGCCGATCTGGCAGGAGCTGAACTTCGCGGCCTGCTCGGACGGGACCGTGCGGCGCAGCGGGGCACTCGCCCCGGTGCTCACCGCGAGCTACATGCCCGACCAGTACCTCTACCACAACGGGAAGGCCATCGACCGCGACGGCCGGTACAGCGGGTCCGCCGCACCGGTGATGAAGGGGGACTTCCTGACGTTCTCCCAACTCCCCGCCGCGGGGATCGAGAACGCCTACGACGACTGCGGGCCCGACCGCGTGGAGCGGTACGGCAACCCGTGGAAGGTCTCCGTCCCGTCCGATCCCGGCGTCAACCCGGCGAGCGTCCACTTCTGCCGGGCGTTCGTGACCGACAGGCCCGACCCGCGGTACTCGGGCTCGCACTGACCGGAAGCGGGGTCCACCGTCCACACCGGACGGTGGACCCCCGCCGCGTCACCCCGCGGCCGCGAGCAGGTCCAGCACCTCGGCCGACCGCGGGTTCCCGGTGCTGCGGAACAGCTCCAGGGCCCTGAGCAACGCCTGCCGCGCCGCGGCCGGCTCCTCCAGCCCGAGGTGGATCCGCCCCTTGACGAGCAGCGACTCCGGCAGGGCGATCTGGTCCGCGACCGGGTCCAGCAGGGCGATGGCGGCGTCGACGTGCTCCAGCGCGTCCGGCACCTTCCCCAGGTCCAGCTCGGCCTCGGCGATGTTGCCCAGGACGAAGCCCTCGTAGTACGCCGTGCCGATCTCCCGGTACAGCTCCAGCGCCTCCTGGCTGCACGCCAGCGACTCGGCGGGGCGGCCGGACATCCCCTCCAGCGCGGCGAGGTTGAGCAGCACGTGCGCGACCTGCACCGCGCTGCCCGACCTGCGGGCCGCCGCCAGCGCCCGGTGCAGCCACTCGGCCGACTCCGCCACCTGCCCGGCGTAGAGGAACGTCAGCCCGAAGGTGACCATGGCGATCGACGCCATCGCGTCGTCGCCCACGCGCTTGCTGATCGCGAGCGACTCCCGCTGCCACGCCCTGGCCTCCTCGTAGCGGCCCAGGCTGCTGAACGCGGACCCCTGGAGGTGGGTCGAGTGGATCATCGCCGTGTCGTCACCGGTGCGCCGGGCGCACCGCAGCCCCAGTTCCGCGGCGCGCACGAGGTCGTCCAGGTGCCGCTCGGGCTCGTGGAAGGCCTGCAGCAGGTAGGCCAGCTGCCAGCCGTGAGTGTCGAAGCCCCGGTCGGCGGCGTGCTCCAGCACCGCGAGCAGCGTGGTCCGGTGGGCGCGGTACCACGACTTCGCCGCGTGGGCGTCGGCGAAGTCGGGTGGGCGCGGGACGTCCTCGGCCGGGGGACCGACCTGGACGGTGGTCGGGGTGAACGCGACCGTCTTCGCCCGGAGCAGGGCGTGCAGGTACCAGTCGAGGATGCGCCGGGTCGCGGCGGCCAGGTCGTCGGGGTCCTCCTCCTCGGCGGCCCGTTCCGCCGCGTAGACCTGGAGCAGGTCGTGGAACCGGTAGCGGCCGAGCTGGTCGCGTTCCAGCAGGTGCACCGAGACCAGCTGCTCCAGCAGCCGGCGGGTGGCGGCGGGCTCGGCGCGCAGCAGGGCCGACGCCGCGGCCAGCCCGATCTCCGGCGCCGGGTGCAGGCCGAGGTAGCGGAAGGCGCATGCCACGTCGGAGGGCAGGCCCCGGTAGGACCAGGAGAACACCGCGCGCGGGTCGATCGCCGGGTCGTCCGGGGTGGACAGCAGGTCCAGGCGGTCGTGCCGCGCGGTCAGGTCGGCCACGAGGTCGGCCAGCGGCGTCGTGGCGAGGGTGGCCGCCTGCTGTGCGGCGACGACGAGCGCCAGCGGCAGCCGTCCGCACAGCTCGACCAGGTCCGCCACCGCCTCCCGCGCGGCCTCCACCCGGTCGCCGCCGACGATCCCGGCGACCAGCGCCACGGCCTCCGCCCGGTCGAGCACACCGAGGTCGAGCCTGCGCGCCCCGTCGCTGACCGCGAGGCCGCGCAGCTCGTTGCGGCTGGTCACCAGCACCGCGCACCCGGTGCCGGGCAGCAGCGGCCGCACCTGCCCCGCGTCACGGGCGTTGTCCAGGAACAGCAGCACCCGGCGACCGGTCAGCGTCGTGCGCAGCAGGGCCGACCGCTCCTGCGCGGCGCGCGGGATCCTGGCCGCGGGCACCCCCACCGCCCGCAGCACGATGTCCAGCGCCAGCGCGGGGTCCATCGGCTCGCCGGGACCGAAGCCCCGCAGGTCGAGGTGGACCTGCCCGTCGGGGAAGCGGCCGCGGACGCGGTGCGCCCAGTGCAGGGCCAGCGTCGTCTTGCCGGCACCGCCGGGCCCGTGCACCGCGACGACCAACGGCGGCCCGTTCGGGTCGCAGGCGTCCAGTGCCGCGTCGAGCACCGCGAGCTGCGCCTCCCGGCCGGTGAACGCGCTGGTGGCCTGCGGCAGCTGGCGCGGCCCCTCGTCGGCGGCCAGCACGCGCTGGTGCAGGTGGCGGAGCGCGACACCGGGGTCGGCGCCCAGCTCGTCGGCCAGCTCCCGCCGCACCCGCTCGTAGTGGCCCAGCGCGTCCGCCTGCCGCCCGCTGCCGTGCAGCGCGGTGATCAGCTGCCCGGCGATCCGCTCGTCCAGCGGGTGCTCCGCGGCCAGCGCGGTCGACGGCCCGACCACCTCGCTGTGCCTGCCCAGCCGCAGCAGGACGTCGTGGTGGTCCAGCACCGCCGCACGCCGTTCCGCGAGCAGCGCCTCCCTGACGTCGAGCAGCCACGGCGTCTCGACCCCGGCGAACGGCTCGCCCGTCCACACCCCGAACGCCTGCCGGTACAGCTCGGCGGCCGTCTTGTCGTCCGCCTCCCCGGCCTCGGCGACCAGCCGGCGGAACCTGCCCAGGTCGACCTGGCCGGCGTCCACGTCGAGCACGTACCCGGCCGGTCCCCGCCGGAGGGCGAACCCGTCGCCGTCGGGCAGCGCGGTCCGCAGCTTCGACAGGTAGCTGCGCAACGTCCCCGGCGCCCCGGCGGGCGCGGCCGCGCCCCAGACCCGGTCGGCCAGCCGGTCCAGCGGCACCGGCTGGCCCGCCTGGACCAGCAGCACCGCCAGCACGCACCGCTGGCGAGCGGGCCCCAGGTCGGCCACCTCGTCCCCGACCCCTGCCTCGACACCGCCGAGCAGCCTGAACCAGACCCCCATGAGGTTCCCCCGCCACCAGATGGACCTGTGCCGGGCGAGTGTCGCACCTCGACGCGCCGGTCGGCCGTGGCGCGACCGGTTCCGGACGAATCCGGTCAGCCGGTGGCCGCGCCCTCCCGCTGAGCTGGCCCTCAACGCGGTCACAACATTCGAGCAACGCCGGGCGGCGACTCTGCGCGCATGACGAGAAGACGGGGGAGAAGGGCCGCGTTGTGCACGTTGGTCCTCGCGATGATCGCGCCGGCCGCGCCCGCGCACGCCGACGAGCGCACGGAGCTGCTCGGCGGCGGCTGGCAGCAGTCGGGCGACCGGATGGTCACCACCAACGGCGACGCCACCGGGCTGCACCTGCTCGTGGCCGACGCCAGGACGGGCTACACCTGGCGCACCGCCGCCACGCTGGCCGTGCCGGGCGTCGAGGCCGACCAGTGGGTCGGCAACGTGTGCGTCACCGGATCCGGCAGGCGCGCGGTCGCCGTGTACGCGCCACGCACGTTCACCAACAACCAGCAGCTCGCCAACCGGGGCGGCTTCACCGCGGTCGTCGACCTCGATTCCGGCGCCGTGACGCGCCTGGAGGTGCGCACGTCGCTGGCGTACTTCAACCCCGGCTGCGGCAAGGGGGAGACGGCGGCGCTGACGCAGGAGGGCGACGAGGACCTCGGCAAGACCGGCGTCCTCGTGGTCGACGCGGCGAACGGGCACGTCGGCCCGCGCACGGAGCTGAGCGCCCAGGTCACCTCCGCGACGCCCGTCGACGACGGGGTCGTGGTCGCCGACGCCGCGGGCCTGATCCAGGTGAAGGCCGACGGCACCAAGGACCGGCTCGTGCGCGGCACCAGCGGTGTGCCGTTCAACGTCGCCGTGGACGCCGAGGGCGGCGTGGTGTTCATGGACCACGACAAGGACATGATGCGCGTGCGCCGCGCACTGCCCGGCAAGGACGCCGTCACGCTCGCCACCGGCCGCGAGGTCGGCGTCCAGCGGGGCGCGGGTGGTCGCGTGTTCCTCACCGGCAAGGCGGACCGGACCGAGTCGCTGCCGAAGTCCGTGACGAAGGTCGACGTCCCCGCGACGTCCGTCGTGTCCACCACGGGCGAGGCCGCGGTGACGGAGGTGAACCCGAAGACCGAGGCCGACCCGCGCAGCACGCGTCCGGTGCAGATCAAGGGCAAGAGCCTGAAGACCGGCAGGGTGCTCAGCCACGACCTCAACCCGAAAGCCGCTCAACCGGCTGCGGCACAGGCACTCCAGGCCGCGTCCGCGGCGTCGGTCCCGTCGGAGGACCCGCTCGACGCGAACCGCGTGTGCTCCGTGCCGCGCAACGACTTCCGCGTTCAGGTGATGCAGCCCAAGCCGCGTCAGGTGGAGTGGGCGGCGAACATGGCGGTCAAGGACCACCTGCACAACGCCAGGCCCGCGAACTGGCACGGCAACGGCCTCGGCTCGTACACGCCGCAGGGCATGTTCCCGTTGCCGCAGCTGGCCGGAGCGCCGAACGCGCACGTGCCGATGCAGATCCTGCTCGGCATCCTCGGCCAGGAGTCGAACCTCTGGCAGGCCGACCGCTACACCCTGCCCGGTGAGTACGGAAACCCGTTGATCGGCAACTACTACGGCCTCGACGTCACCGACTCGTCCGACTGGAACATCAACTGGGGCAAGTCGGACTGCGGTTACGGCGTCTCGCAGATGACCGACGGCATGCGGCTCCCCGGTCATCCCAAGCCGAACACCCCCGACAACCCGAAGCCGCACGACCAGCAGGTCGCGATCGCCACGGACTACGCGGCGAACCTCGCCTCGGGACTCCAGCTGCTGATCGGCAAGTGGAACCAGATGCAGGCCAAGGGGATGACGCTGAACGACAACAACCCCTCGCGCCTGGAGAACTGGTTCTACGCTGTGTGGGCGTACAACTCGGGATACCACGAGCAGGGCGAGGACGGGGCCAACGGCGCGTACGGCCTCGGCTGGCTGAACAACCCGATCAACCCGCGCTACCCGGCGGCCCGCGCGCCGTTCGGGAAGGACCCGCACGACTTCGCGCACCCGCAGGGCTGGCCGTACCCCGAGAAGGTGCTCGGCTTCGCCGCGAACCCGCCGTCGGGCTACGAGTCACCCGGCCAGACCGTCCCGTTCTTCCGCGCGGCGAGCTGGCCCGGCACCACCGACTCCGAGACGACACCGGGTTCGGCGACCTACAACCGCGCCCACGCGTGGCCGACCCACGAGCTGTTCTGCGTCGCCGCGGAGCAGTGCTACACCGGCGGCCAGTTCCCGCCCAACGGCCCGGACGTGCAGGGGGAACCCGTCGGACCGTGCGGTCACACCGACGCGGCCGGTCTGTACGACCTCAAGTGCTGGGTGCACCACCCCGCCACCTGGAAACCGGACTGCAACGCGACCTGCGGTCGTGAGTACGAGCGCTTCCCGTACCCGGACTACGCCGACGAACAGGCCGACGGCACGTCGTACCCGCCGAGGTGCGACAACTCCGGGATCGACAACACGATGCTGGTGATCGACAACCGTCCCGACGACGAGGCGCCGATCCGCAACTCGTTGTGCAAGGCCGGCATCCGCGGCAACTCCGGCTCGTTCGGCCTCACCTTCGGCAAGGACGACAGCGGCCGGGCGACCGGGCAGATCGACCTGCACCAGATCGGCGGCGGCTTCGGCGGCCACTTCTGGTTCGGGCACAACACCGTGAACAGCGACGTGGGGCGCAGGTTCCAGATCACCGGCACGTGGGAGTTCGACAACGTCGTCGACGGCCTCGGCCAGGTGATGGTGCACCTGCCGGCGCACCTCGACGCGAGGACCACCGACGCCGCCTTCGCGAACTACACGGTCTACACGTCGAACGGGCCGGTGAAGAAGAAGCTGGACCAGCTCGGCGCCTACGACCGGTGGGTCACGCTGGGCGAGTTCCCCTTCTACGGCAAGCCGAAGGTGTCGCTCACGAACCTGATGGACGGCCCCGAGGCGGCGACCGACGTCGTGTGGGACGCGATCGCGATCCGGCCGCTGGGCGGTCATGACAGCGCGGCGCCGTACATGCCGCAGATCCGCAGCGTCGCCGTGGACAAGAGGTGCCTGCAGCCCGCGCAGAACGCGAGCACCGCCCGCATCGAGCTCAGGGCGTGCTCGTCGTGGACGGCGAACACGTGGATCGTCAAGAAGGTGGGAACGGTCGGCACCACCCCGACCTACAGCGTCCAGGACCGCGCGACCGGGCTGTGCCTGGAGCCGGAGAACGGCAGCACCGACGTCGACGTGCCGATGCGCCTGGGCACGTGCAACGCCGAGTTCAACAACCTCCAGCAGTGGTTCGGCTTCGTCGACCGCAACCCCGGCACGCCGGACGGCCAGGGTGAGGCGAAGATGAGGAACCTGCGCAGCCAGAAGTGCCTCGAGCCGCAACGCGACGGCGAGGGCGACGGCATCCACTGGCTGGTCAAGCAGACGAGCTGCTCGGCGGAGGACGGCTCGTGGCCGGACTGGTCGTTCGAGATGAGCTGATCCGGGGCCGGGCTTGCGGCAGCCAGTCGCAAGCCCGGTCGGCCACGGCTTCGGTGGCGAGGTGCACGACGCGCGCCGCCGCGATCACCGGTACCTGGTGATCGCGGCGGCGGTTCAGGACATCACCCGGGAAACCCCGTCAGCACCGGACGTTGGCCCCGTTGCCGACCAGCAGGGAGTCCTTGACCCAGCCCTGCCGGTTGGTGGTGAAGTCGAACAGGTGCGACCAGGTGCCGCCGTCGCCGGGCTTCCAGCAGTCGAGCTGCACGGAGTGGCTGGCCTGGCCCTGGCCGACGGCGGTGCAGCCGGTGCCGGGGCCGGTCCTGATGTTGATGCCGTTGCCCGAGAAGTACTGGCCGATGCGGCCGTCCTTGATGCTCCACCCGTTGTCCGGGCACGACGCCGCGTTCGCCTGCGGTGCCGCGACCAGGACGCTCATCCCGAAGGCGAGTGCGACTGCGGCGCCGACTGCCCCCGCTTTCTTCGCCAATTCCATTGTTTCCTCCCCAGAAACGTCGGGCGGCCACTGCGCGCGGAACCGCGGAAGCCACCCTTTTCGGCGGCGCGACCAACGTCGCCGAATTCATGTGGAAACAGCCGCGCGCTCACGTGAGCACGCGGTCGGCGCGGCAGCAGAACAAGTGCGCTCACCAGCGCAGAATTCCGTGCGAAGAAGACTCTCTCCCCAGAAAGTCCTGGTCAGCGCACGCTGACCGCGCCTCGCCCGTCGGTGAATTCCTGGAATAGAGGAATCCGGTTCGCGAGTCCACTTCCCCCTGTCAGTCCTCCCCCCGGCGGACAGGTCACGAATCTACTCACCGGCGAACTCGGGTGTCAACGAGCAAAAGGTCAGCCAAATAGTCGCGCGGAAGAGGGAAGATCGATTCTAGGTGGCGTCGAACGCATTCTTTTCGGCTGCCAGTGCGACGGTGAAGACGGTGCCCACCCCGACGGTGCTGCGCACCTCGATCGTCCCGCGGTGGTCGGTGACGATCTGCCGGACGATCGCCAGCCCGAGCCCGCTGCCCCCGGTGGACCGGCCGCGCGACGCGTCGGCGCGCCAGAACCGGTCGAACAGGTGCGGCAGGTCCTCCTGCGGGATTCCGGTCCCGGTGTCGGACACCTCGACCAGCACCGAGTCGCCACCGGAGCGCGCGGAGAGGCGCACGGTGCCACCCGGCGGCGTGGCCCGCACGGCGTTGACGACCAGGTTCGCGAACACCTGCCGCAGCCGGTCGGGGTCGCCGTGCACCACGGCCGGCCCGTCCACGTCGACCACCAGGGCGACCTGCGAACGGTCGGCGAGCGCGCGGTGCGCCGTGCGGCAGGTCTCCAGCAGCTCGGCCAGGTCCACGTCGGTCCGGTGGTAGGTCAGCGTGCCCGCCTCGGCGAGCGCGAGGTCCTGCAGGTCCTGGACGATCCGTTGCTGGAGCAGGACTTCCTCGTGCAGCGAGTCGAGCAGCTCCGGGGTCGGTGCGACGACGCCGTCCCGCAGCGCCTCCAGGTAGCCGCGCAGGTTCGCCAGCGGGGTGCGCAGCTCGTGGGCGACGTCGCCGACCAGCCTGCGCTGGCGTTCCTCGCCCGCCTGCAGCGAGTCGGCCATCCGGTTGAACGACCGGCCCAGCTCCGCGATCTCGTCCCGCCCCGACACCCGGACCCGCTGGCTGAGGTCGCCGGCGCCGAGCCTGCGCGAAGCGCCGGTCAGCGCGCTCACCGGCCGGAGCACCCCTCGGCTGAGCAGCAGCGCGCCGAGCACCGCCACGACGGCCACGGCCAGCGCGAGCGCCGCGATCGGCGCGACCGCGAGCGGGGGCGTGGACTGGTCGACCGCTCCCAGGTAGACCTGCACCGGGCGCGGGGCGAACGTCTGCGCCCGCTGGGTGAACACCCGCTGGAGGCAGGACGGCAGCTGCTGCGGCGGATCCACCGGGCACGCGACCACCGCGGCGCTGTCCGCGACGACGTCGGCGTCCGGGGGAGGTGTCTGCGCGCATCCCGGCGCCGGAGTGTCCGCGGCCGGTGTGAACAGCGGGATGCCCTCGTCATCGGTGCGCACCACCACCTCCGCCCCCGCCTCGGCGAGGCACCGGCTGTAGTCCACCGCCGTGCGGTACCGGTAGAGCGCGAACGTCGTGAGCCTGGCCAGGACCGCCGCGTCCTGCGCCTGCGGCAGCCGGAACGACACCCCGGGGTCGACCAGGATCGGCGCGCCGACCACCTGCCTGGCCTCCCGGCCGCCGAGCACGTCCGAGTCGGCCAGCGGGGCTCCCGACTCGTCGACGACCCGGATGCGCTGACCGGTCCGGCCCGCGAGCGCGCTCACCACGGCGCCGACCCCGTCCCAGCCGCCCCTGGCCAGGCCGTGCTCGCGGACGGTCGCCGTGATCTGGGCGGCCTCGTCGCGGCCGGCCGCCACGGACTCGGTGAGCTGGGTGTTGGCCTGGTCGAGCGTCAGCCACGCGGTCACCGCGGTGCTGGCGAACACGATCAGCACGACCAGCACCAGGGCGCGGAACCGGAAGCTCATGCCGGCGGCTCCGCGAGCCGGTAGCCGCGGCCGTACACGGTCTCCAGGTAGCGCGGCCGGTTCGGGTCGGCCTCGAGCTTGCGGCGCAGGTTCATCACGTGCGCGTCGACCGTGCGCTCCAGCACGTCGTGGTCGAAGCCGAACGCCTGGTCGATGATCTGCGCCCTGGTGAACACCCGGCCGGGTTCCGCCGCGAGCACCTCGAGGATGCCGAACTCCTTGGCCGTCACCGTGATCGGCGTGCCCGAGACCCTGACCTCGAACCGCGCGGTGTCCACCTCGACGTCGCCGATCCTGAGCACCACCGGCTCGGCCGCCGGGAGGGCCGTGGAGCGACGCAGCAGTGCCCGCGCCCGTGCCACGAGCTCCTTGGGGCTGTACGGCTTGGTCAGGTAGTCGTCCGCGCCGAGGTCGAGCCCCCGCAGCATGTCCTCCTCGGTGCTGCGGGCGGTGAGCAGCAGGATCGGCACCCGCGACTCCGCCCGCAGCACCCGGCACACCTCCAGCCCGTCGACCACCGGCATCATCACGTCGAGCACGACCAGGTCCGGCCGGGCCCGCCGGGCGTAGCCGAGGGCCGAGCGGCCGTCGCCGACCACGTGGACCGCGTAGCCCTCGCGCTCCAGGTAGATCCCGATGAGCTGGGCCTGCTTGTGGTCGTCCTCGGCGACCAGGACGCGGATGGCCATGTGACTCCCCGTGACGTCAGTAGGAACCCGTGACGATGCTAAGGCGCGGCGAGAGCCTCGGTGGGGGAAAGCCCGCTGGCCCGCACCGCCGGGTAGACCCCCGCGACCGCGCCGATGAGCAGCGTCGCGCCGAGGCCGGCGGCGGTGATCCAGACCGGCACGAAGGTCGGCCAGCCCTGCGAGGTCGCGTACACGGCGGTGATCACCGTGCCCAGCACCGTGCCGCCCGCGCCCCCGATCGCCGAGAGCAGCAGCGACTCGGTGAGGAACTGGCCGCGGATCTGCCGCCGGGTGGCGCCCAGCGACCGGCGCAGACCGATCTCCGGTCGTCGTTCCAGCACCGAGATCACCATCGTGTTGCCCACCCCCACGCCGCCGACGAGCAGCGCCACCCCGCCCAGGCCCAGCAGCAGGCCGGTCAGCGCGGAGTTCGCCGCCCCGCGCGCGGTGAGCGCGTCGGAGGGGCGGGAGATCTGGACCTCGCCGGGGTTCCGCGGCTTCGCGGTCGCGGCCAGCACGGCCCGCACCGCGACCACCTGACTCTCCACCGCGCGCAGGTAGATGGTGGACGGATGACCGCCGAACCCGAGGTAGGTGCGGGCGGTCTGCCAGCCGACCAGCGCGGCGTTGTCGATCTCCGGTGCCAGCGGTGCCGGGTCGAGGACGCCCAGCAGCGAGAACCACTTGCCGCCCAGCCACAGCCGCGTGCCGGGCGTGCGCACGTCGAGGCGTTGTGCCGCAGCCGATCCGAGCACCACGGCGGGATAGGTCTCGGTGGCCGCGTTGAACCACACTCCGCTGTGGACGGTCACGCCGACGGTCGGCAGCAGTCCCGGACCGGCCGCCAGCACGGCGATGCTGCCGGTGCGCCCCGCGGGTATCCGGTCGTTGCGGTAGACGCTCGCCCGCACCTGCCCGGTCGCGGCGACCGACCGCACGGGCGCGATGCGCGAGATCATCGCGGTGGCCTCCTCCGGCAGGGTCGTCTTCTCGCCCTGCAGGTTCTGGCCGGGCGAGACCCGCAGCAGGTTCGTGCCGAGCCGGTCGAGCCTGCGGTTGATCTCGGCCTTGCCGGACACCGAGATGCCGACCACGGCGATCATCGCCGCCACGCCGATCGCGATGCCCAGCGCGGAGAGGAACACCCGCAGCGGCCGGGTGCGCAGACCGGAACCGCCGAGCCGCACCACGTCCGCCGGCCGCAACCGCGCCGGCCGCAACTCGCCGCTCATCGGCACGTCCCCCCGGTGTCCGCCACGATCCGCCCGTCGCGCATCTCGATCCGCCTGTCCATCGCCGCCGCGACGTCGCGGTCGTGGGTGATGACCACGACGGTGGTGCCCGCCGCGGACAGCTCGCACAGCCGTGCCAGCACGGCCTGGCCGGAGGCGGTGTCGAGGTTGCCGGTCGGTTCGTCGGCGAGCAGCAGTGCGGGCTCGCCGACCACCGCCCGCGCGATGGCCACCCGCTGGCGCTCGCCGCCGGACAGGGCGTGCGGCAGGTGACCCAGCCGGTGGGAGAGTCCCACCCGCTCCAGCGCGACCTCCGCCCGTTCCCTGCGCGCGCGGATCGCGGCGCCGGTGTAGAGCAGGCCGTCCGCCACGTTGTCGATGACCGGTGTGCCGCCGGCGAGGTGGAACTGCTGGAACACGAACCCGATCCGCTGCGCCCGCAGCGCCGACACCTCGCGGTCCGTCAGCGAGGCCACGTCGTGCCCGTCGACCACGACCCTGCCCTCCGACGGGAGGTCGAGCGTTCCCATCAGGTGCAGCATCGTGGACTTGCCGGAGCCGGACGGCCCGACGACGCCCACCAGCTCGCCGCGCCCGACGGCCAGGTCCGCGTGCCGCACCGCGACCACCCCGCCGGGGTAGGTCCTCGACACGGCGTCGAGCTCGACCACCGGCGTCATCCCGGCATCCTCACGTGCCGGCCCTGCTCGATCCCGGTGCCGCTGACCTCGACGCGGCCGTCCGCGAACAGCCCGGTCTCCACCGGCACGATCCGGGTGCCGGCACCGTCGACGACCTCCAGCCCGTAGCCGCCCTCCGCGAGCGCGAGCAACGCCGCGACCGGCACGGAGAGCACGTCCTCGCGCTTCTCGGCGACGTGCTCGACGGTGACCGGCGCGCGGTCGAGCGTGCCGAGCGCGCCCTGGTCCTGGATGTCGACGACCACCTGGACCGAAGGCGGCGCGGCGGCACCGTCCGCGGGTTGCGCGGCGTCGGGTGCCTGCGCCGTGCCGGTGCTCGTCACGGTGCCCGCCACGGCCTTGCCGTCGGGCAGGGTGACGAGCACGGGGGTGCCGGCGGCCGCCCAGCCCGCCTCCGCGGCGGGCACCTTCACCCGCACGGACCGGGTGGTGCCGGTGTAGCTCAGCAGGTCGCCCGTCGCCGGTGCGCCGGGCCGCACCAGCACCTCGGCCACCCGCAGCGGACCGGCCGCGTAGACCACGTCACCCGCGGCCACCTTGCCGGTCTGGGGTGCGCCGAGGTCCTTCTGCCACCGCTTGACCGCGGTCGTGGTCTGCGCCGAGAACGTGCGGTCGACGGTGAAACCGCCGTAGCCCAGCTCCGCCAGGTTGGACTCGAACTGCTCGACGTCGCGGCCGGTGAACGGCTGCACCGGGGGAACGGGGGCGGGAGGGGTGGTGTCGCCCTCGGCCTTCTGCGGCGCGGGCGGCGCGGTGGCCTCCGCCAGGTCGCGGTACGCGGGCAGGTCGCCGAACAGCAGCACCACGGGCCGGTCGTCCACCCGCAGCAGCGGTTCGCCGCGCTTCACGACGGTGCCCTCCGGCGGCAGCCAGGTGACGGTGCCGCCCGCCCGCAGGGCGATGGGCGTCTCGGTGCCGTGGTTCAGCTCCCCGCTGACGGTCGTGGCGTTCGTCAGCGTGCCCTTGGTGACCTCGGCCGTGGCACCGGTCGCCTGGACCGGGTTCTCGGTGGCGTCCTCGGCGTTCCCGCCCAGACCCAACGCTCCGCCGACGGCCACGACGACGATGAGAACGCCGCCGCACACCAGCAGGGTGCGGCGGCTCGCGATGCCGCGCACGTCCCGCTCACCCACGGGTGGTGGCAGGCGTCTCCGGGTCGCCGATGATCGACGCGCAGGCCCTGGTGGCCTGCTGAGCGCCCGGCGACGACTGGTCCCAGCGGTGGTCCCGCGGCGAGTACCCGTCGGGGCCGGGGTCGGGGAAGTCCGGCGCGCCGCCGGCCTGCATGCACTCGGCGTACCGCTGCTGGGTCTTGACCTGGTCGGGCGTCAGCTTCGGCTTGCGCTTGTCCAGCACGCTCTCGGGCACCGCCGGCTGCAGCTTCGAGCACTGCTGCTGCGCGTCCTGGAACTTCGGGTCGGACTTCTGCGCGACCGGGTCGCCGGGGAACGTCACGACGCCGGTCGAGTCCGGGTCGGAGGCGTCGACACCCTTGTCCCGCAAGCACTTCACCCACGCCCGCATGCCGTCGAGGTACGCCGCGACGTCGTCCCCCGACGCCGTCGAGGTCGCCTTGACGGACGCCGTGTCGCCCTGGTCGACCGCGGTCGCGACCTTCGGCTCCGCCGTACCGCACCCCGCCGCGGCCACGGCCACACCGGCCAGCACCGCCAAGCGGATCGTCATCCCCATGATCGAACCCCCCGTTTCCTCCCGCCGTCCTGGCAGGAGGAAGACGAAAGTAGCGACGGGCCGTGAAGATCCTATGAAGGTCATCAATACTGACGCGCCAACCGTTCGGTGGCCCGGGGTGAACGCGAACGCCGGCCGTAGCGGAGCCAGCCCGCCAGCATCAAGATCCCGACCACGGTGTTGAACGCGTGCAGCGCCCACGCGGGACCGGGTGGCGTGCTGAAGACGTACAACGAGTAGAGGGCGTTCCCGAAGTTGCTCATCCCGAGGTTGCCGACGCTGTAGGACGCCATCTCCCTGGTCCGGACGGCCTTCACGAGCATGGGGAGTGCGGCGGCGACGAACATCCCGGTCGACAGCGTTCCCGCGAGCACGAACAGGTCGAGCCCCATCATCGTCCCTTCATCCGGGCAGGGTGATGCCCACGCCCGATCGCGATTGGTGGTGTCGCGCTGTAGACGCCCGCCTCCCGCCGGATGTGAGGCCGCCGGGAGAATTGGCTGATGATGTGATCGCCGCCACGTTGGGGGCCCAGGACCTCACGATCGCGCGACCGGCGTCGTCTACCGGCCGAGACCACGAAAACCGAACGGCAAGGAGGCGCAACGATGTACACACGGCACGCCGTCGTCGGCACGGTGCTCGGTGACGTCACGATCGTGGCCACCGGCGAGGCGGTCGTCGGCCTGTACTTCCCGCACCACTGGCACCGCCCGGCGCAGGACACCTTCGGCGTCCCGGTCCCGATCGCGGACGACGAGCTCCTCCTGCGGGCGGCCACGCAGGTGGGGGAGTACCTCGCCGGCGACCGCACCGGGTTCGACCTGCCGGTCGCCACCGCCGGCGACCCGTTCCAGGAGCAGGTCTGGAGCCTGCTCCGCGAGATCCCGCGCGGAGAGACCACCACGTACGGGGCGATCGCCGTGCAGTTGGGCGACAAGGCACTCGCGCAGAGGGTCGGCCAGGCGGTCGGGCGCAACCCGTTGTGCGTGATCGTGCCGTGTCATCGCGTGGTGGGCGCGGACGGCGGCCTGACCGGGTACGCGGGCGGCATCCCCCGCAAGAAGTACCTGCTCGAGCTGGAGGAGCCGGCAGAGGTCAAAGCCGCCAGGCTCTTCTGACACCGCACCTCACGATCGGGATGACCGGGACGTCTGCCTGCTGATGAACATGAAGAAGCCATTCGAAGCCGTCGTGGCGGCGCACTCGGGCACGGTGTTGCGGGTGTGCCGGGCGGTGGTGGGGGTGCATGACGCCGAGGACGCGTGGTCGGAGACGTTCTTGGCGGCCATGCGTGCCTATCCGGGTCTGCCGGAGGACGCGAACGTGGAGGCGTGGCTGGTGACGATCGCGCATCGCAAGGCGGTCGACATGATCAGGGCGCGGCGTCGGCGGGCGGTGCCGGTGGAGGATGCGGCCGATCGGGTGTCCTTCGTGGACGGTCCGGAGGTGGCCGATGCCGGGCTGTGGGAGGCGGTGCGGTCCTTGCCCGACAAACAACGCCAGGCCGTGGCCTACCACCACGTCGTCGGTCTGCCCTACGCCGAGATCGCCGTGATCGTCGGAGCGACGCCGGAGGCGGTGCGCAGAGCCGCCTCCGACGGGATCAGCAGACTGCGAACCACCTATCAGGGCGCACTCTCGAGAGGAGAAACCCGATGAACGACACCATCACCACCGGCCCGATGATGACCGGCGGGGGTGCGCCGGGACAGGAGCCCGACATCGCGGCGCTGCTCGCACGCCCAGCCGAGCCGGACGTGCTGGACCGGTTGCACCGCAGGCTGCAGGAGGCGGCCGCGGGCGAAGGGCTGCTCGACGTCGCCTACACGGTCGTGGACACGCCGGTCGGCTCGCTGCTGCTGGCGGCGACCGAACGTGGCCTGGTCCGCGTCGCCTACGACGTCGAGGACCACGACAAGGTCCTGCAGACCCTCTCGGTGAAGATCAGCCCGCGGATCCTGCGCGCGCCCCGGCGCCTTGATCTCGCCCGGCGTGAGCTTGACGAGTATTTCGAGGGCAGGCGTACGGGGTTCGACCTGCCGTTGGATCTTTCGCTGTCCAGCGGGTTCCGCCGGCTCGTGCAGCTGCATCTGCCCGAGATCGCCTACGGGCGGACCGAGACCTACAAGGACGTCGCCACCATCGTCGGCAACCCCAAGGCCGTGCGGGCGGTGGGCACGGCGTGCGCGACGAACCCGTTGCCCGTCGTGGTGCCGTGCCACCGCGTGCTGCGCACCGACGGCTCCCTGGGCGGCTACGTCGGAGGCCTGCAGGCCAAGACGACCCTGCTGGAACTGGAGCGCGCCGCGTGAGCCGGTACACCGTCATCGGCCCCATCGCTCGGGGCGGGTACGTGCGCAACCGCGTGTTCTTCGCCGACGAGGAGACCGCGGTCGCCGCCGGCTGTCGGCCGTGCTCTGTGTGCGTGCCGGCCGAGTACGCGGCATGGAAGGCGCACCGCCCGTGACCGTCTCCGGCGTCGACGCGCCCCCGGAGGTGCCTAGTGGTGGTCGTCCACCTGTGCCTGGGGTTCGCCGCCGAGGCAGGTGATCGTCACCCTGCTCTCGAGCTTGGCCCTGTCCGCCTTGAACTTCACGAACGCCTGCGCCGCCGGTCCCTGGTTCACGTCGTGCGAGCGGTAGCCGGGGTCCGGGGTCCACGTCGTCAGCGTCACCAGGCCGTTCGTGCACTCCGCGACGATGCTCCCACCCGGCACGGTCAGGCCCCTCGGCGCACCCCTCACCGCGGATGACGGTGGGGACTGGGGGGTCGAGGGCTGGGTGGACGTCGGCTGGGTGGTCGAGGGCCGGGTGCTCGTCGCCGGTTGTCCCACCGCTGCCAGCGCCTTCGCCACCTCGTCCTGGGTCAGCGCCTGTGTCTGCGTGCCCAGCAGGCCCTCGCCCACGAGGTCGAGCGCCACGGTGCCCGCGCCCGCCGCCACCAGCGCGGCGAGCAGCCACGCTCCGGTCATCAGCGCTCCCCGTCGTCCCACGGCGCCAGTGTGGCATCCGCGATGGTTAAGGCGCGGCTAAGCGGAGGCTAGGAGGCGGCTCGCCGCGCGCGTGCGCACCCGCCTGCTTATAGCGTGGCGCACCATGGCCACGGTGTTGATCGTCGAGGACGACGCGACCATCCGGACGGCGGTGATCAGGGCGCTCACCGAGCACGGGCACGTCGTGTCGTCCGCCGCCACCGCGATGTCCGGTTTGCAGGCCGCCGTCACCGCGCGCCCCGACGTGGTGCTGCTCGACCTCGGGCTGCCCGACCTCGACGGACGCGAGGTGCTGCGGATGATCCGCGCCGTCAGCGCCGTGCCGATCATCGTCGTCACCGCCCGCGCCGACGAGGCGGAGATCGTGCGGCTGCTCGACGCCGGGGCCGACGACTACGTGGTCAAGCCGTTCGGGGGCGCGCAGCTCGACGCGCGCATCCGGGCCGTGCTCCGGCGCACCGCGTCCGACCAGCCAGAGCCCGCCGTCACCGTCGGCTCTCTCGTCGTTGACGCCCGCGCCAGGTCGGCCTCGCTCGACGGCGCGCCGCTCGACCTGACGCCGCGCGAGTTCGACCTCCTGCACTACCTCGCCGTGCGGGCCGGTGCCGTCGTGACCAAGCGCGAGCTGCTCACCGAGGTGTGGAAGCAGCCCTACGCGGGCGCGGACAAGACCGTCGACGTGCACCTGTCCTGGTTGCGGCGCAAGCTCGGCGAGACCGCGCAGGAACCGCGCTACCTGCACACCGTCCGCCGTGTCGGCGTCCGGCTCGCCGAACCCGGTGACCAGCCGTGAGGCGGCGGCTGACGGTGCTCGTCGCGGCCGTCACGACGCTCGTCGTCATCGCGTTCCTCGTCCCGCTGGCGATCCTGCTGAGCTCCGTCGCCGCCGATCGCGCCGTCACGGCGGCGACCGCGCGGGCCCAGTCGCTGACCTCGCTCGTCGCCACCGCCGACGCCCGCTCGCTCCAGGCCGCCGTGGACCAGCTGAACACCTCCGCCCGCCAGCCGGTCTCGGTGTTCCTGCCGGACGGCACCGTCGTCGGGGCCGCGTCCGGCCGCACGCCCGGTGTCCGGCTCGCCGCCGAGCGGGGGAGTCTCGTCGTCGAGGACGGTGGTGGCCGGGAGATCCTGCTCGCCGTGCAAGGCCTCCCCGCGGGCACAGCCGTCGTGCGCGCGTACGTCGACGCCGAGGAACTGAGCCGGGGACTGACCTCCGCCTGGCTGGTGCTCGCGGCGCTCGGCGCGGTCCTGCTCGTGCTCGGCGTGCTGGTCGCGGACCGCCTGGCCCGCTCGATCATCAGACCGGTGGACGAGCTGGCCGCGGTGTCCACCCGGCTGGCGGCCGGCGACCTCGACGCGCGCGCCCGGCCCGGCGGCCCGGCCGAGGTCCGGTCCGTCGCCGCCGCGCTGAACGGGCTCGCCGGCCGCATCCGGGAGCTCGTGCGGCAGGAGCGGGAAGCCGTCGCCGACATCTCGCACCGGCTCCGCACGCCGCTGACCGTGCTGCGGCTGGACGCCGAGTCGCTCACCGACCCCGACGAGGCCGAGCGGATCACCGCGCACGCCGAGAACCTCGAGCGCCAGGTCACCGCGCTCATCGACCAGGCCCGCCACCGCGACTCCACGCCGGGCTCCTGCGACGCGGCCGAGGTCGTCGCGCGGCGGGCCGAGTTCTGGGCCGTGCTCGCCCAGGACCAGGACCGCGTCGCTCGCGTGGACGTCGCCGCGGGGCCACTCGTCGTCGCGGTCGGCGAGGCGGAGCTGGGCGCGTGCCTGGACGCGTTGCTGGGCAACGTCTTCGCGCACACACCCGAGGGCACGCCCTACCTGATCTCGCTCACCCCGGCACCCGGCGGCGCACGACTCGTCGTGCAGGACGAGGGCCCCGGCTTCGCCGACGACGCCGCCCTGGAGCGGGGCACGAGCGGCGCGGGCTCGACCGGGCTCGGGCTCGACATCGCCCGGCAGACCGCACGGTCCTCGGGCGGCGCGTTCCACGTGACGCGGGTCGAACCGACCGGCGCGCGGATCGTGCTCGACCTCGGCCGGCCCTCTTAGGAGTTCGTTAAACCTGGTGCAGCGCGCCGCTATCCGACGCTCGGCGAAGCTCTTCCCGTTGGCAGCGAACGAGAAGGAGAACAGCATGCGCAGGGTTATCGCGATCGCGGCGGCCGGAGTCGCACTGGCGGGCGGCGTCACGTTGTCGGCGATGGCGCAGGGCAACGACGACGGTGTGAGCAACGTGCCCATCTCGGTGTCCTCGCCCAGCACGACCACCACCTCCAGCACGACCACCACCACCTCCACCACGGAGGACCGGACGACCTGGCCGAGCACCACGACCACGTCCCCGACGACGTCGAGCAGCACGTACCGCAGCCGCGGCGACGACGGCCCCACGCACGACCAGTACGACGACCACGGCGGCCGCCGGGACCGCGGCGGTGACGACCACGGCGGCCGGGGGAGGGGCAGGGGCGGCGACGACCGCGACGACCACCGCGACGACCACCGCTGACCTCGCGCGGCCGTCCCGAAAAGCAAATTCAATCGTTTGATTGACTAGTCGGCCGGACGCTGGTTCTCTGGACTCGTGGCAGAGCAAGCAGACCAACGCCGCGAGGCCGGTCATCGGACGAGGAACAGCCTGCTGGCGGCTGTGACGGGGTTGCTGGCGCAACGGGACAAGGCGGCGGTCACGCTCAGGGAGGTCACCGAGAGCGCCGGGGCGAACGTCGCCGCGGTCAGCTACCACTTCGGGTCGCTCGGCGCGCTGTGCGACGCCGCGATCGAGCAGGCGCTGGAGCAGTACCTGGACGCGCAGTCCCAGGCGCTCGAACGCCTCGGCTCGGACGCCACGGTGGACCAGCTGGCCGCGGCGTTCGCGGAGCCGATGATGCGCGCGCTGGCCGCGGGCGGACACGACCTGATGGTCATCCGGACCGTGGCGCGCGCCGGGATCGAGCCGCCGCCGGGGTGGGACCGCCTCGCGGGCAAGTTTGGGGGGACGCGCCGGCACGCCCTGCGGGTGCTGGCGGCACGGGTGCCCGGGGTGGATCAGGAGGAGCTGGTCTTCCGCCTCCGCTGTGCGGCGGGCCTGCTGAACTGGCTCGCCGTGGCGCCGGTCGGCGCGGACCTCGCCACCAGGTCACCGGCGGAGATCGAACGCCTCGTCGTCGCGGTGGTGTCGGGAGCGTTGCGCGGCAACGCGGTCTGATCAGGTGGAACGGCATCGGGTCGGCTGCTGCCCTCAAAATTAATCAAGTGATTGAATTAATGAGGTGGCTCAGATGAGCACGAGTGCGGAAGAAGTGGTCAGAGCGGCGTACCGCGCGGCCGAGGGCGATGCCCTGGACGCCGACGGGTTCCGGAAGCTGTTCACCGAGGACGGCGTGCTGAACAACGTCGTCGCGGGGGAGACCTACGTCGGCGACCGCGTCGGCGATCTCGTCCTGTCCATGGGGCGGTTCCTGCCCGACGTCCACCGGGAGCTGCACCGGTTCCACGTCCAGGGCGACCTGGTGACCGTCGAGCTGTCGATCAGGGGCACCTTCGCCGGCCCGTTCGAGACCCCCGCCGGCGTGCTCCAGCCGACCGGCGCCAAGGTCGACTTCCCCACCGCGGACTTCTGGTACGTCGAGAACGGCAAGATCAAGACGTTCAACTGCTACGCCGGCATCAGCGTGCTGCTCGTGCAGCTCGGCGTGTACCCGGACTTCGCGTCGGCGATCAACGCACCCGGCGCCGAGTAGTCCGCATCCGAAGGTGATGTCGTGATCCTCCCGGCCACGACATCACCCCGCGACCCGGGCTCAGCGCACCTGCTCGGCCTTGAACTGCATCCGCGGCGTCGCGTAGAACTCCTGGGCCTGCACGAGCCGCAGCTCGCGCTCACCGGAGCGGTAGGTCAGGTCGATCAGGTCGAAGACGCTCGACGCGGTGCGCTCCAGTGCCAGCGCCGCGTCCTTGGTCTGGACGTAGTGGGCGGTGAACAACGCGGCCGTGACGTCGCCGGACCCGTTCGCCTTGAACGGCAGGTGCGGCGTGCTCACGAGCCACGCCCCGGCGGTGTCCACGACGAGCATCTCGATCGTGCCCTCCTCCCGGTCGGGCCGCTCGACGCTCGTGACCAGCACGGTCGACGGCCCCATCGCGCGGGCGAGGTCGGCCGACGCCAGCGTCTCCTCGACGCTCGCCGGCTCCGTGCCGGTGAGGAAGCCCAGCTCGAACTGGTTCGGGGTGATGATGTCGGCCACCGGCACGACCCGGTCGCGCAGCAGCACGGGGATCTCGGGCGCGACGAAGCAGCCGGACTTGGCGTTGCCCATCACCGGGTCGCACGCGTAGAGCGCGGCCGGGTTCGCCGCCTTCACCCTGCGCACCGCGTCGATGATCACATCGGCGATCCCGGTACCGCCCTGGTACCCCGACAGCACGGCGTCGACCTGCGGGAACACCCCGCGTTCCTCCACCCCGAGCAGGATCTCGGCCACGTCCGCCGGCGGCAGGAGCGGACCACGCCACGCGCCGTACCCGGTGTGGTTGGAGAAGTTCACGGTGGGGATCGGGACGACCTCGACCCCGAGGCGCTGCAGCGGGAACACGGCGGCGGAGTTGCCGACGTGGCCGTGGGCGACGACCGACTGGATGGACAGAACCTTCATCCGTCCACCCTAGAACGCACTGCTCGACATCGCGGTACCGCCGGCGCTGCCGGTGTCACCCCATGCGCAGGAAGGTCGCGCCCCAGAACAGCAGGAAAACGGAGTACCCCACGAACAACCACCCCACCGTGGTGCGGGAGCACGTGGCCTTGCGCTTCCTCACCCACGCGACCCCCGCCAGGACCAGGGCCACCAGAAGCGCCAGCACGGGAAGAGCCAGCAGACCCCGGACACCCGCGTACAGGCCCGCCCAGTAGTCGAGCGGCAGCGGCTCCTCGAACGCGAGATCGCTCGGCACGCCGACCATCAGCGCCACGACGCCCCAGACCACCGACACGATCGTCCAGCGAGACTTCGTGCCGGCCGGGGACGTGCGCCAGGTCGCCAGCGTGATCCCGGTCGCCGCGAGGGCGCCGCCGCAGAAGAGCCAGCCCACGACCGTCGAGACGACGGGAACGGGGCCGACCAGGTCGCCGAGCGCCGGCAGCAGCAGCTCCCACACCAGGAAGTGCCCGCCGACGACCGCGACGACGGCGGCGAACACGAGCCACGCCTGGGTGCCCTGCGTCTGCCGCCCCCACCAGGTGCGGTCTGCCTGGTCGCGGGTGGCTCGGGTGGCGGCGTCGAGCTTCGCGGCCTCCCGCGCCTTCCTGGCCTCGCCCGCGGGCACGCGTCGCGCGTTGTTGCGCCGCCGCTGCGTCTTCGACCGCCCCGCTCGTCCCCGTGCCACGACGGCAGCCTAGTTCGCCGTGTATCGGCGGTGTATCGGCCGTATATGCCACCCCCGGACGCTGTGCGAGCAGTGCAGACATGCGAAAAGGGGATCTCATGCGGTTCACCAAAGTCACGGTCGCTGCCCTCGGCCTGCTCGGCGCGGCGCTGATCGGCACCGCCGCTCCGGCCGGTGCGGCGAGCGGGGAAGCGTTCAGCCCGAACGTCGAGGTCGCGCAGCCGTGGCTCGACGACACGGCCACCGCGCCCGCCGCCGACGGCGACATCACCATCCAGCAGACGGCGGCCGGCGCCGTCAAGTGGATGTCCGACCGCCGCGGCAGCACGGCGTACGAGGGCTACTGCGAGCGTGCCGTCCGCCTGGCGTGGGACCGCACGACGCACCACGCGTCGGCGATCGAGCACTGGCGGTCCTCGGACGGCGCCCGCCACACCACGGGCACGCCGCCCAAGGGCGCGTTCGTCTTCTGGAACATCAGCCAGTACGGCCACGTGGGCGTCGCGGACGGCAACGGCGGTTTCTGGTCGACCAGCATCGGCGGCAAGATCGGCCACGCCGGCTCGACCGGCTACTTCAGCAACTACCTCGGCTGGAAGCCCGGCAACAGCAACTGATCCCGTGACTCCGCCGCGCGGGCGAGTGCGCGCCGCGCGGCGGGTTCGCCTTCCCGGTTCCCGGTGCGGCGGTAGGTGTCGAGTGCCTGCCGCAGGAGGTCGTGCGCCTCCCGAGGCAGGCCGTTCGAGATCAACGCCTCGCCCAGCTCGACCTGGGCGAACGCCGTGCACCGCTCGTCGGTGAGGTCCATCAGGATCGCCACGGCCCGGCGCGCGCTGACCAGCTCCTGCTCGTGTTCGCCGGTGCTGCGGTAGAGCGCGGAAAGCCGCACCAGCACGAGGGCCTCGCGGTGGGCGTCACCGAGGTCGGCGGCGAGCTGCCGGGCGTTCGTGAGCCACGTCCGCGCCTCCTCCGGTCTGCCGAGGGAGCCGTGCACCGCGCCGATCGACGCCCGCACGTGAGCGACGGAATGCTGATCGCCCGCGCGCTCCAGCAACCGCAGGCCTTCGGCGTAGAACTCCATCGAGCGCTCGTACTCCGCCCGCAGCCGGTACACCACGCCGATGCCCGCCAGAGAGATGCCCTGGCCGCGGTCGTCGCGCAGCGAGCGGTACAGCTCTTGTGCCGCAAGCAGTCCCTGCTCGGCCTCCGCGAACTCGCTGCGGTAGATGTGCACCTGGGAGATCCCGCGCAGCAACGCCGCCTCGCCCGCCGTGTTGCCGGCCGCGCGAACACCCCGCAACGCCCGCGCGTGGGTGCGCGCCCAGTCCTCGTAGTGGCTGTGCAGGTCGAAGAACGGCACGCAGGCCGCCGCGAGCTGCCACGCCACGTCGTCGAGTCCCGCGTCCGCCGCGAGGTCGACCGCGCCGCACAGCGTGCGCCGTTCCGCCTCGAACCACGCGACGGGCTCGGCGAGCAGGTGGTCCGGTGCCGCGACCGGGGTGACGTCGGCGATGGTGGTGCCGAACGTGACGGGCAACCGTCGTGCGGCTGTGAGCGCGAGCCACAGCCACGCGCGCAACGTCCGTTCGAGCGCGGCCCGGCCGTCCGGCAGCGGGTGGTCGAGGGCGTGGCACCGCAACAGGTCGTGCAGCCGGTAGCGCGGCTGGCCGATGCCGTCCGCGCCGGAGGTCTCCAGCAGGTGGGCGTCGACCAGCCCGTCCACCAGGTGCTCGGTGCCCGGTTCGCCGAGCAGCGTCTCGACCACCCAGCTCGGGAAGTCGTGCGGGCCCAGCAACGCCAGCCGCGCGAACGCCTGGAACTCCCGCGGGGACAGCTGCCGGACGCTCAGGTCGAAGCTCGCCCGCACGGCCAAATCACCCGAGGTGAGCTCGCGCAACCGCGTCGACTCGTCGACCAGCCGCTCGCGCAGCACCTGCATCGACCACCCGCCGCGCCCGGCCAGCCGCGCGCCCGCCACCCGGATCGCCAGCGGCAGGTGCCCGCACGCCGCCGCGATCGCCGCCGCCTCGCCGGGCTGGGCGCTCACCCGGTCCTCGCCCGCGATGGCGGCGAGCAGGTCCGCCGCCTCCTGCGGGGAGAACGGAGACAGCTCCACCTGCAGCGCGCCGGGCAGCTCGGTCAGCCTGCGCCGGCTGGTCACCAGGACCGCGCAGCCCGCGTCGGCCGGGAGCAGGGGCTCGAGCCGGCGCACCGAGGCGGCGTCGTCGAGCACCACCAGCACCCGGCGACCGGCGAGCTTGGAGCGGAACAGCGCGGCTCGCGCGGTGACCTGCGCGGGCAGTCCGGCGCCCGTGATCCCCAAGGCGTGCAACAGTTCCGTGAGCACCTCACCCGGTTCGCGCGGGTGGTCGGAGGTGCCGCCGAGGTCGACGTGGAGCTGTCCGTCCGGGAAGTGGCCGGCGACCAGGTGCGCCACCCGGATCGCGAGCGTCGACTTGCCGACGCCGGGAGGCCCGGTCACGACCGCCGGTGCGGGGCCCTGCCGCAGTGCCGCCGTCAGCACCGCGATCTCTTGCTCACGGCCGCAGAAGTCGGACACCGCCGGCGGCAGCTGACGGAGGGGAGCCGATGCCGGTTCGTCGCGCAGCACCACGAGCTGGGCCTCGCGCAGCGCGGATCCGGGCTCCAGGCCCAGCTCGTCGGCGAGCCGCACGCGCATGTCCGAGTAGACCTGCAACGCCTCGGCACGCCGGTTGTCCTGGTGCAGGGCGAGCACGAGCTGCGCGCTCACGCTCTCCCGGTAGGGGTGCTCCGCCAGCAACGCCCGCAGCTCCGGGATCGCCTCGGCGTGCTCACCCGAGGCCACCTGCAACCCGAGCCGGAGCTCGGTCGCGCCGAGCCGGGCCTCGTCGAGCCGGGCGAGGGCGGGCGTCCACGCGTCGTGGTCCGGCAGGTCCTCGAGCGGGCGCCCGCGCCAGAGGGACTCCGCCCGCCGCAACAACCCCAGCGCCGCGCCGGGGCGCCGGCGGGCTTCCGCGACGAGCTCGTCGAACATCAGCACGTCGAGCTCGTCGGCCCCGAGCTCGAGCACGTAGCCGGTGCCGCGGGTGCGCAGCTGCTCGGCGAACAGCTGCCGCAGCCGCCAGACGTAGGTCCGGACGTTCTGCACCACCGACCGCGGCCGGGTCACCGGCCACAGTGCCTCGACCAGCTGGTCCAGCGAGACGTCCGTGTTCGCGTGCAGCGCGAGGTGCGCGAGCAGGGCCCGCTGTTTCACACCGCCGAGACTCTCCGCTCCGCCGTCCCGCCAGACCTGCAGAGGGCCCAGCACCCGCACGCTCACCCCGCTGATGGCTCCTCCGCTCCCCGGGCGTTCCTCCCTCGGACGGCGACGGCGCCCGTCGCGTTCCCGGAACCGGGCTGCCCGGCGATATTCGATCGCTGCCGCCGGCTCTTCTGCGGGAGCATGAAGAAGCCGAGTCACCGGGAGGGAGCGGAGGGTCGTGCCCAAGCCGGAAAGGCCTGTCCGCGAGAACGCCGTGCCGCTCGCCCTGCGCCTGTACGGAAAAGAGCTGCGCCGCCACGGACTCAGTTCCGCGGGAGCACTCGTGCTGCCCGCGCTGGGCGTGACGTGCCAGCTCTACCTCGCGCCACTGGCGGTGGGCGGCCTCGTCGGAGAGCTGGCGGAGGCTCGCGACACCGGCCTCGGCACCGTCCTGCCGTACGTGGTGGCCTTCGGCGGTTTCATGCTGTTGTCGGAACTGTTGTGGCGCATCGGAATCCACTGCCTCAACCGCGTGGACGGCCACGGGATCGAGAGCCTGTCCGCCGTGGCGATGGACGAGCTGCTGGGCAAGGACGCGGCGTTCTTCCACGACAACTTCGCCGGGTCGCTCACCAAGCGGGTGCTGAGCTTCGCGTTCCGCTTCGAGGACTTCGTGGACACCCTGGCGTTCAAGGTCTTCGCGAACCTCATCCCGCTCGGCTTCGCCTCCGTCGTGCTGTGGAGCTACCACCCGGTGCTCGTCGCCGTGCTGGTCGGCCTGATCCTGGTCACGGCAGGCGTGGTCGCGCCGCTCATCCGCCACCGGCAACGGCTCGTCGACCAGCGCGAGGCCGCCATCGCCGAGGTGTCCGGCCACGTCTCGGACACGCTCACGAACATGGAGACGGTGCGGGCGTTCGCCGCCGAACGGCGCGAGGGCGCGGAGCACCGGACCCGTGCCGCCAAGCAGCGAAAGCTGGCCCTGCGGTCGTGGGACTACAACAACCTGCGCATCGACACCGTGATCGCGCCGCTGTCCGTGCTCACCAACGTGCTCGGCCTCGTGGTCGCGATCGCGGTCGCCGACGGGCTCGGCGTGGAGGCGATCGTGGTGACGTTCGCCTACTTCGGGAACGCGACGCGGATCATGTTCGAGTTCAACCACATCTACCGGCAGGCCGAAAGCGCTCTCACCGAGGCGGCCCAGTTCACCGAGCTGCTGCTCGACCCGCCGACCGTGCTCGACCCCGTGCACCCGGAACCGTTGCGCGTCAAGGACTCCCGGATCCGGTTCGAGAACGTCGTGTTCGCGCACGGCGGGGGAGACCCGCTGTTCGACGGGCTCGACCTGGACATCCCCGCGGGGACCCGGATGGGGCTCGTCGGCCGCTCCGGCGGCGGCAAGACCACCCTCACCCGGTTGCTGCTGCGGCTGATGGACGTCGACCGGGGCCGCGTGCTCATCGGCGGCCAGGACATCGCCCGGCTGAGCCAGACCGACCTGCGCGGGCTCATCGGGTACGTGCCCCAGGACCCGGCGATGTTCCACCGCACGCTGCGCGAGAACATCGCGTTCGCACGGCCGGGCGCGACCGACGCCGAGATCCGCCGCGCCGCGCACGCCGCCCACGTGACGGAGTTCGCCGACGCGCTGCCCGACGGGTTCGACACGATGGTCGGCGAACGCGGCGTCAAACTGTCCGGGGGACAACGGCAACGGGTCGCGCTGGCCCGCGCCGTCCTGCGCGACGCGCCGATCCTGCTGCTCGACGAGGCGACCAGCGCGCTGGACTCCGAGAGCGAGGTGCTGGTCCAGGAGGCGTTGTGGCGGCTCATGGTGGGCCGCACCGCGATCGTCGTGGCGCACCGGCTGAGCACGGTCGTGCGGATGGACCGGCTGATCGTGCTCGACCGGGGCAGGATCGTCGAACAGGGCACCCACGCGGAGCTGCTCGACGTCGACGGGACGTACGCGAAGCTGTGGCGCCACCAGTCCGGCGGCTTCCTCGACGAGGCGGTCGGCACGCGCTGACCCGTCCCCGCGCCACTCGGTCTCAGGGCGGTGGCGCGCCGCCGCCGGTCTGTTCGAGGTCGTGGATCCACAGGGCGAGGGCGGCCTGTGCGTCGCGCAGGGTGCGTGCGGGTTCGCCGAGTCCGCGCAACGCCAGCCGCCGCTGTTCGAGCCTGGGGCTGCGGAACCGCGGGAAGGCGAGCTTGAGGCACGTGTCGATCATGTCGGAGTGGTAGTGCAGCAACTGGGCCACCCGGAACTCCAGCGACGCGCGGTCGGCGTCGCCGATGAGGTCCAGCGCCCACCCGTGCAGCCGGCAGTAGTCGGACGCGACCCGGCCGCCCTGGCGGGCCACCCGCGCCGGGACCTCGCCGGGCTGCGCGCAGGCGCCGATGATCTGCTCGGCGGCGGGCTGGAGCGCGACGGCACGGGTGGCCACCTCCAGCAGTGACCGCAGTGCGAGCAGACGCGCGGCGGCGGACTCCTTCGCACTGGGCACCACCGCGTCTGGTCGCGGGCGACGTCCCGGAATCCGCATGTGATCCACCAGCCTCGACGAGCCAGTCCGGACGCGTCCAGTATGAACCGCCACGCGGCGCGCCGCGATGCCGCGCACGGGCTATCCGTTGGTGCCCTTCATCGGGCACACTTCCCCTCTCGCCGTAGGGGTGCGGCGTCTTGGGGGAAGTGATGCGTGCTGTCGTCGCGGTCGTGCTGCTCGTGGGGGTCTACGTCCTCGGGCTGGCGGTGGTCGCCGGAATCGTGCTCGTCGCCGTGCTGTTGCTGGTCAACGGCAGGCTGATCGGCTTCGCCTGGACCGTCGTCATCGGCGGGGCGCTGGCGTTCACGGTGCTGAGCGGTCTGTTCACCATCGCGGGCAGCGCGGACGACGAGGAGCACGGCGAGCGGGTCGGCGAGGAGGACGAGCCCGAGCTGTGGGCGCTGGTTCGCAGGCTCGCCGCCGAGGTCGGCACGCCGCCGCCGGACCGCGTCTTCATCGTGCCGGAGGCGAACGCCGGGGTCTCGCAGCGCACCAGGCTGCTCGGCCTCGTCGCGACCACCCGCCGGATGTACGTGGGGGCACCGCTGCTCGCGTGCATGACCGAGCGGCAGCTGAGCGCCGTCCTCGCGCACGAGCTCGGGCACTACAGCAACCGCGACACGAGGCTGGCGGGTGTGGTGGTGACCGGACGGGTCACCTTGGACCGCATGCTCACCAAGCTGGACAACCGGTCCTGGTACCACGCGGCGGCCACCGCGATGTTCACGTTCTACGCGAAGTTCTACTTCGCGGTCAGCGCGTCCCTGGCGCGCCGGCAGGAGCTCGCCGCCGACGCGACGGCCACCCGGATCGCCGGGACCGAGGCCGCGGTGAGCGCCCTGCGGGAGATCGAGGTGGTCAAGGCCGCCTGGACGTTGTTCCACGACAGGCACTTCCGCCCGGCCTGGGACGCGGGGTTCCTGCCGACGACGATCTTCGACGCGTTCGCCGGGCTGCGCGGCTCGCCGGAGCTGCGCGCCCACCTCGACGAGATCAGGCGGAACCCGCCCGAGCGCGTGCTCAGCCACTACGACTCGCACCCGCCGCTGCGGGAGCGGATCGCCGCCGCCACCGCGATGGCCGTGCCGACCAGGGGCCCCGACCGGCCGGCCGGCGCACTGCTCGCGCACAACGGCGCGGTGATGGACAGGACCCTGGTCAGCCGCCTGGTCGAGGAGGTCGGCGTGAAGCAGCGCGTCGACTGGGCGACGTTGTCGCACACGGCGGCCCGCGCCACGCGGGTGGACCGGTCGCGGCGGCTGGTGCGGGTCGGCGGCGGCTCGCTCGGCGCCGTGCTCGACCTGCTCGACGAGGGCAGGCTGTCCTCGTTGCTCCGCACGGACGTCCGGCCCGGCAGCGGGACGTCCGCGCCGAGAGTGCGGCGCGAGTTCGCCCGCGGCCTGCTGATCGGGGAGCTGACCGCGCTCGTCGAGCTCACCCTCGCCGACCAGGGCCGGGCGCGCTGGGAGTCCGACTGGCTCGGCCTGACGACGTTCCACGGCCCCGACCTGGCCGCCGAGATCGAGCAGGCCACCGACGACAGGGGCTCGACGGAAGGTCTGCGCGCGGCGCTCGCCGGACTCCGCGTCGACCAGGCCCCGACCCGCTAGGAGAGACGACGCAGTGGTGCTCGACCCGACGAGACACGCCGATCCGGAACGCTGGGGCCTGGTCGCGGACGCGTACGTCCGCGACTTCTTCCCCGAGGAGGACCCGCAGCTGGCGCACGCCGTCACGGCCGCCTCCCGCGGGCAGTGGCAGCCGGCCGCGGCCGCGATGAAGCCCACCTGGGGCGACTGGGACCACCGCGCCCGCGTGACCCTGGCGCTGGCCCGCGAAGGCGCGCGCACGGACGAGTGGCTGACCCGCTGGCGCGACGAGCAGCCGGACCGGGACCTGGCCGTGCTCGACGCGGCCGCGTGGGTGCTGGTGGCGAAGGAGATCCTCGGCGACAGCGACGAGCAGGACCACCTGGCCGGGTTCCACCGCGTGCTGCACCGGGCCGAACGGGCGGCGCAGCACGCGGCCGAGCTCGCCCCGCAGGACCCGACGCCGTGGTGGACGCTGGTCCAGGTCGCCGGCGGTCTCTCGTTCGACCAGGCGCGCTTCGCCGAGATCTGGCACGAGCTCCTCGGCCGCGCCCCGCGGCACCGGGCCGCCCACGAGGCAGCCCTGGAGTACTGGGCGGGGCAGTCGGCCGCCGTGATGCTCGACTTCGCGGCGAACGCGGGCCCCGGGCTGGTCCTGCGGGCGGCGTTCCTGCTGGAGGACGACGATCCGCTCATCTGGCGCACGGACCTCGTGACCGGTGCGATGGAGCGGCTCCTCGCGGAGGACGAGCTCTCGAACGAGGACCGCGGCCACCTGGTCCTCGCGCTGTACGACCACAACCGCTTCGCCGAGGCGATCGAGCAGTTCCGTGCTCTGGGCAACCGGGCGGACGGCGCACCGTGGAGCCGTTTCGAGGACCCGAGGGGCACGTTCCTGGAGTACCGCGCGAACTCGTGCAGGAAGGCAGCGCTCAAGCACTAGTCCGGCACGGCTTCGATTTCGGGCAACAGGTCATTCGCCCGCTGGTCAGGACGGGCCGCCGGGCTGATGTGAAAACGGCAGCGCCACCCGGTGAACGCCAGGTGACGCCGTGGCATCCCCGAAAAGATCCAATTGAGATCTCCTGGCCAGGTGCGAAGTGCGGATATGAAAAATTCTCAGAACTAAGCGCGCGCTTGCCGGCGGAAGCCGCTTCGCTGCCCGATCGGGCACTTCGAACGGTGAAAATGACCGTGTCGCGAGTGTTCGCCGAACGAGTGCACAGGTGGCGGCGAATCCGCGCCGGAAAGGTAGGTTAACAATGTTTCGCGTCTCGTTTGGTTGGTTGCCGAAATCTTGACGACCGTGCTAGCCTCCGTCAAGTAATTCATTTCGCCGGATGCGGTCAATTCAAATTCGAAATTGAACGTCAAGAACTCGGCGGTATTCCTTTTCTCGTGCCGGCGTGCGTTGCCGTGGTTCCGCCGCGGCACGGCCGCGCGCCCGCGGGAAGAGCGGACGCGGTCACCGTCCGGAGCTCCGGGTGGGCCGGGAGAGTGCGAGCCCTGTGGCGATGTCCGTGGACGTGCTGCGGCCCGACGCCGTCCTCCTCGACGCGACAGCGGCCGACGCGGACGACGCCGTCGCCCGGTGCGGGCAGGTGCTGACGCGGATCGGCGCGGTGGAGGCGCCCTACGTCACGGCGATGCTCGCCAGGGAACGCGCGGTGTCCACCGTCGTCGGGCGGGGAGTCGCTCTTCCGCACGGCGTCGGCCCGGCGCGGCAGCACGTGCTCAGGACGGCGGTGGCCGTGGTGAGGTTCCCGGCCGGGGTCGACTGGCGGGGCGACCGGGTCACGGTGTGCGCGGCGCTCGCCTGCCGCGAGGACGAGCCCGTCGAGCTGATCTCGCTCGTGACCCGGCTGGTGCTGGACGAACAGCAGGTCGCCGCACTGCACGCGGCGACCGACCCGGTCCAGGTGGTGGATCTCCTGCGCACCGGCCTGGCGAGGCTGGCCGACCCCGCGCCGCTGCCCCCGGTCCCGGCCGCCGCGCGCCGTTCGGCGTCGGCCTGGGCGTGGCTCGCCCACCCGCCGGTGCCGGTGCCCGGCGGTCAGGTGCCGTACTCGCCGGTGAGCACCGCCGAGGCGAGCTTGGCCCTCGACCGGTAGCCGGTGCGCTGGAACAGCCTGGTCAGCCTGCCCTCCACGGTCTTCTCGCTCGTGTCCAGCACCGCGGCCAGCTCGCGGTTGCTCAGGCCGTCCGTGACCAGCGTGGCGAGCAGCCGCTCGTTCTCCGCCACCGTGGTCTCCCGCCGCGGCACCACGGTCTTGCGTTCGCGCATGATGTTGCGCAACCGCGCCCGCATCAGCAGGGCGTCTAGCTCGCCGAACAGCTCGTAGGCCTCGAGCAGCAACGCGTCGTCGACGAGCCGGTGGTACGACAGGTCGACGATCGTCGTCGCCAGCTCGTAGGGCTGACCGCGGCGCCTCGCCAGCCGGACGGCCTCGGCGGCGGTCACGGGGTCACGTCGTGTCACGGCACTCGCGACGAGCTCGCACAGCCGGGCGCGGCCGGTCCCGATCAGGGCCGCGATCCGGCTGACCTCGGCGGCGCAGCGGGCGGCCTCGGCCTGGTCGTCCTCCAGCGCGGCCCAGCCGGTGAGCCGCAGCCACAGCTCGTCGGTGCCGATCACGACACCGCTGCCGGTGGCGCCGGCGAGCCCGTCGACGACCACCCGCCGGGCCCGCTCACGGCTGGCCATCACCAGTTCCAGGTCGGCGGCCGGGATGGCCAGCAGGTGGGGGAGCACGGGGTGCTGTGCGCGGGCGCCCTCCAGCAACGAGCGGGCCTGGGCGAGCCGGCCGCGGCTGATCAGGATCGTGCTGGTCTCCCTGGTCATCAGGGTGAGCGCCGGCGGATATCCCACCGCGGACCCGGTGGTGAAGCTCATCCGCGCCCCGTCCAGCGCCGCGTCCCACTGCCCGGCCAGGCTGTCGGTGACGACCCGGTCGGGGGTGGACCGGTGGCTCGCGGGGATCTCGTACGAGCTCAGCAGGTGCCGTGCCCGGTCCAGCTCGCCGAACGCGCTCAGGATGCGGATGAGACCGGACAGCATCTCGAACCGCGCACGGGGGACGTGCCACAGCGGCCAGCTGGTCGGGTCCGCCACGACCTGGTCGAACTCCTCGGTGCGGCCGAGGAACGCGGCCACGGTGTGGCTGTAGATGAGGGCGAGCCCGACGACGGTGCCGTCGTTGCGCCACAACGGCTGGGTGGGCCGCAGCAGCTCGTCCGCGTCCTTCCACCGGTCCAGGTGGCACAGCGCGGCGAAGCGGGTGAGCAGGCGGTGGCTGGTGCTGCCGGGCAACGACTCCCAGTCCCGGTCGGCGATGGCGCGCAACGCCTCCACGTCCGCGGAGCCGGCCAGCGCGATGACGTAGACCATCTGGAGTTCCAGCAGGGCCTCGGGCGCGATCAGGTCGGCGTACCCGGACAGCACGGCCTCGCTGCTGTCCACCGCGTCGGCGAACCGCTGGTGGATGCAGCACGCCGACGCGTGCAGGGACAACGCCCTGGCGCGCTGGGACGGGACGACGACGCGTTCGACGGCCGCGCGCAGCCAGCGTTCCGAGAGGTAGCCGTTGTTCAGCATCGCGGCGGCGCCGCGGGAGAGCAGCTCGGCGCCGGACCGCTGGGCGTCCACGAACCGGCCGGCGTCGACCAGCTGCTCGGCGAGGTAGTCGTCCTCGGCCTCGGCCTCGCCCTCCCAGATCGCGGTCACGGCGACCTGGGCCAGCCGGCGGCGTTCGTAGGGACCGAGGTGCGCGGCCAGCGCGGTGGCCATCAACGGGAGGCGGAACCGCCAGTGCCCCTTCGCCCGCGCGTGCCGGACGACTCCTCTGAGCCGCAACGAGTCCAGTGCCGTGCGCACCTCGCCCTCGCTGATCCCCAGCGCCCGCGCGGCCAGCTTCGGCGCGGCACGGCCGAGCGGGTGCAGCACGACCAGCGCCTTGGCCACCGGCCACTCGGCGGAGCCCGGCCCGACCAGGGGCTCGGCCGACGCCGGGGTCCCGGTCAGGCGCAACGGGTGGTCCGGTTCCGTGAGGTAGGCGTACCGGTCGAGCACCCGCAGCCGGTCGGCGTCCCGGTAGGCCGACAGCGCGGCCAGCACGGCACCGGGCACACCCCGGCCCGTCTCCCGCAGGCGATCGGCGAGCGAGTCCGACGGACGCGCCTGCAGCTCGTTGGTGATGAGGCTGCGGACCGCCGGCCAGGACAGCGGACGCAGCGGGAGGACGGTGACCAGCGCGGCGTCGAGCGCGAGGTGCGGCGCGGGTCCCGTCCGCGGCGACCGGACCGTGCCGACGACCTTGACCGACGTGGCGGTGAGCTTGGCCAGCAACGGGAACAGCGACTCCTGCGACTCGGCGTCGGCCCACTGGAGGTCGTCGACCAGCACCACGAGCTGCCGGCCGCTGGTGCGCGCGGCGGCCAGCACGCTGGCGAGCAGACCGGTGATGGCCGCAGACGGCTGCTGGACGGCCACGGCGGTCCGCGGCTTGTCCCCGGTGCGCAGCGGCGCGCCGAGCTCCGTTGCCAGCCGGGCGGCCAGCGAGAAGGCGCGGTCCCGTTCCGCCGGGGTCACCCGCAGCGCCAGGGTGGGGACGCCGCGAGCGGTGAGCTCGTCGTGGACGGCGGCCAGCAAGGCGCTGCGGCCGATGCCCGCCGGTCCGCTGACGAGGACCAGGGGAGGGGAGGCCGGTGTGGTGACGGCGCCGACGACGCGCGTCACGACCTCGTCGCGCTCGACGAGCTCCCGGCGTCCACCGTCGTCCGGTGGGTTCATCGCCTACGGCCGCACACGAGTCCTCGGGGATCCACCGATCTTCTGTCCAGCACCACCTGGTCGAGCGTCATGCCGTCCCACACCGTTGAGCCGTGCCCGCGATAGGTCACGAGAGCGAGTATTGCGGTGATCGTCGAAAGTTGTCGAGGTGGTCACCGCACTAGGCTTTCGCCTGTGCTCCAGTCGTCACGTGGCAGGGGCCGCCGCGTTCGGACACCCGGTCCGCGCGCGGTTCGCGGAGAAGGGCGACCGGAGTGAACCGAAGCCGTGCCAAGCTCAGGGGCAGGGGCCGGGACATCGCCGAGCTCCGCGTCGCGCTGGCGGTCGAGTCCGGCTGCCTGGTCGTCGTGCGGGGCCCGGCCGGGATCGGCCGGTCGGCCGTCCTCGACGCCACGGCCAGGGAGCTGCGCGCGAACGGCGTGCGGGTGCTGCGGTTGCGGTGGGCGCCCGGCGGCGACCGCGAGCCGGAGGACCCCTTCGGGATCGCACCGCTCGTGCGGGCCGTGCGCGGGGAGTTCGAGGAGCTCGGCGACCGGCGGCTCGCCGACTCGCTCGGCGCGCTCGTCCGGATCCGCGACCGGGCGGAGCAGGACGGCTCCGGCTGGGCACCGCAGCTGGTCGCCGAGCTGAGCGCGGTGTTCGGCCACGTCGCCGAACGCGGTCGCACCGCTGTCGTGCTCGACGACGTGCACGTGCTCGCCGAGCCCACGCCGCTGCTGGCCGCGGCCCGCGACGCCGGCTGCCAGGTGCTGGTCTCCACGCCGGACGAGGCGGTCTGCGCCACCGGCGTCGCCGAGCTGCTGTCGGTGGCCGACCGCGTGGTGACCTTGGGGCCGCTGGCCGACGACGACGTCGCCGACCTCGTGCGCCAGGCGGCCGGCCCGACCGCGGACGACTCGGTGCCGGCGGGGCTGCGCGCGGCGCTCGGGCCGCTGTACCGCAACCCGGCCACCGTGCTCGACACCCTCGCCCACCTGAGCGCGCAAGGACTCCTCGTGGTGGTGCACGGCCGGGTCTGCCTCGGCGTGCCGCCGGCGCGCATCGGTCTGCCGGCCGGGCACCACCTGGTGCGCCGGGCCGAGGCGCAGGGGGAGCTGGGGCCCCGGCTGCTGTTCGCGGCGGCCGTCCTGGACGGGTTCACCGTCGACGAGCTGCCCGTGGTCGCCGCCGCGCTGCGGACGTCGGTCGCCGACTGCGGCCGGGTGTTCGACGCGTTGATCGAGGGCGGCGTGCTGGTGGTCGAGGCGGGCGAGCGGGTGCACGTCCGCTGCCCGGCCCTCGCGGTGGCGGCCGAGCGCCGCGGCGGGGGCTCGGAGGCCGCCTGGCTGCACGCCGGTGTCGCGGAACGGCTGCTGGCCGCGCGCCGGCGGGGCGAGTGGGTGATGCCGGCGATGCTGGCCGACCACCTCGCGAGCAGCGGCACGGCCGTGTCGCTGGAGCCCGCGCTGTGCCGGTGGCTGCTCGACCTCGCGGCCGCCGTCGAGAAGGACGAGCCGGAGTCGGCCGCGCGGTGGTGCGCCACGGCGCTGCGCCACCTGCCGCCGTCGGAGGCCGGCCACGAGGACGCGGTGCGGTCGCTGGTCGGCCTGGTGCTGCGGACCGGTGCGTACGAACTGCTGGACGAGGTGCTGAAACGGCTCGTGCCGCCCGCCGACGCGGGAGGCCGCGACACGGAGCTGTGCGCGGTGGTGGCGTTGTCCGCCCTGCACTCCGGCGGGAAACCCGCCGACGAACGGGTGCGCCGGCTGCTGGAGAAGACGCTCGCCGACGAGGGCGTGGGCACCCTCGGGCACTGGTCGGGATGGCCGCTCGCCGACCGCGAGCAGGCGCACGCGGACCTCGCCGGGGACGCGGTGCTGGCGAGGAGGATCGGCCGGCTGCGTTCCGCGCTGACCCGCGGGCCGCTGCCGTGCGGGGAGGCCTGGCAGCGCGTGGTGCTGCCGGTGCCCTCACCCGGTCTGACCCGGCTGCGTCACGCGGGTGAGCTGGCGGACGTCGGCACGGTGCTCGGCGTCCTGCTCGGTGCGGGCTACGCGCTGCCGCGGAGCGGAGTGCTCAGCGCTCACCACCGGGTGGTGCGGGGCTACCTCACCGCCGACTGGTCGGCCGCCCTGTCCGCGGCGCGGGAGCTGGAGCTCACCGGGCACCGGGACACCTTGGCGCACAACGTGTCCCGGCTGCTGGCTGCGGAGATCTGCGGTGCCCGCGGACTGGTGGACCAGGCACGCGGCTGGCTCGCCGCCGCGCCCGCGCAGCCCCGGCTCGCGACGTTGCGCGCGTGGGTGGAGACAGGCCTGCTCGTGGCGGACGGCCGGCGCCGGGAGGCGGTGGCACTGGCCGTGGAGCACTGCGCGGGACTGGGCGAGTCCGTGCCCGGCACGGGGCTGGACCGGCTGGTGCTGCGGGGCCTCGTGGTCGCGGCGGAGCCGGGCGGCACCGAGGGCGCCGCCGCTCTCCTGGCCGAGGTGGAACGCCTGCACCGCACGGGTGCCTGGGACACCACCCCGGAGGTCGTGTTCGCCGCCAGGGGACTCGTCGCCGGGGACGTCGTGTACCTCGGGGTCGCGGCGGACCTGGTGCGGCGGCGGTGGGAGCAGCCGGCGTTGCTGGAGGCGTGCCTGGCGCTCGCCCGGTTCGCCGACGACCCGCGGCCGTGGCTGGCGGAGGCGCAGGAGATCGCCTCGCGGTGCGCGGCTCCGGCGTTGGTGGAACGGGTGCGCAGACTGACCCAGGAACGTGGGGTGTCCGCGCTGCGGTCCCGCGTTCAGCGCGACGAGCTGCACCCGACCGAGCAGCGCATCATCGACCTCATCGGGGACGGGCTGACCAACCGGCAGATCGCGCTGGAGCTCAAGATCAGCGAGAAGACCGTGGAGAACCGGCTCACCCGGCTCTTCGCCCGCACCGGGTACCGGTCGCGGGTCCAGCTGGCCGCCGCCAGCCTGGACGGCCGGCTGGGGCGTGATCCCCAGGGCACGCCGAAGGTGGTCTGACCGGCGGCGCGCCGCTCCTCCGAATTCGTCGTGAATTACCGGTAAAAGCGCGCGGAATCGTTTTTCTATTGGGCTGGAACGAAGGGTCCGGGGCCGGTGCCCCTTGAGGACCAGCTCGGTCTCGCGCCCGGACAATGGGCTTCTGACGACCCTAAAGTCGATCGCATGACCGAACTCGACGTTCTGCGGATCGCGGACTCCGAGGTTGCCGCCCTGGTTCAGGCCGAGGTGGAAAGCCGGTGGCCGCACACGGCTTCCGGTGTCGACGAGCTGGTGCGCTACGGGTTGGTGCCGTTCGGCAAGATGATGGGCCCGTGGTTGCTGATCAGGTCGAGCCTCGCGGTGGGCGGTGATATCGCGTCCGTGCTGCCGGCCGCGGTCGCGGTGGAATGCATTCAGGTTGGCGCGATGATGCACGACGACATTATCGACGACGCCCCGGAACGCAGAGGAAAAGCCTCCGCCTACACGGTCTACGGCGCGCCGGCCGCGATTGTGGGCGGGGACGCGCTGTTCTTCCACGGGTTCGCGGCGCTGTCCGACTGCCTGCGCACCGGCGTGCCGGAGGCGCGGGTCGTCCGGGCGCTGGGCATGCTGGCGGAGATCGGCGTGCGGATCGGCGACGCGGCGGTGACCGAGATCCGGATGAGCCGCGCGCTGTGCTCCGTCGACGCCTATCTGAACATGATCAGGGACAAGAGCGGCGCCCTGCTCTGGATGGCCTGCGGCATCGGCGTGGCGCTGGCGGGCGGGGACGACGTCGCCGTCGAGGCGTTCCGCCGCTACTGCGACCTGCTCGGCATCGCCTACCAGATCCGCGACGACCTGATGACGTTCGACGGCACCCGCGCCGGCAAGCCGAACGTCTCCGACGTCGACAACGGCCGGCCGACCCTGCCGGTGCTGCTCGCGCACCACCACGCGTCCGCCGCGGGACGCCGCGCCATCGAGGAGCTGCTCGCGGACACCACCGCCCCGGTCGAGCAGCGGTACGCGGCCATGGCCGAGCTGGTCACCGCCAACGACGGCGTCGAGGCGGCCCGCGAGATGTCGCACGAGTACGGCCGGCGGGCCGCGACCGCACTGCTGGACCTGCCTGCCACGGAACACCGGGACGCGCTGGTCGAGCTGGCCCTGCCGGGACGGCTGGTGTGACGGCCGGGAGCGAGGTCGCGACGACCGCCGTCACCTACTCCAGGTACCTGCACCTCAAGGAGCTGCTCTCGCTCCAGCAGCCGCTCACCCCGGACACCGAGCCCGACGTGCGCGACAGCGAGCGGTTGTTCATCATCGTCCACCAGGTGTCCGAGACGCTGCTCAGCCAGGGCCTGATCGACCTGAGGCACGTCGACGAGAACCGGTGCGGCGGACGCTGCGCCGCCGGCCGGGTGGAGCGGGCGGCGAGGCTGGTCGAGACGATGGAAGGCCACCTGCACCTGTTGCGGGACACGTTGCGGCGCGAGGACTTCCTCGGTTTCCGCGACCGGCTCGGCACGGCCAGCGGCCTGCAGTCGTCCCAGTTCCACGAGCTGTTCGCGCTCACCGAGAAGCTCGTCGCCGGTCAGCAGGACGGTCGCGAGGGCGTGCGGCCGGCGTTGGACCACCTGCGCGACGCGGTCGAGGGCTGGTTGCGGGCCCACCTCGTGCTGGTGGACCACATGATCGGCGAACTGCCGGGCACCGGCGAGACCGAGGGCGCGAGGTTCCTCGACAGGAGCATGAACGCGTTCGTGTCCAGCGTGGGAGCCACCTGCCCGGTCGCCCACGACGAGCGTGGTCCGGAACCGGTGCACGAAGAGAAAACGTTCCACGACAACGGTTCCGTCATCGCCGCGGCACCGAGCCGCGCGCGGAGCACCGCGTCAGTCCTGACAGGACACCGGCCGCTGCTGGGCCGGGTCGTCGTGCTGGGCGGTGGTTTCGCCGGTCTGCTCACCGCGCACGTGCTCGCCCCGCACGCCGAGCGGGTGACCGTGCTGGAGCGCGACCACTCCGCCGACGAGGCGGTACCGCGAGCGGGTGTGCCGCAGTCCCGCCACACGCACGTGCTGCTCACCAGCGGCATCCGCGCTCTCGACGAGCTGCTGCCCGGCCTGCTCGACGACCTGAACGGCGCGGGAGCGCCCAGCCTGGCCGTGCCGGCCGAGGTCGGCGTCTGGCAGGCGGGCCAATGGGTGTCCCGCCGCAACCCGTCCCACCCGGTGCTCACGCCGTCGCGTCCGTTGCTCGAACACCGCGTCCGCCAGGCGGTGCTCGCCGGTGGCCGGATCGAGGTGGCCGGCTCGGTCGACGTGGTCGGGCTGCTCGGGGACGCGCACCGGGTCACGGGAGTGCGCACCCGCCGACGCGGCGTGCGGAACGCGCCGGTCGACGAGATCGACGCCGACCTGGTCGTGGACGCGACCGGCAGGAGCAGCCAGACCCACCGGTGGCTCGCCGAGCTGGACGCACGGCCACCGGAGGAGGAGGTCGTCGAGACCGGACGTGCCTACGCCACCTGCGAGTTCTACGCGGACGAACCGCTCGGCAACGACCTGCGCGGCTTCTACATCGTCCCGGACGCGGGGCAGCCGTTCGGCACCATCGTCCTGCCGGCCGAGAACGGCCGGTGGCTCGTCACGCTGTCCGGTCCGAAGGGTCAGGAACCGCCGACCGACGTGGCCGGGTTCGTGGACTTCGTGAGCAGGCTGCCGCACGACGCCCCGTACAAGTGGCTGAGCGGGGCGACCGCCGTCGGCCGCCCGGTCGGCTACCGGCACACCGGCAACCGCAGGCGCCGCTACGACCGCACGGCCAGGACCCAGCACGGGCTCCTGGTGGTCGGCGACGCGCTGTGCGCCCTCAACCCCGTGTACGGCCAAGGCATGTCGGTGGCCGCCCTGAACGCGGTCGCCCTGTCCGGGGTGCTGGCGAAGGCCCGCACCGCGCCCGCGGCCCACGTGCTGCAACGGGCGGTGCTGCGCTCGGCCGGCTCGGCGTGGGAGGTCGCCACCGGCGCGGACAGCCCCATGCCGGGGGTGACCGGCAACGCCGTGCGCACCGGCGTCGTGCCGCGCCTGCTCGACTGGTATCTGGAGCGGGTCCGCGAGCACGTTCCGGGGGATCCGGTGGTGTGCGGCGCTTTCAGCGAGGTGCTGTTCCTGCTCTCACCGCCGCGCAGCCTGCTCACCTCGGCCCAGGTCGTCCGGCGGTCCCTGCTGCGCCCGCCGGTCCGCACCACGACGACGCCATGACCCGCCGCCCTCCCGACCTCCGACCGAACCAGGAAGGCCACGCCATGCGCCGCGCATCCCTCCGCCAGCGGGTGAGCCGGTCACCGGTTCTCCCCGGCTTCGCCGACCCGGTCACCGCATCGGCGGTGCGGTCATGACGGCGGCCTCGCCGGCCCGCCCGCTGGTCTCCGTGCTGGAGTCCAGCCGCGAGCTCGTCGCCCCCGCGCTGCAGGACGCCGTCCGCCGCTACCTGTCCCCGCGGATGGGGCAGGTCGCCTCCTACCACCACGGGTGGTCCGACGCCGACGGACGGCCGACCGGCCGCTGGGGCGGCAAGCTGGTGCGGCCCGCGCTGGCGCTGCTGTCGGCCCGCGCCGCCGGCCACGCCCAGGAGGCCGGGGTGCCCGCCGCCGTCGCGGTGGAGCTGGTGCACAACTTCTCGTTGCTGCACGACGACATCATGGACGACGACACGAAGCGGCGCGGGCGGGCGACCGCGTGGACCGTCTTCGGCGTCCCCAACGCGCTGCTGGCCGGCGACGCGCTGCTGACCGCCGCCACCTCGGTGCTGCTCGACTCCGACGGCGCCGACCCGCGGTCGGCGACGGCGTGGCTGATGACCGCCACCCAGCGGATGATCACCGGCCAGACCGCGGACATCGAGTTCGAACGGCGCGGGGACGTGACCCTCGCCGAGTGCGTGCGGATGGCCGGCGACAAGACCGGGGCACTGCTGTCCTGCGCCTGCTCGCTCGGCGCCGCGCTGGTCGGTGCGGACACCGCGCTGGTCGACCGGCTGGCCGCGTTCGGCGAGCACGTCGGACTCGCGTTCCAGCTGGTGGACGACCTCCTCGGCATCTGGGGCGACCCGGCGACCACCGGGAAGGCCGCGGGCGCCGACCTGGTCGCCAGGAAGAAGTCGCTGCCGGTGGTGGCGGCCCTGCAGGCGGCGTCCTCGACGGAGCTGTGGGAGCTGTACTCGGGCGAGGAGCCGCTGACCGAGGCGGAGGTCGCGCGCGCGGCCGCGCTGGTCGAGCGCGACGGAGGCCGGGACTGGGCGCTGACCGAGGCGGCCCGCCAGATCGACGCCGCACGCGAGTGCCTCGCCGCCGCGGACGTCCCGCGAGCGGTGGGCGTCGACCTGGCCCAGGTCGCCTCGTTCGTCGTCGGCCGCGAGTTCTGATGCCGGCGGAGAGGGCGGTCGTCGCCGTGGTCGCGGTCGCGGCCGGCGTGGCCGCCATGAACCAGACCCTGGTCGTGCCGCTGCTCGGCGCCCTGCCCACCGTGCTGGGCGCGGGTGTCGCCGGGACCTCCTGGGTCGTCACGGCCGCGTTGCTGAGCGGGGCGGTGACCAGCCCGGTCGTCGGGCGGCTCGGTGACCTCTACGGCAAGAAGCGCCTGGTGCTGGTCGTGCTCGGGCTGGTGACGGCGGGCTCGCTGCTGTGCGCGGTGGCCGGCTCGCTGGCCCCGATGGTCGCCGGCCGCACGCTGCAGGGCGTCGGCGTCGGTCTGGTGCCACTGGGCATCAGCCTGCTGCGGGACGTCCTGCCCGCCGCGCGGCTGAGCGCCGCGGTCGGGCTGACCTCCTCCGCGCAGGGCATCGGCGCGGCGATCGGGATCCCTGTGGCCGCCGCGGTGGCGCAGTTCGCGCAGTGGCGCGTGCTGTTCTGGGCGACCGCCGTGGTGACCGCCGTGCTCGCACTGGTGGTGGCCCGGCTGGTCGCGCCCGCTCCGCCCCTGGCCGCCGGGCGGTTCGACGTCGTGGGCACGGCCGGGCTCGTCGTCGGCCTGACCGCGCTGTTGCTGGCCATCTCCTACGGCGGCGACTGGGGCTGGCTGAGCACCACCACGCTCGGCCTGGTCGTCGCCGGGTTCGCGGTGCTGGCGCTGTGGGGCGTCTGGGAGCGGCGGGTGACGAGCCCGCTGATCGACCTGGCGACCGCGGCGCGCAGGCCGGTGCTGCTGGTGAACGCCACCTCCGTCCTGGTGGGCTTCGCGCTCTACGCGCAGATCCTGCTGGTGCCGCAACTGATGCAGCTGCCGGCGGACACCGGCTACGGGCTCGGCCTGCCGATGGTCCAGGTGGGTCTGCTGATGCTGCCGGCCGGTCTGGCGATGATGGCCGCGGCGGCGTTCGGTGCGCCGATCGCCGCACAGCGCGGCCCGCGGTTCTCCCTGCTGCTGGGCATCGTGCTGATCGGCCTCGGCTACGTGGTCTGCCTGGCGGGGATGGACTCGGCCGGGTGGCTGGTGGCCGGCACCGTGATCACGAACGGCGGCGTCGGCTTCGCCTTCGGGGCGATCCCGCTGCTGATCATGACCGCGGTGGCGCCGGAGGAGACCGGGGTGGCCAACGGCGTGAACGCGCTCATGCGGGCCATCGGCACCGCGCTCTCCGGCGCCGTGGTCGGCGCCGTCGTCGCCGGGCTGAGCGTGCCGCGCGGGGCGGCGACGGTCCCGCAGCGCGACGCCTTCGTGCTCATCGCGGTGGTGGGGCTGGCCGGCGCGGTCCTCGCCCTGGTGACCGCCGCCGCCGTTCCCCACCTACCGCGCCGTGACTCCCCCTTGCGGACGAACAGGAAGACGATCCCATGACCGAACCGAAGGTGTCCCCGATCGCCGCCCGCGCCGCCGGCTGCCCGTTCGACCCGGCTCCCGCGCTCTACGAGGCGCTGGAGGACGACGAGCTGCGCCGTTGTCCCGTGCCCAGCCCGATGGGCGAGTTCGAGGCCGTGGTGGTCACCCGGTACCAGGACGCCCGCGCGGTGCTCGGCTCCGACCAGCTGCGGATGGGCGGCGCGATGCCGTTCCAGCCGGGCAATCTGATGAGCTACGACGGCGAGGAGCACACCCGCCTGCGGCGCAGGCTCACCGGCTCGTTCACGACGAAGCGGGCGCGCGAGCTGCGGCCGATGATCGAGGGCGTGGTCGCGGACGTCCTGGACGGGCTGGAGAAGGCCGGCCCCGGCTCGGACCTGGTGGCGCACTTCAGCATGCCCATCCCGACGCAGGTGATCTGCGCGCTGCTCGGCGTGCCGTACGAGGACCGCGAGGAGTTCCAGCGCCGGACCGAGGCCGTGCTGGACGTCAACTCGACCTTCGAGCAGCAGATGCGGGCCGTGGCCGAGGTGAACGCCTACATGGGGGTGCTCGTCGCACGCCACCGCGAGGAGCCGGGGGACGACCTGCTCGGCGGCATCGTCCGCGAGCACGGCGCCGAGCTGACCGACGACGAGCTCGCCGGCGTCGGCAACATGCTGCTGATCGCGGGGCACGAGACGATCTCCAGCACGCTCGCCGCGAGCGTCGCCCTGCTGCTGCGCCACTCCGACCAGCTCGCGATCGTCCGCGACGAGCCCGACGCGATCGACGGCGCGGTGGAGGAGCTGCTGCGCTTCTGCGCGCCCGCCACGATCCTGCCGCGCAAGGCCGCCGGCGAGATCCAGGTGCGGGACCGGGTGATCGACGAGGGCGAGTTCGTGGTGGTGTCCGCGCTCGCCGCCAACCGCGACCTCGAGTCCGGCGAGGACCTGGACCGGCTGGACGTGCGCCGCCCGTTGCTCGGGCACCTCGCGTTCGGCTTCGGCCCGCACCAGTGCCTCGGCCGTCAGCTGGCGCGCATGGAGCTGCGGGTCGCCCTGCCCGCCCTGCTGAACCGCTTCCCGGAGCTCCGGACCGCCGTGCCCGCGGACGAGGTGGACTACCGCACGAGCGCACTGGTCTTCGGCGTGAACTCGCTGCCGGTCACCTGGTGACCCGCGACGTGGCGATCGAGGTCGAGGTCGACGAGGCCCGGTGCATGGCGATCGGGAACTGCGTCCTGAGCGCGCCGGCCGTCTTCGACCAGAGCGAGGAGGAGGGCACCGTGGTCCTGCTCGACGCGACCCCTCCCGCGGACGAGCACGACCGGGTGCGCGAGGCGGCGTCGCTGTGCCCGGCCTCGGTGATCTCGTTGCACCGCACCGCTTCCGGCGACCAGCCGCGGGTGACCGCCGGTGAGCGCCGCACTGACAACGGAGGTAGCCATGGGTGACCTGGAGGTGCCGGTCCTCGTCGTCGGCGGCGGTGGCTGCGGGCTCGCCGCGTCGGTGTTCCTGTCCGACGCCGGAGTGCGCCACCTGGTGGTGGAACGCCGCGAGTCCACGTCGGTCCTGCCGCGGGCGCACTACCTGAACCAGCGGACGATGGAGATCCTCCGGCAGCACGGCATCGCGGACGACGTCTACGAGATCAGCTGCCCGCTCGAGAACATGAGCGAGGTCGTCTGGCGCACCACGCTGGCGGGCGACGGTCCCGTCGACGCGCGGGACCTGCACCGCATGGACGCGTTCGGCGGCTTCGGCACCGCCGCGCCGTACGCGGCCGACAGCCCGTGCCCGTCCACGAACCTGCCACAGCACCGCCTGGAACCGGTGCTGCTGAGGCACGCGCGGGAACGTGCACCGGAGAGCTTGCTGTTCCACCACGAGCTGGAGGAGTTCGACCAGGACGCGGACGGCGTGACCGCGCGGGTCAGGGACCGGGCGACCGGGGAGGTGCGCACCGTCCGCGCGCGGTACCTGCTGGGCGCCGACGGCGGCCGCCTCGTCGGCGCGTCGCTCGGCGTGCCCATGGACGCCATCAGCGGCGGCTTCAGCATCCTGTCCGTCCACTTCAGCGCCGACCTGTCCCGGTGGTGGCCGGGCGACTCGGTGCTGATGACCCACCTCGTCAGCGGCGAGGGCGAGGTGTCGATCATCGTGGCCGCCGGCCCGCACTGGGGCCTGGCCTGCGAGGAGTGGGCGCTGCACCTGCGGATGCCGCCGGGAGCGACCGAGAACACCCTCGACCCCGCGGCCCTCGCGCTGCGGCTGCGCGCGCTCTTCAAGCTGCCCGACGACGTGGACCTGACGGTGCACCGGGCGACCGAGTACCGCCCGGAGGCCGTGGTCGCCCACTCGTTCCAGGCCGGCAGGGTGTTCCTGGCCGGTGACGCCGCGCACCGGCAGCCGCCGGCGACCGGACTCGGCCTGAACACGGCGATCCAGGACGCGCACAACATCGCGTGGAAGCTCGGGGTCGTGCTGGGCGGCCAGGCCGGACCGGCGCTGGTCGACACCTACGAGGCCGAGCGGCTGCCGGTGGCGCGTCGCAACGTGAGCTGGTCGATGGCGTGCCTGCGCAACTACGGGGCGCTGTTCGCGAGTCTCGGCGTGGTGCCCGGTCAGCCGGAGGCCACCACGGCGAGCTTCCGCGAGCTGCTGTCCGACACGCCGATGGGGGACACCCGCCGGTCGGTGGTGCGCGAGGTGTTCGGCACGCAGCGCATCGAGTACCAGGCGCACGACATCGAGCTGGGGCACCACTACCAGGACGGGGCGCTGGTGCCGGACGGCACTCCGCCGCCCCCGCGCGATCCGATGGGGACGGTCCACCACCCGGTCGCCAGGCCGGGGCACCGGGTGCCGCACGCGTGGCTGCGCCGGGGCGACGTTCGTGTGTCCACATTGGACCTCGTCGGACGGCACGGCGGTTTCGTGCTGATCACCGGCGCGCTCGGCGAGGCGTGGACGGTCGCGGCGAAGGAGGTCGCGGACAGCCACCGGGTCGCCCTGACCGTGGTCGCGGTCGGGACCGGCTCCGACGCGACGGGCTACCGGGACACCGACGGGACCTGGACGGCGGTGCGCGGGACGGACGACGACGGCGCGGTGCTGGTGCGTCCCGACAACCACGTGGCCTGGCGCAGCGAGGTCGCGGGCGACCACCCCGAGGAGGACCTGGACGCGGTGTTCCGGCGGTTGCTGCACCGGCAGGGAGGTGCCGATGGCCGACGACGAGGGTGAGCTGGTCGTCCGGGCGTTCCTGGCCGCCATGGGGCCGACCCCGGCCGACGTCCGCGCCGCCGTGGAGCGCTACCTGACCGACGACTGCGTGTGGGAGAACCCGGGAGCCCCGGTCTGCCGCGGCAGGGACGCGGTCCTCGCCCTCATGCCGGCGGACTTCGCACGGCTCGAAGCTCGGTTCCGGCACGTGGCCGTGGTCGCGGACACCGTCCTGGTCGAACGGATCGAGGACATGCTCCGCGTCGACGGCACTCCCATCGCCAAGAACCTGAAGGTGATGGGGGCGTTCGAGCTGCGGGACGGGCGGATCCGCGCCTGGCGTGACTACTACGACTCCACCAACCTCATCTCCGAGCAAGCGGACTGGTGACCATGACCAACATGCGAACGGACACGACCGAGCTCCGCGCCGAGCTGGTGGGCAGGGTCCACAAGCTCGGGCCGGTCCTCGCCTCCGGTGTCGCGCAGGGTGAACGGGAGCGCCGGCTGCCCGACGCCTCCGTGGCGGTCATCGACGACCTGCAGCTGAGCCGGTTGTGGACGGCGGCCCGCTACGGCGGGCTGGAGACCGACGTCCGCACCCTGAGCGAGGTCGCCAAGGCGTTGTCGCATTACTGCCCGTCGACCTCGTGGGTGGTCAACAACATCAACGGGTCGAACCTGCTCGCCACCAAGTTCCCGGAGAACGCGCAGGACGAGGTCTTCGGACCCGACCCCGACGTCAAGCTGGCGTCGGTGTTCGCGGCCGCCGGTACCGCGGTCCGGACGGCCGGCGGCTACCTGCTCACCGGCACCTGGCCCTACGCCACCGGCATCCTGCACGACGACTGGACCATCCTGGTCGCGAAGGAGCTCGGCCAGGACGGCGCCCCCGTCGGCGGGCTCGCCCTGCTGGTGCCGGTGGCCGAGGTGACGGTCGAGGACACCTGGCACACCGTCGGGATGCGCGCCACCGGCAGCAACACCGTCAAGCTCGACGGCCTGTTCGTCCCCGAGCACCGGGTGATCTCGGGGGAGACCCAGCGCAGCCGGGACAGCGCGACCGACCTGACGGTGCCACCCCTGCTCAGGACCGCCGCCATCGCCGCCATGGCGGTGATCTGCGCCTCGGTGGTCGTCGGCGTCGCCCAGGCCGCACGGGCGCACGTCGTCGAGCGGGCGCCGAACCGCGGCATCGCGCCGTCCGTCTACACCCGACAGACCGACTCGCGCACGTTCGTGTCCTCGCTCGGGAAGACGGCGCTGACCATCGACGCGGCCGAGATGCACGTGAACCGGGCCGCCGAGGTCCTGGACGCGGCCGCGGTGGCGGCGGTGCACGTCCCCGACGAGGAGCTCCGCCGCATCCGCGGTGACGTCGCGCAGGCCGCGAACCTGGCGACCGTCGCATTGGACGAGCTGATGTGGTTGCACGGGGCGGGCTCCTTCGCGGAGTCCAGCCTGCTCCAGCAGTTCTGGCGGGACGGCAACATCGCCGCCCGCCACGCGATGCTCAACCCGCACATCGGGCGCGAGCTCTACGGAGGCGCGTTCTTCGGCCTCGACCTCGTCGTGCCCAGCCTGTGAACGTGTTGTCCCCGAAAGGACGTCGACTGTGGACTGGCTGCCCCCGTACCTGATCCCGATGTCCTGGCCGGCACCGGTGGCGGCGGGCCCGGCCGAGGTGGGCTGGGTGTACTGGCTGGTCGCCGGACCGACGGCGCTGGGCTGGACGCTCACCTACCTGCTGGCGATCCGGCAGGCCGTCCTCGACGGACGGGTCGGCGTGCCGGCGCACCTGGTGGCGGTGAACTTCGCGTGGGAGTTCACCCTCACCTTCGTCCTGGAGCAGGTGCCGGAGCAGCGCCCGGTCAACCTCCTCTGGTGCCTGTTGAGCGGTGTGCTGCTGTACCAGGCCTTCCGGTTCGGACACGCGGACCACCCGCGGATGTCGCCGCGCGCGTTCCGCTGGTCGGTGGCCGGCGTGGCGGTCTGGGCGGCGCTGGCGGTCCTGGCCGCCGCCAACGAGTTCCACGACACCAACGGCATGTACACGGGCATGATCATCCAAGTGCCGCTGAGCGCGTCGTTCCTGTTCCTGCTGGACCGGCGAGGTTCATCGGCCGGGCAGTCGATGCACCTCGCGGTGGTCAAGCTGGCCGGCTCCGTGGCAGCGGGGCTGACCGCGTTCCTGGTGTACCCGGGCAGGTACCTGTTCCTGGTGCTCGTGCCGACGTACGTGGTGCTGGACATCGTCTACGCGGTCCGGCTGCGCCGTGTGATGCTGGCAGAGGGACGGGCGCCGTGGGCGTGGCGGATGTCCGGTGACGAGGCAGGTCAGATCAGGCCCATCCGCAGCGCGTAGGCCACCGCGTGCGGCCGGTTGCGCAGGTTCAGTCTGGTCGTGAGGCCGAACACCACGCGCTTCACCGCGCGTTCGGACAGGAACAGCTCGGTGGCGATCTCCTTGGTGTTGAGGCCGTCCGACATCATCCGCAGCACCTCGATCTCGCGCGGTGTGAGGCCGGAGGCGTGCAGGCCGTGCGCGGACAGGACCTCCCGCTGGATCCTGTCCACGTGCCGGATCAGCTCGCCGAGCATCTTCGGGGGCATCACGCCGCCGCCGCGGACCGCCGCCAGCACCGCCTCGACCACGCGGTCGCCGGTGGTGGTGGCGCGCGGTAAGACCGCCATCACGTTGCACTCGACCAGGACGAAGAGGTCGCTGTCGCCGATCTCGTTGATGATCAGGACGACCGGGGCCGCCACGGTGTCCTTCATCGACCGCAGCAGGGACAGGACCTTCACGGTCACCCGCTCGGTGGCGAGCACGATCGCGTCCGCGGCGTCGCGGCTCTCGTCCGGGACCACCTCGGTGTTCGGGCTGGCGCCGAGGTAGTTGCTGATCGCCACGTCCGCCAGGGGGTCTGAGGCTTGCACGAGCACTTTGGTCACATTCATCGTGTCTCCGCAGGGTCTGCTGGCTTCACCACGACCCAACGTATGGCCGCGAACGTTGCCGCGTCGATGCAAGATCGCGGTACGTCGCTCCAGAGGGGGTAATCCCTCAGATGCGCAGAGTGACCGGCTCCGGCGGTGCTGCCGCCGGAGCCGGTGCGGGACGGGGGAGCGGACCGGTCAGCCGACCGTCACCACGGGAGCGCCGGCACCGGGCGCCGTGCCCGCCTCGTCGGCGATGCGCAGGGCCTCGTCGATGAGGGTCTCGACGATCTTGTGCTCCGGCACGGTCTTGATGACCTGGCCCTTGACGAAGATCTGGCCCTTGCCGTTGCCCGACGCCACTCCCAGGTCTGCCTCGCGGGCTTCGCCGGGTCCGTTGACCACGCACCCCATCACCGCGACCCGCAGCGGGATCTCGATCCCCTCCAGCCCGGCGGTGACCTGTTCGGCCAGCGTGTAGACGTCCACCTGGGCCCGTCCGCACGAGGGGCACGACACGATCTCCAGCTTCCTCGGCCGCAGGTTCAGCGACTGCAGGATCTGCGTGCCGACCTTGACCTCCTCGACCGGGGGCGCGGACAGCGAGACCCGGATCGTGTCGCCGATGCCCTGGCGCAGCAACGCCCCGAAGGCCACCGCCGACTTGATGGTGCCCTGGAACGCGGGCCCCGCCTCGGTCACCCCGAGGTGCAGCGGGTAGTCGCACTGCTCGGCCAGGAGCTCGTAGGCGCGGACCATCACCACCGGGTCGTTGTGCTTCACCGAGATCTTCAGGTCGTGGAAGTCGTGCTCGGCGAACAGGCTCGCCTCCCACAGCGCCGACTCCGCCAGCGCCTCCGGGGTGGCCTTGCCGTACTTCTCGAGCAGCCGCGGGTCGAGCGACCCGGCGTTCACCCCGATCCGGATCGGGGTGCCGCGCTCCCGTGCCGCGACGGCGATCTCCCGCACCTTGTCGTCGAACTTCCTGATGTTGCCCGGGTTCACCCGCACCGCGGCGCAGCCGGCCTCGATCGCGGCGAACACGTACTTGGGCTGGAAGTGGATGTCCGCGATCACCGGGATCTGCGACTTGGCCGCGATCGTCGCCAACGCCTCCGCGTCGTCCGCCGACGGGCACGCCACCCGGACGATGTCGCACCCGGCCGCCGTCAGCTCGGCGATCTGCTGCAGGGTCGCGTTCACGTCCGCCGTCAGCGTCGTCGTCATCGACTGCACCGACACCGGGAACTCACTGCCCACGCCCACCTTGCCCACGGCCAGCTGCCTGGTCCTGCGCCGTGTCGCCAGTGGAGCGGCGGGAATCTCCGGAACTCCGAGCTCGACCGCGGTCACGGCGCCGTCCTCTCCAAGCGGGTGATCGGTTGCCGGGCGAGCAGCGCCGTCCTGGCGGCCCGCACGAGAGCGTCGGCGGTGAGACCGTGCTCGGCCAGGATCTCGCGCCGGTCGCCGTGCTCGACGAACTCGCGGGGGAGTCCGACGTTGTGCACGGGGGCCTGCACGCCGGCGTCGGTGCACGCCTGGGCCAGCGCGGCGCCCACGCCGCCGGTGCGTTCGCCGTCCTCGACGGTGAGGACGACCTGGTGCCGCGAGGCGAGGTGCACGAGGGTCGGGTTGACCGGCAGCAGCCAGCGGGGGTCGACCACGGTCACGCCGATGTCCTCGGCGGCCAGCGCCTCCGCCGCCTGGACGGCCGGTCCCGCCATGACGCCGGCGCAGACCAGCAGCACGTCCAGCGGACGGGACCGGGTGCGGTGCAGGACGTCCAGGCCGTCGATCGTCGCGACGGCGGGGATCTCCGCGCCGACGGACGCCTTGGGGAACCGCACGGCGGTCGGGCCGGTGGAGGTGTCGACCGCCTCGCGGAGCAGTGCGGCGAGCTGTGTGGCGTCGCGCGGGGACGCGACCCGCATGCCGGGCACGGCGCCGAGCAGCGCCATGTCCCACATGCCGTGGTGGCTCGGGCCGTCCGGGCCGGTGATGCCGGCGCGGTCGAGCACGAACGTGACCGGCAGCCCGTGCAGCGCCACGTCCATGATGACCTGGTCGAGCGCGCGGTTGAGGAACGTGGCGTACAGGCAGACCACGGGGTGCAGCCCGGCCATCGCGAGGCCGGCCGCGCTGGTCACGGCGTGCTGCTCGGCGATGCCCACGTCGATCACCCGCTCGGGGAAGCGCCGCGCCATGGGCAGCAGGCCCACCGGCCGCAGCATCGCCGCCGTCAGCCCGACCACGTCGGGTCGTTCGGCGGCGAGGTCGGCCAGCTCCGCGGCGAACGCGCTGGACCAGCTGCGCGAACCGCTCGCGGGTGCCTTCCCGGTCACCGGGTCGAGGACGCCGATGCCGTGCATCCGGTCGGCCTCGTCGGTCTCGGCGGGGGTGTAGCCGCGGCCCTTCTCCGTCACGCAGTGCACGACCACGGGTCCGTCGAGCGCGGCGGTCTCGGCCAGCACGGCCTCCACGGCGGCGATGTCGTGGCCGTCCACCGGTCCGCGGTAGTGGAAACCGAGGGCCTGGAACAGGTTCTGGCCGGAGTGCTCGCCGGTGCGCAGCGCCGCCAGGTGGTTCGCCAGCCCGCCGACCGTGGGGTCGTAGGACCGGCCGTTGTCGTTGAGCACCACGACGACCCGGTCACCCCGGCTGCCGAGGTTGTTCATGGCCTCCCACGCCATGCCACCGGTCATCGCACCGTCGCCGATCACCGCCACGACCCGGCGGTGGGGTTCGCCGAGCAGCCGCTGCGCCCTGGCGAAGCCGTCGGCGTAGGACAGGGACGTCGAGGCGTGCGAGTTCTCGACGTGGTCGTGCGGCGACTCCGCGCGTTGCGGGTAGCCGGCCAGCCCGCCGGGGGCGCGCAGCGAGTCGAACTCCTGCTGGCGGCCGGTCAGCAGCTTGTGCACGTAGGCCTGATGGCCGGTGTCGAACACGATGCGGTCGGCGGGGGAGTCGAAGACCCGGTGCAGGGCGATGGTCAGCTCGACCACGCCGAGGTTGGGCCCGAGGTGCCCGCCCGCCCGGCACACCCGGTCCACGAGGAACGCGCGGATCTCGTCCGCCAGCGCGGGCAGGCGGTCCTCCGGCAGCTCCCGCAGCCGTTCGGGGCTGGTGATCTCGCTGAGCGTCTGAAACCTCGTCGTCATGCAGCACCACCGTCCCGGTCCTGTCGCGTGGCGGAGTCCTGCTCCCCGGTCGCCGCCTTCGGGCCCCGCACGCTGGACGGCAGCTCGAAGTGCGTGTCCTCGCGAGTGAGTTCGCGTTCCTCGACCACCACCGGTCCGTGGGCGCGCAACGCGGCGACGACCTCTTCGACCAGCCGGTGCGGCGCGGAGGCGCCGGCGGTCAGTCCCACCGCACGCACCCCGGTCAGCCATTCCGGGCGGACGTCGGCCGCGCTGTCGATCAGCTTCGCCTCGACGCCCTCGCGTTGCGCCAGCTCGACCAGGCGCACCGAGTTGGAGGAGTTGGTGGAGCCGACCACGAGGACCAGCTCCACCTCGGCCAGCAACGCGCGCAGTGCCTGCTGCCGGTTGGTGGTCGCGTAGCAGATGTCCTCCGACGCCGGCTCGCGCATCTGCGGGAACCTCTCGCGCAGCGCCTCGATGTACTCCGCCGTCTCGTCGACCGCGAGAGTGGTCTGGGTCAGGTACGAGATCTGGCCGGGGTTCTCCGGGGTGAAGGCGGCGACGTCGTCGTGGTCCTGGATCAGCACGATGGAGTCGGGTGCCTCACCGAGAGTGCCCTCCACCTCCTCGTGGCCCGCGTGGCCGATCAGCACCACGGTGTCGCCGCGGGCGGCGAACCGGCGTGCCTTCATGTGCACCCGTGTGACCAGGGGACAGGTCGCGTCGATGACGTCGAGACCGCGCCGGTCCGCCTCCTCGCGGACGGCGGGCGACACCCCGTGCGCGGAGAACACGACGGTCGCGCCGTCCGGGACCTCGTCGAGCTCCTCGACGAAGATGACGCCGCGGTCGGACAGCTCGTCCACGACGACCGCGTTGTGCACGATCTGCTTGCGGACGTACACCGGAGCGGGTCGCGACTCCAGGGCTCGTTCGACGATCTCGATCGCTCGCTCGACACCCGCGCAGAATGAACGTGGGCCGGCCAGCAGAACTCGGCGTGTGCTCGCGTCGGTCACCTGCATGTCCGAACTTGCTTGTGCCATGACCGCACCGTAGGCACGCCCCAACTCCCCGCTCAACGAAGGATTCCGTTTCCCGGGACGATTTCGCGGCACCCAGGGGCATCTGTCGCAAAGGGGAAACGCTGGGGGTGTCGAGGGGACAGCGCATTCCCGGGGACTTGGACCGGCCACCGGTGTTCCGATAGCAAGTAATGGTGCAGCCCGCCAGCGAACACGAGACGACGCGGTCCACCGGCACCGCGCGCGGACGGCTGTGGAAGGTCGTGGCGGTGGTCGAGGTCCTGGCCGCGGCCGCCGCACCGCTGTCCCTGTCGGAGCTGGTCGAGGTGGTCCCCCTGCCGAAGTCCACCCTGCACCGGCTGATGCGGCACCTGATGGAGATCGGCCTGGTCGCCCAGACCGAGTCGAAGAGGTACGAGCTGGGCGACTACCTCCAGCGCCTGGCCAAGCAGAGCGGCCCGGCCCGCGCCTACGACGTCAGCTGCGCCATCACGCCGTTCCTGCTGGAGCTGTTCCGGGCGACCCGGCACGTGGTGAGCGTGGCCGTGCTGTCCGGCGGCGAGGTCCACCACGCCGGCCTGCTCTACGACCACGACCACGCCCGAGTGGCCAAGGCACTGCGGCAACCCATGCCCGCGCACTGCAGCGCGGCCGGAAAACTGTTGCTGGCCAACGGTTCCCGTTCAGCCCCGGAACCCTCTTTCGCGCACACGCCGTGGACCATCGTCCACGAGGACGTGCTGCGGCGCGAGCTTTCCCTGATCCGGCGCACCGGATTGTCCTACGCCCGTGGCGAGTACCTGCCGGAACTGTTCGAGGTGGCCGCTCCGGTGTACCTGGGCAGCGCGGACCCGGTGGCCGCTGTGGTGGTGAGCGGCACCATCGAACGGATGGATCCACACTCGGTGGGCCGGGTTCTCGCCGGTGTCGTGGCGTCCATCGAGAAGCACGCGGACTTGACCGAGACGGCTTGACCCGCCTTGCGATGTCCACAATGGACTTGTTGGTTTGGTGCGAATCGAGGCCGGTGCGTCGCCTCTGGCCGGGATTCGCCCGGCCAGAGGTCCGACTACCGCGCCCCGATCAGCCCCGGGGCTCGTCCTCGATCGCGCCGACCAGCTCCGGGTCCTCCGGAGCCGGCATGTGACGGATGCTGTCACTGCCCTTGTGGTCGTGGGCGCGGTCGTACCGGGAGTCCAGCACCCGTCCCAGCTTGTGCGCGGCCCCGGAGTACGCGTCCTCCACGGTGGTCGCGTGGTGCGTGACCGCGACGGGCTGCTTGCCACCCGGCCGCGCCTCGATGACGCACTTCTTGTCCTCCGGCTTGCCGCCCCCGTCCTCGCTGAGGTGCACCTCCACGCGGGTCACCCAGCCGATGAACCGGGACAGGCTGCTTTCCAGGTCGGTGGTCACGTAGGTGGCCAGCCTTTCGCCACCGTGGACGTTGTGGTCGGTGTTGACCTGGATCTGCATGAGCACCCTCCGGAACGAGACAGAAATGGTCTTGGTCGATACCACGGATGCGGCGGGTTCAAACGTGACGCCGGTCAGCGCGTGGTTCTCGGACTCACCGCTGGTCGGGTCAGCCGGCCGATTCGGTCGATCCGAGAAGGGGGAACGCTCCAGATGGTCAAGAAACTCATCCCGGCGCTGGTCGTGCTCGTCGCGCTCCTGGGCATCGGCGTGCCGGCGACGGCATACACGAGGACGACGGCGAGTTCGTGATCGACGGGGCAGCTTAAGGGACACCGCTGGTAACCCGCCGGTGTAGGCCGGCGCCGGGTCCTACAACAGAACTGTGACCTGCAACGGACACCGGAATGCTCGTCGTCGGGTAGCCGGGGTTTCGCCGAATCGAGAATCGGGCTGATACCACCTGAGAACGGTATCGGCCCGATTTCGGCGCCCACAGAGGGTCGAAATCAGCGAGTCCTGCACGAAGGCGCCGCCTGTCGCGCGGCGCGATCGCACGATCACGCGCATGTCCGCGTCGACGAATGTCGGCTTCCAGTCGCCCTGCCCTGGAGTCGGTCGATGTCCTTCGGATTGGTCCGGACGCGTACGACGAACTGGCCGGACATCCTTGTAGATGGCAGATCGCACCGAGGTTTTCCGCGTGTCGCCGGCTCGAACGAGTCAGGTGAGCGGGGCGTACGACTCCGGAAGTCGACGATCGGTGGGAACCGGCGCAGCTGATGTCGGCACCCGGCGTCATTCCAGCGGAGGCAACACCTGCTCGCCCGACAGTCTGACGCCGGGGATCAGGTACCTCAACATGACGGTGAAGCTGCCCATGCCGAGCCAGTTCCCGCGATTGCCGTGCACGCGGGATCCGAACCTGACGATGACCTGCTGAGCCAGACTCGTGGTGTACATCGCGTCCGAACGGCGAAGCCGTTCCCTCAGGAACGCGGCGACGTCGTCCGGATCGACCTCCCCCTGGGGCTGGGCGGGAGCCTGCTCCTGCCCAGGAGCGGGTTGTCGCTGAGGTCGGAGGAGCCGTGTCATGTTGATCGCCGGTGCGCCCGACGGCAGGCGGGGATCGGTGACCAGGGTGATGCGCCCGAGTTCCTCGTCGATGGTCAGGATTCGCACGCGCATCACGAGACCGAGTTCGAGGCGGGTGTTCGCCGCGATCTCACTGCGGTGCAACAGCGACTCGACCCCGGAAGGCAGTCTGAGGAAGACTCCGAACGCCACGATCCTCGTCAGCGTCGCGGTCACGACGCTTCCAACCGGATGGGCCAGCAGCGGATCGGGCCCGTCGTCCAAGGCAGCCAGGGCGATTCGTCGGCGCCTGGCCTCAACCCTCAGGATCCGGACTCGTACCGGGTCACCCACTACCAGCTCCGGTGGTGCCAAGCGCCAGCTGCGGGGGAACTCCGTGTGGTGCACCAGGCCCGAGACCACCGGCCCCTCCCACCCCCGTTCGGTGGCCGGGAACGAGACGAAGATCCCGTAGGTCGCCCGCGAGTGGTACCTGCCCTCGGTTTCGGCGCCGATGTCGAGTTGCGCGCCGGCCCACTCCTCGGGCGGTGCCGGGCGACAGACGACCCGTTGCCTGAGCCGGTCGAAGTTCCTGATCCGCACACCTAGCGTCGTGCCTCGGCTCAGACCGGAGACGCGGCCTTCCAGTTCGTCCGCGGGCTCGGCCCGCAGGAGTACACCGAGGCCTTCCGCGCCGTCCAACGACACGATGGCCGTCCGCGCCGAGATCATCCTGATCACCTGGGCGTGCATCGTCCGCGCGGCGAGCCACGCTTCGTTGATGGCGTCCAGCTTGGCATCGAGATCCTCGATCTCCGGTGCGGGTTCTCCCGGCCGGATCGGTTCCAGCGTGGAAACCTGGCCCGCGACGGTGCGCAGGTGAAGCCGACCTCCACCGACCGGCAGCTCCACGACGCGATGACCGCCGAGGTCCACAGTGGTCTGCTGTGGACCGTCGGGGCCGGACCAGGACACGGTCACCGGTTTGTAGGCGAGCGCGGGAACTCGGATCGCGACCCTCCGTTCACGTCCGATCGGCCCGAGGGAGATCATCTCGCCGTCACGGGACAACCCGATCAATGCCGTGGGCATGCTCCGGGCGACCTCCCCGAGCAGATCACCGTCCACCTGGTCGATGTCTGGTGCCGGGATCCGGATCGCCTGGCGTCGCGTCGCCGCGCAAAGCTCGCTCAAAAGCCACGCCGCAGGCGTGCGCCGGAGGAGTGGGGGGAGCCTGCTCAGGGCACCCGCGGCCCAGTCCAGGATGCGAGACCGTTCCTCCCGGACGACGCTGAGCAGGCAGTCGGTCAGCAGCCGGTCGGCGACCGGCCCGGGGTTCTCCTGGCTGACGTATGCCCAGGAGAGCTTCTCCTCCAGTTCCAGCAGCGGGCTCATGCCCATTCCGTCGATCCTGACGGTGCGGCGCAGCTCGTCCAAGTCGAGAACACCGTCCAGGACGTGGGTGCGCAGCAGGTGTCGTGACTGGCTGCGGAAGTCGTAGTGCAGCTCTATCCCGTCATAGGCGACGGCCACGACCATCGGCGTGTCGCACAGTTCCGCCTCCAGGTGGAGGGTGCCGCGGCCGAGGCAGGCTCGCCGGACCTGGCGGATCAGCGGGAACGGCGCCAGTGGCGGAAGGCTCGTCATGGCGGCCAGCCACACGAGCCGCCGGTCCGCAGGACCGTCCAGGGACGATGTCCACTCAGCAACCACGTTCGCCTGCTTCCGTCAGTCGTCGACCAAAAGCTGGGGATAGCGCCGGAACCGGGGCACTCGCGGCCCTGGGCCGAGAAGTACCGCGCACACCGCCGCGTCGTGCTCTGCCAGCCTGGTGGCGAACTCGTGCACTGCCTCTGGATCGGACCTGCGATCGGGGACCCCCTGCGCGACGAGCACCGTTGCCTCGGTACGGGCAGGTGTCTCGCAGCGTTGCCAGGTCCACACAGGACCTCTGCCGCAGCCGAGCGCCGGGGACTGCTCGAACCAGCGCAGGTCGATTCGCTCCGCGCCGTACAGCCGATGCAGCACGTGGATCAACAGCCGAGTGTCTTCCGCGTAGGGACCGTTCTTCAGCCACAGTTCGCACATGACCCGGATCTGGGCGGGCTCGCCGAGTCTGGAACGCATCGGGACGTCGGTCAGCGGCTCGGCCAGTGCCATCCGGTCGACCACGGCGGGAATGTCGGGCTCATACCCGCGCAGCGGCACCCGGACCATGCTCTGCAGGGTCAGCGCCAGGGTCCGCATCCGGAACCCGCTCTGCTCCCGGGCCGTCTCCCTGAGCCCGTACATCGGAGTGGGCAGGGGAACCGATGTGTAGGAGCGAGGTGTGCGTGGGCCTGCGCTGGACTCGTCGTCCGGCTCGGCATCGAGGATCTTGGCGATCAAACCGGGACCTGGCGGCCTGAAGAAAGGTACGTGGGCTGCGCTGCCGCCAGGTCCGCCGCCGGTTCCGTCACTCGGCAGGTGCTCCGGCTCGGGGAGGTCGTCGTGCCCTTCCGGCAGGTCTGTCGCGTCGTCAGCCTCCAGGTCCGCCTCGTCCCAGCCGTCGCTCCCCGCCGCGAGCCACTCTTCCTCGGCGTCGAGTTGGTCACCTGGTTCGTGGAACGGGGCAGGCGGCGGGGGAACCTGGACGGCTTCCTCCAGTGGTGCGCCGATCACCGCGCCGACCAGGGCCAGCGCGGCGTCGAGGTCGTCGAAGAGGTCCATGTGCGCGATGATCAGGGCCGCGTCCCGCAGAGTCACCGCAACCAGGACCGTTCGTCAGCGCTGTACAGGGCGTGCTTGTCCAGGGTGATTCGCTTGAGCATCTCCAACAGGCCGTCGCCGAGGTTCTCGGCCTGGTCCAGGTGGCGCAGGACTTTCACCAGATCGAGGAACTCCGCGGTGCTGACCGGTCTGCCGGTGTGCGGCTGGGTCGCCTCCTCGGCGAGATCTCGCACGAGCTGTTCCAGTGCAGCGGGCAGCGGGCCGAAGTGCTCGACGACGATGTCGACCAGCCGGGATCCGTCCGGCTCGGGCAGACGCAGCACCAGGCATCGCCGCAAGAACGCCTCGGGCAGGTCGCGTTCGTTGTTGGTGGTGATGACGGTGAGCGGGCTCCACGCTGGTGCGCCGACGGGAACCTCGATGGTGATGTCCAGTGGCCCGACGAACGCTTGGCGGCTGCCCAGAGGCACCAGCAAACCGTTGCAGAAAGCGGCGTCGGCTTTGTCGATCTCGTCGATGAGCAGTACAGCGCCGGCACGGTCCGGTGTGTGGTTGGTCAGCCGTTTGGGCGGTGCGGCCTGCTCGTTCTCCTCCAGGCGGGCGGAACCGCCGCGCTCCCTGGCCGACTCGGGGTTCAGAGCCCACCACAACGGACCGGGCTCGATGTAGGGGGCGGTCGAGTCCCGACCTGTTCGGCCGGACAACGACTTGGTGTTCGCGTCACCCAGTCTGCGGACGGCGTCCAGCCTCCAGATGAGGTCGGACGGCCTGGAGTCCTCGGTGGCCACGAACTCGTGGTAGCTGACCCCGAGCTTGCGGGCCAGGAAACTCGCCAGGCTGGACTTCCCGCAGCCGGGAGGACCACCGAGCAGCAGCGGCCGGCCTGTCAGCACGGCGACCTTGACCGCGGTCTCGATCTCAGGGGTGAGGATGTAGACATCCCCTGCACGGGAGTCACCGTGCCGGCCGGAGCCGTCCTCGCCGACAGAGATCTGGAGCAGCGGTTCCAGGTCGCGGAGCAACCGTGCTTCCGCGTCCTGGTGGTTGATTCTTTCGGTCACATCCGTCATACCGTCGCTCGCCTCATCAATGGTTCGCACATCAGTAGTCGATCAGATTGGGAACAACTCCGAGTTTCTCGATGTCGCCGAGCAGAGCAATGGTGTCGCGCTCCTGCTGCCCGCCGTTGCTCAGCCGAACGGTGGTGCTGCTCAACTTGCGCAGCGCGGTCACGGGATGCTGTGTGACCAGCGCGAAAACAACGCCGCCGAACCGGACCGTGAGTGATTGCAGAACTCCCTGCAGCACCTTGATGTCGACGTCGTCGCAACGCAACATCGCGAACACGACCCGCCGGGGTCCGCTCAGACGACGCGGCACATCCTCCGCGGTCTGGTCCGGAGCCATGTTGAGAGCGTCGCGCAGTCCCCGGTCGCAGCGCCGCAGCAGCTGTTCGCGCATGTCCTCTCCGCCGATGCCGCTGAAGCTCGCCACCAGGACTCCGTCCCGCTGGGCGCTGCCGCGCTGCACAGCGTGGTACGCGGGGAGGTTCCCGGCGGCGAGGTGCACTATTCGCCGGTCGGGGGCGTTGAGGGACACAGCCATCACTCTGCGGGCATCGTCGAGGTCGACCCACAGCGGCGTGATCCGGTTCTTGACCGAGGTCAGCTGCGAGCCGAGGAACTCGGTGAGGACGTAGACAGCGTCATACGCTTCCTGCAACGTGCTGCCCAGCAACGCGGCGGCGACCAGAGCAGGCTTGTCCTGCGGCAAGACCGGTGTTGTGGGAGAGACGTGCAGCGCCAGTGCCGCTTCGTCGAGGATGTGCGCCGGAGCTCCACTGATGAAGTGCGCGACGTCGTTGACCCAGCGTGCCTGGGCGGGTTCGATCGGTGCGGGCGGGAAGCAGTCCGCGATCTCCTTGGCGAACTTCTCGGCGGCTTCCTGGTTCCGCGAGCCCTTGCGCCGGTCAGACCAGCGCAGGCAGCTCAGCCGGTTGAGACCGCCCGTTTTGCCCAGAGCACTGCGGGCGAACTGCCGCTCGGACACTCCGCCCACCAGCGCGACTTTGACGGGGTAGTCCGGGACCAGTTGTCGCATCAGTCCCAGCAGTGCTGCCTCTTCCTTCATCCAGCCGGACGTCAAGGCGTCCTGGTCGACCACGACCACGGCACCGCTGCTGCGGACGACAGCCAGACATACGGCCCGGTCGAACACCTCACCCGGTGCGATCTCCCGGCGATCGAGCCAGGTGTCGCGGCCGCGGCTCCCGAACGTTGTCACGAGTGCGTCGAGCAGCTGTTCCACGAACTTCTTGCGCGCGAGGTAGCGACCAGGGGTTTCCCCGTCGCGAAGCTGCAGTTCGCTGCCGACTCTGACGCGGGCGCTGTGGCTGAAGAAGATCTTCCCCGTCGCGGGGGCCACCCCGATCAGTGGAGGCTCCGTCTTGGCACGGAGACACGGATGTGCTCGACCGAGAAAAGGCTCGACTGTGGATCCGTCATCGCGGCTCTTCTCTCGGATTCGTGTCGGTCAGGATTTGCGGCTCGTACCCGGCTAATCGGGTCGCTTCGGTCCTGCTGTTAACCGGAGGGCTGATGTTCACCCATTTGGTCGTATTGCGTTGCTATTTCGTGGTCGGCTCGTTTCCTTCGTTCGAATCCTTCGCGAGCTCGCCGCCCTGGGCCGGCCCCGCTGGTGCCGGCGGGAGCGAAAAGGGCTTTTTCGGTGCGGCGTAGCCGCCGCGCTTGCCGGATTCGCTTGCCGGTGTCACCGGGCGACGAGGTGTGCGACGCGCGGGGCCTGGTGTGCGCTTCTTTTCCGTCATCTAGTACTCCTGCACGTCGAGATACTCGATCTCTTGCCATCGGACCAGGAGCCCGCGATCACCGGCGACCGGCTCGGGTCTGCCGTCGGTCAGCGTGAGCTCGCCCGATCCGGGGTCGATCCGCAGCCCCAGAGCCAGGTAGAGGTCACCTTCCTCTGGATGACCGGACGCGTAGGACCTGCGGCCACCGGGGGTGGTGCCGTAGTAGCCCGCGAGCCAGGTTCCGGATTTGAGTCTGATCCGGACCAGCGCCTGCTCGGCATGCCGCCAGAAGTAGTCCCACGCCCGCGGCTCGGGTGTCTCACCGACGATCAGGACCGCCCATTTCCTGTGGTGCTTGTGTCCCCAGCCGAGAACACTGCCCGCGACGGTGGGAACGATCACGTAGCCCAACGCGAGCAGCTCCGGCACCCACCAGGAGACGGTGCCGTCCGCGAGACGCTTGCCGACGACGAGGTCGCGGTAGAGCAGGTACTCGGGCCCGGCGAGTGCTGCATGCATGAGCGCCGAGGAGACGAGAAAGCGGACCAGCCGGTCTGAGAACGTGATCCCGTAGCTGCCGGCGACACGTTCGAACGCGAAGGTGTACGACGCTCCCGGCAACAAGGCCAGCAACGCGACGACCAGTCCTTGCAGCGTCGTGATCATGTCCGTCGCACTCCTGACGGCCAGACGACCAGCATCTCGCGCCCGAGTTCCCGAGCGTGCGCCACCACGTCGGCCGTGCCGCCCAGACCTCGCGCGGGTTGCCCGTCCCACACGGCCAGCAGCAGGTCGCAATGAGCAACGATGAACTGACCTGCGGAGTCGTAAGCGGTCCCGCTCGAGTGCTCGAAGCCGAGTCGGGTCACCTGTCCGGCGGCCGCCAGCAACCGGTGGTAGTCGTCGAGTGCGGCGCTCGTGAAGGTGTCCTCGTAGTCCAAGGCAGGTATTACCGCGTGCAACTCGCCACCCGCGGCGAGTACCACGTCGGCGAACAGCTGGTCGGTCCCCGCCGCCAGACTCGACATGCCGATCACCTGATCGTGCTGGAGCTCGAGGAGCGCACGGATGGCGCGCTCCGCGTGGTCCCGAGCCACCTCGGGCATCTGCTGGTGCCCGCTCACCCCGATGATCATCACAACAAATCCTGCGTGGCCATCGACCAGTAGTGTTTGCCGAGTGCGGTGAGTCGGCAACTCCCGCTGTGGATCGCGGCGTAGTACATGTGGTGGTGCGGTGCCACGGGCTCGACGAGCTTGTTCGCCCGGCAAGACTGCAGCTGGGCGAAGACGGCCTCGTTCTCGGGATGCGGGGGCAGCTGGGTCCTCTCCTTGTCCGGTTCGTACGTCGGATCAAGCGGGAACTCGTAGTCAGCAGTGGGGAACCAGTCGGCCAGCTGTCGCAGGACTTCGACCTTGATCGACGGTTCGCACCTCCGCAGGACGTGCAGACGGTCCACGTTGGTCTTGAAGGTCGGGTTCGGGCCCCAACCGTCGAAACACTCCCAGAGGTAGGCGTACAAGCCGGCAGCTGTCACATGACCGAGCACGTTCGCGGCTCCACCGTTCAGTGCTCCCTGGAGGTATGTGGAGAACACTCCGCGCTCGTCGACCTCCTCCGACAGCTGGTCGCTGCGGCTCGCGGTCAAGATGGAGACGCCAGAGCGCACGAGTGCCGATGTCTTGCTGAGGGCGGGCACAGTCCCCGCGGCACCGGAGAAGCAGCAGTCCAGGATGACCACGACCTCTTGGATGTCGGAAGCGTCGATCATCGCGAGAACCTCGCTGAAACGGATGCCGAGGTTGTCAGGCGTGCTGTCGCTGGACATCAGTGCGAGGTCCTTGGTCTCCAGCGTGCCGTGACCAGCGAAGTACAGGAGAGCGAAGTCAGCGCCGGGTGCCAGCAACTCCTTCAGCCGCGCATGCAGCTGCGGCCGAGTCACGGTTCCGGTCAGCGAATGGCATCGCAGGTTCCTGGAACGGTCTTCGTTGAAGGCGAGCAGCGGCTCGATGGCCAAGGCGTCGTTCTCGCAACCACGTAGATCGTCGAACAAGTCATAGGCGTTCACGCCTACCAACAGTGCGCGTCTCATGTCAGAGCCCATCGATGAAATCGGCCACGGCACTCCACGACCAGGTGCGGCACGGAGCTGATGCGATCTCGGGTGGCTTGATCAGGTAGGAGCCGTGAAGCCAAATGCCCATGAGTGGCTTGCCCTCCTCCACCGCACACGTCATCTCCCAGAGCTGCCCGGTCGCACGTGGTGTGTGCGGGCTGATCAGCGCGATCACCCCCGACGAGCGGCGAATGCGTGTCCGCACTCTGTCCTTCCATTGCGACTCGTAAGGCTCCTTGACCGACATGTCGACGAACTCGAACGGTGTCCGCGCGCTGATTCGCTGACCGGTGAACAGGTTGCGGGCGCTCTCGTCCTCCTTGGCGAAGGCTATGAAGATCGTCCGTCGGCTCGGTGTCACGGTTCCTCCGGTATGCGGGTGATGACTCCTGGAGCGCCCAGGGAGACGTAGTAGGCCGAGTCCGCGAACGTCGCTTCAGTCAGCTGGCGTGGAGTGTCCACAACGGACACCCGGCCCAGATCGACCGCATCGAGCAGAACCAGTTTCGGAACCTCGTCGTAGGTCCCGGCGAGCACGTGGCGGGAGCCGATCGCCATCACTCCGGTGAACCTGCTTATCTCGGCGCGCGCGAGGACCTGGTCGTTCGCGAGGGAAAGCTTGACGAGAGCGGAGTCCTCGATGCTGCTGACGAACAGCGCGTCACCCACTGTCCGCAGGTGATCGGGACCCAGAGCCAGCTGCAACGTCCGTCCTGGATCTCCGGAGTGGGGCTCGACCCAGGTGATCGTCCTGCTGGTTGTGCCGCCTACCAGTAGCTGACCTCGGTAGGCCGCAAGGGCGAGGGGCCCGCCGCTCAGTTTCGTCGTGGTCGCGTTCGCTCCGGTACTGACGTCGAACGCCCGAACCTCCTCGGTCCGCGGGGTCAGCACGGCGATGCGGTCGTCCACCACCTGAAGCCCGAAGGCGATCGACGGCAGGGCGGTACGCCAGATTTCGTCGTACCGGGACCCGTTGGCCCGCAGCGCAATGAGGTTGTACGGCCGAAGCGTCGTCGCGAAGACCAGATCGCCGGACGCGGCCAGCAGTTGGGGGACCTCGGTCATCGTGTGGGCCGGGTAGGCCCGTGTCTGCTCGAAGAGGACGAGCTGTTTGGCCGCTCGGTCGGCTCCGATGAACCTTCCCGAGCCGATCGCCACGATCGAGCTGACCGGTTTCTGGGACAAAGGGGTTCCCGGTGTCGGCGGCGGAGGAGGAGTAGCAGGTCCGACCGCGACCAGGGCGCTGGTGACGAAGGAGATCGCAAGGCTCGTCAGCCAAGGCCACGTCTGCCAGCGGCGACTCCAGCGTGCGGCGCGTGCTTCGCGGCGGGTGGGGGACATTCGCAACAGCGAGTCGACCGACCGCGGCGAAACTGCTGCCGCCGCCGAAGACGGCTCTGACAGGTGCGCTTGAGCGGCGGGGAGAACCGCGTTGGTGGCGTGTTCCAGTGCGAGCAGGAGCGATGTGTCATCTCGAGTGTTCGCGACATGAAGACGCGGGGTGCCATCCCCGTCGAACCCGAGGACGAGTGCGAACTTGTGCCGGAGGTCGACCGGTGGGAAAACGAGCTCGGTCATGCCCAGTGCGCCGGCGAGTACCGTCAAGCGGGCACGTGTCTCCTTCAATGGAACAGGTGGAATCACGAAGATCGCGCGCTGCAATGCTCCTGCCTGGCGCACCGCCGAGATCTCCCACTTCAGCGACGGTGTGCGCCCGACGAGGAACACCACGAACCGGCAGGAGTGGATCTTGTCCATCACCGCCTGTTGCCAGTCGGTGCCGTGGTAGGTGCGGGCCGCGCCCAGCGGGGGCAGCTTCGTCCCCGGTTCTCCGAGCGCGACCACGGGACCTTGTCGCCACAGGCTCCAGGCGACCAGTTCCTCCACGCGCTCCCGGCGGCGCAACGCCAGGCGCTCGAGCAGCGTGTGCCGGGCCGTCCGGCGTGTCCTGATCTTCAGGTTGTCGTCGAGGAACGACCGGAGCAGGAGGATCTCCTGACGGCCGTCTGCCGCGAGTCTTCGCTTGGCGTCGCGCGAGGCGAAACGGCGTGCGAGCCGGTGGGGGATGTCGGAGAGCGCCAGCAGCGCCAAGCCGATGAGGAAGAGGATCTGGGTCGCCTTGTCGAGGCCTTCCGAGGTGAGGTCGGCGGGCGCGGCCAGAGGTGTCACCGCGGTCAGCAGGATCGCCTGGAGCCCGGTACCCGCGAGCGCGATACCGGTCGCATTGGTCACCACGACGACCAGCGAAGCCCGGATCCCCTGCACCGCAGAGAAACTGCGGCGTGTGGTGAAGAGCTGGGCGAACGACACGACCACGCCGAGCGCGGCGAACAGGAGGAACTGTCGCAAACTTGTCAGCTGGTAAGTGGCGGTGAACAAGGCCAGGAAAACGGCACCTCGGATCACAGCGCGTCTCGTGTGCGCACGTGCTCGTTTCTTCGATTCGCCGGAGATGTCGTCGAATCGTGCGGGACCGACCCATGGCTGCGGGTGTCGTCGGAGTACGAATCGAAGGAGGCGTTCGCGAGTGCCGCGATCGCTGAAGCAGACCGCGAGCCATATCCCCAGCTGTAGGAGGAAGACGGTCAGCACCGTGCCGATGTACAGGCGGATCTGCACTGCTCTCGTGGACACCGATTTTTGGTCGGAGAGATTCGGGGAGTCGGTGAGTTTCGCGAACTGTTGGTTGGCGACGCTCTGGATGGTTGTCGCGGCGATGTCGGCGGCAGAGCTCGTCGTCAACGTGATCTTCGCCTTGACCCGGCCACGTCCGAAGATCACGGTGTGCGCCGTCCGGTCGTTCTCGGCGGGTTCCTGCGCAAAGGTGTTCAGGGGTGCGTCGAAGCCTGGCCGCACGGCCCCGCGGCCCGCACCGGAGAACTCGGCGCTGGTCGTCTCGATCAGCCACAGGTCGAGATCTGAGTAGCCGTCCAACGACGCATAGCCGCGCAGGTGCGCGGTGATCAGGCTGCCTTGTCTGAGGGTGTCGAAGTACAAGCCGTTGCCCGGGATCACCTCGGTGGCAGGCACTTCGTGGTTGGTCAGCGGGTAGTACCCGTGTAGCTCGCGCAATCCCAGCATCTGCGAAGTGAGCCATCGGTCACCGCTTTGTGGATCTGCGGCTGAAGCGCCAGGTGAGACCAGCGGGCCGGACAAGAAAAGTGCGATGAAGACGACCGCAAGCATTCCCCGCGGAAGAACCCGTGGATATTCCATTGCGCGTCTCCGGCCTGCTGCTGGCGTTGCGTTCGCTTAGCCCGTGTGTTCCGGAATCGATCGTCGGAGTGCGCGGCGTTATCCATCTCGTCGCCTCTTCACTCCAATGGACGAACGCAGGTAATTCTTTGCGTAATGGAATATGCGGTGCCGGGTGTTGGCGGTGGCAGATGACAGCGGCGTTGTGTAGCCGGTGGTCTTTCAGGCCATCAGGGACAGGTTGTGCACCTGGGCGACGCCTTGAGTGGGCGTACCGGACGCCATCGTGTTTGCGGCCGCAGTTGCGCAGGATGTTCGAGGTCTCGGTTTACGCCACGGCGGGTTCGACTCGTGCGCAGGCGGATCCGTCCGGACCACATGCCTGACACCCTGCACGCCCGACTCGATACACTCGGTCGTCGGCGGGCCTGATCAAGCCCGCCGACGACGTCCTCACCGCAGCGGCGCCACCTGCCCGTTCTCGAAATAGGACACCAGCTCCGCGTCGAGCCCCGGCACCTCCTGCGGCACGCCCCCAGCCCGAAGCGACTCCGTAGCCCGGACCCCGGCAGCGACCGCCATGCGCGCCGCGACGGGGGAGGTGTTGGTGAGTCCGCCGTCCCTGGCGAACCGCAGGAACTCGGCCACCAGGAGCGGGTCCGCGCCACCGTGCCCGTCGTCGTCCTCGTCGTCCGGCACGGAGTACGCGGCATCGGCCTGGTCGCTGTGGGACGGGCGGCGGGAGTTCCAGACCTTCACCACCGCACCGGGGCCGTCGCCGAAGTTCTCCAGGCGGCCGGCGTCGCCGATGACGGTGTAGTTGCGCCAGTAGTCCGGGGCGAAGTGGCACTGCTGGTAGGCGGCCAGCACTCCGTTGTCCAGCCTCAGGTTCACCAGGGAGACGTCCTCGACGTCGATGACCGGGTTCAGGCCGCGCTGGGAGTTCGGCGGCCAGTTGCGGTCGTCGTGCCAGTCGGCGTGCTTGGGCTCGCCGGGCAGGCGCCGGTCCGGGTTGTCGCCGTAGACCATCAGGTCGCCGAAGGCCTGCACCTGCCGCGTGTAGGCGTTCGCGAGCCAGTGCAGGACATCGAGGTCGTGGCTGGCCTTCTGCAGCAGGAGTCCGTTGGTGTACCGGCGTTCTGCGTGCCAGTCCTTGAAGTAGAAGTCGCCGCCCGAACCGACGAAGTGCCGCACCCACACCGTTTTGACCTGGCCGATCTCGCCTCGCGTGATGATGTCGCGCATCAGGCGGACCACCGGCATGTGCCGCATGTTGTGGCCGACGTAGAGGCGGCTGCCCGTCTCGTAGGCGGTGCGCAGCAGTTCGTCGCACCGCTCGATCGAGATGTCGAGGGGCTTCTCGACGAAGACGGCCTTGCCCGCCTTGAGGGCCTGGCACGCGAGATCGGCATGCGTGTGGTCGGGGGTGAGGACCACGACGGCGTCCACGTCGGGGGACTCGATCACCCGCGTGTGGTCGGCGGTGGTCAGCGCGCCCGGGAAGGCCTCGTCCGCTTCCGCCCGCGCGACCGGGTCGTGCTCGGCGACCGCGACGACCCGCCCGCCCGCGCCGGGGCGGTGGGCGAGGCGGGCGATCGACCCGCGGAGCCCGTAGCCGAGGACGCCGAGACGGAGGTCGCGATGGGGGGTGGTGTTCATGGAAAGCCTTCCGCGCGGCGCTGGTGGTGGAGTGGGAGGACGGCCCGGACGGCCCAGGCCTGCCACCGGACGAACCTCCGGGACAGGCCTGGGCGGACCGCGGTCAGCTCACGGTGATCTTGTCGATGTCCGGTGCCCAGCCGGACGGGTTCGAGAGGGTGACGGTGTTCCCCCGCCCCGCGCGCAGGGACAGCGACACGGTCGTGGTCCTCGTCGTGCTCCAGTCCGGAGTGGACGGAAAGCCGACGGTCTGGGCGGTCCCGCCGTTGGCCTGGATCCTGGCGTTGCGGGCTTCCGGGGAGGCGTAGTGCAGCGTCACCGTGCGCGTGCCGCCGGCACCGCCGTCGACGTCGTTGAACGTCAGGGTGCCGCCGTTGCCGAGGTAACCGACCTTGCTCCCGCCGGAACACCCGCCGCAGGCGCTGACGACCGCGCCTCCGGACAGGGTGTTGCCCGTGCTCTCGGCCTCGTAGCCCGACGTCGTGCCGGCGCCGACCGCCATCCCGCCGAGGTCGAGCCATCCGTCGGCGTTCTGGCCGGCGTTGGCGAAGCGGAGCTTCTTCGCGTTGGCGTTGATCGTCTCCAACGGGTTCTTGACCTTCATCACCAGCCGGTAGCTGCCCGTGCCGACGCCGGAGAGGTCGACCGAGGTGTCGAAGTACCTGGCGTAGCCGAAGTCCCGGTACGTGGGGTCCGCGCCCACCTGCCAGTCGGGGAACGCGCGGATGCGGGTGGGCTGGATCTGCCGCAGGTCCCAGGAGGTGGTCCACGACCGGACCACGGTGCCCGCCGCGTCCTTCAGACCGAGGCTGACGGTCCACGGGTAGTAGAACGGCGCCACGCCGGTGTTGTCGATCCGCACGCCCACCTTGGTGCTGCCCTGCGCGGTGCCGTGGAAGTAGGCGTTGCGGACGGTGAGGTTGTAGCCCATCAACCGGACGGCCGCGGCCACGTTCGGGTCGGTGGGGGAGTAGTCCCGGCTGAGCTCGTTGATCTTCCACGTGGTGTGCTCGAGCTCGACGCACGCCTTGATGTTGTCGACCGCGCCGGAGCCGTTCGGCCAGTTCGCGAATGCGACGGACTGGATCTCGGGACGGACCTCGCCGCCCATCGAGGCCGTGGTCCACCGGTTCTCCACGCCGTGTTCCAGCGCCTTCTGCAGCTGGGACCAGGACGCGCCGCCCATCGACATCGGCAGCGTCACGCCCTGACCGCCTTCGCGGAAGCAGAACGAGTCGTCGTGGTAGCCGATCGCCGGCAGGCTGTCGGCGGCGCCGCCCGCGTTGTCCGCGTAGCGCAGTTCGAGCCTGGTGCGGGTGAACGCGCGGTTGTAGGTGTTGATGATGTCCGCGGCGTTCGCGTTGGTGGGCATGTAGTTGGGGTACGTGTCACCGGAGGTGTCGGTGTCGTAGGGCCAGGTGTGCCACTCGCCCCACAGTCCGATCAGTCCCAGGTGGATGTAGCCGAGCCGCGGGTCGCCGTCGTAGCGCGCGGCGAAGGCGGTGATGAAGTTCTTGAGCCCGGTCACCAGGTACGGGTTGTCGTAGTCCGGGCTCGTGACGTCCCAGTAGGCGTTGTGCCGCATGGCCACGTGCCCGTTGAAGCACTGGGGGATCGCGTTGCCGGGGTGGCTGCCCGTGCCGCCGCCGGGGTACTCCATGTAGAGGCGGATCGCCGCGTGGTTGCCGGCCGCCGCGATCGTGTTGAGCGCGCTGTCCACGACACCCCAGTTGTAGCTGGCGCAGTTCGTCGCGTCCGTCATCACCTCGGACAGGCCGAAGTAGGCCCACGTCAGGGAAAGCGGGTAGCCGGCGTTCGGGTCGGTGCCCGGCTGCAGGAACCGCGCGAACCCCTTGAGCGGGTTGTCCAGCGGTGCGTCCGCGGTGGCGAGGGTGTGCGAGGGCAGGGAGGGATCGGGGGACGGGCCGGGCGAGGGGCGGTCGGGAACGCCCTGTGCCGAGAGGTCCGCGGCCCGGGTGGGTCCGGGCAGTGCGACGGGGAGCAGGGCGACAGCCGCGGCGCACAACGCGGCCACCACTCTGCGGCGCTTGGGCGTGGCTGTGGACATGACGCGACCTCCAGGGAGGGGGAGAGGTGCAGGGTCCCAAATAGTTCCGCTTGAGCATTGACAAAGTTTCACTATTCCTCATCAATATGTAGCAACAGCGCCCCACTGGCAAGAGGCGAGGCGCGACGGCCCGATGCGGAGGCGTGTCCATGGGCGCCGGCAAGACTGCTGCACCGCCGCGGCGACGCGACGACCGCAAGGTGGCGTGGCTGTTCCTGGCGCCGGTGCTGGTGGGCTTCGTGCTCTTCTACGCGTACCCGACGGTGCTGGGCGTCTACTACTCGCTCACCGACTACGGCATGTTGGCGGCACCGAACCTCGTCGGCGCGGAGAACTACCGCGACCTCGTGCACGACGACAAGTTCTGGAACGCGCTGAAGGTCACCGCCTACTACGTCGTGCTGAACATCGTGTCGCAGACCGTCCTGGCCCTCGGCCTGGCCACGTTGATGCACCGCCTGACCAGGTCGGTGGTGATGCGCGCGATGCTGCTGGTGCCCTGGCTGGTTCCCAACGTGACGGTGGGCCTGCTCTGGATGTGGATGCTCGACGCGAACCTGGGGTTCGTCAACCACGCCCTGACCGCGCTGGGCTTCGGCTCCACGGGTTTCCTCACCTCGCCGACGTGGGCGATGCCGACCGTCGCGGGCATCAACACCTGGGCGTACGCCGGCTACACGGCCCTGCTGCTCTACGCGGGCATGCTGCAGATCCCCCGGCACCTCTACGAAAGCGCCTCCTTGGACGGCGCCGGCGAGTGGCGGATGTTCACCCGCGTCACCCTGCCGCTGCTGCGCCCGGTGCTGGCCCTGGTGCTGGTGGTCTCCCTGATCGGCTCGTTCCAGATCTTCGACACCATCGCCGTGACGACCAAGGGCGGTCCGGTCGGTGCCACCAGGGTCATCTACTTCTACATCTACGAACAGGCGTTCACGAACTTCCGCATGGGTTACGCCTCCGCCATCGCCGTGGTGCTCGCCCTGCTGCTCGGGGTGCTGACCGCCGTGCAGATGCGGCTCCTGCGCGCGTCCCGCTCGGACCTGGCCTGAGGAGAGTGCCGATGACTCCCGCCCGCACCCGGATCCCGCCGGCTCCGACCTCACCCGCCCCGGCTTCGCCGAACCGGACCCCGCCCGTCCGGACCACGTCGGGCCGGACGTCGTCGGACCGGTTCCCGTGGGGCCGGGCCGCGGCCTGGGCCCTGCTGGTCGTGGCCGCGGTGGCGACGGTCTTCCCGTTCTACTGGATGGTGCGCACGGCGCTCACGCCCGCGGGTGACCTCTACACCGACGCCGCGGGCCTGCTGCCGGAGCACCCCACGGCGATCAACTTCCTGCGCGTGCTCGGGCTGACGACCCAGCAGGAGGCGCGGGCGGCCGGCGGCTCCGGGGCGAAGGTCGACTTCCTGCGGTACCTGCTCAACTCGTTCGTCTACTGCGGACTGATCACCGTGCTGCAGACGTTGTGCTGCGCGATGGCCGGCTACGCGTTCGCGCGGCTGCGCTTCCCCGGCAGGGACCTGGTGTTCGGGGTGCTGGTCGCCGCGCTCATGGTGCCCCCGATCTTCACCCTGCTGCCGAACTTCGTGCTGGTGAAGAACCTCGGCTGGCTGAACACGTTCGCCGGCATGGTCGCCCCGAGCGTGCTCATGACCCCGTTCGCGGTGTTCTTCCTGCGCCAGTTCTTCCTCTCGCTCCCGCGTGAGATCGAGGAAGCGGCCACATTGGACGGTGTGGGCAGCTGGGGGATGTTCTGGCGCGTGGTGCTGCCGATGAGCCGCGGCCCGTTGCTCACCATCGGGCTGACCACCGCGGTGTGGTCGTGGAAGGACTTCCTGTGGCCGTTGCTGACCGGCCGTGACGAGAAGACCAGGGTGCTGACCGTCGCGCTCGGCATCTTCCAGCAGCAGTCCCCGAACGTGCAGCCCGACTGGACCGGGCTGATGGCCGGCTCGACGCTCACGGTGCTGCCCGTGCTCGTCCTGCTGATCTTCCTCGGCCGCCGCCTGGTCGAGTCCCTCAACTTCACCGGCATCAAGTGAGCCGGCCCGATCCGAGAGGCGAACCCCCATGCGATCGACACGACGGCGCGCCGGCGCCCTCCTGCTGAGCCTGGCCCTGACCGCCCCCCTCGCCGCCTGCTCGGGCGGTGACGATGCCGGAGGTGCGACGACGCTGGACTACTGGCTGTGGGACGACCGGCAGTTACCGGCCTACCAGGACTGCGCGGACGCCTTCCACGCCGCGAACCCGGACGTCACAATCAAGATCACGCAGACGGCCTGGGCCCAGTACTGGCAGAACCTCACCACCCAGCTCGCCTCCGGTGACGCGCCCGACGTGTGGACCAACCAGAGCACCTACTACCCGCAGTTCGCCACGCAGAACCAGCTCCTGGACATCGACCCCTTCGTCAAGCGCGACAACGTGGACCTGACCGTCTACCAGCCGGGTCTGAGCGAGGTGTGGGTCAAGGACGGCAAGCGCTACGGGCTGCCGAAGGACTGGGACACGATGGCGCTGGTGGTCAACACCGGCGTCCTCGGCAAGCGGGGCGTCGACCCCGCGCAGCTGGAGAACCTCACCTGGAACCCCGCCGACGGCGGCACGTTCGAGCAGGTGATCGCGAAGGCCACCGTGGACGCCAACGGCCGCAACGGTCTCGACCCCGCCTTCGACAAGAACAGCGTGCAGGTCTACGGGTTCCTGCCCGAGTGGGCCGACGGTGCCAACGGGCAGAACGGCTGGGCCGTCTTCGCCGCCGCCAACGGGTTCAGCTACCTCGACAAGAACCCCTGGGGCACCCACTACAACTACGACGACCCCAAGCTCGCCGAGACCATCGGCTGGTTCAAGCGCCTGATCGACAAGGGGTACGCGCCCCGCCTCGACAAGCAGTCCAGCGTCGCCAACTCCGAGCTGATCATCGCGGGCAAGGGCGCGATGACGGTCGCCGGCTCGTGGACGATCCTCACCTTCATGGACGAGAAGGTGAAGCAGCAGCTCGCCTTCACGCCCGTGCCCGCCGGCCCGTCGGGGCGCAAGAGCTCCATCAACGGCCTGTCCGACTCCATCTGGGCCGGCGGCGAACACCCGGAACAGGCCTGGAAGTGGGTCAAGTTCCTGGCTTCCGCCGACTGCCAGGACCGCGTCGCCCAGCGCGCCGTCGTGTTCCCCGCGATCACCAGCGCCAGCCAGAAGGTCGAGGCCGCGCACCAGGCCGCCGGCCGGGACGTGCACGCCTTCACCGCCGCCGCGAAGAAGGACACCTTCCTGCTGCCGGTCACCGAGCACGGCACCGAGCTGAACCCGATCGTCCAGGACGCCATCCAGTCCGCGATCCTCGGCGACACCCCGGTCGGCGCGGCCCTCAAGGACGCCAACGACAAGGTCAACGCGCTCTTCAAGTAGCCGCTCGTGCCCCTTCTCCCGCGAGGACACCCATGGCCCAGTTCCTGACCGTCGGCGGCCGCACGTTCGCCGCCGAGCTGGAGGGCGGCGACGCCCCGCGGCCCGTCACCGGCGGCCTGCTGCTGCCACCCGGCCGGGTCGCGCTGCTGCACGGACTCGGCGACGCGCTCTTCTACCGGCACGGGCACAACTCCTGGAGTCCCTGCGGGTGGCGCCGCCTGTCCGGCGTCCCCCTGCGCATCGCCGACGCGGAGCGCCGCCTCACCGCGGACGACACCACGTGGGACGACCCCGGCCGCCACCACTCCTCCGCGGTCGCCGCGCTGGAGGGACCGGACGGGAAGGTGCTGCTGCTCGGCGGCCTGGGCCTGGGCGTGCCCCGGCTCGCCGCCGACCGGGACACCCTCGTCGGCTGGTGCGAGACCGGCGGAGGCCCGTGGCTGCTCGCGCACGGGGACGAGGACGAGGTGTTCGCCGCCTACGCGGAGCACCTCGGCGATCGGCTGGGGCGCAGCACGAAACGGGCCGGCAACGTGTGGTGCAGCTGGTACGCCTACTACGAGAACATCACCGAGGACCAGCTCGTCGAGGACGTCGGCTCGTTGCGGGGCCTGCCCTTCGACGTCGCCCAGATCGACGACGGCTGGGAGGAGCAGGTGGGGGACTGGCACGCCAACCGCAAGTTCCCCGCCGGGATGCGGGCACTGGCGGACCGGATCGCGGACGCGGGGCTGCGGCCCGGCCTGTGGCTCGCGCCGTTCATCGTCCACCCGGACTCGCGGACCGCGCGCGCCCGGCCGGAGCTCCTGCTGCGCGACGCGGACGGAGCGCCGGTCGTCGCGGGCCACAACTGGGGGACCGGCTACTGGACGCTGGACCTGACCTCGGACTCCGTGCTGGACCACCTGCGGGAGACCATTCACCGCGTCACCCACGAGTGGGGTTTCACCTACCTCAAGCTCGACTTCCTCCAGGCCGGCACGACGCCGGGGGCGCGGTCCGCCGGCGTGGACCGCGAGGAGGTCTACCGCGCCGGCCTGCGCGCCATCCGGGAGGCCGCCGGGGACGACGCCTACCTGCTGGCCAGTGGCGCGCCCCTGCTGCCCTCGCTCGGCCTGGCCGACGGGCTGCGCAGCGGCCCGGACGTCGCCCCGATGTGGGACCACTACGCCACGCAGGACCCGTCCGACGCGCTGGCCCGCAACGCCGTCGTCAACACGCTGCACCGCCTGTGGCACAAGCCGTTGCTCGAGGTCGACCCGGACGTCGTGTACTTCCGCAGCCGCCTGAACCTGCTCACCGAACGGCAGCAGGGCTGGCTGCGCGACCTGGCCGACGTCTGCGGTTTCCGCGCGATCTCGGACCCGCCCGGCTGGTTGCGCCCCGACGAGCTGGAGGCGATGACCCGCTACCTCGGCCACCGGCCGGACGTCCGCACGCTGGGCCGCTACCGGTTCGCGCTCGACGGGCGCGAGGTCGACCTCACCCCGGCGGTCGACCCCGGCGCGGAGCAGGTGTATCCGATCGGCTGAGCTCACGTGGCCGGATTTAGTAAACTGCGTAGCATTATTCGGTGGTGGCTACGCGGGTGGTCGCGCTTTTCCAGAGGGGCACAGCATGGCGATGAGCGGAACGGACCTGGCGCGGATGAGGGAGCTGAACCAGCTCTCCGTCCTGTGGGCCCTGCGCGGCACCGCGCCCTCGACCGTCACCGAGCTCGCGGGCCGGACCGGCCTGTCCCGGCCCGCGGCGGACGTGCTCGTGCAGCAGCTCGTGGCCGACGGCTGGGCCGAGGTCGAGGAACCGGGGGCCAGCAGCACGGTGGGACGCCCGGCCCGGCGCTACCGGTTCCGCGCGAACGCCGGGCACGTGCTCGGCATCGACATCGGCGTGCACAAGGTCCTCGTCATGCTCTGCGACCTCGAGGGCAACCTGGTCGGGTCCCTGCGCCGCCCGGCCGACCCGCACGCCGGTCCCGCCGAGCGGCTCGCGGCGGTGGACGAGACGATCGACGACGTGCTGCGCGAGGCCGGCATGGCGCCCGCCGACCTCTGGGCGATCACCGTGGGCGTGACCGGCCCGGTCGACGAGCACGGGCGCACCATCGTCTCCACCCCCCTGCCGGGGTGGCGCGAGGCCGATCCCGTCGCCCACCTGCGCACCCGGTTCACCTGCCCGATCAGGGTGGAGAACGACTGCAAGCTCGCCGCGGTCGCCGAACGCTGGAAGGGCGTCGCCCAGGACGCCGACGACATCGTGTACCTGCTCGCCGGTCTGCGCACCGGCGCGGGCCTCATCATCGACGGCACCCTGCGCCGCGGTCACGGTGGCGTGGCCGGGGAGATAGGCGCACTCAAGGCCGTGCGGTGGCTCAATGCGCCGGAGCACCTCGCGGCCTGTCCCAACGTTCCCGCGGGCGCCAAGCCGGGGGAGGCCGCGGCCTGGGTGTTCCAGGCGGCGAGGGAGGGCGACAGCGCGGCGAAGACCGCCGTCCAGCGCTACATCCGCGACCTCGCCGTCGGGGTCGCCGCGCTCGTGCTCACCCTCGACCCGCAGATCGTCGTCTACGGCGGCGGGTTCTCCCGGTCCGCCGACCTGGTGCTCGACCCGTTGCGCCGCGAGCTCGCGAAGCACTGCCTGCGCGTGCCGGAACTGCGCGCCTCCACCCTCCGCGACGAAGGTGTCGCGTTGGGGGCGTTGCGACTCGCGCTGGACCAGGTGGACAACACCCTGCTCAGCAGCCAGCTCGCCGCGCCGGTCGCGCCCCAGTTCTCCTGACACCGTCCCCTGTGGACTCAACCACTGTGGACTCAAGCGCTGCGGACTCACGGCTCCGCCCGGCTCGCTCCGGCGAGCGCCGCTCCGTGGCAGCCCGCGAGCCCACCGAGCGCGGCGGGCACCAGCCTCGGTTCCCGTTGGAACGTCAGGCGTTCCGACAGGCTCTTGGCGAGCGGCTCCAGCAGGAGGTCCTGCGCTCCGGACAAACCACCGCCCACCACGACCACCTCGGGAGCCAGCACACCCGCGGTCCACGCCAACGCCTGGGCCAGCGCCTCCACGGCTTCGTCCCACACGGCGACCGCTTCCGGCTCGCCCGCCTCGACCCGCCGGGCGACGTCGACGGCGCCGTGCACCTCCCGGCCGGTCGACGCCGTGTAGCGGCGCGCGATGGCCGCCGCGGAGGCGATGGCCTCCAGACATCCGGCGCGCCCGCACACGCAGGGCTCGCCGTGGCCGACGTCGACGTGTCCCAACTCGCCCGCGTAGCCGTCGGCGTCGTGCACCCGGCCATCGCTGACGAGAGCGGACGCGATGCCGGTTCCGATGGGGAGGAACACCATCGTGCGGGCGCCGCGTCCGGCACCGAGCCGGTTCTCGGCCACCGCACCCGCGCGCACGTCGTGGGTGAACGCGACGGGCCGGCCGAGGCGTTCGGCGAGCAGCTCCGCGAAGGGGACGTCACGCCAGCCCAGGTTCTCCGAGAACACCCCGACACCACGCCGCTCGTCCACGATCCCGGGCACCGCGACGCCCACGCGGCCGGCCGGCAGCTCCCGCGCCAGGCCGGCCACCACGTCGAGGACCTCGCCCACGACGGAGCCGCCCGGCTGGGGCGTCGGGAGCGACCGGACCTCCAGGGCGGTTCCCGCGTCGTCGAGCAGGACCGCTTTGGTGGCGGTGCCGCCGACGTCCACGCCGAGTGCGGCCACGGTGTCCCCGTTCTGGTCGAAGAGGCGCGAAAGGCGTGTCCAGCATGGGGTTCGGGCACGGGTCGGGCAAGGTTCGGCGGCAAGGTGGACAACTGTTGTGCGCGTTCACGCGGATGTGCCGGCCGGGTCGGTCCTTCGTGGACCCGGGTCGACGGCTCGAACCGGGTCCACGAGCCGGCTCTACAGGAGCCTCAGCTGCCGTAGATCGCTGACGTACTTGAGGACCAGCTCCCGCGTGATGTGCGGGACGTCGCCGGACTCGCCGACCTTCTCCTCCTGCACCGCCTCCCGGAACCGGCGGGAGAGCGCCGCGTCGCCGTCCGCCGGCTCGGCCGGTGTGCGGTAGGCGTGCAGGAGGGGCAGCAGCGAGTGCTGGCGGAGCGCGTCCGGCAGGTCGCGCAGCGCGGACTCGAAGCGGCGGAACCACTCGTCGTAGTCCTCGACCCGCGTGAGGGGATGACCGGCCTCGGCCAGCCAGTCGACGAAGGTGTCCAGGGAGATGCCGTCGTCGTGCGGGTTGAACACGTGGTACGTGCGGTAGTCCGCGGTGTCACGGGTGCCCAGGACGTTCACGGCCTCGGCGATGAAGTCCACGGGCAGACCGTCGTAGTGCGCCCTGGGCGGTGTGCCGTCCGCGCTGCGGTAGAAGGTCTTCGGGGCGAGACCGGTGGCCACCAGGCTGAGCACCAGCCGCGTGACCATGTCCGGCACGTTCAGCTGACCGGTGAAGCGGCTGTGGGTGAGGATCATGTCCGACCGGAACACCGTCACCGGCAGCCCGCACCGCTCGTGCGCCTCCCGCAGCAGCACCTCGCCGGCCCACTTGCTCAGCGAGTAGCCGTTGGCGTAGTCGTCGTTGCGGTGGCGCACCGCACTCATCGTGCGGACGTCGGCGGTCTCCGTGAACTCCCCGGCGGGAACCTGGTTTCCCACCGCCACTGTCGACACGTTCGTGAACGGCTTGACCCGTTCGGTGAGCGCGAGCCGGATCAGCTCGGCGGTGCCGACCACGTTCGGGCCGAACAGGTGCTCGTAGGGCAGGACGTGGTTGACGAGGGCTCCGGGGTGCACGATCGCGTCGACCTCGCCGGCGAGCCGGTGCCAGGTCCGCGCGTCGAGTCCCAGGGACGGCTCCGCCAGGTCGCCCGCGAGCACCTCGAGGTGTCCGTCGGCCAGGTCGCGGTAGAGGTCGAGCAGGGCCGCGTCACCGGTGTCGAACGTGGCGTCGAGCCGTTCGCGGGCGGCCTTGTCGTCGACACCGCGCACGACGCACACGAGCTTCCCACCGGTGCGGGACAGGCGTTCGAGCCAGTCGAGGCAGAGGAACCGGCCCAGGTACCCCGTCGCTCCGGTGAGCAGCACCACCCGCGGAGGCCCGCTCGGGCGCGGCAGGGCGGAGGCCGCTGCGACCAGTTCCTCGTCGAGGAAACGGTCGAGGGTCAGGTGGTCTGCCCGGATCTCGGTCGCGTCCGCGCCGTGGATCGAGGCGAAGGTGGGCCGCGCACTGCCGGACGCGCGGTGCGCCGCCACGTACGCGGCGATCTCCCGCAGGGTGCCCGACGGGCCGAGCAGCATGCCGACCGGGACCTCGATCCGGTAGATCTCGCTGAGCAGCGAGGCGAACGAGACGGCGACCAGCGAGTCGCCTCCGAGCTCGCCGAAGCGCGCCTCGCCGTCCAGTTCCGCGCCGCCGTGGCCGAGCATGGCCCGCGCCGCCCTCGCGACCGTCTCGCCGACCGGTTGGTCCGGTCCGCCTCGCCGCAACGCGCGCAGCTCGTCCGTCTCGCCGCGCGCCAGCTCCGCGTAGAGGGCCTCCAGCCTCGGGCCGTAGCGCTCGCGCAGCCGGGGCAGCAGCAGCTTGCGCACGTCGGACAGCAGTCCGTTCTCCGCGCTGAACGGCTCGGTCTCGACGAGGAAGTCGCGCGGGATCTCGTACGGTTCGAGCCCGGCCCTCACCGCGGTCCGCCGCAGCGCCTCGGCGAGGTTCTGCCGCAACGCCTCCGCGTCCGCCGCCTCCCGCACCGCGGCGTCGGCGGGCACGATCACCGCCAGCAGGTACGGCCTGGAACTGGTGCCGTAGACGTAGATCTGGCGGATCAGCGGATCCGCCGTGTACTCCGCTTCGAGCTTGGACAGGGTGACGAACTCGCCCTGCGACAGCTTCTGCACGTTGTTGCGGCGGTCGACGTAGACCAGCTCGTCCGGACCGGTCAGCGCCATGATGTCGCCGGTGCGGTAGAAGCCGTCCTCGTCGAAGACCGACGCGGTCACCTCCGGCCGCTTGAAGTAGCCGGGGAACATCGACTCGGCCTTGAGCAGCAGCTCGCCGCGCGGGTGGGGCCGGTCCGTGTGGAAGTAGCCGAGCTCGGGGACGTCGACCAGCCGGAAGTCGACCACCGGCGGGCGGAGCAGCTTGCCGTTGCGCAGGACCGTCCCGAACTCGGTGGCACCGTAGCCCAGCGTCAGCGGGCCGCCGAGGCACTCCTCGGCGAACCGCTTCATCTCCGCGGAGATCGCCGCGCTGCCGACCAGCGCTTCGACGATCCGGCCGCCGAGGACCCTGGTGCGCAGTTCTTCCTTGACCGCGGCGTCCAGTTCGCGTTCGTCGGAGAACGCGCCGGCGCGCTGCGCCAGCAGTCCCTGGTACTCGTGGAAGAGCATGTCGAAGACGCGCGGCACGGCCATCAGCTGCGTCGGCCTGGCGAGGGCGATGTCCTCGAAGAGCGTGGAAAGGTCGCTGCGGGCGGAGAAGCAGACCGTTCCACCGTTGCCGAGGGTGCCGCTGATGATCGTCCTGCCGAACGCGTGGCTCATCGGCATGTAGCTGACCGTCACCACCGGGAAGCCGGCGGCGGGGCGTTTGCCGCCGGTCCACAGCTTGCGCACCGACTGCTGGGTGTAGATCGCGCCCTTGGGGCTGCCCGTGCTGCCCGAGGTGTAGATCAGCGACGCCAGGGGGTCCTCTCCCGGCTCCGGCACGTGCACGGGCAGAACGGGCCGCGCCCGGCCCTGACCGAGAACCTGCGCGAAGGTGGTGACCTCGACGCCCGTCCCCGCCATGGCCTCCGCGAACTCGGCGGCGGCGTCGCGTTCGTCGTCGACGTCGGGGTTGAGGTCGAAGACCAGGGCGAACCGCGCCCCCTCTGCCTCGTGCAGCAGCGCGGCCGCCCTGGGGAGGTGCTCGACGCTCGTGGCGAGGACCAGGGGACGGGTCTCGGCCACGATGTCGTGCAGCTGCGCGAGGGCCGAGGTCGGCTGCAGCGGCACCGTCACCGCGCCGAGCCTGATCGCCGCCAGGTCCACCGTCACGTACTCGGCGCTGGTGAACCCGATCGTCGCCACGAAGTCGCCGGCGCCGACACCGCGTGCCGCCCACTGCGCCGCGAGCGCGCCCGCGTCGGCCCACAGCTCGGCGTAGCTGCGGGTGGTGAAGGCGGGCAGCAGCCGCCGGGTGCGGCGGCCGGTCGCCGGGTCGGTCACCACCTCGGCCTGCCGCACGGCGATCGCGGGACGGCCGGCGTAGGCGGTCATCAGCCGCTCCAGCGTCGTTCCCAGCGCGAGGCCCGGTTCCTGGATCCTCTCCGTGGTCGCCGGATCGGGAACGCCTGCGGAATCCACGCTCACTGCTGTCACCAGGTCCGTTCGCCGGGTACGGGTCAGGTGGTTCAGACGATCACCGCGCGGAGGCCGGTGTCAAGATCGATTCGGAGTAAGTCGTGGCGGCACATCGGCTTCAGGGGACCGGCGGTGTTCCGTAACGATCTACCGCCGGCGGTCGAGGAACTGGCGTGAGGGCGTTGTTCCTGCGGCTCCGCCGGTTCACCCGCGTGCGCGGGCTGATCGTGCTGTTCGCCGGTCTGACCGCCGGGATCACCCTGCTGGCCCTGGGCGGGGTGGAGAAGCTCAGCGGCGCGGGCGGTGTGCTCGGCATGGCGGTGAGCGCACTCGTGATGATCGTCGTGGGCGCGGCCAAGTACCCGCGGTCCGCGGGGACGCCGTCGCACGAGGAGGTCGTGTTCGGGTTGCTGCGGTCCGGGAAGAAGTACTGCCTCGTCCTGCGGCCGTTCGGCAGGGACGCCGAGATCGTGCTGCCGAGGACGGGGGCCAAACGGCGCACCGACAGCGGGCCCTTCACCCGCAACCTGACCATGGAGCAGCTCGTCACCCGCGCCGCGCGCACGGTGCTCGACATGAACACCTACGGCATCGTCGACCAGCGCACCACGTTCGCCCCGCCGGGACCGGTCCTGATGCGCGCCGACGACGACGTGTGGCAGGACGTCGCCCGGCGCCTCATCGGCCGCGCCCACGTCATCGTGCTGATCCTGCCGCCGGACCGGGACTTCGGTGACGGCTTCGTCTGGGAGGTCGAGCAGATCCGGCAGGCCGGCATGACGTCGCGCGTCGTCATCGTGCTGCCGCCGAGCGACCAGGACTCGGAGGCGTACGAGGCGGCACTGCGGCGCGCGTGCGTCCTGCTGGCCTTGCTGGACGGCGAGCTCGACCACTTCAAGGTCCACGAGTACGAGCTGATGCTGCCCAGTGGCACGCTGGTCATCCGGTCGACCGCCGACGGGGCGAAGTGGTGGCAGACCCGCGACGAGCCCGCGGAACGCACGGTGCTCGGCCGCAAGCGCAAGACCGTGGTGGCCGACGTGACCTATCTCGAAGTGCTCGAGGTGGCGTTGCGGGAGATCGACCACGAACAGTCGTGACCCCGGCACAGGGGAGACGGCGCGTTTTCGAAAAGATCTGAGCTTCGGGAAAGTGGATTTCCTTTAGTCAACTCCCGTGTCGTCGGCGTCATTTCTCTGTATCGGCTTGCCGGGGCGGCCTTAACAAAGACCAGGACGCGTAACCCTTCGCTGTTCCGGATGAAACCGAACGGAAATGATTCGCGGCTGAACTTGTTCCTGTCATCAACGGGACTGCGGGAGGCAACCGTGCCTGAAGTGGTGTTCCGCGTGCGCTGGCCGGACGACTCGGTCAACCGGTGTTATTCCCCTTCGACCGTCGTCGAGGACTATTTCCGCACCGGCGGCTCCTATCCTCTGACGGAATTCGTCGCGCTGAGCAGGAAGGCGCTGACGGAGGCGTCGGAACGGGTGCGCGAGCGCTACGGGTACGGGTGTGCCCAGGCGGCGGCGCAGCTCGCCGACATCGAGCTGAAGGCCACCGAGTTCGCCGACCAGCAGGCCAGGATCGTGGTCGAGGGGTTCGAGCGATGAGCACCGACCTGGACGGGGTCCACCGCACGGTGGTCGTCGTGGGCGGCGGGCAGGCCGGGTTGTCCACCAGCCACTGCCTGGACGCCGCGGGCATCGACCACGTCGTGCTGGAGCGCGATCGTCCCGGTGGCGAGTGGCGGAACCGGCGGTGGGACTCGTTCTGCCTGGTGACGCCGAACTGGCAGTGTCAGCTGCCCGGTTTTCCTTACCGGGGAAGCGATCCCGACGGGTTCATGGTCCGCGACGAGGTCGTGCGCTACCTCCAGGACTACGTGAAGTCGTTCGACTGCCCGCTCGCCGAGGGCGTGACGGCGGTCCGGCTGAGGCGCCGTGAGAGCGGCGGTTTCCTGGTGTCCACGACGCACGGCGAGCTCACCGCCGACCACGTCGTGCTGGCCACCGGGCCCTACCAGGTGCCGCTCAGGCCGAGGATCGCCGAGCGGGTGCCCGCGGACCTGGTGCAGCTGCACTCCTCCGAGTACCGCAACGCCGACGCGGTGCCACCGGGCGAGGTGCTCGTCGTCGGCACGGGGCAGTCCGGCTGCCAGATCGCCGAGGACCTGCACCTCGCGGGCCGGCGGGTGCATCTGGCGGTCGGCAGCGCGCCGCGGGTCGCGCGGAACTACCGGGGCCGCGACGTGGTGGCGTGGCTGGAGGACATGGGCTACTACCGGCGCGGCATCGACGAGTTCGAGGACGCCGACGCGGTGCGGTTGCGGGCGAACCACTACGTGACCGGTCGTGACGGCGGCCGCGACATCGACCTGCGGGCGTTCGCCCGTGACGGCATGCGGCTCTACGGCAGGCTCACCGACATCCGCGACGGCGTCGCGCGGTTCGCGCCGGACCTGGCGAAGAACCTCGACCACGCCGACGCGGTGTCCGAGGGCATCAAGGACTCGATCGACGCCCACGTCCTCGCCCGCGGCGTCGACGCGCCCGCCGAGGCCAGGTACGTGCCGGTGTGGACGCCGGACACCGAACCGTCCGAACTGGACCTGTCCGGGATCGCCGCGGTGGTGTGGAGCACGGGGTTCGGCCGCGACCACCGCTGGATCGACGTCCCCGTCTTCGACGGGCGGGGGTACCCGACGCACGACCGCGGGGTCACCAGCTGCCCCGGGCTCTACTTCATCGGCCTGCCGTGGCAGCACACCTGGGGCTCCGGCCGGTTCTGCGGCGTGGCGGACGACGCCCGGCACCTGGTGTCGCACATCGTCTCGGCGCGCCGCAACGGGATCGCGAACGGGGTGCCGTGGATCGCGGGGACACCCGAGGCCACCTTCCCCGGCGACGAGTACTGGACGGCCACCCGCACCGTGGCCTAGGCGACCGACGAAGTGGGTGCCATGCCTGAGCGACCTGTCCACGACGCACACCGGCACATCGGTGTGATGCCCGAGTACCCCTTCTACGGCGGCCCTCCCGTACGGCCCGACGTCACCGCCAGGGCCACGATCGACGAGCTGATCGCCGACCTCGACGCGGAGGGCACCGAACGCGCGCTCGTACTGCCCAACTACGGCGTGCCCGATCCGGACATCGCCTTCTCCTTCAACGAGTTGTGCGTCGAGGCGGCGACCCGCGACGACCGGATCCGGGCGTGCCTGTGGGTGTCCCCGCTGGAACGGGACGCACGAAGGACCGAGCAGGCGCTGGCGTTGGCGGGAGAACGCGGTGTGCGGGCCCTGAAGCTGAGCTTCCTGCTCGGCGGCAGGCCGGACGACCCGGCGTGCCGCCCCGGCCTCGACCGGATCTTCGCGGTGGCCAGGGCGCACGGGCTCGTCGTCCACGTGCACACCTCGCCCGGCGCGGCGTCGGACATCGACCAGGTCGGCAACCTCGTCGACTGGTACGGCGACGACGTGGCCGTGCACCTCGTGCACTTCGGCGGGGGCATGAGCGGTCACATCAAGCTGGTCTCGCACCGGTTCTTCGACTGGGTCGAGGCGGGCAAGCGGGTCTACACCGACCTGTCGTGGGCGATCGGCTTCGCGCCGCGCTGGCTCGCCCGCGAGATCGACCGGCGCGGGATCGGGCACGACCGGATCCTCTTCGCCAGCGACCAGCCGTGGGGAGACCACGAGGGCGAGTACGCCCGCCTGCGCGCCGCCACGGGCGACGGCGAGCTCGCCGGCCTGGTCTTCCGCGGCACCTTCGAAAAGCTCTACGGGTAGCTCCCGTGGTGAACGTCCACCGACCAACCCCGAAGAACAACCCCGAAGAACAACCCCGAGGAGAACGCGTGTCCGAGCTGACCGAGACCGAGAAGCAGAGCCTCGAGGAGATCCCGCACCCGTCGCTGCCGGAGGGCTCCAGCCTCTACGGCGGTACCAAGGTCTTCCCCGACTACCAGGCAGAGCCCGGCCAGTCCTACTTCACCCTGATCCACGGCATCGCGCACGAGTCGTCGGTGAGCTTCGTGGCGATCCTGCAGGCCACCCGCGCGCAGCGGAAGGGCTTCGAGACCGCGATCTACTTCTACGGACCCGGTTCGATGAACGCCATGGCCACCCGCGGGTTCCCGACCACCGGCAACTCCGCGTTCCCCGGCGAGCACAACATCAACGACCAGCTGAAGACCTTCATCAAGGAGGGCGGCAAGGTCTACTGCTGCCGCTTCGGCCTGTCGCTGCACGGCCTGCGCGAGGAGGACCTGATCGAGGGCGTCATCCCGACGCACCCGCTCGACGTGCAGGACGCGCTGATCCACTACGCCCGCAAGGGCGCGATCATCAACTCCACGTACATGTGGTAGCCACACCGGCCCATCCGCGTTCCTCCCGACCGGCGGCTGCCGGATGGCAGCCGCCGTCAGATGTCCTTGCCGAGTCAGGGGTGTGACCGTGCGCGTTGACACAGATGAGCAGGCGGCGCAGAAGCTCGCCACGAGGATCGACCTGGCCGTGCGGGGCGTGCGGGCGGACGCGCCGGTGCGGCGCAGCAAGGGCGCCGGCCCGAGCGACGACGGCCACCTGGTCGTGGACGGCGCCAACGCCGCACTGCCGCTGAACCCCGAAAGTCCTTACACCGTCCGGGACGGGCGGGTGTTCGAGGGAACGATCGACCTCGGCCTGTCCGTCCAACCCGTTGCACGGCCCAGGTTCTACGACCTGACGACGGCGGACGGCGTGCCGTACCGGAAGATCGCGCTGCTGCACGGACGCGACGTGCTCGCCACGACGGTGGTGCAGACCTGCATCCGGTACGCCGAGGACCAACGCTGCCGGTTCTGCGCCATCGAGGAGTCCCTGCGGTCCGGGGCCACGGTCGCGGCGAAGACCCCGGCGCAGCTGGCCGAGGTGGCGGAGGCCGCGGTCCGGCTCGACGGCGTGCGGCAGATGGTGATGACCACCGGCACCACGACCGGCCCCGACCGCGGTGCCCGGCACCTCGCGCGGTGCGTGCGCGAGGTGCTCGAAGCGGTGCCCGGCCTGCCGATCCAGGTGCAGATCGAACCACCCGCCGATCTCGCCGTGCTGACCGAGCTGCGGGAGGCGGGCGCGACCTCGGTCGGCATCCACGTCGAGTCGCTGGACGACGAGGTGCGGCGGCGGTGGATGCCGGGCAAGGCGACCGTGCCGCTCGCCGAGTACGAGGCCGCGTGGGACGAGGCGGTCCGGGTGTTCGGCCGCAACCGCGTCTCGACGTACCTGCTCATCGGCCTCGGCGAGGACCCGGACGAGCTGGTGGCGGGTGCGGCGCGGCTCGTCGAGCGCGGCGTGTACCCGTTCGTGGTGCCGATGCGGCCGATGCTGGGCACGCTCGCCCGCCGCGACGGCGCCGAGGCACCCGCGCCCGCCGTGGTCCGCGACGTCACCGAGCGGGTGGCCGCGGTGCTGCGCCGGGCCGGGATGAAGGGTGCCGACCAGGGCGCCGGCTGCGCGGCCTGCGGGGCGTGCGGTGCGCTGAGCGCGGCGGGAGGCTGACGATGATCGACGTCCTCGCGGTGCTGGGCGACCGGGCCACCATCGCGCGCCAGCCCGCGTTCCGCGTCGACCAGGCCGATGACGCGGTGACCCTGGCGGCGTACCACGCGTTGCGGACGGAGGTGTTCGTCCGCGAGCAAGGCTTGTTCACCGGGCACGACCGCGACGACCGCGACGACGACCCGCGGACCGTCGTGCTGGTCGCCCGTGACGGCGCGGGGGAGGTCCTGGGCGGGGTGCGGCTCGGCCCGGCGACGCAGGGCGCCGACCTCGGCTGGTGGCTCGGCGGCAGGCTCGTGGTCGCTCCGGCCAGCCGTGGGATGGTCGGAGCGGCGCTGATCAAGGCGGCGTGCGCGTACGCGGAGAACGCCGGTGTGCTCCGGTTCGAGGCCACCGTCCAGGCGCGCACCGAGACGCTCTTCACCCGCCTGGGCTGGACCGCGGTGCGACCGGTGACCGTGGCCGGCACCCCGCACGTGCTGATGCGGTGGCCGATCGGCCGGATCGCCGCACTGGCGCGGATCACCAAGGGCGATCTCGGGCCGTTGCTCGCCGGGCTCACCGGCGTGCCCGGCTTCGTCGGCGACGACGGCGTGCCGGTGCCGGGCAGCGACCTGGTCGCGGCGTGCGACGCGATCCTGCCGTCGATGGTCGAACGCGACCCGGACTGGGCGGGCTGGTGCTCGGTGCTGGTCAACGTCAACGACCTCGCCGCTATGGGTGCTGACCCCGTGGGCCTGCTGGACGCGCTGGGAGCGCGCGACCGCTCGTTCGCGGCACGGGTGCTCGCCGGGTTGCGGCGCGCGAGCCAGGCCTACGACGTGCCGGTGCTCGGCGGCCACACCCAGCTCGGCGTGCCCGCCGCCCTCTCGGTGACCGCGCTCGGCCGGACGGCCCGGCCGGTTCCGGGCGGTGGCGGGAAACCGGGACACCGGGTGCGGCTCACCGCCGACCTCGCGGGCGGCTGGCGGCCGGGATACGCGGGCAGGCAATGGGATTCCACGACCTCACGGCGCACGCCCGAGCTGCGGGCGATGCTGGGATCGGTCGCGGCCGCCGGACCCGCGGCCGCGAAGGACGTGTCCATGGCGGGCGTCGCGGGGACGCTCGGCATGCTTGCCGAGGCCAGCGGGTGCGGGGCGGTGCTCACCGTCGCCGACGTGCCCCGGCCGTCCGGCGCGACGGTGGGGGACTGGCTCACCTGCTTCCCCGGCTTCGCGGTGCTCACGGCGGACGAACCCGGTGGCGCCACGCTGGTGAGCCCTGCGGTGAGCGCCGACTGCGGCGAGCTGGTGGCGGGCAGCGGCGTGACGCTGCGCTGGCCCGACGGCGAACAGACCACGGCCATCGCGGCCGGGGTCACGGGATTGGGGACCTCATGAGCACGCTGCGCATGGCCGCGGTGGCCGCGCCGTTCGACCGCGACCTGGAAGCCGGCTTCGCGCGGATCGCGCGGCTGATCGAGCAGGCCCGTGCCGACGGGGTCGGGCTCCTCGCGCTGCCCGAGGCGTGTCTCGGCGGCTACCTGGCCAACCTCGACGGGGACGCGGACGGGCCGCCCGCGCTCGCCCTCGACGGGCCGGAGGTCCGCAGGCTCGCCGCGCTCGCGGGCGACATGGTCGTCACCGCCGGGTACTGCGAGGAGGCGGACGGGTTCCGCTACAACAGCGTGGTGTGCGTCCACGGTGACGGCGTGCTCGGCAACCACCGCAAGGTGCACCAGCCGTTGTCCGAGGACGCCACCTACCGGGCGGGCGACGGCTTCGCGGCGTTCGACACGCCGGTCGGCCGGCTGGGCATGATGATCTGCTACGACAAGGCGTTCCCCGAGTCGGCGCGGGCGCTCGCCCTGGACGGCGCGGAGATCGTCGTGTGCGTGTCGGCCTGGCCCGGCAGCCGGACGAGCCCCGCCGCCGATCTCGCGCAGGACCGGTGGAAGCGCCGGTTCGACCTGTTCGACCGGGCGCGGGCGCTGGAGAACCAGATCGTGTGGCTGTCGGCCAACCAGTCCGGCACGTTCGGCGACCTGCGGTTCGTGGCCGGTGCCAAGGTCGTCGACCCCGGCGGCGAGGTCGTGGCCGACACCGGCGTGGCCGAGGGCGTCGCGGTCGCCGAGCTCGACGTGCGGCAGGCACTGGAGACGGCCCGGCGGTCCATGGGACACCTGAGGGACCGGCGACCCGAGGCGTACGAGGACCTGCTGGCAGCGAGATACTGACCCGATGGGAGCGATCCGCATAGGTGCCGTCGCCGCGCATTTCGGGCGGGACCTCGACTTCGCCCTGCAACGCGTCACCACGCTCATCGACCACGCGCGTGCTTCGGGAGTCTCCCTGCTGGTGCTGCCGGACGCGGCACTCGGCGGCTACCTCGCGGACCTGCGCCACCCGGACCCGCACGCGTTGCCGCCCGCCCTCGAACGCGACAGCCCGCTGGTGGGGCAGATCGCCGCGCTGGCCGCCGAGATGGTCGTCTGCGTCGGCTACTGCGAGGCGGCCGACGGCGCCAGGTACAACGCCGCGGTGTGCGTGACCGGCGACGGGGTGCTCGGGCACCACCGCAAGGTGCACCAGCCGCCGGGGGAGACCGTCGCCTACTCGCCGGGCGACACGTTCGCCGCCTTCGACACGCCGGTCGGCCGGCTGGGCATGCTGATCGACTACGACAAGACGTTCCCGGAGTCGGCGCGGTCGCTGGCGCTCGACGGTGCCGAGATCGTGGCGTGCCTGTCCGCGTGGCCGACGAGCATCACCAACCGCGCGCCGCGGATGGCCCAGGACCGCCAGTCCCGCCTGTTCGACCTCTACGACCAGGCCCGTGCCGCCGAGAACCAGGTCGTGCTCGTCTCGTCGAACCAGACCGGCGCCCTGGGCGGGATGCGCTTCCTGGGGCAGGCCAAGGTGGTCGGCCCCGGCGGCGACGTCCTCGCCCGCACGTGGAGCAAGGCCGGCATCGCCGTCGCGGAGCTCGACGTGGCCGCGGAGATCGCCACCGCCCGCCGGGTGCTGCACCACCTCGGCGAGCTCAACCCGGCCGCCTACCGGAGAACGCCGTGAAGATCGCGCTGCTGAGCTACTCGACCAAACCCCGTGGCGGCGTCGTGCACACCCTCGCCCTCGCCGAAGCACTGGCGGCGGCCGGCGAGGACGTGACGGTGTGGACGCTCGGCCGTGGCGGCGACAGCGGCTTCTTCCGCCCCGTCGACCCGGCTGTGCGGCAGGAGATCGTGCCGTTCCCCGACGTCCGGGGCGAGGCGGTCGGCCCGCGCATCCTGCGGTCCATCGACACGCTGCGCGCCGCCTTCGACCCCGCCGGCTACGACGTCGTCCACGCCCAGGACTGCATCAGCGCCAACGCCGTCTCGCGGTGCGTCCGCACGGTCCACCACGTCGACCACTTCACCACTCCCGAGCTCATCGCCTGCCACGAACGCGCGATCAGGGAGCCGTTCGCGCACGTCTGCGTCTCCGCGGCCGTGGCGGACGAACTCCGGCAGGGCTGGGGAATCCGGGCCGACGTCATCCCGAACGGCGTGGACTCGCAACGGTTCGAGCTGGCGGCGCAAGACGTTCCCGGGCTGAGCCGGTGGCGTTCGCGACTGGGCCGCTACGTGCTGTCCGTGGGCGGTATCGAGCCGCGCAAGGGCACGCTGGACCTCCTGGAGGCATTCGCGCTGCTGCGGAAGTCCGAGCCGGAGATGCGGCTCGTGATAGCCGGCGGCGAGACCCTGTTCGACTACCGCGACTACCGCACCCGCTTCGACGCCCGCGCCGCCGAGCTGGGCGTCGAGCCCGTGGTCCTCGGCCCGGTCCACCACGACGAACTGCCGACCCTCGTCGCCGCCGCGAGCGTGTTCGCCTTCCCCTCCAACAAAGAGGGCTTCGGCCTGGCCGCGATGGAGGCCCTCGCCGCCGGAGTGCCCGTGGTGACCCGTGATCTGCCCGTGCTGCGCGAGGTCTTCGGCACCGTCGCCCGGTTCGCCACGGAGCCGGCCGGGTTCGCCGCTCAGCTGCGGGCCGCGTGCGCCGACCCCGGTTCTCGCCAGGCGGCGGGACGGGACCTCGCCGCCGGGTACAGCTGGGACAGGGCGGCCGCCCGGCACGTGGTCCTCTACCGCGGCCTGCTCGGGTAGAACCCCGCGCGCGGCCGAGCTCGGCCCTCCTGGGGGTGCTGAGCACGGTTTTAACGATCGTCTCAGGTCCGCTCGATAGGAAATGGGCGACGCGGCCACGGCCCCCGCACCGAACGGCGGCCGGACCGTCCACGTGACCCCGAAAGGCAGTCGCTCATGATCTCCGTGCTCGTGGTGGACGCCCAGCCGTTGCACCGCTTCGGGTTCCGCGTGCTGCTGGAGAGCTCCCCGGACACCGAGGTCGTCGGCGAGGCCGAGAACGGCGCCGAGGCCGTGCGGCGGGCTGCCGAGCTGCGTCCCGACGTGGTGCTGATGGACCTCCGCGGGCCGGGCGTCGACGGGATCGAGGCCACCCGGCGCATCGTCGCCGCCGGTGGGCGTTCGCGGATCCTCGTGCTGACGACGTCCGGCGTGGACCGGCACGCGTTCGCCGTGCTGCGGGCCGGGGCGAGCGGGTTCCTGCACGAGGACACCCGCCCGGAGGAGCTGCTCGCCGGCATCAGGGCCGTGGCCGCCGGGGACGCGGTGATCTCGCCCGCGCTGACCCGGCGGCTGCTCGACACGGTCGCCGACCAGCTCGGCGACGACCTCTGCGACGACCTGTGGCCGCCTGGGCAGGCGGATCCCCGGCTGGACTCCCTGACCGGCCGTGAACGCGAGATCCTCGTCGCCGTCGGCCACGGCCTCACCAACGGCGAGATCGCGCGCCGGTTCACATTGTCGGAGTCGACGGTGAAGACGCACGTCGGCCGGGTCCTCGCCAAGATCGGCGCACGGGACCGGATCCAGGCCGTCATCTTCGCCTACGACCTCAGGCTCACCCGGCCGGTCCTCACGCGAGCACGACCCGGCCCTCGACGACCTTGACCGGGATCCTGACCAGCGGTGCGGGTGCCGGCCCTCCGGTCACCTGCCCGGTCTCGTCGTACGTGGCGCCGTGACACGGACACCGGAACCCGGGACCGACGTACGACACCGGGCAGCCCTGATGACTGCAGGTGGCGTTGAACGCCAGGAACGCGTCCGGTGCCGGGCGCAGGAGGTGGGCGGGCGTCCCGTCGGGCATCGTGAAGCTCTTCGACGAGCCGACGGCGACGTCGTCGACGGCAGCGATCACCGGGCCGTGGCCCACCGGTGCCGCGGGCGGGCCGGCAGGGCGCCGGGCGAGCGCCAGCACGCTGCCCGCGGTGACTCCGGCCGCGGTCACCACCCCCGCGATCAGACCGCTCCGCAACAGGGTGCGCCGCTCGACGTCGTCCTGCACCGCCCCGTCCTCCTCCGGCGTGGGACGAGGCGGCAGGCCGAGTCCGTGCCGCACCTTCGCTCGGAGCCGGGCGCTCAGCGACCACACCCCGGCGTCGCCCGCGATCAGCAACGGCGTCCACGCGAAGGCGAACACGACGTCGGCCCCCACGTAGTACGGCCGAGTCGTCCAGCTCACCGTCAGGAAGAAGCCGAGCGAGAGGAGGACACCGCCGAGCGCGGCGAGCCGGGTGAACAGCCCGAGCAGCGTGCCGAGCCCGACCGCGACCTCCCCGAGAGCGATCGCCGGCCCGGCGACGGTCGCGTGGCCGGCGGTGAACGAGACCAGCGGGCCGATCGGGGAGGTCGCGGCGGCGTTCACCATCTGCGCGTGGACACCGAGCGGCGAGCCGCCGTCCAAGTAGCGCGGGTCGAGGAGCTTGGAGACACCGGCGTAGACGAAGGTGCCACCGAGAAAAGCTCGCAGCGGCAACAACATCCAGGCCGGTGACCGCAGCGGGGAATCCAGCCGCAGCCGGATCACCTGCGCGGGGAGACGGTCATGATGCCCGTGCACATCTCGTCGCTGGTGCCGTCGCCCCACACCACGTAGCGCGGCGGCAGCTTGCTCAGCTGCGGCAGCCGTTTGCGCAGACCCGCGTCGTGGGTGCACGTCACCCGGAGCGTGTCACCCGGACCGATGTCCACTGGCGCCGGCAGCTTCACCAGCCGCTGGTTGTCGAAGTCGAACTGCGGCACGTCCAGCACGACCTCGGCGTTCGGCTTGCCGGGGTTGAGCTCGACCTTGATGGAACGCCCGAGCAGGTGCATGTGCCCGAAACCGGCGAACAGCGTCATCGGCGCCTCCACCTCGTGGTCGCAGGTCTGGGTGTCGCCGGGCTTCGGCGCGCTCTGGCCGCACTCCTCCACCTGCCGGTCCGCGCTGCCGCCGACGTCCGGCCCGAACCGCTTCGTCACGTCCGCGATCGAGGCCGCCCTGTCACAGAGCGGACCCGACTCGTCGGCGGCGCAGGGCAGGTCGGTCGGTGCGTCGAGCGGCCACGTGTCGAGCTCGCGGGTCCGCGGAGTGCCGTCCGTCAGCCGCAGCCGCACCGCCGAGCGGTCCGACCCGGCCGGTTTGCCGTCGCTCGCGAGCAGGTTGTAGTGCATCTGGAGGACGATCAGGCTGCCCGGCTCCAGCTTGAAGCCGACGTCCTCGGTGAACAGCGTCTCCGCGGCGCCCGGCGCCCACGTGTCCACCCACGTCGCTTCCCCCTCTTCCACTTCGGCGCCCTTCACGCCGGTCCCGCCGAAACACTGCCAGCCCATGCCGGGGGTCTTCGCGTCCTGCTCGCGCACCGCGGCAGCGCCGCCCGGTGGCACCGCGTACACGATGGCGTGGTGGGCGAGGGCGACGTTTTCGGGCGTGACCTGGGTCCCGGTCAGGAACGCCGTCTTCGTGAGGCCCGGATCGATCACCTGGCACCGGTACTCGTCCGTGCCGCCACCCTCCGGCGGCGCGGGGGTGTAGGACTCGGCCATCTTCAGGTCGAGGAACCGCTCGCCGGCGCGCAGCGGCTCGGTCGGAGCCGGCGGCCGGCCCGCGTGCGCGTCGTGCGGACCGGGCGGGACGGGTGCCGCACCGGTGCCGGTGGGCGACCCGCAGGCGACGACGGCGAACGCCGTCGCCAGTGCCACGGTGGCCGCACCAAGCTTCCACAGTGGACTATCAGTCTTGGTCATGGCCTGAACGCTATGGCCGAGTCCGACCTGTTTCGTCCTACCGCGGTCGTCATTTCCGGAGGGAGGCGGTACGACGGTACTAGTCCGCTTCGTCCTCTTAGGACACTTGGGTTCAGTCGAGACCCGGCACGGCCGGAAGGTCGACCCGCAGCAGCGCGCCACCGCGGGCGGAACGGCCGACGGTGGCCCGGCCGCCGTGGGCGTCGACGACCCGGTGCACGATCGACAGCCCCAGACCGGATCCCGGCAACGCCCGCGCGCTGTCGGCGCGGTAGAACCGGTCGAACACCCGCGGCACGTCGGCGTCGTCGATGCCCGGCCCGGCGTCGTCGACCTCGAGCACCGCCGACGCGCCCTCGGTGCGGAGCCGGACCTGGACCGGCTGGTCCGCGGGGGACCACTTGCCGGCGTTGTCGACGAGGTTGAGCACCGCCCGTTGGAGCGCGGCGGGACGCCCGTTCACCCACGTGGAGGTCACGTCGAGCGCGACCTCGACGTCGGGCATGCGGGAACACGCCTGCGCCGCGGCGGCCACCACCACGTCCGCGAGGTCGAGCGGCTCGGTGTTCTCGTCGCCGACGTCGCCGCGCGCGAGGTCGGTCAGCTCGGCGGCGAGGGTGCTCAGCTCGGCCACCTGGGTGCCGAGGTCGGTGAGCAGCCGGGTGCGGCTCTCCGCCGGCAGCCCGCTGTCCAGGGCGCCGCGCCGGTCGAGCCGGATCAGCAGCTCTATGTTGAGGCGCAGGCTGGTGAGCGGGGTCTTGAGCTCGTGGGCGGCGTCCTCGGCGAGCAGCCGCTGGGCCCGCCGGGAGTCCCGGAGCGCGGCCAGCATGTCGTTGATGGACCGGATCAGCTGCCGGATCTCCCCACCGCCCTCATCCGGGATGTCGGCGTCGAGGTCCCTGGTGTGCGCGACACGGGCCGCGGCGGCGGTCAGCCGGTCGATCGGTGCCAGCCCGGTCCGCGCCACGGCCCGCCCGACGAGGGCGCCGCAGGCCACGCAGAGCAGCCCGATCAGCAGCATGCCGAACCCGAACTGGTTGACCGGGCTGTCGTCGGCGGCGCGGGCCACCTGGATCGCACCGCCGCCCGCCCGCGACGTGTAGACGAGGTAGCCGTCGTCGTCGCTGTCGCCCGATTCCATCAGGTCGGCGGACACACCCCGCGCCACGGTCTCAGCTTGCTCGCTGACCGGGGGCAGCGCGGGCTGGCCGTCCGGCGTCCGGATCGAGCCGTCGGGCAGGACGACCCGCACCAGCAGACCCGACCCGGGGTACGGCGGCAGCGGCACCTCTGCGAGACCGGCGCGCTCCGCGTTCGCCGCGAGGACGCGGGAGTCCGAGCGCAGCTGGTCCTCCGCGAAGTTCCGCAGCTGCCCGTCCAGCAGCTCGCTGGCCACCTGGAACGCCAGGAACACGCTGGCCGCGATGGCCGTCGCCGCGATCACCGTCAGCCTGGTCCGCAGGGACTGCCGGCGCCACCACCGGGTCAGGCGGCTCACGGAGGAGTCTCCCGCAGCGTGTACCCCAGGCCGCGCCGCGTGTGGAGCAACCGCGGCTCGCCCCCGGCCTCCATCTTGCGGCGCAGGTAGCTCACGTACACCTGGAGGTTGTTCGAGGTGATGCTCATGTCGAAGCCCCAGATCGCCTCGAACAGCTCGCCTCTGGTCAACACCCTCGTCGCGTTGCGCACGAGGACCTCCAGCAGGAAGAACTCGGTCCGGGTCAGGCGCAACGGCCGCCCGCCCCGCCACGCCTCCACCCTGTCCGGATCGACCAGGACGTCGGCGAACGCCAGTACCTGCGACTCCTCGTCGCCCGGCGTCCGGCGGCGCAGCAGGGCCCGGACCCTGGCCAGCAGCTCCTCGGTGGCGAACGGCTTGGGCAGGTAGTCGTCGGCGCCCGCGTCCAGCCCGGCGACCCGGTCGGACACCTGGTCCCGGGCGGTCAGCATCAGCACCGGCAGGTCCCTGCCCGCCGCCCGCAACCGCCGGCAGGTCTCCACCCCGCTGAGCCGGGGCATCATCACGTCGAGGATCAGCAGGTCCGGCGCGTCGTCACCGACCCCGTCGAGCACGGCGAGACCGTTGGCCACGGTGCTGGTGGCGTACCCCTCGACCTGAAGCACCCGCTCCAGCGACTCGCGGATGGCCGCCTCGTCGTCCGCGATCATGATCCGCACGCCCGGCCCGCCCTCCAGTCGGTTTTGCGGCTCATCGTTCCCGACCAACCTGAGCGCAGCGTTAGAGCCCCGCCGGTCCACGTCGGTGCCGCCGAACTTGACGTTGAGTGACGACGGGCAGACCCGGATGGGCCCTTGTTTTAGCTTTCCCGGAAGGCGAACTCTGTGGTCCGCGCCAGCGTCCTCCGCCACCACGTCGCCCACGACCAGAGCAACCCGGCAACCGGTACGCCGCCATCGGTCGGCCACGACAGGAGAACCCATGCGTCCGAGAACGAACGCTGTCTCGATCATGACCGCGGCGGCAGCCGTGGTGGCGGCCGCGATCGTCGCGAACCCCGTGTCCGTGCAGGCCGTGGACGCGCCCGCGTGCGTGGTCGGCTACCAGGTCGACCAGTGGAGCACCGGCTTCGTGGCCCAGGTCAAGGTGACCAACAACGGCGCGCCGGTCGACGGCTGGACGCTGACGTGGACCTTCGCCGGTGACCAGCGCGTCACCTCGGGGTGGAACGCCGACCTCACGCAGTCCGGAAAGGTCGTGACCGCGAAGAACCAGGCGTTCAACCGCGGCATCGCCACCGGCGCGTCCGTCCAGTTCGGATTCCAGGCGTCCTTCCAGGGCACCAACGACGCTCCGGCGGACTTCACCCTCAACGGCTTGCGCTGCAACGACACCAACCCGCCGACGACGACCACTACCACCACAACGACGACGACCACGACCACGACACCGCAAGTGCCACCAGGTTGTCCGAGCGGCGCGTTCTGCGACGGCTTCGAGAACCAGACGGGGACGACGCCGGCGGGGGACTGGTCGCTCGTGTTCCCGAACTGCCAAGGAGCCGGCACCGCGACCGTCGACACCTCGACCGCACACAGCGGGAGCAAGTCGGTCCGGATCAACGGCCGCGCCGGCTACTGCAACCACGTGTTCCTCGCGACGTCCAGGGGAACGAGCGGATCCGGCCTGTACGCGCGGTTCTACGTGCGGCACACCACCGCGCTGCCGGAGGCGCACGTGACCTTCGCGGCCATGAAGGACACCGCCGACGGCGGCAAGGACCTGCGGATGGGCGGCCAGAACCGCGCCCTGCAGTGGAACCGCGAGTCCGACGACGCGACGCTGCCGGAGCAGAGCCCCGCCGGGGTCGCGCAGAGCACCCCGCTGGCGGTCGACCAGTGGACCTGCGTGGAGTTCGGGATCACCGGTGCGGAACTGCGCACCTGGGTCAACGGCACCGAGGTCGCCGGTCTGCGCGTGGACGGCGTTCCGACGCAGGACGTGGACTCGCAGTGGTTGCGCCGCAGCGGATGGCGGCCCGCTTTGAGCGATTTCCGGCTCGGCTGGGAGAGCTATGGGAACGGCGATGACACGTTGTGGTTCGACGACATCGTGATGGGGACGTCTCGGGTCGGCTGTTCCTGAGGCCCGGCCGGCACGGTCAGGCGTGGCCCGATCGTGCCGGCCGGCGTCCTGCCTTCGACGCACACTCAGCGTTCCAGGATCTTGCGGACCTTGTCACGGGCGCGCGGGGAAAGCCGGCGTTTCGCGACCAGTTCCCGCAGAGCCCGCTTCCCGCGTTCCGCATTCAGTTCCACCGCCCGCTCGCCCGCCTCGATGAGAACGTCGTCGTGATCCTGATCGCCGACGACGTGGAGCAAGGCCTCGAGAGCCTGCTTGTCGGGAAGCAGGCAGGCGAGCCTGACCCGGATCTGGCCGCCCCGGCGGGTTCTGACGATCTTGTTGATCACCTCTGCGCCGAGCTTCCGGTCGAGGTCGAGAAGCGCGGTGGCGGCCTGCACTCGTTGGTCGGCCGGCCCCGCCTGCAACACCTGTTGACGCAACACGGGCTTTCCTCGTGCGCCGGCTTCCAGCGCGAGGCTCAGCTGGAAGGCGCGGTCCGCGGTGAACTTGCCCGCCAGGCGCGCCATCAGCTGTTCGCCCAGGTCCTGGTTCATCCCGGCGACCTTGCGCGCGGCGGTACGAGCGGCTTCCTTGTCGGAGGTGGTGGTCGCGATGTGCTGGTAGAGGCCAAGGGTCTTGGCTTTGTCGAAGACGCCGAGCTCGACGACGCGGATGCGGAACGGCGCCTGGATTCGACTGTCCCGCGCGAGCTCCTCGAGTGCCGTTGCCGCGGCTGCGGGCGCGAGCGCGTGTGCCTCGGAAAGCAGCGTCAGCTGGCCGGGGTCCGCCGGCTTGTAGCTCTGCGCGATGTCGACGAGGAGTCGGCCACCGATACGCCTGTCGATCTCGGCGACCCCGCGGGCCGCCTTGATCCTGCGATCGCGGTCCTTTCTCGAGTTCGCGGCGAACTCGCGCAGCGCGTCGACGGGGCCGCGCTGTTCGACGATGCTGAGCGCGGCCTTGAGCTGTGTGTCCTCGTCCTCCACCTCACGCGACAGCCGGGCGAGGTCCGAGAACCGGCGGCTCGGCACGAGCTCACCGATCAGGTGCACCGCGTCCAGCCGCACCGGTCCGGCGATCTTGCGTCCCGTTGGCCAGGCGACCTCGTCCGTGATGCGCAGCGCGACGTCCGCGTCCACGTCGCGGATCGTCTTGGCGATCTTCACCGGCGTGGAGTCGGAACGCGTCGTGCTCGCGAACTGTTCGGCCGCCGCGACCGCCCTCGCGGGGTCGGCGTCGACCAACGCGACGAGCAACCCCAACCGTGCAGCGTCGGAGATGTCGAGGCCACTGCCGACCTTCTCGGCCCACAGCTCGGTGTCACCGGTGAGCTTCGCCGCCTCCGCCTGAAGGTCGCCCATGTCCGGAGTGTTCGCGAGACCGCGCAAGGCGCTGTCTCCCAGCTCTTCGTGACGCTGTTGGATCGTCAGGGCGACTTCGAGCCGCTCGAGCGGTTTGCCGGACAGCGTTTCCGCCAGCACGCGAAGCACCTGCCAGGCGCGAGCGGGATCGTGCTTGGCCAACTCGTCGACGGCGTTGAGCCGTCGCAACGAGGAGATCGTCCGCAGCCGGCCCAGCCGTTCCAGCGCGTCGAGGGTCTCCACGGGCTCGAGCACGTGCAACGTGCTGACAGTCGCCTGCCAGGCGGTGAGCTCCCGGCCGGGCTGAGTGAGGTGCTCGCGCAGGATTTCGACCGTCTTCACACGGAGATCGTCCGCGCTCACCAACCCGCGGTGCAGCAGTTCGGCGACGAAATGCACGTTGGGGTCGCAGTGCTTCCGGCTCAGCAACACGTCGAGTCGCTTGCGCATCGCGGCTTCGGCGTGGGGCCACCACAACGCCACCTGGTAGAGCTGCGTCTCGCTGTCCGGCCACGGCCACGTGGCGAGAGGACGGAGGAACTTCCGCATGGGCCGCCACCATCGCGGGCCGCGTGGGTACTCCCGGACGAAGTGACAGGCGGCCAGGTAGTCAGCGACGCCGTCAGGCACGAAACAGGTCACACCGCCGCGCTTGGCGACGACATCGTGCTCCACCAGCAACTGGTGGAGCGAGGCACCCTGCTCGCGCTCGTCGAGCAGGTTGATCGCTGCTGCCTTCGCGAGCGCGTCGGCGAAATCCAGGTCGCGACATCGGAAGGCGATCTCTTCGAGGAACGGACGTGCCTTGCCGTTGACGAGCGGCGAGCCCTCCACCACCGCGACGTGCCGCATCACGGCCTGCTCGAGCGACTCGATCTTCCCGGGCTCTGGGCGAGGTGGCTCGTCGGAGGTCGTCACACGGGAACATGCTAGATCCGTCCGATGATTCGTTACTGGACAACAACATGACAGTTCCGGTCGTCTCGTCCGACTGTGGCGCAGCGGATTCGTGCGATCGGCCGATTGCGGTGACGTGGCTCGCGGTAGCGACGCCTTCGTGCACCGGCTGACAGGTCGGTGAGCAATTAGTCCACTGTGGATGGTGAGGCCGCTGCCGACAACCCGGCTGCGCGGTCAGCGAGGTCGGCTCGCCGCCCGCTTGACGGTCCTGATCACCGGCGCGGTCTCGACGTGGGTGATCGACGGAAGCGCGGCCACGCGGGTCGTCAGATACCGGTAGAGCTCCTGCTGGTTCGCGCACACCACGCTGGCGTACAGGTTCGTCGGCCCGGTCGTGGCGGCGGCGAACGCGATCTGGGGGTGTCCGGCCAGTGCCGCGCCCGCGTCCTCCAGGTGGGCGGGAGCGACCGAGAGCCAGAGCAGGGTTCGGCTGCCTACGCCGAACAACCTGCCGTCCACGTCGATGTCCGAGTACAGCACCCCGCGCTCGCGCAGCTCCGCCATCCTGCGGCGGACCGTCGTCGGTGACCAGCCGGTCGCCAGAGCCAGCCGCTCGATCTCGCTGACGCACTGGTTCGGTCGGGCGCGATCGAGGGCTACCGCTCTCACGATCTCGCACCGCTAGGTCAGGAGAGCAGGCCGCGCACGAAGGCCGCCTGCCCGACGTGCTGCAGGTCGTCCTCGAGCACGCTCACCAGCCGCACCGCACGGGTCACGGGCGGATCCCAGGACTCGTCGACCACCTCCGACAGGTCCGCCGCCTCGACCCCGCGCAGGTAGTCCTGCGTGCGTGCACACACCGCCTCGTGGTAGCCGAGCAGCAACCCGGCCGAGGCGACCACGGCGGCGACCTGCTCGTCGTCGTGGCCGTACCCGGTGTCCTCGGGCGGCAGGGGCAGGCCGAAGCGGTCCGCCCACCCGTCGGTCTCCCACACCTGGCCGGTGCCGGCCAGGTCGGCCACGTGGTCGTCCTGCACTCGGGTCAGGTGCCAGACGAGCCAGGCGATCGAGTTCGAGGTGCCGTTCACCCGGTGCGCGAGCTGGTCGTCCGACAGCCCTTCCAGGACCCGGGACACGGCGTGCCGCACGCGGTCGAACCCGTCCAGCAGCACGTCCGTCGCGTTGATCTCGCTCATGGTTCCTCTACTACCCGCACCCGGTCCCGTCTGCACATCGGGCGGAAGGAGACGCCACACCCGATGGACTTTTCAAGGCCTGGTCAGGCGACGCAGAACTCGTTTCCCTCGGGGTCGTGCATGACGACGTGCCCGAGGACCCCGTCGTCTTCCAACTCCTCGCGCACGGCCGTCGCCCCCGCGACGACCAGCTCGCCGACCTTCGCGCGGATCAGGCGTTCCCGTTCGGTCATGTCCCAGGGCGGCTCGCCCGCCACCCGGATGTCGACGTGCATCCGGTTCTTGGCGGTCTTCGGCTCGGGGACCCGGAGAAAACCGATCGCCGGACCCCTGCCGGCCGGGTCGATGATCGACGCGCCGTCCGGGAAGTCGTAGCCGGGCTCGGCCACGTACCCGAGTGCCAGCGCCCAGAACGCGGCGAGCCGGCGAGGATCGACAGCGTCGCAGCCGAGCGTCCAATGAGTAGCCACGCCCGGCACGGTACCCCGGCAGAACCCGGGTTCCGCCGATTTCGGCGGCCGCCGCGCACGATCCGGCCCCGAACAGTCCACTTCGGACTTGAGCGGCCTCTCGGCGGACGCGGTGCGTTTCGCACGACCGGTCCACCTCCTACTTTTGATGCAAACCAGCCCCTCGAACGCCTTTCGTGCGCTGCGGTGACCGATGATGGACCGGTCACGTCCACCGAGTACCGACGGCGGCCACTGCGGTGCCCCGGAACGCGGGGGCGATCGTGCCGGAGGGATTCGCGGAGGGCCGTCATGCCTACTTTGTCGCAGCCGGCACATCAGTCCCCGCCGCTGCACCCGTGGGCCGCACTCGGCACCGCCGTGGCCTCGATCGGCATGCTGCTGCTCCTCCCGAGCGCGGCCGGTGTCGGCTCCGGCCTCGGACCGGTGCCCGCTCGCGGGGACGCCGAGTGGTGGACGGTTGCGACAGTCCTGCTGGTCCAGGCGGCCGCGGTCGCCTGGACCGCTCGCGCCCCGAGTGCTGTGGTGCCCGGCGTGGCGGGGATGGCGCTGGTGCTGATCCCGGTGTCACCAGGGCCCGCGTTCACGCTGACCGCCGTCGCGGTCATGGTCGCGGTGTTCCTCGCTGTCGGCGCCCGCGGCGTGCGACCGCTGCGGGGACCTCTGCTCGCCGCGGGCGTGCTGCTGGCCGCGGGGCAGTTCGTCACGGCGGACTCCCGCGGCGCTTCCAGCACGGCTGCCGCCTTCGTCGGCGCGGTGCCGCAGGCGCTCCTGGTGATCGGGCTTCCGCTGTTGGCCGGCTCGGTGATCGCGGCACGCAGGGAAGCGCACGAAGCCCTGCGCCGGGAACAGGAAGCGCTGCTGAAGGTGGCGATCTCGCAGCAGCGCACGGCGATGTCCCGGGAGCTGCACGACATCGCCGCCCACCACCTGTCCGGGATCGCGATGATGGCCGCGGCGGTCGCCCGGCAGATCGACACCGACCCCGCCACGGCCAAGGACTCGGTGGGCCAGATCCGCGAGCAGAGCCGTGCCGTGCTCACCGACCTGCGCCGGTTGGTCGGGCTGCTGCGCGAGGACGCCGACGCGGGCCGTCCGGTGGAGACCCTCGACTCGGTGGCCGAGCTCGTGCGCGTGCACCGCGCGGCGGGCGCCGAGGTCAGCCTCGTGCTGCCCGCGCGGCAGGTCGCGGTCGGCCCGCTGGCGCAGCTCGTCGCCTACCGGATGGTGCAGGAGTCACTGGCGAACGCGGCGGTGCACGCACCAGGCGCGCCCTGCGCCGTCGAGGTCGGTGAGGCGGGCGGGGAATGGCTGGCGGTCACCGTGCGCAACGGCATGCCCGGTGGCCCGGATCTGGGGTCTGGCAGCGGTTTCGGTCTGGTCGGCATGGCCGAACGGGCCCAGCTGGTCGGCGCCGTCCTCGACTACGGCCCCACCGCGGAGGGCGGGTGGGAGGTGCGGCTGAGCCTGCCGGTGGGGGAGACGGTCGGTGCGGCGAACGGGGCCCGCAGCGTCCCCTGAGCCACCGGTGCACCAGCGCCCGAGCGCGCTCGTTGCACCTTTCGATGGCACCGCACGGCTTCGGTCCTTCGCATCTCGGCGCCGGCCCGCCGCGCCCCGAGGATTTCGGCATGACGATCTCGGACCACACCCCGTCGCCGGCCGCACCCGGTCGGCAGGCCACGGAACCGCGCGGTTCCGGCGGGCCGCTGCGCCGGCATCCGCTGCTGAGCTTCTTCGTGCTCGCCAACCTGCTGAGCTGGCTGGCCTGGACGCCTTACGTCCTGTCGCAGAACGGCCTCGGCCTCTGGGACTACCGCTTCCCGGAGGTGCTCGGGACCAGCCAGTTCGCCGGGGTGCTGCCCGGCGCGTACCTCGGCCCGATCGTCTCGGCCCTCGTGGTCACCGCGGTCGCGGACGGCCGAGCGGGGCTGCGGCGGTGGGCGGGCCGGATGTGGCGCTGGCGGGTCCGGTGGCAGTGGTACGCGTTCTCGCTGCTGGCGGTGCCGGTCGCGATGCTGCTCACGGGCCTGGCGTTCTCGGGCGGGCGGATCGCGGCGCCGTCGACGATGGCCCTGGCCGCCTACGTCCCCGCCCTCCTGCTCCAGATGGTCACCACGGGGCTCGCGGAGGAACCGGGCTGGCGCGACTTCGCGCTGCCCAGGATGCAGCGCCGGTTCGGGCCGCTGACCGGCACGATGATCCTCGGCCCGCTGTGGGCGGCGTGGCACCTGCCGCTGTTCCTGACCGAGTGGGGCGGCTGGCCGAACGCGGACTGGACCCGCCCGGTCGTGTTCGTGGTGTTCTGCGTGACGTTCAACGTCGTGATGACGTGGGTGTTCAACCGAACCGGGGAAAGCCTGCCGCTCGCGATGCTGCTGCACGTCAGCGTGAACAACTTCGCCTCGGTCATGTGGGCGGAGACGTTCCCGACGATCACCGGTGAGCGCCCGATGCAGGCGATGGCGGCGGGGTCGGTCGTCGCCGCCGTCCTGGTCGTGCTCGGCACCCGCGGCCGGCTCGGCTACCGCCCACCCGCCGGATGACGGCCGGGTCCCGCGTCAGGAGCTTCTGCCGGGAACGGCGACGACGTGGTTCTGGTACGCCCAGACGACGGCCTGCAGCCGCGAGGTCACCCCGAGCTTGGGCAGCATCCGCGCCAGGTGCGACTTCACCGTCGACACCTCCACGACCAGGTTGCGCGCGATGTCGTCGTTGGACATCCCCTGGGCGAGCAGCAGCAGGATCTCGTGCTCGCGAGGGGTGAGCAGCTCCTCGGCCCGCCGCCCGGTCACCGGCTGGAGCCGGCGGCGGTGCACGAACTCGCGCAGGATGCGGCGGGTCAGCGTCTGGTCGATCGTGCCCAGGCCGGCGGCCACCTGCCGCACCGCGTGGACGATGTCGTCCGGCTCGGAGTCCTTGAGCAGGAAGCCGGACGCGCCCGCCTCCAGCGCCCCGAACACGTAGTCGTCGAGGTCGAACGTCGTGAGCACGAGCACCGGCACCTGCGGGTCGGCGTCCGGCGCGCACAGCTCCCGCGCGACCTCGATGCCGCTGCGGCCGGGCATCCGGATGTCGAGGCAGGCCACGTCGGGGACGAGGTCGCGCGCCATCGCGAGCGCCTCGGCGCCGTCCGCGGCCACCCCCACCACCTCGATGCCGGGTTCGGCGCGCAGCAGGGCCGCCAGACCGGCGCGCACGAGCGGCTGGTCGTCGGCGACGAGCACGCGGATCATCGGGTTTCCTCCGGTGTCGGCATGGGCGCAGACACCATACTGATCGCGTTCTCCGCCGTGTCGCGTGCGTGACGCTCCGGTCACTCCCGGAGTGGTCGTCCCGCTGCTCACGGCGGGCGAGTCGATGAGCGTTGACTAGGCTGTTCGGGTGCCTGAGATCGACGACCACTCGACGATGGGCGGCGTCGACGCGTGGCAGGGGTTCCTGGACCACGGCGAGGTCGTCGGCCCGCACCTGCACGAGTTCGGGCAGCTGGTCTACCCGGCGTCGGGACTCCTGGTCACGACGACCGACCGCGGCACGTGGGCGACGCCGGCCGACCAGATCGCCTGGACACCACCGGGTTTCACCCACGAGCACCGCACCTACGGGGTCACGGACATCCGCGTCGTGGAGGTCCCGTGGAGGCGGTGCGCCGAGCTGCCGGACCAGCCGGGGATCTTCGCGGTGTCGCCGCTGCTGCGCGAGGCGGTGCTGTCGCTGACCAGTGGCCGTGCGTTCGCGGACGTGCCTCGTGACCGCCTGCGCGACGTGGTCGTGGACGAGCTGGTCACCATGCCCGAACAGCACCTGCACCTGCCCGAGCCGGGCGATGACCGGCTGCGCGCCGTCACCCGCCGTCTGCACGAGGAACCGGGGTCCACCCTGACCCTCGCCCAGCTGGGGCGTGAGGTGGGCGCGAGCGAACGCACCCTGAGCCGCCTGTTCAAGACCGAGCTCGGCATGAGCTTCCACCAGTGGCGGACCCTGCTGCGCGTCCAGCGCGCCCTGATCCACCTGGCCCGCGGCCTGACCGTCACCGAGACCGCGGTGCGGCTCGGCTGGGCCAACCCGACCAGCTTCACCGAGGCGTTCCGCGCCGTCGTCGGCCAGACCCCCGGTCGTTACGCGAGCGGCGGCGCGGACCGGTAGCCGGTGCGGTCAGGATGTGGATCTTGGCGGGTTTCCGGGCTCAAAGCGGCGGACGGGCGGTGGCACGCCTCCGTTTCGGATTTCAGGATTGCCGCATGACTTCCGTGACACCGTTCGACGTCCAAGTGCCCGACTCCGCTCTCGAAGACCTGCATGCACGGCTCGAACGCAGCCGGTTCCCCGCCCCGCTGCCCGGTGACGGATGGGACACCGGCGTGCCGGTGGCCTACCTGCGCGAGCTGGTCGCGCACTGGCGTGAGCGCTTCGACTGGCGCGCCGTGGAAGCGCGGCTTCGTCAGTACCCGGGTTTCATCACCGAGATCGACGGCACGACCATCCACTTCCTGCACATCCGGTCCGTTGTGGACGGTGCGACCCCGCTCGTCCTGACCCACGGGTGGCCCGGCTCGATCCTCGAGTTCCTGGACGTGATCGGACCGTTGACCGATCCGGCGGCCCACGGCGGTGACCCCGGTGACGCGTTCCACCTCGTCATCCCGAGCCTGCCGGGTTTCGGGTTCTCCGGTCCGGTGCCCGATCCCGGCTGGGACGCGGCGCGGATCGGCAGGGCGTGGGCCGAGCTCATGGAGCGGCTCGGGTACGACCGTTACGGCGTGCAGGGCGGGGACATCGGATCCGCGGTGTCACCCGAAGTGGGCCGGGCCGCGCCGGACCGCGTGATCGGGGTGCACATCAACGGCGGCGGGTTCGTGCGGCACCAGTTCACCGAGGAAGAACTGGCCGGGCTGACCGACCTCGAACGCGATCGGGCGCGCCGCATCGGCACCTTCCTGCGCGAGGAGACCGGCTACATCGCCATCCAGGCGACCCGGCCCGCCGCCATCGGACCGGCCCTGGTCGACTCACCCGTCGGCCTGCTCGCGTGGATGGTCGACAAGTTCAAGGCGTGGACCTGGCCGGTGGAGGCGTTGCCCGACACCGTTCTCGGCGCCGATCGGCTGCTGGCGAACATCACCCTGTACTGGCTGACGGCCACCGCGGAGTCGTCGGCCTACGTGGGCTACTCCCAGCTGGGACTGGGCGGTCCGCCGCCGGTGAGCTCCGGCGTCCCGACCGGCGCGATCGTGTTCGCCCACGACCGGGGCATCCGGAAGTTCCTGGAGCGGTCGAACAACGTCACGTCGTGGACCGACGTGGAGGGACGCGGCGGCCACTTCGCGGCGCTCGAAGAGCCCGAGCTGCTGGTGGACCACGTCCGGGAGTTCTTCCGGCCGCTCCGTCCGGCGGTCAGCGAGTCCTGACACGCCGTCGGGACCAAGTTCTGTGCGGCATCGACTGTGCGTAGCATCTCTGCTGCTCGCCGTGTGGTGAGCAGCGGAGAACAGCGTCCACGGTCCAACAGCGTGCCTACGACGTCGAGCGAGAGGTGCGCGCCGTGAACGCGTTGGACAGCCATGACCGGTTCGAGGCGACCGCGCCGGTACGCCGTGCGGAGGCAGACCTGCGGGGGTTGTTCGGGCAGGCGACCGCGGTCATCGCGTCGTTCGCGGGTCCGACGCACGTGCTGGAGAGCGCGAACCCGGCGTTCATGACGCTCTTCGGCGTCGATCAGGCCCGCGTCGGTGACGTGCTGCCCGGATCGGCCGCGGACAGCCTGGTTCCCTTGCTGGACCAGGCTTATCGCACGGGCGAGGCGTGCACGGCGCGTGACGTGTGCGCGGAACTGGGCACCGGCCCCGACGCCCGCGAGGTGTCCTTCGACCTCACCGCCGAGCCCCGTCGGGACTCCGCGGGCGAGGTCGTCGGCGTGCAGGTGATCGGCTCGGAGACCACTCAGGTCAGGCACGCCCAGCGGTTGATGGCCGAACACCGCGTCCTGCTGGAGCAGATCGCCAGGCAGGCGCCGCTCACCGAGGTGCTCGACGGAATGGCGCGGTGCATCGAGGAACTGGTGCCGCAGGAGCTGTTCGTGTCCGTGCTGCTGGCCGAACCCGACGGCCTGCACCTGCGGCACGGCGCGGCGCCCAGCCTGCCCGCGTTCTACAACGAGGCGATCGACGGCATCGCGACGGGCGAGGGTGTCGGCTCCTGCGGCACCGCCGCGCACCGGCGCGAACCGGTGATCGTCACCGACATCGCCACCGACCCGTTCTGGGACGACTTCCGCGACCTGGCCGAGCGGGCCGGGCTCGGCGCCTGCTGGTCCACCCCGATCCTGGCGCGAGACGGCAGCCTGCTGGGCACGTTCGCGATGTACCACCCGGCACCGCGCGTCCCGCAGGACACCGACCTCGCCCTCATCGAGGTCTTCACCGGCACCGCGGCCCTGGCGATCGAACGTCACCACATCGAACAGGCCAAGCGCGCCGCCGAGGCCCGTGCGGCGTCCGCCCTCGAAGACCTCGCGACCGCGGTCGAGGCCGAACGGGAGCTGCGCGCCGACGCGGAGCACAGGGCAGCGGCCGCCGCCGACCTGGCCGCCCGGATGCGCGCCGCGGCCGTGGAGCAGGCCAGGGCCCCGCGGCCCGAGCTGTGCCAGCTCGGCGGCAAGGCGGGGTGCGCCGCACCGGCCGAGATCAAGGTCGCCGACTCGTGGGGCGACGCGGCGTGGGGCTGCGCCGCGCACGTCGAGCAGGCGCTGATCCACGTGCGCTCCGTCTTCATCGCGAGCGAGGAGCTCGGCGGCCTGGCCACCTACCTCCGCCGCTGAGGTCCGTCCCGGGATTCCCCCGGGAGAGGCCGATAACCGGATGACCGCTCGACGGGAGTGTGGTTCGCTCCCGTCAAGTGATCGATGTTCACAGCTCGACGCGCACGGCCGCTGTGGCGGTCGCGGTGGTGGTCAGCACCGGAGGCGCCGTTCAGGCCCGCGTCAACGCGGAGCTCGCTGCCCGTCTGCACGACGGGATCGCCGCTCCGCTCGTCACGACGGCCATCGGGCTGGCCCTGCTCGCCGCCGTGGTCCCCGCCCTGCCTGCCGGTCGCCGCGCGCTCGGGGCCGTCCGGACGGCGTTCCGCACGGGCAGGATGCGCTGGTGGCACGGACTCGGCGGGATGTGCGGCGCGTTGTTCGTGGCGAGCCAAGGGCTGAGCGTCGGTTCGCTCGGTGTCGCGGTGTTCACCGTGGCGGTCGTCGCGGGCACCACGACCGGCAGCCTGCTGATCGACCGGTGGGGGCTCGGGCCCAGCGGCCGGCACCCGGTGACCAGGGCTCGGATCGGCGCCGCCGCGGTGTGCGTGGCGGCGGTCGCGGTCGCCGGCAGCGGCGAGCTCGACGCGCGGGGAGTGGCGCTGATCGTGCTGCCGCTGGTCGCCGGGGCGGCGCTGGCCTGGCAGACTGCGGTGAACGGCAGGGTCGGGGCCCAGGCGGGGTCCGTCCTGGCGGCCACGGTGCTCAACTTCGTGGTGGCGGTGCTGACCCTGTCCGCGATGTTCCTGGCGGAGGTGGCGGTGCGCGGCCTGCCGGCAGGAGCTCTTCCGCGCGAACCGTGGCTCTACAGCGCGGGTCTGATCGGCATCAGCCTGATCGTGGTGGCGGCCGCGGTCGTCCCGCGCACCGGAGTGCTGCTCTTCGGCCTGGCGAGCGTGTGCGGGCAGCTGCTCGGCGCGGCGGGAGTCGACCTCGCCGTGGGTTTCCGGCCTGCCGTCACGACGTGGGTCGCGCTGGGACTCACCCTGGTGGCGGTGGTGATCGCGGCCAGGGCGAGGTCGTAGCCGACGAGGGTCCCGCGGCGCGCTCAGGTCAGGCCGGCCTCGTGGGCCACGACGGCGGCCTGGACCCGGTTGCGCGCGCCGAGCTTGTCCAGGATGGAACTGACGTGCGCCTTCACCGTTCCCTCGACGATGTAGAGGGTGCGGGCGATCTCGGCGTTGGAGTGCCCGGCGCCGAGCAGCGCGAGGACATCGCGTTCGCGGTCGGTCAGCGTCTCCACCCGCAGCCGTGCTTGCGCCGCCGAGACGCCGAAGCCGCGGTACGTGCGGATGACGCGGTGGGCGATGGCGGGGGACAGGAACGCCGCCCCGTCCGCGACGGCGTGCACCGCGGTGATCAGCTCGCGCGGGTCGGACGCCTTGAGCAGGAACCCGGCCGCCCCGCCGCCCAGTGCGCGGGCGATGTAGTCCTCCTGGCCGAAGGTGGTGAGCACGATGACGCTCGTGGCCGGTGCCACCGCGGCGATCTCGTCCGCCGCGGCGAGGCCGTCGAGTCCGGGCATCCGGATGTCCAGCAGCGCCACGTGCGGGCGGTGAGCGCGCACCAGCTCGACGGCCTGGTGCCCGTCGGCGGCCTCGGCGACGACCTCGACGCCGCTGTCGGTCGCCAGGATCGCCCGGACGCCGGCGCGGACCATGGCCTCGTCGTCGGCCACGAGCACCTGGATCACTACGCCTTCTCCAACCGGTTCTTGGACACCAGCACTTGGTCAGCGAAGCAGAGTTGGTAGACATCCGAGCCGATGTCCACCAGGCCGTCACCAGCTTGGTAGTACACACAATCCGCGTCGGCGGGCTGCGGCGGTGTGGCGATCACCCTCGGCGCCCGGCCGATGTCACGCGGCGGCAGCAGGCGCTCGACGTCCGCACGTGGCTGGCCGGGCCGCAGCGTCCCGAACCGGTCGTCCGCGAGCCCGGACCGCGCGGCACTGAGCGCCTGCATGACGACGAGCGCCGCGACCAGCGCGAGCCCGCCGCCGACCGGCAGCGCGGCGGCCTGGAGCAGCCGGCGCCGGGTCTGCCGCCTGGTGACCCCGGGCTCGAACGCGGGCCGCCGTGGCGCGGCGCCGGTGAGTGCGCCGTCGGGCAGGACCGCGGTCACCGCCCAGCCGCCGTCCGGCTGTGCGCCCGCCACCAGGCTGCCGCCGGCCAGCCGGACCCGCTCGTCCAGCCCGATCAGCCCCTGCCCGCTTCCCGCGCCGGCGGCCGGTCGCGTCGCTTCGTCGTTCACCACCTCGATCCGGGTGGGGGCGAGCGTGACGGTCACCGACGCGCCCGGCGCGTGCCGGGCGGCGTTGGTCAGCGACTCCTGGACGACGCGGTGGGCGGCCTGGCTCGCCATCGGCGACCACGCGGGGACCGGGCCGTCGTACCGCAGCCGCACCCGCAGGCCCGCCGCGGTGGCGCGCCGGACCAGGTCGTCGATGCTCTCGTCCGGCGGCCGCAGGCCGGTCGCCGCGTCCGCGCTGCCGAGCACCCGCACGATCTCGTGCAGCCGGTGGGTGGCCCTGACCGCGCCCGCCCGCACCTCGCCGGCGGTCCGGCGCTGTTCGTCGGTGACGCCGGCCGCGAGCTCCAGCGCACCGCTGTGCAACGCGATCAGCGCCAGCTCGTGGCCGAGCGAGTCGTGCATGTCCTGCGCGATCCGGGCCCGCTCGCGAAGCCGGGCCTGTTCGGCGACGATGCCGCGTTCGCGTTCGCGCTGCTCGGCGAGCAGACGCCGGAAGCGGCCGAACCACCACGGCAGCACGGAGGCGGTGAACTCGACGAACACCACCGAGAGCCACACCGGGACCGGGTCGGGCGAGCGCGCGAACGCCAGCGCGAGGCCGACGGCCGTCACAGCGGTGAACACCCACATCGCGACGGCGAGCGAGCTCATCCGACGGCCGGCCGGATAGGCCAGCACGGCCATCGGCAACGCCAGCCAGCCGCCGCCGTCGAACATCAGCACCTGTGAGAGGGACAGCCCGGCCGACAGGACCAGGAGCGGCGCCCAGACCGGATCCGCGCGTCGGTTTCGCACCCGGCTCACGATACAAACCCCGGCGGTCGCCGTGCCCCCGACGAAAGTCAGGGTGCCGGCCTGACGGACGACCGATGTCCCGGCCGGGGCCGCTTTCCTAACGTCGGCGCCATGATCACGGCCAAGGCACTGAGCAAGCGGTACGGCGACAAGGTCGCCGTCGACGACCTCTCGTTCGAGGTCCGTCCCGGCGTGGTGACGGGCTTCCTCGGCCCGAACGGCGCCGGCAAGTCGACCACCATGCGGCTCATGCTCGGCCTCGACCACGGCGGCGGCGAGACCCTGTTCGACGGCCGCCGCTTCACCGCCATCCGGCACCCGCTGCGCGAGATCGGCGCGGTGCTGGAGGCCAAGGCGTTCCACCCGACCCGGTCGGCGCGCGACCACCTGCGCATGCTGGCCGCCGGCAGCGGCATTCGCGCGTCCCGTGCCGACGAGGTGCTCGAGTTCGTCGGCCTGGCCGAGGTGAAGCGCAAGAGGCCCCGGGGTTTCTCGCTGGGCATGGCGCAGCGGCTCGGGCTGGCCCAGGCCCTGCTGGGCGACCCGGCGACGCTCATCCTCGACGAGCCGGCGAACGGCCTGGACCCGCACGGCATCCACTGGCTGCGCGACGTGCTCTCCTCGCTGGCCGCCGAGGGCCGCACGATCTTCGTCTCCAGCCACCTGTTGCCGGAGATGTCGCTGATGGCCGACGAGCTCGCGGTCATCGGCCGCGGCACCATGATCTACAACGGCGACGTCCAGGGCTTCGTCCGCCGGTTCACCCGGTCGACGGTCCTGGTCCGCAGCCCGGAGGCCGACCGGCTCGCGGCTCTGCTGCGCGCAGCAGACGGAGTCGTCGAGGCCCTTCCCGGCGACGCGCTCCGAGTGTCCGGTGTGGACATAGGAGCGGTCGGGGAGCTGGCCTTCCACAACAACATCATGGTGCGCGAGCTGACCACCCAGACCGCCTCGCTGGAGACGGCCTTCATCACCGCCACCGCGGCCGCCGAGGAGTACGTGGCGCACCAGCCCACCGGAGGTGCCGCGTGAGCGACGCCCTGCGTTTCGAATGGGTGCGGATCCGGACCCTCCGCTCCACCTGGTGGCTCATCGCCTCGGCCTTGCTCCTCAACATCGCCCTCGCGCTGGGGATCGCCCTCCTCACCCGGAACGACCCGCCGGACGGCGAGGTCGTCGGCATCGCCGTGACCGGGGGAGGAGCGAGCTCACCGGTGCCCCTCGTCGGGGTTTTCCTCGCCGTCGTGGGCATCCTCGCGACGGGCCACGAGTACCGCTACGGCACGATCCAGCCGACCCTGACCACCGTGCCGCACCGCTCGGCACTGCTGACCGCCAAGATCGTCGTCCTGGCCGCCACGGCCCTGGTCGTCACGGCCGCGTCCCTGGTCACCACCCTCACCACCACCCTGCTCGTCCGGGGCGAGGCCCCCGGCCTGACCGACTGGCCGCTCAACGCGGCGATACCGGGACATTTCGTCCTGGTTCTGCTGTGGACGGTCCTCGGCGCGGCCTTGGCCCAACTGTTCCGCGGCGTGCCGGCGGCGCTCGTCGTGATCCTGGTGGTCCCGCTGGTCGTCGAGCAGCTGATCATCAGCCTGTCCTACGTCCCGGTGCTGCACTGGCTGGCGCCGGCCGTCAAGTTCCTCCCCTTCACCGCCGGCCAGCAACTGGTCCACCTCGGCGGAGAGGCCGACGCCGAGCTCTTCGGCCGCTGGGCGTCCGGCGGCGTCCTCGCGGCGTTCGTCGCGATCGTCCTGGCCGCTGCCTGGACGCTGTTCACCCGCCGCGACGCCTGACCCGACAAGGAGTGACGACATGGTGCGCAAGTACCTGACGGTGATCGTCGGCCTGGTGACGGCCACAGCGCTCGTCGCACCGGCCGGCGCCGCACCGCGTGAGCTGGTGCTGCCCGCGCCGACCGGGCCGCACCCGGTCGGCTGGAGCCGGCTCCACCTCGTCGACGAGGACCGGACGGACCCGTGGGTGCCGACCGGACCACGCGAGTTGATGGTCTCGGTCTGGTACCCGGCCGCTGCGGCGCGCGGCGACCGCGTTCCCTATGCCACCGCCGAGGAATCCCGTTTGCTGCTGGAGCTGTACGGGATCACCAGCGTGCCTCCGGACGCACTGACCGAGGTCCGCACCCACGCACGAGCCGGGGCGCCCCCATTGCGCACACATCACCGGTTTCCACTCGTCGTGCTGTCGCCAGGCCTCGCGTTCCCGCGCTGGACGCTGACGACATTGGCCGAGGAGCTGGCCAGCCGCGGCTACGTCGTGGCCGGCATCGACCACACCTACGAGGGAGCCGCGGTCACCTTCCCCGACGGCCGCGTCGCCAAATGCGTGGTGTGCACCGGAGGGACGAGCGGCGCGTCGATCACCGCCAGCCGAGCCCTGGACATCTCGTTCGTGCTCGACCACGTGCTCGCGCAGTACCGCGACCTCGTCGACCCGCACCGGATCGCGGTCGCGGGCCACTCGATAGGGGGAGCGGCCGCCGCCGCGACGATGCTCGCGGACTCGCGGGTGGACGCGGGGCTGAACCTGGACGGCTCGTTCCAGCCCGCGCTCGCCCAGGACCTGGCGCGCCCGTTCCTCCTGGTGAGCGCGGAGGACCGGACCCCGGGGCGACGCCAGGACTGGGATCTGACGTGGCCGCACCTGACCGGCTGGCGGCGCTGGCTGCACGTGCCGGACACGGGACACTCGTCGCTCAGCGACATAGCGGTCGTCGGCGAGTGGCTCGGCCTGCCCGCCGAACCGTTGCCGGGTAAGCGGGTCGTCGAGATCATGCGCACGTACGTGGCCGCGTTCGTGGACCTGCACTTGCGGCATTGTGCTCAACCGTTGCTGGACAGCCCGTCGTCAGAGTTCCCCGAGGTCCAGTTCGTCGGTCCGGCCCGGTGAGCATCGGCCTTAGTCGCTGCGCATGCCGCGCCAGAGCAGGTCCGTGAGATCCGCCGCGTGCTCCTGCCAGTGTTCGGCCGGACTGAGGTAGAACAGCCCGCCCAGCCCCCGCAGGACCGTCTCCGGGTTCAGGTCGGCGCGGACGGTCCCGGCGGTGACGTTCGCGTCGACCAGGGCCGCGACCGCGCCGACCAGGGCGTCGTAGGTGTCGGCCGGCATCCGTCCAGGGGACTTCGTCGCGTGGGTCATGGCGTCGGCCAGGCCGCGCTTGGTGATCATGTAGTGCGCCAGGTACCCGCTGACCCAGCGCCGGAACGCGTCCTCCGGCGGGTGCTCGGCGAGCAGCCGGGGCACCACCTCCACCAGGTGCTGGAGCTCGCGCCGGTACACGGCCAGGATGAGCGCCTCCGGTGTCGGGAAGTGGCGGTAGACCGTGCCGACCCCGACTTCCGCCGCCTTCGCGATGGCGTTGAACGACAGCTCCGCGGAGCGCGCGAGCGACTCCGCCGCGACCGCGAGGATGCGTTCGTGGTTCCGTCTGGTGTCCGCACGGCGAGGACTGACCGCACCCGTCATCGTTTCTCCCGTCCACGTTCCGGACCCCGCGCGAGGGTGCGTACCGGATTCTGATCCGCTACGTTCGAAAAGGGAAGCGGATGAGTATCCGTTTCGAACCGCGATGAATAGAGATCCGGTGGACATCTCACTAGAAGTCAACGGCAAGACCGAACGGCTCACCGTAGAGCCCGGCGTCACCTTGCAGGACGCGCTGCACGAGCGGCTCGGCCTGACCGGCACCAAGAAGGGCTGTGACCGCGGTCAGTGCGGCGCCTGCACGGTGCACGTCGGCGGCCGCCCCGTCCTCTCCTGCCTCACCCTCGCCGCCGCCGTGCGGCAGCCCGTCACCACGGTGGAGGGGCTGGCGACCGAGGACGGCCTGCACCCGGTGCAGCAGGCGTTCGTCGACCAGGACGCGTTGCAGTGCGGCTTCTGCACGTCGGGTCAGATCCTGTCGGCGGTCGCCGCGGTGCGCGACGACGTCGACGACGTCCGGGAGTTCATGTCCGGCAACCTGTGCCGCTGCTCGGCGTACCCGAACATCGTCGCCGCGGTCGAACAGGCGAGGAGCGCACATGCGTCCGTTTGAGCTGACCGCTCCCACCACCGTCGACGCGGCGCTCGCCACGCCCGGCACGTTCCTCGCCGGCGGCACCACCCTCGTCGACCTCATGAAGCTGAACGTGCTGACGCCCCAGCACGTCCTGGACATCAACGACCTCCCGCTGCGGGGCATCGACACCTCGGACGGGCTGCGCGTCGGCGCGCTGGAGCGGATGGCCGACGTGGCCGCGCACCCCGGCGTGTACCCGGCGATCTCCCGCGCCCTGCTGCTGAGCGCGTCGCAGCAGCTGCGCAATATGGCGAGCATCGGCGGGAACCTGTTGCAGCGCACCCGTTGCACCTACTTCCGCGATGTCGCCATGCCGTGCAACAAGCGCGAACCCGGCAGCGGCTGCCCGGCGATCAGCGGTGCGAACCGGATGCACGCCGTCCTCGGCACCAGTGACCACTGCGTGGCGACTCACGCGAGCGACCTGGCCGTCGCGCTGGTGGCGCTCGACGCCGAGATCACGCTGGCCGGCGAGGACGGTGACCGCGTCGTCGCGCTGGCCGAGTTCTACCGCCTGCCCGGCGACACCCCCGGTGTCGAGAACGACCTGCGTCCCGGTGAGCTGATCACCGAGGTGCGCGTCCCGCGTGCCGACTGGGCTTCCCGCTCCACCTACGTGAAGGTGCGGGACCGCCAGTCGTACGAGTTCGCGCTGTGCTCGGCCGCGGTCGCGCTGGACGTCCAGGACTCGCGCATCGTCGACGCCCGCGTGGCGGCGGGTGGCGTCGGCACCGTCCCGTGGCGGTTGCGCGTGGTCGAGGAGTCGCTGCGGGGCGAGCCGGTCTCCCTCGCGTCGTTCGAGAAGGCCGCCGCCCGAGCGGCCGAGGACGTGAAGCCGCTCGCGCACAACGCGTTCAAGGGTGCGCTGCTCAAGCGCACGATCGTTCGCGCACTGCTGGAGCTCACCGAAGGGGAACTCGGATGATCGGCCGCCTGGAAGCACCGCTCAAGGTCACCGGCGAGGCCCGCTACGGGGCCGACCACCTCTTCCCCGGCATGGTGTACGGCTACCTCGTGCTGAGCACGATCGCCCGCGGCCGGATCACGGCGATGGACGTCACGGCCGCGAAGGGCGCCCCTGGTGTGCTCGCCGTGTACACACCGTTCGACCCGCTGGCGCTGCGGACACCGATGTCGATGATCGGTCCGACGTGGGTTCCCCTGCAGGACCACGAGGTCGCCTACCACGGCCAGCCGATCGGGTTCGTGGTGGCGGAGACCTTCGAACAGGCCAGGGACGCGGCGATGCTCGTGGACGTCACCTACGAGGTGCTGCCGGCCACGACGTCGATGGCCGAGGGGATGGCGGACGCCGAGGACGCGCCCGCGAGCAACGGGGAACCGGCCGTGCTGGAGGTCCTCGCGGACGGCGTCGAGTCCATCGAGGACGCATTCGCGGCGAGCCCGGTGGTCGTCGCAGCCACCTACCACACGGCGCCGCAGAACCACGCCGCCATGGAACCGCACTCCGCTGTCGCCGCGTGGCAGGACGGCGTCCTGACCGTGCACAGCGGCAACCAGGCCTCGAACATGCAGGCGGCCGAGCTCGCCGGTGCGCTGGCCGTCGAACCGGCGCAGGTCCACGCGGTGAACCCGTTCGTCGGCGGTGCCTTCGGCGGCAAGGGACGCACGTCCGCGCCCGCCTTCCTGGCCGCGGCGGCCGCGCGGGCGCTCGGCCGTCCGGTGAAGGCCGCGCTGGCCAGGGAACAGGTCTTCACCGCCACCGCGGGCAGGGCCTCGACCGTCCAGGAGCTCACCCTCGGCGCCGACGAGCACGGCAAGCTGATCGCGCTGCGGCACGACTCCTGGTGCAGCACGGCGCTGGACCGCTCGTTCGTCGAGTCGACCGGGCGCGGCACGTCGGGCCAGTACTACGCCACGCCGAACCTGGCGGTGAGCCAGAAGATCGTGCCGCTGGCGCTGCCGCCGACGACGTTCATGAGGGCGCCCGGCGAGGGACCCGGCTCGTTCGCGCTGGAGAGCGCGATGGACGAGCTGGCCGTCGCGTTGGACATGGACCCGATCGAACTTCGGCTGCGCAACAACTCCACCGCGCCGATCGGCAGCGACCTGCAGTGGTCGAGCAAGCACCTCGAGGAGTGCTTCCGCACCGGCGCGGCCCGGTTCGGCTGGGAGCGGCGGGCACCGGGCGGGCGGACGGACGGCGACTGGCTCGTCGGGATGGGCGTGGCCAGCGCGTTGTTCCCCGCGCTGCGCTTCCCGGCCTCGGTCGAGATCACCCTGCGCACCGACGGCACCGCGGTGGTCTCGACCAGCGGCGCCGACCCCGGAACCGGCCTGCTGACGGTCCTGGCGCGGATCGGCGGTGAGTCCCTGGACATCGAGGTGGGCCGCGTGACCCCCAGGCTGGGCGACTCCGCCTACCCGCCGGGGGGCCTGTCCGGTGCCTCCAGTGCCACCGCGAGCGCGGGCACGGCCATCATGACCACGGCCGCGCAGCTGATCGACGACCTGCTCGGGCTCGCCTCGGCGCCCGGCGCCCCGTTCGACGGTGTCTCGGTGGCCTACGAGGGCGGCAGGGTGGTCGGCGGCGGCCGCGACATGCCGTTCGGCGAGCTCCTGAGCGCTCTGGGACGCGAGTCGTTGTCCGCCACGGGGTCGTCCGCCCCCGGCGAGGAGCTCGGCAAGCACTCGTTCAGCTCGTTCGGCGCCCAGTTCTGCGAGGTCCGGGTGCACCGGTGGACGCGGGAGACGAGGGTGAGCCGCCTGCTCGGCGTGTTCGACGCCGGCCGGATCATCAACGAGCAGGCCGCCCGCAGCCAGATCAGCGGCGGCATGATCTGGGGTGTCTCGGCGGCACTGCACGAGGCCATGGAGTTCGACGCGAACGGCCGCCTGGCCAACGGTGACTTCGCGGGCTACCTGCTGCCGGTCAACGCGGACATCCCGGCGATCGACGTCGAGTTCCTGTCCTACCCGGACACGCTGCACAACGCCGTCGGCGCCAAGGGCCTCGGCGAGATCGGCGTCGTGGGAACGGCGGCGGCCGTGGCCAACGCGGTCTACAACGCCACCGGTGTCCGGGTCCGGCACACCCCCATCACCATCGAGGACCTGCTGGTCGACTGAGCGGCGCGGGTGGCAGCTCACCCCTCGACGACGGCGGGCCGGCCGTGCTCATGTCCCCAGCGACTTCCGCAAAGCTGCGGTGAGCCGGTCGGCCCGCTCGTCGACGGGGTTGGCGAGCTGGTTGTTGAGGTAGCCGAAACCGATCTCGGCGCCGGCGTCGGCGAAGCCCAGGCCGCCGTTGCCCCCGTCGTGCCCGAAGGAACGGCCGGAGAGCAGCGGACGGCCTGGGAATCCGTCGACCAGGAACCCGGTGGAGTAGCGGATTCCCGGCGGCGTGAGCACTCCGGACCAGCCTTCCCCGGTGGAGCGCGGGGTCAGCGCGTCGGCGATGCTGCTGTCGTCCAGGAGCCGCGGTACTCCATCCACAGTGGACACTGCGGCGGCGTAGATCCTGGCGAGTGCGGTGGCGGACATGATGCCGTTGGCCGCGGGGATCTCCGTCGCGTGCAGCGCGGGTGAGTTGAAGTCCTCGGGACCGTCGTCGAGGAACCGGGCGGGGAGCGCTCCGCCCAGCGTCACCGACCTGACGAAGGTCGTCATGCCCATCACCTTCCGCACGAAGGCGAGCACGCTCTCGTCGGTGACCTCGGGAGCGGGGTGGATGCGCGCGACGCGGGACTCGTGGTCGGCGGGGAGGCCGATCCAGGCGTCGACGGCCAGGGGAGTGGTGAGGTACTCGGCGAGCAGTGCGTGTGGGCGCAGTCCGGTGGCGCGGCGCAGGATCTCGCCGGTGAGCCAGCCGAACGTCAGCGCGTGGTAGCCGAACTCGGTGCCGGGTTCCCACTGCGGCCGCTGGGCTTCGACGGCCTCGACGACGGGTGACCAGCGGGTGATGTCCCGGAACGTCAGGTCGGTGTCGAGTGCGACGACGCCGGCGCGGTGGGCGAACACGTCGCGGATCGTGGTGCACTCCTTGCCGTGGGCGCCGTACTCCGGCCACAGGGACGTGACGGGGGCGTCGAAGTCGAGGAGTCCGCGTTGCCGCGCGAGGTACGCGGCCAGAGTCATGAGGCCCTTGGTGACGGAGAACGCGACGGCGAGCGTCCCGGTGGTCCAGGGCCGGCCGGTGGTGGCGTCGGCGGTTCCGGCGTGCAGGTCGACGACCAGCCGGCCGCCGCGGTAGACCGCCAGGGCGGCACCGGTCTCGGTGCCGCGGTCGAAGTTGTCCTGGAAAGCGTCGGCGACGGGCCCGAAGCCCTCGTCGGCGAAGCCGTGGATCTCGGTCATGAGGACTCTCGCTGGGTGGTGGCGGATGCGGAGGGAGAGACTGCTTCCCGGGCGCTCGGCGCTGTGGCCCGACGCCGGTGGAGGACGGCGGTGAGGACGGCGCCGGCCCCGAAGATTCCGGCGGACCACCAGATGACCACGAGGACGCGCCAGCGGCCGGACTGGCGGGACGAGTTCGGGTGGGACATGACGGGCACTGTTTCTGAGCGCTGGCGGTCCGGAGGGCGTCCGAGTCAGGGACGGCGGGCCGCCCAGGTGGTGCGGACGGTCCGCACGGTGAGGTCGGTGCGCCGCAAGACGCTGTGGGGGCTGTCGTCGTCGAGGACGGCGTCGAGCGCGGCCAGGTCGTCGGCGGCGAACTCGCGGCCGAGGTGGGAGCGCAGCTTTCGCAGGCACACCTGCGCGTAGCGCGCGGTGGCGGGCGGCAGCGAGCCGCGCAGGTCGATGGCGAACGGCCGCGCGGCCTCCAGCCGGAAGCCGGCGCGCTCCAGGTGCGGCGACCAGTCGACGGACGGCCCGGAGTCGAGCGCGGCGTGGACGCGAGCCTCCAGGCCGGGACGTCCCACGCCGATGTCGTCGGGCAGGAAGCGCGGGAAGAAGCTCATCTCGGTGACCGCCAGCAGCCCGCCGGGCCGCAGGTGGTCGAACGCCCCCGCCAGCACGCGGCCGGGATCGGCCATGTGGTGCAACGAGGACGCCGCCCAGACCAGGTCGCTGGTCCCGGTCCGCGGCCAGCCCTGGTCGAGATCGGCCCGCAGCCCCCGGACGCGGCCGGCCAGGCCGAGCGCGGACGCCTTCTCCGTCAGCCGGTGGAGCATCTGCGGCGACAGGTCCACAGCCGTGACATGGGCACGGGGAAACCGCTGAGCGAGCGCCAGGGTCCCGGTCCCGGTCCCGCTGCCCAGGTCGACGATGCGTGCCGGTGCCCCGTCGGACAGGTCGCCCAGCCAGTCGACCAGCTCCGCCAGGTAGGACTGGAGCACCTGGGCGTCGAGCTCCAGCAGCTCGGCCATCGCGGTGGTCTCGGATTGACTCATGCCTCGACCGTAGCGAGGCCTTGCATCGAACGCATACACTCTTGCATATGACGCAAGAAGGCGATCTGGACGCCACGGTCCGCATGCGCATCCGGAGTCTGCGGCAGGCACGGGGCTGGTCGTTGGACAACCTCGCCGAGCGCGCCCACCTGAGCCCGTCCGGCCTCAGCCGCATCGAGACCGGGCGCCAGCGCCTCAGCCTGGACCAGCTGGCCTCACTGGCCAAGGCGCTGGGAACCTCCGCCGACCAGCTGCTGGAGACGATCAACGACGACGACGTGGTCATCAGGCCCGAACGCGACGAGCAACGCGGCCTGACCACCTGGCTGCTGAGTCGGGGATCCGCACCCGCCGGCGTCACCGTCGCCAAGATGCGCATCACCGACGAGGCTCGCGGACCGGGGGTCGACGAGCTCGGAGTGCACCCCGGCAAGGAGTGGTTCACCGTGCTGTCGGGAACCGTCGCGCTCATCCTCGGCGACCGCGCCATCCGGGTCGAGACCGGCCAGGCCGCCGAGTTCTCCACCATGGTCCCGCACGCGATCAAGGCGCACGGCGGTCCGGCGGAGGTCCTCGTCATCCTCGACGGCGACGGGCAGCGCAGCCACCTCCACCCCTCGCCCTGACCCCGCCGCCGCGACTCCGGCGTGGCTCACCCGGCCGGGTCGCGGCGGTGAGCCTCTGTCACCGCCGCGAAGACCTCGTGGTGCGGGCCGGTCAGCCGCGCTCGGCGAGCTTCCGGACTTCCAGGCCGCTGTGCGTGTGGTTGAGCTCCGGCAGCAGCCGCGCCAGCTCCAGCGCCTCGTCCAGGTCGGCCGTCTCGACGATGTAGTAGCCGCCGAGCGTCTCCTTGGCCCCCAGGAACGAGCCCTCGGTGGCGCTGACCTGACCGTCGGCGTCCGCGCGCAGCGACGTGGTCACGGTGGCCTGGTCGAGCTGCTGACCGTCGCGGAGGCGGTCGCCGGCCTTGGCCATGAACGCCCCGTGACCGGTGTGGTGCGCCTGCCACTGCTCCTCGGTCATCGCTGCCCACTGCTGGGTGTCGCCGTAGATGAGGATCATGTACTTCGCCACGTCGTCAACCTCTCGGTGCGGGCCGCCCCCACTGGCGGCCTCACCCCTACGAGGTACAGCGCGGGCGTCGGGATCGACAAACGACGAAATCCAGTTCCGCTTGAGCCGCTCGGTCACGAGGTGACCGCCCTCGGCCGCGATTCGCGGGCTGAGCTGCGGTGATGCTCGCTCCAGGGCTTCGGCTGCCCCGGCACGGGGCTCAAGCCCCGCTCCAGTGCGGCTAGACCGCGCCCGGTCGCTCCCTTGTGGACTGCCGCCCTAGGGACGCGCCGGCTTCGTCCCCTGGTCGGGGGAGAGGCGTCCCCGACTTTCGGGACGACTCCCGTGCGCCGCCGTTCCTACCGTGGTGGCCAAGAGATCCGTCCTGGTCACTCGAAGAGGAGCGACGATGAGCGTTGCCGTGGCACGGTTCGCGGAGATCGTGGGGGAGGCGAACCTGCTCTCCGGCGACGCGGTCCCGCCGGACTACGGGCACGACGAGTCCTTGACGGTCACTGCCAGGCAACCCGCACACGTGGCGAGACCGGCCACGGCGGAGGAGGTCGCGCACCTCCTCCGAACCGCCGGTGAGCTCGGTGTCCCGGTCACCGCGCGAGGATCGGGAACCGGGCTCTCCGGTGCCGCCCGGCCGGCACCGGGCGGGCTGGTGATCTCGTTCGAGCGGATGAACGCGGTGCTGGAGATCGACACCGAGAACCACGTCGCCGTCGTCCAGCCCGGTGTCACGCTGTCCGAACTGGACGAACGGACCGCGGCCGCCGGTCTCACCTACCCGGTGCACCCCGGTGAGCTCAGCGCCAGCGTCGGCGGGAACGTCGGGACGAACGCCGGGGGGATGCGCGCGGTCAAGTACGGCGTCACGCGGCACCACGTCGTGGGGCTGCAGGCGGTGCTGCCGACCGGGGAGATCATCCGCACCGGCGGCAGGATCGCCAAGGTCTCCAGCGGCTACGACCTGACCCAGCTGATCATCGGGTCGGAGGGCACCCTCGCGCTCGCCACCGAGGTCATCGTCAAGCTCCAGCCGCGGCTGCCGCACGGCGCGACGGTGCTCGCGCCCTTCGGGACCGTCGACGAGGTGCTCACCGCCGTTCCGAAGGTCGTCGCGAGCGGGCTCGGGCCGCACGTCCTCGAGTACATCGACGACGTGACCCTCGCCGCCATCAGCCAGCACGAGAAGCTCAGCCTCGGTGTGCCCGAGCAGATCCGCGAGTCCGCGCGGGCGTACCTGGTGGTGGCGCTGGAGAACCGCGCCGGCGACCGGCTGCACGGCGACGTCGACGAGCTCGGCGGGCTGCTGGCGGACCTCGGCGCGCTGGACGTCTACGTGCTCGAAGGCGGGGCGGCCCGGCGGCTCGTGCAGGCGCGGGAGAAGTCCTTCTGGACCGCGAAGGCGTTCGGGGTCGACGACGTCATCGACGTGGTGGTGCCGCGAGCCTCCATGCCGGAGTTCCTGCGCGGGACGCAGGAGATCGCCCGCAAGCGGGACGCGCGCGTCGCCGGGTGCGGGCACGCCGGGGACGGCAACGTGCACCTCGGCGTCTTCTGCCCGGACCCGGATGAACGCAAGGCGTTGCTGACCGAGATCTTCGCGTTCGGCGTCGAGCTCGGCGGCGCGATCTCCGGCGAGCACGGCATCGGCAGGGCCAAGTCCGCGTACTTCCTCGACCTGGAGGACCCGGCGAAGATCGCGCTGCTGCGCCGGCTCAAGGCGAGCTTCGACCCGGCCGGGATCCTCAACCCCGGCGTGCTCATCCCCGAGGAGGACGCCTCGTGAACGGCGCGCAGTCCCTGATCCGCACGCTCGTCGACGCCGGGGTGGACGTGTGCTTCGCCAACCCCGGCACCTCCGAGATGCACTTCGTGGCCGCGCTCGACGACGAGCCGGGGATGCGGGGCGTGCTCGGCCTGTTCGAGGGCGTGGTCACCGGAGCGGCGGACGGGTACGCGCGGATCGCCGGCAAACCGGCCGCGACGCTGCTGCACCTCGGTCCCGGACTCGGCAACGGGCTCGCGAACCTGCACAACGCGCGCCGCGCGCACACCCCGGTCGTCAACGTCATCGGCGACCACGCGACCTACCACAAGGCGTTCGACGCCCCGCTCGACTCGGACGTCGAGGCGGTCGCCGGGTCTCTCGAAGGCTGGGTCCACCGGTCCGAGCGCCCGGAGGACGTCGGTGCCGACGCCGCCGCCGCGGTGGCGGCCGCCCGGTCCGCGCCCGGACAGGTCGCGACGCTGATCCTCCCGGCCGACGCGTCCTGGGGTGAGGGCGGAGTGGCCGGTGCGCCCGTCCCGCCCAGCGCTCCCCAGGTCGTGAACGCGAGCGCGGTGAAGGCCGTGGCGGAGGTGTTGACCAGCGGTGAACCGGTGGCGTTGCTCATCGGCGGCAGTGCGTGCCGTGAGGCCGGTCTCCGCGCAGCCTCACGGATCGCTGTCGGCACCGGGGCGAAGGTGTTCGCCGAGACGTTCCCGGCCCGGCTCGAACGCGGTGCGGGCCTGCCGGCGGTCGACCGGCTCGGCTACCTCGCCGAACAGGTCGCCTACCAGCTGGACGGGATCCGGCACGTGGTCGTCGCCGGGACGCGGCCGCCCGTGTCGTTCTTCGCCTACCCCGGCAAGCCGAGCGACCTGGTGCCGGACGGCGCGCGGGTCCACGTGCTGGCCGACCCCGGTCAGGACGTCCCGCGTGCGCTGGAGGACCTCGCGGACCTGGTCGCGTCCGGCGCGGAACCCGTGCTGCGGCAGGCGGAACGGCCCGCGCTGCCGTCCGGGCCGCTGACGCCGCAGAACTGGGCCGAGGTGATCGGCGCGCTCCTGCCCGAGCGCGCGATCATCGCCGACGAGGCCAACACCTCCGGTCTGCTGCTGCCGGCCGCGACCGCAGGCGCGCCACGGCACGACGTGCTGACATTGACCGGCGGGGCCATCGGCTACGGCATGCCCGTCGCGACCGGTGCCGCCATCGCCGCGCCCGACCGGCCCGTGGTCAACCTGCAGGCCGACGGCAGCGCCGTGTACACGATGTCGGCGCTCTGGACGCAGGCCAGGGAGAACCTGAACGTCACCACCGTGCTGCTGAACAACCGCGCCTACGCGATCCTGCGGATGGAGCTGCAGCGCGTCGGCGCGCAGGGCAGTGGCCCCAAGGCGAACGACCTGCTCGACCTCTCCCGGCCGGACCTGGACTTCGTGAGGATCGCCGAGGGGATGGGCGTTCCCGCCTCCCGCGCGACCACCGCCGAGGAGCTGGCCGAGCAGTTCCGGCGTGCCCTGGCCGAGCCGGGCCCGCACCTGATCGACGCCCTCGTCCCGCCGGTGTTCTGACACCGCCGCGAGGTCGATGACCACCCGACGGGACCTCGGCGAGGCCCGTCTCCCGCCCCTTCCCGGAGAAACCATGAGTCCGCAGTACCCGATGCGTGTTCCGCCGGTCGACCTGGACGCCCTCACCGGACGTCAGGAGACCGTGCGCGTCAAGATGGGCCCCTACGGGGAGAGCGGCACCTCCTCGATGATGAGGACCTTCCTCCACTACCCGGAGTTCGCCCGGTCGCTCGGCCGGATCGGCACGCGAGTCACGCTGACCAGCGACCTGCCGCCGAGCCTGGCCGCGCTCGCGTCCGCGCGCACGGCCTGGTTGTGCGGCAGCGAATACCTGTGGGCGCACATCCGCGCGCAACACCCGGAAATCACCTCCACCGACCTCGACGGAATGGCGAAGCACGTCGTCGAGGCGATCGACGAGCTGCACGAGACGCACAACCTGTCGGACGAGAAGTGGTACCGGATCGGGCAGCTCGGCCCGAACGCGGTCATGGACCTCATCACGACCTACGGCTTCTTCGTGTCGCTGGCGGCCGCGGTCAGCAGCATGGGTGTGCAGCTCGAGGAGGGACTCGTCGGCTGGGACGGACCGGGTGCCCCCGAACGGAAGCTCGTCGCGTCGCCCCGGGTCCTGACCAAGAGGGTCTTCGAGGCCGACTACGCGCACCTGGGTCCGCGGCAGGTGGAGCAGGCGAACCGGATGGGGCGCCGCGGCAAGCCGAGCACGTCGAAGCTGCAGAAGGCGATGATCAACTACCCGGAGTTCCTCGGGGCGTTGGCGCCGTTCGGGAAGCGGGCGATCGACGACACGTGCCTGCCGCCGCGGGTGTGGCAGCTGGCGTGCATGCGGACGGTGTGGCTGTGTGACAGCGAGTACCTCTGGTCGCAGCACCGCAAGGCGTGCCTGAAGCTGGGGGTCACGGACGACGACCTGGCCGGTGTCGCGGAAGGACCGGACAGCCCGCTGCTGCTGGACTTCGACCGGGTCGTCGTGCGGACCGTGGACGAGATGTTCTTCCACAACAGGATCTCGGACGAGAACTGGCACCGGTTCGACGAGTTCGGCACCGAGGGCGTCACCGATCTTATCCTCGTCTACGGCCTCTACGTCCTGCAGTCGTGCGTCGCACGCGTCTTCGGCACCACCCTGGAAGAGGGCTCGGTGGGCTATCTGCCCGAGCTCGACCGGTTCCGGGAAGGGGTCTCCCGTGGCTGAGCAGTTCCGGTCGCAGGACTGGTTCGGAGGCAAGGGGGCCAAGGGTTTCACGCACCGCAGCTGGGTGCGCAGCCGCGGCGTCCCGGTGGACCACTTCGACGGACGGCCGGTCATCGGCATCTGCAACACCTGGTCCGAGCTGACCTCGTGCAACTCCCACTTCCGCGAGCTGGCCCAGCACGTGCGCGAGGGCGTGCTGGAAGCGGGCGGCGTGCCGATGGAGTTCCCCGTCATCTCGACGGGGGAGACGCTGACCCGGCCCACCGCGATGTTGCTGCGCAACCTGTGCAGCATGGACGTCGAGGAGACCCTGCGCGCCAACCCGCTCGACGGCGTGGTGCTCATGATGGGGTGCGACAAGACGACCCCCGGGCTGCTCATGGGCGCCGCCAGCGTGAACCTGCCGACGATCGGGCTGTCGGCCGGACCGATGCTCAACGGCAGCTTCCGCGGCAAGCCCTTCGGCATCAAGGACGCCTGGACCCTCGCGGCGGACCTGCGCGCGGGCCGGGCGACCGTCGCGGACGTCGAGGAGGCGGAGTCCTGCCTCAACCGCACGGTCGGCGTCTGCAACGTCATGGGCACCGGGTCGACGATGGCGGCACTGGTGGAGGCGATGGGCATCGGCCTGCCGGACAACGCCGCGATCCCGGCCGTCGACGCACGGCGCAAGGTGCTCGCACGCATGGTCGGGCGGCGCATCGTCGGCATGGTCCGGGAAGGGCTCACGCTCGACAAGCTGATGACCCGTGAGGCGTTCGAGAACGCCATCAAGGTCAACGCCGCGATCGGCGGGTCGACCAACGCGGTGATCCACCTGACCGCGATGGCGCGCAGGGCCGAGGTTCCGCTGTCCATCGAGGACTGGCACGAGATCGGCAGGGACGTCCCGACGCTGCTGAACATCCAGCCGTCCGGCAGGTACCTGATGCAGGACTTCCACGAGGCCGGCGGGCTGCCGGTGGTCCTCCGCGACCTGTGCGAGGCGGGCCTGCTGCACGGCGACGCGCTGACCGCCGGCGGGAAGACCCTCGCGGAGACCAACGCCGGTGCCGTGTGCCACAACCGCGACGTGATCTCCAGCGTGGCCGAGCCGTACATGTCGCACTCGGGCATCGCCGTGCTGCGCGGCAACCTGTGCCCGGAAGGCGCTGTCATCAAGCCGTCCGCCGCCGAGCCACGACTGCTCAAGCACCGCGGGCGGGCCGTGGTGTTCGAGAACCAGGACGACCTGAACGCGCGGGTCGACGACCCCGCGCTGGAGATCGACGCGGACTCGGTGATGGTGCTGAAGAACTGCGGCCCCCAAGGTTTTCCCGGCATGCCGGAGCTGGGGATGATGCCGATCCCGGCGAAGCTCCTGGCCCAGGGCGTCCGGGACATGGTGCGCGTCTCGGACGCGCGGATGAGCGGGACCTCGTTCGGTGCCGTCGTCCTGCACGTGTCACCGGAGGCGGCCGCCGGCGGGGTGCTCGACGTGGTCCGCGACGGCGACCTGATCGAGCTGGACGTGGCCGCGCGCAGGCTCGACCTGCTCGTGTCCGATGTGGAGCTGCGGGAACGCCTCGACGCGCGGGAGGTTCCCGAGCCGAAGGCGAAGCGGGGCTACGCGAAGCTCTACGTCGACACCGTGAACCAGGCGCACGACGGGTGCGACCTGGACTTCCTCGTCGGCCGGACCGGCAGCGACGTCCCGCCCAACCAGCACTGACCCGCCACGGAGAGGGACGAGAGCGATGAGCGAACCGATCAGGATCTACGTGCCCCAGGGTTCGCTGGGGGTCGGGATCTTCCCGGAGGAGATCGACCACGCGGTGGCCGCGAGGCCTCACGCGATCGCGGTGGACGCGGGGTCGACGGACAGCGGCGCGGCCTATCTCGCCAAGGGGACGTCCAAGAACGACCGCGGCTCGGTCAAGAAGGACCTGGAGCTGCTGATGGGGTTGCAGCAGGAGGCGGGGATCCCTTTTCTGATCGGCACCGCCGGTCAGGCCGGCGGTGACCTGAACGTCGACTGGACGCGCGACGTCGTGCTGGAGGTCGCCGCGGAGCGCGGATACACGCCGAAGATCGCCCTGCTGTACTCGGAGCAGTCGCCTCAGGTGATCAAGGAGAAGCTCGCGGACGGCAAGATCACCGCGCTGCCGCCGCTCGGCGACCTCGACGAGGAGACGATCGACACCAGTCTGCACATCGTCGCGTTGATGGGGCCTGAGCCGTATTTCGCCGCACTGGACGCGGGTGCGGACATCATCATCGGGGGACGTTCGTCGGATCCGGCGGTGATCGCGGCCTACGCGTTGTGGAAGGGCGCACCCGCGGGACCTTCCTGGCACGCGGGCAAGATCTCCGAATGTGGTGCGCAGTCGACCACGGCGGCCACGGGTCAGCGTGGTGTGTTGATCGACATCCACGAGGACGGGTTCGACGTCGAGCCGGTCGACCCGCAGTTCAAGGCGTTGACGAGGGGTATCTCGATCCACTCGCTCTACGAGAACAAGAACCCCTGGATCCTCACGGAACCCGGCGGCGAGCTCGACCTCACCGACTGCGAGTACGTCCAGCTCACCGAGCACAAGGTGCGCGTCACCGGGTCGAGATGGGTCCCGCGCCCGTACACGATGAAGCTGGAGGGCGCGTCGGGGAACCTGTTCCAGACCATCATGATCGTCGGTATCACCGATCCGAACGTGCTGGCCGAGCCGCAGGTGTTCCACGACCGGATGCAGTTCGTCCTGACGCAGCGGGCCAAGTCGGCGACGGGCCTGGACGAGTCCGAGTTCCACATCTCGCTGCGGATGTACGGCTACAACGGCGTGAGCGGACTGCCGCCCGCACCGGGTTCGGTCCCGCTGGAGATCGGGCTGATGGGCGTGATCACCGCCAAGACCCAGGCCTTGGCGAGCGAGATCGCGAGGGCCTGCGACCCGTACTTCTTCCACATGCCCGTCCGCGACGGCCTGGAGCTGCCGAGCTACGGCTGGGCGTTCACCCCCGGCGACATCGACCGCGGGCCGGTCTACCAGTTCACGCTCAACCACGTCGTCAGCGTCGAGGACCCCATGGAGCTCGTGCGCTTCGAGACGATCGAGGCCCGGCCATGACCGCCCGGTTCGCGGACTACCAGTTCGGGATCTACTTCGACGCGCTGAACGGCAGGATCTCGGACTTCCCGATGGACCACGGGACCCTGGAGAGCAAGGCGATGGCCGTGCTCCCGCCGTCGTTGCGGTCCTACGTCGCCGGCGGCGCCGGGGACGAGGCGACCCAGCGCCGCAACGTGGAGGTGTTCTCGCGGTGGGGACTCGTGCCGCGCATGCTGGTCGGCGCCGAGCACCGGGACCTGTCGGTCACCCTGTGGGGCACGACCTTCCCCGGCCCGATCTTCATGGCACCGGTCGGCGTCATCGGGCTGGTCACCGACCACGGTGACATCGCGGTCGCCCAGGCCGCCGCGCAGACCGGTGTGCCCGCGATGTTCTCCACGCTCATGGTGGACCCGCTGGAGGAGGTGATCGGGCACGCCGGCCCGACGGCGAGCTTCTTCCAGCTCTACACCCCGAGGGACCGCGACCTGGCGGCCAGCCTCGTCCAGCGCGCGGAGAAGGCCGGGTACCGCGGCATCGCCGTCACGCTGGACACCTGGACCCCCGGCTGGCGGCCGCGCGACCTCACCAGCGGCAGCTTCCCGCAGCTGCGCGGGCACGCGCTGGCGAACTACACCAGCGATCCCGTGTTCCGCCGTCTCGCCGAGGGCGGCGACGTCGTCCGCACCTGGGCGAGCGTCTTCGGAAACCCGTTGTCCTGGAACGACCTGGGCTGGTTGCGGTCGTTGACGGAGCTGCCGATCGTCCTGAAGGGGATCTGCCACCCGGACGACGCCCGCCGCGCCATCGACGCCGGGGTCGACGGCATCTACTGCTCGAACCACGGCGGCCGGCAGGCCAACGGCGGTCTCAGCGCGCTCGAGCTGCTGCCCGCCGTGGCGGAGGCCTGCGGCGACGTGCCGGTGCTGTTCGACTCCGGGGTGCGCAGCGGGACCGACGTCGTCAAGGCGATCGGGCTCGGCGCCACGATGGTCGGGATCGGCCGCCCGTACGTCCACGGCCTGGCGCTGGGCGGGGTGCCGGGACTTGTCCACCTGCTGAGGTCCGTGCTCGCCGAGGCGGACCTCCTGATGGCCGTGAACGGATACCCCGACTTCGCGGCGGTGCGGGCCAACACGAGGAGGGCGGCATGAGCGAGATCGCTCTGGTGACCGGCGCGAACAAGGGACTCGGCCACGAGATCGCCCGGCAGCTGGCCGAGCGCGGGATGACGGTCTACCTCGGCGCGCGGGACGAGACCCGCGGCCGGGAGGCGGTGGCCGCGATCGGCACCGGCGACGTGCGGTTCGTCCGCCTCGACGTCACGGACCCGGTGTCCGTCGACGACGCCGTCCGCACGATCGGCGCCGAGTGCGGCCGCCTCGACGTGCTGGTCAACAACGCGGGCATCGCGGGGGAGATCGGCACGGAGGTCCTCGCCATCACGGCGGACCAGCTGCGGGCGACCTACGAGGTCAACGTGCTCGGCGTGGTGACCGTGACCTCGGCGTGCGTCCCGTTGCTGCGGAAATCGGAGAACGGCCGGATCGTGAACATGTCGAGCCGCCTCGGTTCGCTGACCGCCCTGAGCACACCGGACAGCCGGCAACGCAGCCGCGGCGCGCTCGCGTACAGCTCGTCGAAGGCGGCGCTCAACGTGCTCACGCTGCTGTACGCCGAGGCGTTGCGGGAGGACGGCATCCAGGTCAACGCGGCCACGCCCGGCCGGGTGCCGACCGACATCAACGCGGCGACTCCGTGGCGTGGCGACAGGACTCTCGCCGACGGCGCGGTCGCTCCGGTCCACCTGGCGACGCTGGCGCCGGGCACGATGACCGGGCAGTTCCGCGGACCGGGGACCGACGAGTCACCCGGCTGGTGACTAGAGGTCCTGTTCGTCGCCGGCCTGGACGATGCCGTGGCGGTAGGCGTAGCGGACGGCGTGCACCCGGTCCCGCAGCTTCAGCTTCGTCAGGATCCGCGAGACGTGCGTCTTGACCGTCTCGTCGCCGATGTACAGGCGCAGCCCGATCTCCGGGTTGGTGAAACCCTCCGCGAGCAGCAGGAAGACCTCGTGCTCGCGTGCCGTCAGCCGGGCCATGCCCGGTGGCAGCTCCTTCGCCTCGTCGTCGGCCGGGGCCAGCGCGTCGGCGATGCGCGGCCTGAGCCGTTGGACGACCGACGGGTCGACGTACGCGTCGCCTCGGGCGGCTGCCCTGACGGCGGCGATCAGCTCTTCGGGAGGCAGGCTCTTGAGGACGAAGCCGTGCACGCCGGCCGTCAGGGCGCGGTGCAGGTACTCGTCGCTGTCGTAGGTCGTCAGCATGAGCATGCGCACTCCGGTCAGGCCCGACGCGATGATCTCGGCGGCCGCGGCCAGTCCGTCGAACTTGGGCATCTGGACGTCGAGGATCGCGAGGTCCGGGCGCAGCCGGATGGTCTCGGCGACCGCGGCGCGTCCGTCCGCCACCTCGGCTATGCACTCGAAGTCCGGTTGGGTGTGGAGGATCGCGCGCAGGCCGGACCGGAAGGTCGCGTGGTCATCGGCGATGAGAACGCGGAACATCAGGGTGCTTCTCCTGGTGGTGAGACGCCGTAGGACATGCTGACCTTCGTCTCCCAGCTCGCTCCCGCGGGATCGGGCCCGTGCGAGACGGTTCCGCCGAACAGCGCCGCGCGGCTGCGGATCCCGGCGAGGCCGCGTCCGGTCGACGGGCGCGCGGCCGACGGTCCGATGCCGTTGCGGGCCAGCAGTTCGACGCGGGTCTCGCCGAAGTCGAGCTCGACGTCCACAGTGGATCCGTCGCCGTAGCGCAGGGCGTTGGTGAGCATCTCCTGGGTGATGCGGTACAGGGCGATGTCGAGCGATCCCGGCAGCCACCGCGGTGCGCCGCTGACCCGGAACCGCGTGGCGAGGCCGGACCGGCGCACGCCGTCGAACAGCTCGTCGAGGTTGCCGAGACCCGGTTGGTTGGCCGAGTCCGAGGTGCCGTGCAGGAGGTCGAGCATGCGGCGGAGGTCGGACATCGCCGACTGCCTCGACAGCTCGACCGCCGACAGCGAGTCCATGATCTCCTTGTCGTCGAAGTCCGGCTTCGCGGCGAGCTTGATGCGCGCGGCACCGGAGTGCATGCCGATCGCGCTGACGTGGTGGGAGATGACGTCGTGCAGGTCGCGCGCGATCGAGGTGCGGACCCGGCGGACCGCGTTGTCCACCTCCTCGGTGGCCTCGCGCAGCTCCTTCTCCCGGTTGTGCCGGAGCTCGGAGATGTGGGCGCGGCGAGCCGACGTGTACCGGCCCACCATCCACGGGATGAACGCGTCCTTCATCATCTCCGTGACCATCGCGAGCACGTTCGCGGGGTCCGCCACCGCCTGCGACAGCACCGCGCCCGCCGCCAGCCCGGCGACTGCCGCGACGCTCCACCGGCCGTGCATCCACGCGCCGGCGCGGTAGGCCGCGATCACGCCACCCACCAGGTCCATGTCGGGGTTCGAGGTGCCGTGGAGCACCAGTGCCAGACCCACCGCGGCGACCGCGTGCACCACCGTCACCCACCCGGAGTACCGGGGAGGCAGCGCCAGCACGGCGTCCACGCACACGATGACGACGAAGGCACCGATCCGCACGGCGGGGGACAGCTCCGGGGTCGCGACCGCGAACACCACGGTGTCGACCACGAGGCAGGCGAGCGCGATGAGGAGCGCCTGCCGTCCGAACGAGCGCATCCCGCGCGTCGGCGGCACCGCCGTCCGGGAGTCGTCCACTGTGGTCACGCGCGTAATTATCCTCGCCGAAACCTCCAGCGAGTCCCCCGACCAGGGGACCCGGCACCCGTGGGGAGGGCGGGACCCCGCCCTCCCCACTACCTCACGGGCTCACGCGTGCACACGAGCCTGGGCACTGCTCACCAGCTTGTGGTTCACGAACTCCCCGAAGCCGTACTCGCCCAGCTCACGCCCGAACCCGGAGCGCTTGACGCCGCCGAACGGCACCTCGGGACTGGTCCACGCGTGCTGGTTCAGGAACACCATCCCGCTCTCCAGGCGCCGGGCGATCTCACCGCCGCGGTCGAGGTCCTCGGTGAACACCGAGGCGCCGAGGCCGAACGGGGTCGCGTTCGCCAGCGCGATCGCTTCCTCCTCCGACTCGACCACGAAGAACAGGAACACCGGCCCGAAGAACTCCTCGTGGAAGGCGGGGTTGGTCTCCTCCACACCGGTCAGGACCGCCGGCTCGAAGTAGAACCCCGGCCGGTCGATCCGGGAACCCCCGCGCAGCAGGGTCGCTCCGTGCTCCTGCGCCCGGCGGACCTGCTCGACGAGCGTCTCCAGCGCTCGTTCGGACGACAGGGGCCCGAGGCCGGTGGCCCGGTCGGCGGGGTCGCCGATGACCAGGCCGTCGAGGTTCTCGTTGACGGCGGCGAGGAACTCGTCGGCCCTGTCCCTGCCGACCACGATGACGCGCTTCGTGGCGTTGCACGCCTGTCCCGCGTTGATCAGCCGGGCACCGAGAGCGGCCGCCACGCTCCTGCCGAGGTCGGCGTCCGGCAGGACGATCATCGGATCGCTGCCGCCGAGTTCCAGCACGACCTTCTTGATGTTGCGCCCGGCGCGCTCGGCCACCGCCGCTCCCGCGCGTTCGCTGCCGGTGAGCGCCACGCCCACGATCCGCGGGTCGTCGATCAGCCTGCCGATCTGCTCGTGGGAGGCGAACACGTTCGTGTACACGCCGGCCGGGGCACCGGCCACCTCGAACAGGCGCTGCAGGGCGAGCGCGCTGCGCGGAACGCTCTCGGCGTGCTTGACGACCACGACGTTCCCGGCCATGAGCTGCGCCGCGGCCACCCTCGCGACCTGGTAGTACGGGAAGTTCCACGGTTCGATCGCCAGGACGACGCCGAGCGGGTCGGTGTACACGACGGATCCCGGCGACTCGGGCACCGGCCGGGGCGCGAGGAGCTCCTCGCCGTGGTCGGCGTAGTACTCGAAGATCGACGCCGACAGGTCGACCTCCGCCTCGGCCTCGCCGACCAGCTTGCCCACCTCGTCGGTGAGGTGGCCCGCGTACCCGGTCCCGGACCGCAGCTCGGCGGCGACGGCGCGGAGGACGGCCGCCCGATCCTCGGCCGGTCGGTGGCGCCAGTCGTTCTCGTAGGCGGAGTGGGCGGTGGCGAGTGCCTCGTCGAGTCCGGCGTCGGAGATCTGCTCGACGGTGTCCAGGACGTGGCCGGTGGCGGGGTTGACGCTGAGGTAGGACATCGGAAGTTCCTCCGTGGTGGTGGGTCAGGCGGTCTTGTCCGCCGAGATCTGGTCCAGCAGCGCGAAGTCGTCGTCGGTCAGCTCGATCGCCGCGGCGCCGATGTTCTGGTCGAGGTGCGCCACCGACGAGGTGCCGGGGATCGGCAGCATCGACGGGGACCTGCGCAGCAGGTACGCCAACGCGAGCTGGCTGGTCGTGGCGTCGTGCCGGCGGGCGAGCTCCGCCAGTGCGCCGTCCTGGTCGGCGATCCCGCCGCTGGCGAGCGGGTACCACGGGATGAAGGCCATCCCCGAGGCCTCCGCGTGGTCGAGGACGTCCTCCGCGGACCTGGTAAGCAGGTTGAACAGGTTCTGCACCGACGCGATCGGCGTGACGGCCCCGGCGGCGCGGACCTGGTCGACGGTCACCTCGGACAGGCCGATGTGCCGCACCTTCCCCTCCTCCTGGAGCCGCGCGAGCTCGCCGACCTGGTCCTCCAGCAGCACCTCGTCGTCGACGCGGTGCAGCTGCAGCAGGTCGAGGTGGTCGACGCCCAGGTGCCTCAGGCTCAGCTCCGCCTGCTGGCGCAGGTAGGCCGGACGGCCGACGGGCACCCACTCGTCCGGGCCGGGGCGCGTGACCCCGACCTTCGTCGCGATGACCAGGTCGTCCGCGTACGGGTGCAGCGCGCGGCGGATGAGGTCGTCCGTCACGAACGGTCCGTAGCTGTCGGCGGTGTCGATCAGGTTCACACCGCGGTCGACGGCGTGGCGCAACACCGCGATCGCGTTGTCGACGTCGGCCGGGTACCCGAACGTGCCCGGTCCGGTCAGCTGCATGGTGCCGAAGCCCAGGCGGCGGACGGTGAGGTCACCGCCGATGGTGAAGGTGGTGGCGGGAACGGTTGATGTCACGGTTCTAGTCCTTCGGAGTGGGGGAAGACGTCCGGCCTGTGGTCATGACGACGACGGCCAGACCGGTCACGGCGGCACCGGCGAGGGGAAGGGTCTCGATCCCCTGGCCGGACACCACGAGTCCGCCCAGGACGCCGGCGAGACCGGATCCCAGGTAGATCGCGGACGCGTTGAGCGAGAGGGCGAAGGTGCCCTGCTCGCCGGCGGAGATCAGCAGGCTGCTTTGCTGAGGCGGGTTGTACGCCCAGTTCGCGCAGCCCCAGGCGAACAGGGCGAGTGCGGCTCCGGCGGTGGTCGTCAGGGTCAGCGGCAGGCTCACCGCGGCCACCGCGGAGGCGACCAGCAGGACGAGCGCGCTGCGGCCGGGACCGAACCGGTCCGACATCAGCCCGCCGACGACGTTGCCCACCACCGCGCCACATCCGTAGACGAGCAGCAGTGCGCTGACCGCGTCATCCCGGAAGCCGGTGTAGCCGGCGACCAGCGGGACGACGTAGGTGTAGATCGTCATCGCACCGAGGACCGACAGCGTGGTGACCAGGAGCAGACGGCGCACCACCCGGTTGCCCAGCACGGCGAACCGCTCTTTCGGTGAAGCCGTTTCCGTTGGCGCGACGGCGGGAACGAACAGGCGTGTGGCGAACGCGATCACCACCGCGGCCACCGCGATCGACGCGAAGACGCCGCGGAACCCCGTGACGCCCCCGAGCAGTGAGCCGATGGGCACTCCCAGCGCGATCGCCGCGGTGAGCCCGCCGAACACGAGGGCGACCGCACGTCCTCGTCGCTCGGGAGGGAACAACGACGTGGCGACGAAGGTGGCCGTCGGGGTGAAGGCAGCCGCGCCGGCAGCGGAGATCACGCGCCCCAGAAGCAACAACGGGTACGTGGTCGCCAACGCGGTGAGCGCGTTGCCGAGCGCTGCCAGGAGAAGAGCTCCTGTGAGAACGGAACGCCGCTCACAGCGGGCGGTGACCGCGGTCGCGATCGGAGCGCTGATCGCGTAGGTGATCGCGAAGACGGTGGACAGCTGTCCGGCGGCTCCCAGGGAGACGCCGCTCTCCGCGCTGATCCGCGGCAGCAGACCGGCGACGACGTAAGCGCTCGTCCCGGCGACGAAAGCGCCCGCGGACAGCGGGATCACCCGAGCTGTCATCTCACCTCCCTCCCTAGTTTCGATGAGCGTCGTACTTCGACGGTGATCGTAATACGACATCCATCAAAGTTCTACCGATGTCGTAGGATGGGGTGGTGGAGACCTCAGAGGTGACCTTCCTGCCGCAGCCGGATCGCGACGAGATCCGGATCGAACGCGTGCTGCACGCGCTCGCGGACCCGGTGCGCCTGCACATCGTCCGAGCGCTCGCGACGAGCCCCGACGGGCACGCGTGCGGCGAGTTCGCCCTGTCGGTGAGCCCGTCGACGCGAACGCACCACCTGCGCGTGCTCCGCGGAGCCGGGGTGATCACGACCATCGCCGCCGGCACCAGGAAGATCTCGAGCCTGCGGCGGGCGGATCTCGACGCCCTCTTCCCCGGCCTGCTCAACGGGGTGCTGGCCGCGAAGTCCGAAGTGGACGAACTGGTCTGAGCGCGGGGGAGGCCCGCCCCGCGGTGGGTTCCGCGGAACGGGCCTCGTGTCGTGCGGACCTCGGAAGGTCAGGGAGCGATCCCGATGCCGGGAATCCGGCTCCACGCGCACTCCTGCGCGTCCGTCAGCGCCGGCCACTTCTGGCCGCCCGGCCGCGGCGGGACCCGGGACGCGTACGACGCGGGAGTGAACTCCGGCTGGTAGAAGCACCCGCTGCCGTAGGTCTTGTCGAACGTGCCGCACGAGTCGGCGAGGGACCGGGCGGTGGGCTTGCGGCCGGTGCGGACCCAGGTGTCGAGCGCGGCGATCGAGTTGGCGTACTCGGCGTTGCTCAGCTCGCCGTGGTCGGCTTCGTCCGTGAAGGACTGCACGAGGTTGCCGGCGCGACCGGCGGCCTGGACCGTCTCCCGGTAGGCGGACTCGTGCTCCACGTAGACCTGCGGGTCGTGGATCGCGTGCAGGGTGAGGACGGGCACGGAGATCTTGCCGGTCAGGTCGGCGTCGTAGGACAGGTCACGACGCGCCGTGCGGTCGGGTGAGAACCGTTCCACCCCCGCGTTGAGCGCCTTGTCGTCGCTCGAACCGGTGTACCGGACACCCTCGTTGCCGAACGGGTTCCTGCCGTCGAGCCGCTTGAAGACGATGTCCTGGAACAGGAACGTCGCGTAGAGCAGGTTGGTCGGCAGCACCTCCTCCGACATGCGGGTGACGGCGAGGATCTCACCGAGGTTGCGCTGCTGCGCCGCGGTCCGCTGCTCGGAGCCGATGCCGGTGCACTCCTGCAGCCGGGCCACGACGTCCTCGGGCGCCAGCGTCGAGCCGGCCGGAAGTCCTTGCCACAGCGGGTACTGCGGCTCGGTGGGTCGCGGCAGGTTGGCGCAGTAGTACTGGTAGACCACCCGCAGGTCGACCCGGTGGTCGTAGCCGCGGGAGCCGCCACCCACGAGCCCGTTGGTCAGCAGCACGCCGTCGTACAGCCCTGGCTGCTTGCCGTAGGTCTCCGCGACCTTGGCCGCGACGTTCCCGCCGAAGGACTGGCCGTGCAGGTACGTCCGCGCGGGCTTGCCGAACCGGTCGATGAACAAGCGCCGGACGTTGTCGGTGTCGGCCGCGGCCATGCGGACGCCGTACCCGCCCCGCCGGTACGACGACGCCGCCCAGGCGTAACCCTGGTCGACCATCACCGCCCAGCGTTCCAGCTCCTCGTCCGTGCTGGACTGGTCGTAGGCGAAGTCGGGACCACCGTGGGCGAGCACGACGAGAGACTTGTTCCACTGCTTCGGAACGGCCATCGTGAAGTAGGCGCCGTCGGCGTCCTGGCCGGCGTAGCAGGTGGCCTTCTCCGCCAGGGGCGCGGGACACGGGGCGACGGCACCGGGTGGGGTGCCGGCGTTCGCGACGGGCAGGGCGCCGAGCGTGCCGGCGGCGAGCGTCGTGACGAGCACGGCTGCCATCGCCCGGCGGGCCGGAAGCCGCGCCAGGCCGCACGGGCGTGCGTCGGATGTGTTCAAGAAACCGCTCCATCTTCGAAGGTGCGACCGGTGTGAGGAAGGTGAGCCGCCCGGCGTCGCCGGGACCTCTCCGCCGTGCTCAGCACGGGGGTCGCGCCATGGTTCTGGTTCTTCTCCATGGGTTACCAACCGGTAACGCGTCGTCACGCTAATGCAGATGCTATAGCAAAAGCAACATGCAACTTTAAGGACGATTGCCATGGTCCCCTGGTCGGGGGAGGGGAGTCCCCGGTCTTCGTGACGATCCGGCCGGGGTGCGGTTCCTACCGTGGTGGACAACGAGATCGTCCACCTGCGACGAACGCCTCGATCACCGGAGGGGACCGGCGGTGAGCGCTGCCGCGCCGGGGTTTCCCGGGATCGCTCGGGGCGCCTCCGAGCTCGACGGGCGCGTGGCCTCCGAGGCCGGTCGACGCCGCCGGGCCGCCGATCTCCTGACCAGAGACCTGGAGTCCATTGTGGAACGCACTGCCCGCCTTCGGGTGCAGGTGCCGTTGTCTGACAGGCCGAAGCTGAAACGGTTCACCGCGGGCGGATCTCCCCCTGACCGGCGGCGAGGCACGGCGAAGATCACCTTCCTGGTGACGCTCGCGGTGTTCGCGCAGGAGGTCACCTGGAACTTCTACGACGCCCAGGTTCCGCCGCTGTTGCTGGCACACCTGGGAAGCGCGGCGCTGGTCGGGCTGTTCATGGGCATGGACAACGTCCTGGGGCTGTTCGTGCAGCCGTGGATGGCGAACCGGTCCGACAACACCCGCACGTCGTGGGGCCGGCGGATGCCTTACCTGGTGGTGGGAATGCCGTTGGCGGCGGTGGTGTTCCTGACCGTGCCGCTGGTGGCGGGTTCGCTGCCGGCACTGATCGTGGTGATCTTCTTCTACGGGCTGATCACGAACGGGTTCAAGTCGATCTCCGAGTCGCTCATGCCCGACTTCCTGCCGCCGGAGCGGCGCAGCAGGGGCAACGCCGCGGTCAAGATCGCCTCCGGGCTGACCAGCATCGTGGCCGCGCTGCTCAGCATCCTGGTCGTCGACCAGCACCCGAACGCCGCTTTCCTCATCCCCGCGGCGATGATGCTGGTGGCGGTGGTGGTGCTGGGCCTCACGGTGCGGGACAGCCGTTCGCCGGCCTACCAGGCCGCGCTCGTCGAGGACCAGCTGCCGCAGTCGCGCTCCCGCAAGGAGATCAAGGCGACGGGCACGATGGCGGAGATCCTGCGGGACCGCGACCGGAGCCGGCTGCTGCTGGTCGTCGCGACCCTGCTCTTCAGCTGCGCGTGGGCCGCCTCGCGGTCGCTGATCACGCCGTACGGCATGGAGGCGCTCGGCCTCTCCCGCGGTGACGCGGGTGGCCTCCCGCTCGTCAGCGGCCTCGTCTACATCGCGCTGGCCTACCCGATCGCCCTGCTCGCCGAACGCTTCGGGCGCCTGCGGGTGATGGTGATCGGCATGGTCACCTTCGCCACGGCGCTGCTGGCCGCGACGGCGTTCGCGAGCCAGATCGGGACGATGATCGCCCTGTCCGTCGCCGGTGCGGGTGCGGCGGGGTTCATCATCAACGCCGCGGTGGTGCTGTGGAACCTCGCCCCGTCGGCCAGGGTGCTCGGCACGTACACCGCCATCTACAACATCGGCTGGGGCATGGGCGGTTTCCTCGGCCCGTTCCTGATCGGCGCGATGGTCGACGTCACCGGCTGGCGGCTGATGCTCGTCGACATCGCGGTCGTGGCCTGCGTCGCCGCGTTCGTCGTCACCCGGATCGCGGTCCGGCGACCCTCCACCCCCTCCCCGCAGACCGGAGACCTGACGTGAGCACGAGCATCTACAAAGGACTCTTCGACTGGGACACCCCGGCGCTGAGCAACGCCCTGCGCCGCACCGAGGCCGGTGCCGACGGGCAGTCGTACACGGACGGCTCGGTGCGCCAGGTCACCGGTGGCCGGTTCCTGGGCACGGTCGTGACCGCGACCATGCGGGCACGCCACGCCGGTGACGACGCGGTGCCGGTGTCCGAGCTGCACCGGGCCGTGCTCGCGGCCGAGGGGCCGGTCGTGGTGGTGCTGGAGGACCTCGACGAGGTGCCCGGGGCCGGCGCGTTCCTGGGCGAGGTCAACGGGACCCTGCTGGCGGCGCTGAACATCGCGGGCTTCGTGACCAACGGCCGGGTGCGGGACGAACAGGACCTGCGCCGGCTGGGTTTCTCCGTGCACGCCGCCGGACTGTGCGTCGCCCGTGCCCACATGCGGCTCACCTCGGTCGGCGTGCCCGTCCGCGTCGCCGGGCTCGAGGTCGCTCCCGGCGATCTGGTGCACGGGGACCAGCACGGCGTCCTGCGCGTCCCTCGTGAGATCGCCGGCCGGTTGCCCGGCCTGGCGGAGGAGGTCCGCGAGGAGGAGCAGTCCATCGTGACGTGGGCGCGTTCCCCGGAGTTCACGCCGGAAGGGCTGCTGGCCCTCAAGCGGGTCCGGCACTAGGGGATCCGGTGAACATCTTCATCACCAGGGCACTGCCCGGCGACGTCCTCACCCCGCTCTCCGGGGTCGGCACGGTGACGGTCTCCCCGCACGCCAGGCCGTTGACCCCCGCCGAGCTGCGGGCCGGGGTGGCGGGGGCCGACGCGGTGATCACCACGCTCAACGACCGGGTCGGTCAGGAGGTCCTCACGGCCGCCGGTCCCCAGCTGCGCGTGGTGGCCAACACCGCCACGGGCTACGACAACCTCGACGTCGCCGCGATCACCGCGCACGGCGCGGTCGCGACCAACACGCCCGGTGTGCTGGTCGAGGCGACCGCCGACCTGACGATGGCGTTGATGCTCGACGTGACCCGGCGGGTGAGCGAGGGGGACCGGCTGATCCGGTCCGGCGAGCCGTGGGCGTGGGACATCGGGTTCCTGCTCGGGGCGGGGTTGCAGGGGCGACGGCTGGGCGTCGTGGGCATGGGGTCGATCGGCCGGGCCGTGGCCGCCCGTGCGCTCGCGTTCGGCATGGAGGTGGTGCACCACTCCCGCCGCGGGATCAGCACGGGACTGGACGAGCTTCTGTCCACTTCAGACGTCGTGTCGCTGCATTGCCCGCTCACCAGCGAGACCCGCCACCTGATCGACGAAGCGGCCCTGCGCCTGATGAAGCCGACCGCCTACCTGGTCAACACGGCGCGCGGTCCGGTCGTCGACGAGGCCGCCCTGGTCCGGGCCCTGCGCACAGGGCAGATCGCGGGTGCCGCGCTCGACGTCTACGAGGACGAGCCGCGCGTGCACCCCGACCTGCTCACCCTCGAGAACGTGGTGCTCACACCGCACCTGGGTTCGGCCACCACGGAGACCCGCACCCTCATGGCCGCGATCGCCGTGGAGAACGTCGTCGCCGTGCTGACCGGCGGCGACCCGCTGACCCCCGTCCTCCCCGCGGTTGCGGAGAGGCCATGACCAGTTCCGCGACCGGGGCGTTCCGCCCCGACGACATCGATCCGTCACTGGAAGAGAAGGCGACATGAGCAAATCGATCAGGATCTACGTGCCCCAGGGTTCGCTGGGGGTCGGGATCTTCCCGGAGGAGATCGGCCACGCGTCGGCGGCGAGGCCCCAGGCCATCGCGGTGGACGCGGGGTCGACGGACAGCGGCGCGGCGTTCCTCGCCAAGGGCACGTCGAAGAACGACCGCGGCTCGGTGAAGAGGGACCTCGAACTGCTGATGGGGTTGCAGCAGGAAGCGGGAATCCCCTTCCTGATCGGCACCGCCGGTCAGGCCGGCGGTGACCTGAACGTCGACTGGACGCGCGACATCGTGCTGGAGATCGCCGCGGAGAGGGGGTACACGCCGAAGATCGCCCTGCTGTACTCGGAGCAGTCGCCTCAAGTGATCAAGGACAAGCTCGCGGACGGCAAGATCACCGCCCTGCCCCCGCTGGGCGAGCTGGACGAGGAGACGATCGACAGCAACCTGCACATCGTCGCCCTGATGGGTCCGGAGCCGTACTTCGCCGCGCTGGACGCGGGTGCGGACATCGTCATCGGCGGGCGCTCCTCCGACCCGGCGGTCATCGCCGCCTACGCGCTCTGGAAGGGCGCGCCCGCCGGGCCGTCCTGGCACGCGGGCAAGATCTCCGAGTGCGGTGCGCAGTCGACCACCGCGGCCACGGGTCAGCGCGGGGTGCTGATCGACATCCACGAGGACGGGTTCGACGTCGCTCCGGTCGATCCGCAGTTCAAGGCGTTGACCAGGGGCATCTCGATCCACTCGCTCTACGAGAACAAGAACCCGTGGATCCTGACCGAGCCGGGCGGTGAGCTCGACCTGACCGGGTGCGAGTACGTCCAGCTCACCGACCGCGTGGTGCGCGTCACCGGGTCGAAGTGGACTCCCCGGCCCTACACCATGAAGCTGGAGGGCGCCTCGGGGAACCTGTTCCAGACCATCATGATCGTCGGCATCACCGATCCGAACGTGCTGGCCGAACCGCAGGTGTTCCACGACCGGATGCAGTTCGTCCTGACCGAACGCGCGAAGTCCGCGACCGGCCTGGACGAGTCCGAGTTCCACATCTCCTTGCGGATGTACGGCTACAACGGCGTCAGCGGACTGCCGCCCGCACCGGGCTCCGTGCCGCTGGAGATCGGGCTGATGGGCGTCATCACCGCCAAGACCCAGCAGCTCGCGAGCGAGATCGCCCGTGCGTGCGACCCGTACTTCTTCCACATGCCCATCCGCAACGGCCTGGAGCTGCCGAGCTACGGCTGGGCGTTCACCCCCGGCGACATCGACCGCGGGCCCGTCTACCAGTTCACGCTCAACCACGTCGTCAGCGTCGAACACCCCATGGAACTAGTCCGGGTCGAGACCATCGAGACCCGCACCGCAGAGAAGGTTGCCGCCCATGCCTAACCTCAAAGAGGTCTGCTGGCACGTCCGGTCCAAAGTGGCCGGTCCGTTCTGGGTCACCATCGACCTGATGTTCGACGGCCAGGAGAACTACGACCGCTACGCCGGCAGCCCGGCGCTCAGCGCCGACTCCATCGCGGAGATCTACGACGTCGACCCCGCGTCCGTGTCGCTGTACCCGATGCCGTCCCTGCAGGTGCTGAAGATCTCCTTCCCCAGGAGGGTGCCGCAGGGCGGAGTCGAGGAGCGCGACCTGCACTCCGGGCAGCAGTACCCCTACCTGCTCCGGCTCGCCCTGTGACCGTCCGGTAGAGCGACCCCGAGGCACAAAGGCTGTTCGGCGCGAGATCCTCGCGCCGGACAGCCTTTTGCGTTGCGGGGGAGTCGGGTTCACTCCGCGGATGCGACGTGGGTGTCGCCTCTGGCGGCCGCTCTGATGGCGGCGATCAGCTCTTCGGGCGGCAGGCTCTTGAGGACGAAGCCGTGCACGCCGGCCGTCAGCGCCCGGCGGAGGTAGTCATCGTTGTCGTAGGTCGTGAGCATGAGCATGCGCACCCCGGTGAGGCCCGAGGCGACGATCTCGGCGGCTGCCGCCAGTCCGTCGAACTCGGGCATCTGGACGTCGAGGATCGCGAGGTCGGGGCGCAGCCGGATGGTCTCGGCGACCGCGGCGCGGCCGTCCCCGACCTCGGCCACGCACTCGAAGTCGGGCTGGGTGTGGAGGATCGCGCGCAGGCCGGACCGGAAGGTCGCGTGGTCGTCGGCGATGAGGACGCGGAACGTCACTGGGGTTCTCCTGCTGATGAGACGCTGTAGGACACGCTGACCCTGGTCTCCCAGTTCTCGCCGGCGGCATCGGGTCCGTGCGACACGGTGCCGCCGAACTGGGCTGCCCGGTCGCGGATGCCGGCCAGCCCGCGCCCGGTCGACGCGTGGTCGGCCGGAGCCCCGATGGCGTTGCGGGCGGTCAGCACGATGGAGGTCTCGCGGAAGTCGAGATCGATGTCCACAGTGGATCCGTCGCCGTAGCGCAGGGCGTTGGTGAGCATCTCCTGGGTCATCCGGTACAGGGCGATGTCGATGGCACCGGGCAGCCACCGCGGCGCGCCGCTGACCCGGAACCGCGTGGCGAGACCGGACCGGCGCACGCCGTCGAAGAGCTCGTCGAGGTTGCCGAGGCCGGGCTGCGCGGACGAGTCCGGCTTGCCGTGCAGGAGGTCGAGCATGCGGCGGAGGTCGGCCATCGCGGACCTGCGGGACAGCTCCACGGCCCTCAGCGAGTCCATGATCTCCGGTGCGATGAACTGCTGCGTCGCGGCGAGCTTGATGCGGGCGACCCCGGAGTGCACGCCGATCGCGCTGACGTGGTGGGAGATGACGTCGTGCAGGTCGCGGGCGATCGTGGTCCGCACCCGGCGGACCGCGTTGTCCACCTCCTCGGTGGCCTCGCGCAGCTCGGTCTCCCGGTGGTGGCGCAGTTCCGAGATGTAGGCGCGGCGGGCCGAGGTGTACCGGCCCACCAGCCAGGGGATGAACGCGTCCTTGACCACCTCGGTGGCCGTGCCGAGGACGGCGGACGGATCGACCAGGGCTTGCGAGAGCATCGTGCCGGTCGCGAGCACGAGGACGGCGGCGACGCTCGCCCTGCCGTGCAGCCACGCACCGGCGCGGTAGGCGGCGATCACGCTGCCCACCAGGTCGACGTCGACGTCCGGCGTGGAGCGGAGCATCACGGCCAGCCCGACGGCGGTGACGGCGTGCGCCGCGGTCACCCACCCGGACGACCGAGCGGGAAGGGCCAGGGCGGCGTCCACGCAGACGATCGCGAGGAGGGCGCCGGCCTGGGCGACGGGGGACAGGTCCGGCGTCGCGGCGGTGAACGCCACGGTGTCGACCACCAGGCACGCCAGCGCTATGAGGAGCGCCTGCCGGCCGAACGAACGCTCCGGCCGGGTAGTCACCGTCCCGCGCGCGTGCGCCGTCACGGTCCCGCATTCGTCCACAGTGGCCACAGGACAATTGTCCTCGGCAGGCGCCCCGCCGAGTCCCCCGGTCAGGGGACAGAACTCCCCGGACAGTAGGACGATTCGCCGATCGCGGCGGTCCTAGCCTCGGCCCAGTCATCGCGCCGTCGACGTCGCTGCGGGAGGAACGCCATGCTGGCTCTTCTGGGGTTTGGCACCATCGGGCTCTTCACCGCGCTGGTGATGGCGAAGAGGTTGTCCGCGGTGGCGGGACTGGTTCTCGTTCCGCTGGTGTTCGGTTTGATCGGCGGCTTCGGGTCCCGTCTCGGCGACATGATGGTGTCCGGGATCGTGGAGACCGCGCCGACCGCGGTCATGCTGGTCTTCGCCCTGCTCTACTTCCTGGTGATGTTCGAGTGCGGGCTGTTCGAGCCGTTCGTCCGCCGGATCGTCGCGGCGGTGGGCGAGGACCCGGTGAAGATCGTGGTCGGCACCGCGGTCCTGGTGATGGTCGTCGGTCTCGACGGCGACGGCGCCACGGCGGCGTTGATCACGGTGTCGTCGATGTACCCGATCTACCGCCGCATCGGCATCAACCCGTTGATCATGGCCATGCTGCTCGGCATCATCTGCCCGGTCCTCAACTGGATGCCCTGGGGCGGCCCCGCGGCCCGCATGTCGATCTCCCTCGGCATCGACGTCACCGACATCGTCGTGCCCATGCTGCCGACGTTCTTCCTCACGCTGGCCGCCGCCGTCGCCTTCGCCTACTTCCTCGGCCGCTCCGAGCGTCGCCGGTTGCAGAGGCTCGACGCGGCGGAGCCGGACGGCGAGACCTCCGAGCCGACCGGCACCCACGCGCCGCGCAAGGTGATCGAGCCGAAGAACTTCTGGTTCAACCTCGTTCTCACGATCGCGCTCATGGTGAGCCTGGGCCTCGGCTTCTTCCCGCTGCCGGCCATGGTGATGGCCGCGTTCGCCATCGCGCTCACCGTCAACTTCCCGAACCTGAAGGTGCAGCAGGACCGGTTGAAGCCGCACGCCGGCACCGTCGTCATGCTGGTCACGCTCATCCTGGCGGCCGGCGCGTTCACCGGTGTGCTCAACGAGAGCGGCATGGTCGAGGCCATGTCAGGCAGCATCGTCTCCGTCGTCCCCGACAGCTGGGGCGGTGCCTTCGCCTTCGTCACCGCGGTGCTGTCGATGCCGTTGCTGGTCATCCTGTCCACCGACAGCTTCTTCCTAGGCGTGGTCCCGATCCTCGCCCAGACGGCCGACGCGTTCGGCCTTCCGCACGAGGTCATCGCCAGGGCCGCGTTGATCGGCATGCCGTTGCACTCGCTGAGCCCGCTGATCGCGCCGATCTACTTCGTCGCCACGCTGCTGCGCACGGACATCGGCTCCCTGCAACGGTTCGCCTGGCCGTGGACCCTCGGCCTCAGCCTCGTCGCCATGGCGGGTGCCACCGTCACCGGCGCCATCCACCTCGCCTGACCCCAAGTGCTGGAGGCACTGTTGCGATTCATCACCTACACCGTCGGCGCCGAAGAGGGCATCGCGCTCAAGTCGGGGGAGGGCTACCGGGGACTCCCGGTCTCCGAGCTCGGCGGCGATCTCCCGCACTTCCTGCGTGACGACGCCGCTCTCGAGGAACTGGCGAAGATCCTGGAGACCGCGCCCGAGATCGTCCTGTCCGACGTGACGTTGCTGCCGCCGGTGGTGCGCCCCGGCAAGATCCTCTGCATCGGCCTGAACTACGTCGACCACTCGCGGGAGAGCGGTTTCGAGCCGCCGTCGTACCCGGCCGTGTTCGCCAGGTTCGCCAACAGCCTGGTCGCGCACGGCGACCCGCTCGTGCGGCCGGACGCGTCCGACCTGCTCGACTACGAGTGCGAGCTGGCCGTGGTCGTCGGCAAGGGCGGGCGCCACATCCGCGAGTCCGAGGCGCTCGGCCACGTCGCGGGCTACTCGCTGTTCAACGACGGGTCGGTGCGCGACTTCCAGATCAGGTCCGACCAGTGGACGATGGGCAAGAGCTTCGACGGCACCGGCGCTTTCGGCCCCGAGCTCGTCACCCGCGACGAGCTGCCCGACGGCTGCCGCGGGCTGCGCATCCGCACCGTGCTGAACGGCGAGACCATGCAGGACGCCAACACCGACGACATGATCTTCGGGGTGGCGCGGCTCGTCTCGATCCTGTCCGAGGCCATGACGCTGGATCCGGGCGACGTCATCGTCACCGGCACCCCCGGCGGCGTGGGTGCGTTGCGGCAGCCGCAGGTGTGGCTCGAGCCGGGGGACGAGTGCACCGTCGAGATCGAGCAGCTCGGGTCGTTGACGAACACCGTCGTGCAGGAAGCGCTGATCACCGGGCGGTGACCGGGCCTTCGGTCAGTGCGACGACCGGCATCTCGGGCCCGGCGAGGCCGATGACGACCTGACCCGTCAGATAGGGCAGGCGCACGGCCCGCGACCCGCCCACCGCGATCTCGGTCGCCGGTGTCGCGGTGCCGTCGAGGACGACCTCGACCGGTACCGGGACCGCCGAGGTCGCCTCCTGCCAGGCGGCCCGGCGCCCGGCGGTGTCGCGTGGAGTGCCGTGGAAGCACAGGAAGTTGTGCAGGACGACGGCGGCCAGGGTCTCGTCCGCTGCCTCTCCCGGCAGCGGGATGCTCGTCACGACGAGGACGTCGGGGAACGCCCCGGTCCCGTAGCCGAGGTGGACGTCGCGCAGTCGTGGGCCGAGACCCGTCGTCCCGGTGACGGCGGGATCTCGCTCGGAGTCCGCGAGCACCGCCAGCGGGTGCCCGAGCACGAAGGCGGCTTCCGGCACGGTGAGCGGGACCTTGCCTTCGAGCTGGAGCAGGCGGAGTGCGTCCTCGTGGGACCGGCCGGTGCTCGACGCGAGCTCGCGTGCCTGTGCCTCAACGGATTTCATGTGCCCTCCTCCGGCGAACAGCGTGTCGTGAGTGGACGGTAGCCGGGCGTCGAGGGTCGCCGCATCGGTCGATCTGCGCGAAGCAGGTGGACTTTCGGCCGATGTCCCTGCTGTCCGGTGCTCCCGGACAGCAGGGAACGACCTGGCCTCAGCCCCAGCCCCTGGCCGCCAGCTCGCGGAAGGTCGGCTGCGGCACCTCGGGGAAGTGGTGCCGCAGTGCGGCGTCGGCGAAGGAGAACAGGACGTGCTTGGCCGGGTTGCGGCGGATCTGGCCGGCGACGTCCGCCGTCAGCCTGTTCGCGAGGTCCAGCCGCGGGTACCGGGCGTGCGCCGCGGCGGTCAGCGCGTCGTCGAGCCTGTCGGCGCCCACGGCCAGGATGTCCGCGCCGATGCCGGCGTGAGCCAGTGCGATCTCGGCGGACTTGCGGTTCGCGATGCCGGGCGAGGTGTGCAGGGCGATCGCGTCCCAGACGGTCTCCGCGGCAGCGTCACCGAGACCTTGGTCCAGCACGAACCGCGCGGCCCGGTCAGCGCCGTCGACCTCGAACCGCTGCGACCCGTTGGCCTCCTCGGTGAGCCCGATGTCGTGCAGGACGGTGGCGAGGAACAGGATCTCGTCGTCGTACTCGGTGCCGGCGAGGTCGCCCAGGTGACGGCCGTAGAAGTAGCTGCGGATGCTGTGGTTGACCAGGTGGTCGGGCTCGTGCTCGCCGATGAACTCGACGGCCGCGACGGTCGCCGGGGTCCGGGGCCACGGCCCGAGAACGTCGGGGAGGTCGCTCAGCAGGGTCGTCATCAGGCGTGCGGCCTCACGATCCCGTTGGCCGCCACGCCGGCGCTCAACGACCTGAAGTCCACCGCGCGGGTCCGCGGCGAAGCGGCCGCGGATGTCCAGTTCACCACTACGACGTGCATGAATCGCTCCTTCGACGCACCGAACTGTTTGATGCCGGTCCAAACGGTAGGGAGGCGCGCAGGTCGATACAATGGCTCGATGGCCAGGTACTCCCAGGATCGAGCCAAGCATCGGGTGCACGTCCTGATCCCTCCCGACGTGGTGGCGTTGGACCTGGTCGTCCCGTTGTCGGTCTTCGGGCCGTGGAGCGAGCAGGTCTACGCCGACACGGGCGTGACCAGCCATCCGTACGAGGTGGCGCTCGTCGGCGAGCCCGACGCCGCCTGCGGCCCCTATCTGGGAGCCCGCGACGTCTTGCCGCTGTCACAGCTCGCGCGAGCCGACACCGTCATCGTGCCGGGCACCGCCGAACCGTTGCGGCCGGTCGCGCCCGAGCTCTCCGATGCTGTCCGCGCCGCCCACGCCCGCGGAGCGCGCATCATCTCCATCTGCACCGGCGCGTTCATCCTCGGCGAGGCGGGAGTTCTGGGCAGCGGACCGGTGACGACCCACTGGGCCTGGGCCGACCACCTCGAGGCCCGGCACCCGGAAGTCGAGATCCTGCGCGACCAGCTGTACGTGGACGCCGGCGACGTGATCACCTCGGCCGGCATCCTCGCCGGCGTGGACCTCTGCCTGCACGTCCTGCGCACCGACCACGGCCAGGCCGTCGCGAACACCGTGGCTCGCTACCTGGTCAGCGCCCCGCACCGGCAGGGCGGCCAGGCGCAGTTCATCCAGAGCCCGGCACCCGACGAGAGCGGCGCCCTGGGCGACCTGCTCGGCTGGATGCTCGCGAACCTCGACCAGCCCCTCACCCTGGCCGCGATCGCCCGCCAAGCGCACACGAGCACCCGGACGTTGAGCCGTCGCTTCAAGGCCATCACAGGGTCGTCCGTGCTCGACTGGGTCACCGCCCAGCGCGTGGTGAAGGCCCGGACGCTGCTCGAGACGACGGACCTCCCCATCGCCGAGGTGGCGGTCATGTGCGGGTTCGGCTCGATGGAGTCGCTGCGGGTCCACTTCAACGAGCACAACCGCACCACTCCGTCGCGATATCGGCAGACGTTCCGATAACAGCCCTTGCGCGTCAGGGGATGCCGATCCGGTCGAGAAGCGGTGCTGCGGCGGCAGAACCGCAGATCCGTCTTAACGGACAAGCCGTGCGGCGATTGGTGTCCGGAGCGGACGACATCGGCGATTTGGGTTGAACGTCTGGTCGTCCTGTTCACCGGATCGCTGGACGATGCACATCTGCGCGCCTTTCCGAGCACACGCGGAAGTGAGGTACTTCGGCGTCCCGCTGTCGTGCTCGTGGAGGTGTTTCCCGGTGGCTGTGTTGAATCGTCGGCGAACCTGGACGGCGCTGGCCGCCCTCGGCCTGGTGGTCGCGGCCGTCGCACCGTCCGCGTCGGCCCAGGACGACCAGTCGAAGCGCAGCGCGTCCTCCGGCGACCGCACGCAGGAGGTGCGCCAGGCGATCCAGGGAGGCAAGGCGCGCAACGTCATCCTGTTCATCGGTGACGGCATGGGCGACTCGGAGATCACCTCGGCGCGCAACTACTCCCGCGGCGCCGCGGGCAGGCTGAACATGGACACCCTGCCGCTGACGGGGGCGTACACGACGTACGCCGTGACGCAGAACGATCCGTCCAAACCGGACTACGTGACCGACTCGGCCGCGTCCGGCACCGGCTGGGCGACCGGCACGAAGACCTACAACGGCGCGATCTCCGTCGACGCGTACGGGAACCCGGTGCCGACGCTGCTGGAGCTGGCCAAGCGCCAGGGCTACCGCACGGGTGACGTCACCACCGCCGAGGTGCAGGACGCGACGCCGGCCGTGCTCGGTTCGCACGTCGTGAACCGCGACTGCAAGGGCCCGGACGAGACGACCGCGAAGTGCGCGGTGAACGCCAAGGAGAACGGCGGCGCCGGTTCGATCGCCGAACAGCTCGTGCAGACCCACCCGGACGTGATCCTCGGTGGTGGCGCGAAGTACTTCAAGCAGACCGTGAAGGCCGGCCAGTTCCAGGGCAGGACGGTCATCGACCAGGCGAAGGCCGCCGGCTACCAGCTGCCGACCGACGCCGCGTCGCTGAAGGCCGCCGGCAGGGACAAGCCCGTGCTCGGCCTGTTCGCCGAGGGCAACATGGAGGTCCAGTGGGCGGGCCCGGCCGCGAAGGTGGGCGGCACCCCGGCCTCGACCTGCACGCCGAACCCGGCACTGCCCGCCGCGGCGCCGAAGCTCGTGGACATGACCCGCAAGGCGCTGGACCTGCTCGACCGCTCGAACCGCCGCGACAAGGGCTTCTTCCTGCAGGTCGAGGGCGCGAGCATCGACAAGCAGGACCACGCCGCCAACCCGTGCGGCCAGATCGGGGAGACCGTCGGCTTCGACGACGCCGTCGCCGCGGGCCTCGCCTACGCCCGCAGCCACCAGGACACCCTGGTCGTCGTGACCGCGGACCACGGTCACACCAGCCAGATCATCCCGAACGGCACGGCCAGCCCCGGCCAGACCGCGACGCTCATCACGCACGACAACGCCCAGATGACCATCAACTACGCGACCAACACCCCTGGCCAGTCGCAGGAGCACACCGGCACCCAGGTGCGCATCGCGGGCTACGGCCCGCAGGCGGCGAACGTGGTCGGCGTGACCGACCAGACCGACCTGTTCCACACGATCAGCCGGGCGCTCTCCCTGCGCTGACGGCACTCCGGGCCGGATCAGTCCGGGAACCGGCACGGCCCTCGTCCGCGGCTGCGGACGAGGGCCGTGCTGTGTCCACGACGGTTCACGCGCCTCCGCCGGCCACCGGTCAGCGGTGACCGAGCCCGGCGCCGTCCTGCCGAGGTGCGTCGACTCCGGTCCGTTGTGGAACCACCGCGGGTGTCGGCGAGAGTTCACTCAATGGTGCGAACGACTTGGGGCGGAACGGTTTCCGGATTGCCGAGAGACACCACGCCGATGACACTGCGATCATGGAGGATTCCGGGGTTGTCCACGTCGAACCGGCCACCGGCGGACAGGAGAGGTTCGCGGTCGTTTTCCGCGGCTACGACCGACAGCAGGTCGACGAGTACGTCCAAGCCCTCCAGGAACGCGCCCTGCGGCTGGAGCGGGCGGTGCGCGACGGGGTGGCCGTTCTCCCCGAGCACGTGGAGGTGGACGCGGCGGTCACCGGGATCGGCTCCCGGATCGAGAGGGTGCTGACGCTCGCCGAGGCCGAGGCCGCGGAACTGCGCGACGAGGCCCTGCGCGAGTGCTCCGAGCTGTGCGACGCGGCGAAGGGCTTCAAGGAGGAGACCGAACGCGCCGCCCGCAGCGAGGCGAGGCGGATCGTGGCGCACGCGGAGGGGGAGGCGGCCGAGCTGCGCTCCGCCGCGCGCGCGATCTTCGCCGACCTGGCGCGCGTCGAGGCCACCATCCGCGACCTGCGGGAGACCGCTCCGCTGCCGCGCGAGCAGAAGGGCGTCGTGCCCGCCGAACCGGAACCGCCGGAGACGCCGGCCGACGAGATCGTGCCGCCCAGCCCGCGCCGCTCCGGCGCCTCCGGCAAACCACGTTCGCCGGGGCCGGCGTCGATGCCCCAGCGCCGGCGGAGCGAGTCCAAGACCAGCACTTCCTGAGCGACGAGGCCGGAGGGAATCGGAGTGGGACCTGTCGACTACCTCCGCGTGTTGCGCAGAAGGTGGAGGCTGATCGCGTCCGGGCTCGCGCTCGGCATCATCGTCGCGGTGGTGTTCCTGAGCGGAACCACGCCGCAGTACCAGGCCAACAGCCAGCTCTTCGTGTCGACCAAGCAGGGCCAGGGCACCGCGGAACTGTTCTCCGGCAGCAGTTTCGGCCAGCAGCGCGTGAAGACCTACGCCCAGGTCGTCGCCACGCCGAGCGTCCTCGACCCGGTCATCGAGAAGCTCGGGCTCACCGAGACCGCGGACCGGCTGGCGTCCCGCGTCGTCGTGTCGGCGCCCCTGGACACCGTGCTCCTCGACATCTCCGTGCGCGACGCGGACGCGAGCCGCGCGGCCGCGATCGCCACGGCGGTCGGCGAGTCGCTCATCCAGGTCATCACCAGGCTGGAGACGGCGACCTCGGACACCTCCCCGGTCGCGGTCAGCTTCGTGCGCCGCGCGACGGTCCCGGACGAGCCGGTGTTCCCGTCGATCCCGCTCACGCTGGGGGCGGGGGTGCTGGGAGGGCTCGTCCTCGGCGTCGTCGCGGCCCTCGTGCGCAACGCGGCCGACACCCGCGTCCGCGGAGAGGCGGACCTGCCCCGCAGCGTCAACGGCGCGGTGCTGGGCGAGATCCCGTTCGACCGGCAGGCCGCGCAGAACCCGACGTTGCTGCGCAGCCAGCAGAGCTCGCGCGCGGAGGCGTTCCGCAAGCTGCGCACCAACCTCCAGTTCGTGTCGGCCGTCGGCGAGCTCCGGTCCGTCGTCATCACGTCGTCGATGCCCAACGAGGGCAAGAGCACCACCGCCGTGAACCTGGCGCTGACGCTCGTCGACAGCGGGATGAAGGTCGTCGTGGTCGACGCAGACCTCCGGCAGCCGCGCATCGCGCACTACCTCGGCCTGGTCGACACGGTCGGCCTCACCACGGTGCTGCTCGACCGCATCGGCCTGGACGAGGCCCTGCAGCGCTGGGACGGGGGACTGCACGTGCTCACCGCCGGCGAGCTGCCGCCGAACCCGAGCGAGCTGCTCGGCTCCCCGGCCGCCGGCAAGCTGATCGGGGAGCTGGAGACCCGGTTCGACCTGGTGATCATCGACTCGCCGCCGCTGCTGCCGGTGACCGACGCCGCCCTGCTCGCCCGCTGCGCCACCGGCGTCCTGCTCGTCACCGCGATCGGCCGCACGACCCGCGACCAGCTCGAACGGTCCGTGCGCGCTCTCGAGACCGTCGGCGCGCGAGTGGTCGGCACGGTGCTGAACCTGATGCCCGTGCCGTCCGGCCAGGAACCCGGCTACTACCGCTACGGCGGTGGGGCCGCCCCCGGGTGGTTCGCCCGGTGGCGGCGCACTCGCCGGGCGCTGCCGCGCGCCGTCGGCCGTCAGTAGGCCCCGCGGCAGCTCAGCACCGCCCGCGCGGTCTTCCACAGCACGATGAGGTCCAGCGTGAACGACCAGTTCTCCACGTAGTAGAGGTCGAGCTCCACGCTGGCGTGCCAGGTGAGGTCGGACCGTCCGCTGATCTGCCACAGCCCGGTCATCCCCGGCTTGACCAGCAACCGCCGGCGCACGTCGCGGTCGTAGCGCCGCAGCTCGCTCGGCAGCGGCGGGCGGGGACCGACCAGGCTCATCTGTCCCATGAGGACGTTGACGAGCTGCGGCAGCTCGTCGAGCGACCAGCGGCGCAGGTGCCTGCCCAGCCGGGTGACGCGCGGATCGGCCCGCATCTTGAACAACGGGCCGCCGGCCTCGTTGCCGGCGGCGAGCTCGTGCTGGACCAGGTCGGCACCCGGTGACATGGTCCGGAACTTCCAGACCTGGAACTCCCTGCCGTGCCGTCCCGATCGGGTCTGCCGGTAGAGGACGGGACCCGCACTGTCCACTTTGACCGCCACCGCGACGGCCAGCAGCAGTGGACTCAGCAGCACGAGCGCGGTGGCGGACGCGACCAGGTCGACGACGCGTTTGACGAACCTGGCGATGCCGGTGAAGCGCGGTGGTTCGATCACCAGCACCGGAAGGCCGGCGACGGGACGCGCGTGGATGCGCGGCTCCGCGACCGCCATCGCCGCCGGAACCACGACGAGCTGGGTCTCCGTCCCCTCGAGCAACCAGCTCAGGTGTCGCAGGAGGTCCGCGCCCGCGGACGGCTCCCCGGTCACGGCGATCGTGTCGGCGCGCACCCGGCGGGCGGACCGCAGCGCGGCGCGGGCGGAGTCCGCGGCCGACCCGAGGTCCTCGCCCGACCACGTGCCCACCACCCGGAAACCGGCGCAGGGAACGGTGTCGAGCTGGTCCGCCAGGTGCGGGAAGCGGTCGGGATCGCCCACGAGCAGCACGCGCGCGGACCAGCGGCCCGACCAGCGGTGCGCGTGCAACCACTGGCGCCACAACCACCTCGACAGCACCAGCGCGGCCACGCCCGTGGGGAACGCGGCCAGCAGGTACCCGCGCACCTCCGCGTCGCGCAGGACGTAGGCGGCGATCGCGGCCAGTCCCCAGAACGTCGTGGACGCCGCGAGCACCCGCCGGTACTCCTCGTGCCCGTCGCCCAGCACGGCAGGAGTGCGGGAACCGAACGCCGTGAGGGCCGCGAACCACAGGCACGCGAAGAGGATCGCCGTCGCGGTCTCCCGCCACGCCGCCGGCCTGGCGCTCGTCACCGGCACGAGGGCGACCGCCCACAGCACGGCGAACGCGTCCGAGCCGAGCAGGAGCTGCCGGTACCTCGTCCACCAAGGAGGTTCGTACATCGTCGGATCCTTCTCGTCTGCCAGGAGATCGGGCGTCACCTGATGGGGGAGACCCGGTTGACAGCCGCGGAGACCGCTGATCATGGTCGTGGCATGAGTGCCATCTCCGAGCGCCGTGGTCTCGTGCGGGCGGGCAGGTTGCTGGTCGTGGTGACCGTGCTCGCCACCTTCGTTCTCACCGGGTACGGCTGGTACCTGCGCCGTGAGGTCGCGGCGAGCGTCGGGCACCTCCAGGGCGACGTGTTCGCCGGGATGACGAACCGGCCGGAGTCGGTCCGCATCTCCGTGGCCGCCGCGCCGCCGAAAACGGTGCTGCTGCTGGGAAGCGACATCCGGCTCGGCGCGGACGCCGGCGGCGGCGTCACCGGGCAGCGGGCCGACACGATCCTCCTCGCCCACCTGCCGCAGAGCCGCGACAGGGCCGAGGTCCTGTCCATCCCGCGCGACTCGTGGGTCGACATCCCGGGACACGGCATGGCGAAGGTGAACGCCTCGCTGGCCTACGGCGGCGTGCCGCTGACGATCAGGACCGTCGAGGCGGTGACCGGCATCCGCATCGACCACGTGGTCGTGGTGGACTTCGCCGCGGTGCGCGACCTGACGACCGCGCTCGGCGGCGTCGCCGTCGACAACCCCACCACGTCGACGGACCCGTTGACGCGCACCACCTTCGAGGCGGGCCGGCTGGTGCTGCAGGGCGACCGCGCGCTCACCTTCGTGCGGCAGCGGTACGGGCTTCCCGGCGGCGACATCGACCGGATCACCCGGCAGCACGTCCTGCTGTCCGCGGTGGGCAGGCAGATCGCCGCGCGGGCGTTGACGGACGGCGCGCTGCGGCAGAAAGTGCTTTCGGTGGTGCGCCGCGACGTGAGCACCGACTCCGGCCTCGACGACGACACGTTCCTCGACCTCTTCTTCGACATGGCCACCCTCCCCTCCGGTTCGGTCTCGTTCCACACCGCTCCCGTCGCGGGATCCGGCACCTCCGCGGACGGCCAGGCCTACCTGGAGCTGGACCGCGAACGCCTCGCGGCGGTGGCGGAGGCGGTGCGCACCGGCGCGCCGATCCCGTTGCCGCTGACCATCACGCCGTCCTGATCACCGGCCGCGCGCGGCAGCGGCGTCGTCGGCAGGACGAGGTCCGGGACCCGCCCGCGGGCGCCGCGTCGTGCCCGGACGACGGCGGCCACCCCGCTCGTCAGCGCGAGGGCGCCGAGCCCGGACCACCACCACAACGGGTGGTGCACCAGGCCGAGCGCCACCGCGAGCAGCACCGCGCAGGTACCGGCGAGGAGCAGCCCCGCGACGGCCGCGGCCACGGGCTTCACCGCCGCCTCGCGGTGAGTCCGGCGCCGATACTCGTGCCGATGGCGTCCGTGCAGCGGACGATCCGCGCGACGACCTCCTCGGTGACCTTCTGACCGGCCGCGCTCGGGTCGGGGACGTCGTCCACGTCGGTCGTGCCGCGCCGGGCGATCGCCGTGGCGACCAGGGCGTCCCACTCGGCTTCTCCCACGTGCTCCGCCGCGGCGGCGAGCTCGCCCAGCGTCACGGCCGACGACAGCGCCCGCGGCCGGAGCCGCAACGCGTCCGACAGCTCCGCCCTCGTCATGGCGATCACGGTGCCCGCTTCGGCGAGCAGCGCGTCCGTCACCCGCCGGGAGCGGAACCCCGAGGCGTCGATTCCCCGTTCCGCCAACAGGTCCCGCACGACCTCGGCGACCGGGTCGCCCTCTCTCGCGCGCAGGCCGGCGCTGGTGAACACCAGTCCCGTGCCCGCGACGGACGCGAGCAGGTGGGAGGTGAGCGGGGAGCGGAACTCGTTGGCGGTGCAGAGCACCAGCACCGGATGAGGCGCGCTCATCGGCCGCTCCGCGCGCCGAGACCGGCGACCCAGGCGCGGTACCGCTCGGCGGCCTGCTGCCTGCACAGCTCCGTGCTGGCGTACCGGTGCCCGTTGCGCCCCAGGCGTTCGCGCAGCGACGAGTCGTGCCCCAGCCGCAGCGCCGCGTCCAGCAACGCGGCGGGATCTCCTGGCGCCACGCGGACTCCGGCACCGGCGGCGGACAGTTCCGCGCTGGCGGGGCTGTCCTCCTCGGTCGCGGCGAGCACCGGACGGCCCGCGGCGAAGTAGGACGTCAGCTTGCTCGGCACGCACACCGACCGCAGTCCGGGGCGTTCGTTCACCAGCAGCACGTCCGCGGCGGCCAGCACGCCCGCGAACTCGGCGTCGGGGACCGGGGGCAGCACGCTGATCCTGCGCACCCCGGCGGCCTGGCGGCGCAGCTCGGCGCACCGGGCACCGTCACCCACGAGGACGAAGCGCACGTCGTCACCCCGGCGGTCCGCCAGCCGCGCGGCGTCCACGACGGTGCCGAGCTCCTGCTTCGCGCCCATGTTCCCGGCGTGCAGCACGACGGTGCCCGTGCCGGTGGGCCACGGCGCCGGCACCGGCGTGGACGACAGCGGGATGTGCGTCCAGTTGCGGATGACCGTGACGCGGTCCGGGCTGACCCCGTGCTGCGTGCGCAGCACGTCGCTGAACCTCTCGTGGACGGTCACGACCCCGTCGGCCGACCGGAGGAGGTTCGCCTCCAGCCGCGCGACCTGCGAGCCGCCCCGGCCGCCCAGCGCGCCCACCTCGCTGGTGACCGACGCGTAGAGGTCCTGCACGACAACGCCGAACGCGGCCCCCGTCCGCGCGGCGAGGCCGCGGGCGGCCAGCAGCGAGAGCAGCGAGGGGCTCACCCCGATCACCACGTCGGCGTCGCGCAGCTCCCGGCCGCGCGTGCGCAGGCAGGCGTGCACGGCGAACGAGGCCTCGTGCGCGATCCTGCCGACCCCGGTGGAGCTGGACGGCACGTAGTGCCTCAACCGGGTGAGCCGGACGTCGCCGTCGCGCAGCCTGCGGACCAGGCCGGCACTCAGGCCGCGGTAGCCGTCCGCCGTGCGCCACTGCGGGTAGTACGGGAACCCGGTGACGACGTGCACCTCGTGCCCGGCCTCGGCGAGCGCGCGGGCGGTGCCGGTCGTGTACGGGGCGATGCCCGCGTGTTCGGGCTCGTAGTTCAGCCCCACCATGACCACCTTCACCGGACCACCACCTCCTGCGCGCCGCGGTACCAGGCGTAGGTGCTGCGGAGCCCCTCCGCGAGACCGATCCGCGGTGCCCACCCGAGCGCGCGGATCGTGCTGATGTCGAGGACCTTGCGCGGCGTCCCGTCCGGGCGGCGCGGGTCGAACGCGATCCGCCCGCGGAAGCCGACCGTGGCGGCGACCAGCTCGGCGAGCGCGGCGATGGTCAGGTCCTCGCCGGTGCCGACGTTGACAGGGCTGTCGTCGTCGTAGTGCTCGAGCAGGGTCAGGCAGGCCTCGGCGAGGTCGTCGACGTGGAGGAACTCCCGGCGGGGCGTGCCGGTGCCCCACACCGTCACGGTGCCGGCGTCCTCGCGGACCGCCTCGTCGAACTTGCGCAGCAGCGCGGGGAGCACGTGCGAGCGCTCGGGGTCGAAGCTGTCGCCCGGCCCGTACAGGTTGGTGGGCATGGCCGAGATCCACGGCAGCCCGTCCTGCCGGCGGACCGAGCTGACCTGCGTCACGCCCGCGATCTTGGCGACCGCGTAGGCCTCGTTGGTCGGTTCGAGCGGGCCGCTCAGCAGCACCGACTCGTGGATCGGTTGTGGACAGTCGCGCGGGTAGATGCAGGAGGAGCCCAGGAAGAGCAGCCGCGGTATCCGCAGCGCGCGGGCGGCGTCCATGATGGACAGTTGGATGCGGAGGTTGTCGCTGAGGAAGTCGGCCGGTGCCGCGTGGTTGGCCGCGATGCCGCCCACCCGTGCGGCCGCCAGCAGCACCACCTCCGGTCTGTGGCGCCTCAGGAACCCGGCGGTGGCCTCGTGGTCGCGGAGGTCGAGCTCGGCGGACGACGCCGTGACCACCCTGGTGAACCCCCGTCGCCGCAGCAGCCGCACGCAGGCGGAGCCCACGAGCCCGGTGTGGCCGGCGACGTAGACGGGAACGTCCCTGTTGAGCGGGCTGTGCATTCGGCATCCCCTCCGGCAATCGGAAAAATAATTCTTTTGTGTGAACTTGCTGATGCGTGGTCGCCTGTCGCCGAAGTATCTGCCGATGATGTCCCGGTGACCAAGGAGTGAAGACGACGCGTCAGCCGATCGATCCGGGAGACCGCGATGAAAACTGCTCTGATCACTGGAATCTCCGGACAGGACGGAAGCTACCTCACCGAACTGTTGCTCGCCAAGGGATACGAAGTCCACGGAATCATCCGCAGGTCCAGCTCGTTCGGCACGCAGAGAATCGATCATCTTTATCGGGATCCGGTGGCGGAACCCGGAAGGCTCACACTCCACTACGGCGACCTCACGGACGGTTGTCGTCTTGCCACCCTTTTGTCCAGTATCGCGCCTGATGAGGTGTACCACCTCGCCGCGCAGAGCCACGTTCGAGTCAGTTTCGACGAACCGGTGTTCACCGGCGACACCACCGGTCTAGGCACCGTGCGGCTGCTGGAAACCATCCGAATGGTTGATCTGCCGTGCCGGTTCTACCAGGCGTCCAGTTCCGAGATGTTCGGTGGAACTCCGCCACCGCAGAACGAGGAATCCCCGTTTCGGCCGCAGTCGCCGTACGCCGCCGCCAAGACCTATGCCTACTGGGTGACCCGCAACTACCGCGAGGGCTATGGAATGTACGCGGTCAACGGAATCCTGTTCAACCACGAAAGCCCCAGGCGGGGCGAGACCTTTGTGACGCGCAAGATCACCAGGGCGGCCGCGCGGATCAGGGCGGGCGAACAAAAGGCACTCTACCTCGGAAACCTCGACGCCGTGCGCGACTGGGGCTACGCCCCCGAATACGTCGAGGCGATGTGGCTGATGATGCAGCAGGACGAGCCGGAGGACTACGTCGTGGCCACCGGCACCTCGTGCACCGTCCGGGACTTCCTCGGCTACACCTTCGGCGCGATCGGCCTCGACTGGCGCGACCACGTGCGCTTCGACCAGCGCTACCTGCGCCCGGTCGAGGTGAACGCGCTGATCGGTGACAGCAGCAAGGCCGCGGCGAAGCTCGGGTGGACGGCGCGGACGCACGGGCCGGAGCTCGCCCGCATCATGATCGAGGCGGACCTGGACGAGGTCGACCGGCACGGGCCACGACCGCCCCGGCCGCGTTCGGGCACGTTCGCCGGCGCGCAGATCGTCCGGCACTGATGCTCAGGGTGCTGCACGCGGTCGCGAGCGTTGGCGACCGGTACGGAGGTGTCTCGGCGGCGGTCGGAGCGCTCGGCCACGTCGAGAGCATGCTGCGCCACGACGCCACTTTGGTGAGCCTGCACCGCCCGGAGCAGGGCGACCGGCTGCTGAGCGAGCTGTCGTCGTGCTTCGACGTCGAGGTGCTGCCACCCGGCCGGGTGTCCGGGAGGTTCCACGGCTCCGGCAGGCTGCGCTCGACGCTGGCCCGGCTGGTGCCCCAGCACGACCTCGTCGTCGTGCACGGCGTGTTCGACCTCACCGCGCACCTGTGCGGCCGGACCGCCCGCAGGTACGCCGTTCCCTACCTGCTCTGGCCACACGGGAGCCTCGACCCCTACGACCTCCGCGAGCACGGGTGGGCCAAGCGCCGTCTCGCTCCACTGTGGAGGGAGAGCATCGCGGGGGCGTCCGCGGTCATGTGCACGACCCAGCGGGAGGCGGACCGCCTGGAGGACTTCGGGGCGGGGACCCGCCGGGAGGTGCTGCCGCTGCCGCTGCCGGACGCGGTCCCCGTCGCGGCGGCCGGCGAGTCGCGGGAACGCGCCAGACGTGCGTGCGGCCTGCCGGTGACCGGCCGGGTGGTGCTGTTCCTCGGCCGCATCGACCGGAAGAAGGGGCTGCCGCTGCTGATGGAGGCGTTCGACCTCGCCGCGGGACCCGACGACACCCTGGTCGTGGCCGGGGTCGGCGACGCCCAGCTGGACCGGTCGCTGCGCGCCGCGGCGTCGGCCCGCGAGTCACCCGGCCGGGTCGTCTTCACCGGCTGGGTCGAGCCGAGACGGCGGCGCGAGCTGCTCGCCGCGGCCGACGTGTTCGCGTTGCTCAGCGACAACGAGAACTTCAGCGTCGCCACCGCGGAGGCGCTCGCCGCCGGGTGCGCGGTGCTGCTGAGCGACGAGGTCTACCTCGGCGACGAGCTGGTGGCGGCGGGCGGCGCGGTCGTCACCCGCCGCCACCCGGCGGTGGCCGCCATGGCGTTGCGGACGCTGCTGACCGACGACCGGGTGCGGGAGAAGATCTCCCGGGCCGGGCAGGACTGGGCGCGGTGGGCACTGGACCGCGACCGCGTCAGCCGGAGCTACCGGCGAGTGGTGGAGGGGGTGTTCGCGCGGTGGTAGCGGTGAGCGTCCTGATGCCCTGCCTCAACGCGGGGCGGTATCTGGGACCGTGCCTGGACAGCGTCGTGGACCAGCTCGGGCCGCAGGACGAGCTGATCGTGCAGGACGCCCTGTCCACCGACGGCTCGGCCGAGGTCCTCGACCGCTATGCCGCGCGCACGCCGAAGATGCTGGTGGTGCGCGAGAAGGACGGCGGTCAGTCCGACGCGCTCAACCGCGCGCTGCGGCGCGCGCGGGGCGACTACGTCTGGTGGGTCAACGCCGACGACCTGGTGCTGCCCGGCGCGTTCGAGGTCGTGCGCGGGGAGCTCGAGCGCCGGGCGAGCCTTCCCGACGTCGTCGTCGGGGGATGGCGCCTGGTCGGCGGCGGGGGAGAGGTGGTCCGCGAGAGCCCCGCGCGGGAGCTCGACCGCGGCCGCCTGCTGGTGCAGGGGTGCTACGCGTTCTCCGGCGCGATGCTGGTGCGGCGCGACCTGCTGCTCCTGCTGCGCGGCTACTCCCGCGACCTGCACTACGTCATGGACTTCGACCTGATGCTGAAGCTCGCGGACGCCGCGCAGGTCGTCGTCCCCCGGCCGCTGGGCGCCCTGCGGTACCACGACGCCAGCAAGTCCGGCGGGCTCGGCCGCAGGTTCTTCACCGAGGGCGCGGTGGTGCGGTGGCGCGGCCGCCGCACCGACCTCGACGTCGTGCGCGCCGTCGCCGGCACCGCGTGGCACGCCGCCGGTGTCGCGACCGCTCGCCTGCGCTTCGGCCCCACGTACACCCGGCTTCGAGAGAGGTGGTCCACCCGTGCTGAACCGAGTGCGTGACCTGGTGCGGTCCGCGTGCTGGCTGCTCCCGCCAGGGCGCTTCAAGAACCGGGTGCTCGTGCTGCTGGGTCACGACATCGCGCCCTCGGCCAGGATCGGCATCTGCCTCGTCCTCGGCGGCACCGCCGTGCGCGTGGGCGCGGGTTCCGTGGTGGGACACGGCAACACGTTCCGCGGCCTGAGGTCGCTGGACATCGGCGCCGACGTCCTCATCGGACAGTTCAACTGGTTCTCGACCGCGCCCTCGTTGCGGGACGGCCGCCACGGCCTCGACGGGGTGGTGCGCGTCGAGGACCACGCGGTGATGACCAGCAGGCACTACGTCGACGCGTCCGGCGGGCTGCTGCTGGGTCCCTTCGCGTCGATCGCCGGTGTGCGCTGCACCGTGCTGACGCACACCGTCGACCTGGAGACCGGCAAGCAGACCACGGCACCGGCGACGCTGGCCGAGCACGCGTTCCTCAGCACGAACTGCCTGCTGATGGCCGGGTGCCGCCTGGAGCCGCGGGCCGTGCTCGCCGCGGGCAGCGTCACCGCGATCGGGCAGACCTACCGCGCGAACACGTTGTTCGGAGGCGTTCCGGCGAAACCGATCCGCGAGATCGACGGCGCGTACTTCCACCGCACCCGTGCGTGGATCGGCAGGTGACGGCCGCCAGGACCGGACTGCTCGGCGCCGTCGGGGCGGGTGCGGGACTCTGGTTGTTCGTGCCGCTGGGCGGGCGGATCTCCCTCACGGAGATCGCCGCCGTGCTGCTGGCGCCGCCGTGCCTGGTCGCGGTGGCGCGCTGCCGGAGGGGGCCGGCGTTGCTCGTCACGGCCGGCTGCTGGTTCGCGGGCCTGGTGGTCAGCCAGCTCGTGCTCCCCGGACCGGCCGCCGCGGTGGTGCGCGCCTTCGCGACCGTGGTCGCGCTGGTCGTCGCCACCGGCCTGCTCTGCCTGGTGCTGGCGCCGCGCGACCGGGAGGCGGACCGGCGCCGCGCCGTGCTCCTCGGGTTCGCCTGGGGCCAGCTGGTCGGGCTGTTCGTCACGCCGGCGGCCGCGGCCGGGCTCGACCTGTGGAAGTTCGGCGGGGGACAGGCCGTCACGCTGGTCGTCCTGCTGGCCGCGGAACGGTTCTCCGCGCACAGCCGCCGGTACGCGCTGCCCGTGGTGCTGCTCGTGCTCACGGCAGGGCACCTCGCGGTCGGGTCGCGCATCCTCGCCCTGGTCACGTTCGTCGCCCTGCTGGGCACTTTGCTCGCGCCGCTGTCGCGCAGGCGCCTGGGGCGGGCGAGGGCCGTGCTGCTCGCCGGCGCGGTCGTCGCCGGCGCACTCGTGCTCCAGCAGGCCTACACCACCCTCGCGACCAGCGGGGCGCTCGGAGCGGAGCAGCAGATCAAGGTCGGGTTCCAGGACGGCGACCTCGGGCTCCTCGTCGGCGGGCGCAAGGACTTCGTGTTCCTGCTCGCGGCCGTGTCCGAACGGCCCGTGCTCGGCTGGGGGCCCGGCGCGGTCGTGCCGCCCGAGGTGAAGGCGGAGGCGGTGAGCTGGCTCCGGTCGCACGACTACCCGCTGGAGGCGTACGACGTGCTCACGTTCGTCCGTCCCGCGACCCTGTTCCTGCACTCGACCGTGCTGGGGTCCTGGGTGACGGCCGGGCTGGCGGCGCTGCCGTTCTGGCTGCTGGCGATGGTGCTGCTGTGCGGCGGGATCGTCCGTGCGTTGCGGCGGGGCGGCATCGCCGAGCTGTTCGTGCTCGTGATGGCGTTGTGGCACGTGCTGTTCTCACCGCTGGGCGACACCACCCGAGGACACATCGCGCTGGCGCTCGCGCTGGCGTTGACCGCGGTTGCGCATCGCGATGGCGGCGGTGACGACGACGCACGCGACGGCGTGACCCTGCGCGGCGCCCACGGCACCGCCGAGCCATCCGCCGATCCCGAGTCCGCACAGTCCCAGCACCGCCCCGACGGGGAGCAGCACGCTCATCGCGGTCTCGTCACCGCGCGCCTGAGCGGCCAGCACCAGCAGCTGGGCCACCACGACGAAGAGCGTCGCGAACAGGTACCACCTGAGCGCGGGCACGGCGTCGGTGAACCGTGACCCGGCCACCAGGGGCATGATCCAGGGCGCGCACACGGCCAGGAGCACCACCAGCGCCGTGGAGACCACGCCCGCCAGCACCAGCATCCGCGTCGCCGCCCGAGTTCCCGCCGACAGGGCGGGCAGCGCCGCCGTTCCCGCCGCGGACACCAGCACCAGCAGCGGGCCCAACAGGCGTGCGCCGAGCGAGTACAACCCGGCCTGTTCCGCGCCCGCCACGAGCGTCACGACCGCGGTGTCCAGCAGCACCAGGTTGCCCGCGACCGCGGCGCCCGCGAACCGGATCCCGTAGGCCAAGGGGTTCGCCGCCGGTGGGCACGCCCTCTCGTCGCCGACGGTGCCGGAAAAGGCCAGCACGACACCACTTCCGCACACCAGACCGCCCACGAGGCCGACGGCCGGTGGCAGACCGGGAACGAACAGCAGACCGGTTCCCACGACCAGCGCGACCAACCGTTCGCACACCGCCAGGATCGCGGAAAACCCCGCCCTGCCGCGAAGTTGCCACTGCGCCTGCACGAGGAGCAGCGCGGCGCGCAGCAGGCCGTAGGCGACCGCCAGCGAGAGCAACAGGGGCGGCAGCCCCGCGACCGCCAGCGCGGCCACGGCCACGGCGGCCACCGCGCCGAGCAGCACGCTCTTGCGCAGCAACAACATCCGCATCACCCCGGCGGGGACCGCGCCCAGCCGGCCACCGTCGCGCAGCACCCGCGTGCACGCGCCGAGGTCCACCAGCGGGACCAGCATCGAGGCCACCCCGTACCACAGGGCGGCCGAGCCGAAGCTCGCCGCGGAGGCGTTGCGGGCCACCAGGACCAGCTGCACGCCGGTGAGGAGCTGAGCGCAGAGCTGCCCGCCGCCCAGTCGTACCACAGCGCCGAGCAGCGTCGAACGGCTTCCACCCGAACGGGTCGGGGATGGTGCTCCGGGGTGCGACACGGTGGTGATTGTGTCCACACTCGACCGCGGAGTCCCTGCCGCAGAACGTTTTTCGCCACATCGAAGGACGTGAAGCCGAAAATGCCGACATCAACCGGACAGCTCGTGCCCGCCTTCGTGCGCTCCGCCGTCAAGAGGACGGCGGCGCGCGCGGGCTTCGAGGTCACCCGCGACCCGTTCGCCCGCAGGCTCGCGCGGCTGTGCGAGCAGGCGGGCGTGCGCACGGTGCTGGACGTGGGAGCGAACTCCGGCCAGTACGCGAAGCTGATCCGCACCGGCGGCTACCAGGGCCGGATCATCTCGTGTGAACCGCTCGCCGAACCGTGCGGACGGCTGCGCGCCGCGGCCAGACCGGACCCGCGGTGGCACGTCGTGCGCACCGCGCTGGGGCGTGAGCGCGGCACCGTCACCGTCCACGTCGCGGGGAACTCCTACTCGTCGTCGGTGCTGGACATGCTGCCCAGCCACGCCGACGCGGCACCGGAGTCGGTGTACGTCGGCGCGGAGGAGGCACCGCTGACGACGGTCGACGACCTGCTCGACGACGTGACGGCGGCCTCGACGTTGCTCAAGATCGACGTGCAGGGCTACGAGGGCGAGGTGCTGGCCGGGGCGAGCAGGTCGCTGCGCCGCATCGTCGCGGTGCAGCTGGAGCTGTCGCTGGTCCCCCTCTACACCGGCCAGCCGCTGATGGGCGAGCTGGTGGAGCTCCTGTCCGGCGAGGGGTTCGGGCTGTGGTCGATCGAACCGGGGTTCCGCGACACGCGCACCGGCCGGATGCTGCAGTGCGACGGGATCTTCGTGCGCCGGGGCCTGGTCGGACCATGAGCTCCCTGCCGAGACCGCGGCTCGTCCTCGGAGACGGGCCGCCCACCGGGCGTTGGCGCTCCCGGGCGACGCTGGCGCTGGCGTCCCTGCACGTCGCGGTGACGCGCGGGAACCTGCGGATGCCCGTGCTGAAGGCGCTGGACGTGCTGCTGCCCGCGACGTCGTTGCCCGCCGTCACCGCCGAGCTCGCGCCGGGCGTGTCCATCGAGCTCGACCCCGGTGGCGCGATGGCCAGGGCGTCGCTGATCGCGGCCGGCTACGAGCACCGGGAGGCCGAGGTGCTGGCCGGCGCTACGAGGCCGGGCGGGGTGTTCGTCGACGTCGGGGCGAACATCGGCTGGTTCTCGCTGCTGCTGGGCCTGCACCGGCCCGATGCGGAGGTGTGGGCCTTCGAACCGCTGCCCGTCACCTCGCGGCGCCTCGCGGACAACGTGCGCCGGGCCCGGTGCCCGAACGTGCGGGTGATCCGCGCCGCGGCGGGCCGGGCCGCCGGGTCCGCCGGGTTCGTGCTCACCGACGACGACGCGTTCGCCCACCAGGTCTCCCGGTCGGAGGGCTCACCCGGTCGTTCGCCGGCGGTGCACACCTGCGAGGTGACCACGGTCGACGAACGCTGGCACGAGGCGGGCCGGCCCAGGGTCGACGCGATGAAGGTCGACGTGGAGGGCGCCGAGACCGAGGTGCTCGCCGGTGCGGACGAGGTGCTGCACCGCGACCGGCCGTTGCTGATGGTGGAGACGCCGACGGCCGAGTCGGTCCTCGCCGTGCGGGAAGCACTGGCGCCGCAAGGGTACCGACCGCTCCGGGTCCCGGGAGTGTTGCCCTACAACACCTTCTACACCGCGGCAGAACGAGCGTGACCGTCTTGAGCGGGCGGCGTCACCGTGCGCGCGGGGACCCCCACCGCCAGCGCACCACCGGGCACGTCGCACATCACGACCGCCCCGGCGCCCACGGTGGCGTGGTCACCGATCCGCACCCCGCCCAGCACCGTCGCACCGGCACCGATGAACACGCCGTCACCGACCACCGGGTAGGCGTGCCCCGCCTGGCGTCCCAGGCGCTCGCCGAGCGTGACCCGCTGGCAGACGAACCCGTCCCGCCCGATCACCGCCCCCGCCCCGAACACGACCCCTCCCGGGTGCTCCATCCGCAACCCGGGACCGACCCGGCAACCGGGCACGAAGTCCGCCCCGGTGACGAAGTGGGCGAACGAACGCACCAGGTGCGCCGCGGGACGCAGCGCCGGGCGCGCGTACAGCACCTGCTGCAACCGCAACAAGAACACCGCGAGCACCCCGGGACGCGTCAGCAGCAACCAGAGCACGCGGACGGCCGAGCAGGTGGGCGCGCCGGTCGCCGCGGCGACGTCGGCGGCCCAGACGGACCGGAAGGTCGGTGACATCTGTCCCCTTCGGACTGCACCCGGACGACCCCACAGGAGGAACGAACACCCATGACGATCATCGCCGAACAGGTCGCACGTCATCAGAGTGTGGCCTACCAGAACGATTTCGACTACACGGCGGGATCGCCGCACCTGCGACACCGCACGCTGAACCAGCGCGTGATCGACGTCTGCCGCGACGTTGTGCGCGAGGTGCTCGACCGCTGGGGCCACTGCCGCGTGCTGGAGGTGGGCGCGGGCCACGGCGCGTTCACCGACCACGTCGCCGCTCTCGGTGCGGAGGTGTGGATCACCGAGATGAGCCAGGACAGCGCCATCTTGCTGGCAGACCGGTTCCGGCACAACAACTCCGTCCATGTGCTCCACGACAGCGACGGCACGGCGGCGGCCTCGCTGGGCACGTTCGACGTGGTGCTGTGCCTGTCGGTGCTGCACCACATCCCCGACTACCTGAGCACCGTCCGGCAGTACACCTCGCAGATCGCGCCCGGCGGAGCGTTCGTCAGCTACCAGGACCCGCTCTGGTACCCGCGGCGCACGCGGGCGTCCGTGCTGGTGGACCGCGGCGCCTACTTCACCTGGCGCCTGGGCCGTCCCGACCTGACGCGCGGCCTCGCCTCGTTCCTGCGCCGCGTCCGAGGCGCCTACGACGAGACGAAACCGGGGGACATGGTGGAGTACCACGTGGTGCGCGACGGCGTCGACGAGCGCGCGCTGGAGGCGTTGCTCGTGCCGCGGTTCTCCTCGGTGCGCGTCGACCGCTACTGGTCGACGCAGGCAGGCCCGTTGCAGTGGGTCGGCGAGCGGTTCGGGCCGAGCACGACCTTCGGACTGGTGGCGACGAACGCCCTGCCGCATCAGCGCTGACCGGCCCTGGCCGGCCCGGCCCTGACGGGGTGCCGGTTTCGTGAGTAGCGTCGTGACCATGGACAACGGCGGCCCCAGCCGGACGGCGCTCGCGACCGCGTACGCCCGCGCGTACCACCAGGTCGTCGACCGGCCACAGATCTTCACCGACCCCCTGGCAGCACGTCTGCTCGGCCGTACCGCGGAGGATCTGGTCGAGCTGGGCGCGGCCGGTCGTCTCAGCGACGCTGTGACGAACCGGCATCGCCGTCTGTTCTTCGCTTCCCGGGCCCGTTTCGCCGAGGACGCTGTCGCCGCGGCCGTGGCCGGCGGTGTGCGGCAGGTCGTGGTGCTGGGTGCGGGGCTGGACACCTTCGCCTTCCGCAATCCGCATCGGGACGTGCGTGTGTTCGAGGTGGACCACCCCGCTACCCAGGCGTGGAAGCGGGAACGTCTTGCCACTGCCGGGATTTCCAGTCCGGAGACGGTGACGTTCGTGCCGGTCGACTTCGAGACCCAGGCCCTGGCAACGGAACTGGAGTCCGCCGGGTTCAACCGCGCTGAGCCGGCTGTGTTCGTGTGGCTGGGCGTCGTCTATTACCTGACTCCGGATGCCGCTCGGGCCACGTTGGCCTACATCGCCGGTCAGGGCGGGTCGGTCGAGGTGGTGTTCGACTACCTGCGGTCGGCCGTTACCGAGGAGGAACGCGTGCACGAGCGGGCACGTGCCGCCCGGTTGGCGGGGGTCGGTGAGCCGTTGTTCAGCTACTTCAGTCCTGATGGCATCGCCGCCGAGTTGCTGGCGCTCGGGTTCACCGGCGTCGAGGACTGCTCCGGGCCCGACCTGATCGCCGGCTATGGCGGGGCGTTCGACGGTGCCCCGCCTCCGGCGCTGCACGTGCTCCGCATGCTGCGGGCGAGCCGCTGATCAGACGTTCACCGCTGGTGCAGCTTGGCGGTCAGCAGTTCGATGACGTGTTCGGGGGAGTTCATCGCACTGATCGCCTCGGCGGCGGCGGTGGCTGCCGTTCGGTGGTCGTCCGAGTTCATGATGCGAAGTGCCGCTTCGCCGGCGTCGGCCGGATCGTCGATGACGATGGCGGCTCCCTGCGTGGCGACTCGGGCGGCGTTCCACGGGTGGTCGGCGAGAAACGGCCGGAGAACGAGGGGCAGGCCCGCGCTGAGTGATGCCAGCACCGTGCCGGTGCCACCGGCGGACACCACGAGGTCCACCTCGGGGAGCAGCTTCGCGACAGGCACGAAGCCGAGGGCGTGCACACCCTGCGCACCGGCTGCGGCAGGCAGCTCGTCCACCGTGGTGAGCACCTCGAACCCGGCGGCGTTCACCGCGGACACCATGCTCGCGAGCGCGTCGTCGTCCTCCACCGTCGTGCCCAGCGTGACCAGCGCACGAGGCCGGGAGGACCGCTCCGGGAGGGAGACCGTCGTTCCTTCGCCGTGCTCGTTCGGCGTCGGCCGCAGGGAAATCCGGTCGGCGTCATGGTGTTCATCCGGGCCGAGCAGGAAATCGGGATAGGTGTCGACCAGGGCGACGCGTTCCGACGGTCGCAGCGAGTGCGCGGTGAAATTCTTCTCCGAACGTTCGCGCAACGCGGCGGTGAATTCCTCCGGCAGCGGTGCACCAACTCGGTGTCCCACCCACGGGATCTTCAGCATCGTCGCGACGAGCGGGCCGAGGAAGTCGAGCTCCTCGACGACCAGCAGGTCCGGCTCCAGCCGGGTCAGCTGGTCCAAGGTCTCCTCGAGAGCCAGGTCGACCCGCACACCGGCGAAGTACTCGATCGTTCCCGGGCTAGGGTGCGCCGGGTGGAAACCCGTGCGGCGCAGGGCTTCCTCAACGTTCACGGCCGCGTCGGGGCCGGCCGGCAGGACGGTGGCCGGAGCCAGCCGGGGCTCCAGCTCCTTGGCGGTGACGACCACCGCTTCGTGCCCGGCCGCGCGAGCGGCGTCGAGCAAGGGCATCATCGGCAGGAGATGACCGGTCATCGGGTTGCCGGTGAAAGCGATGCGCATTGTTCCCCTTGTGAAATGGCGTTCTTGGCGGGTGAAGCCAATCTAGTGGGCCATGATTGAAGGTTCAAGTAAACCCTCGAAGTTGCAAATGCATGTCTCAATAATTCGATTGACGACCATTTTGTGGTGGTCTGAACGCGGCACGTCGATCCCGTCCTGGAACGGGTGGCCGACGTACTGGGCGCGCTCTCACGGCTTCGGTCGGCTGCGCTTCCGACGGTGGTCGCTCACGAGAATCGCGGCGAGCGCGAGAGCGATGACCCCGGACACCACGCCGAGGGCGAGCGGCAGCGAGAACAGCGACACGCAGATGTTGACCGCCAGCGCGAGAACCAGCAGCACCCACGCGAGCACGCGCGGCAGTTCGCGTGAGGCCTTTGGGGTGCCAGGTGTGCCGTTCTCGTTGGTCATGACTCGTTCCTCCCGGTCGCGGCGGACGTCCAGCGGCTGTCCGGCCAGTCCATCGTGGTGATCCGGGCAGGCGGGTGCATCGGCGAAAGGATGCCAACCGACCGGCTCCTGCTTTCGATGCAAACCGGTCCGCCGATCACCTTTCGCCCGCCGGGACGGTCGTCGAAGCGCTCGGCATCTGCGGTGGCGTCAGCGGTGGGCGCCGGATCGGTGATCGAGGCGTAGCGGTGCCGCGGTTCTTGTCACGTTGCTGAACGTGGCGCCCGAAGGCGGGTTCGTCGTGCTCAGTGACCGCGAAACTTGGCGCGCGCTGATTGTCGGGTGGTCCTGAGGCAAACGGGGAAGCGCGGTTCGCCGCTTCGAGTCCGATGTGGACAGTCTGTCTCGGCGGCTGCGGCATCCGTGCGTCAGAACCGGAACCGCACGATGCGGGTGGCTCGGGTGCAGCACCACCGCGTCGGGATGATCGGCGAGGAAGCCGCGGGCCCAGTCGTCGTGGGCCTTGGCGCGCACCACGGCGCTGAGCCCCATCTGGCTGGTGTCGAAGGCCCGCTTGTCGTAGCCGGGGTCGAGCCGGCGCATCGCCACGCGCCGGCTCATGTTCGGGAATCAGCGGCCAGAGTGGGACTGCCGTGGTCACGGCTCACCCGTCGAGCAGGGCGCTCGCCACGGCACGACCGGAAAGCCACGCCGTCTGCACGCGTGGGCGGCCGAACGCGTCTCCGCACAACCACACCCGGCCGTCTCTCGCGAACGGGGTCTCGGACGCCTTCTCGGGTTGGGCGTAGGTCCAGCGGTGCGTCTCGATCTCCGGCGGGGCGGTGATGCCGAGCAGTTCTCCCACGGCTGCGGCGAGGATCGGACCGGCCTCGGCGGGTGCGTCCAGGTGTGCGGAGGCGAGTTCGGGGGTCGAGTGGGCGACGAGGACCGGTGCGGCGTCGCCTCGGCGGTCGCCGTCGTCGCACACGGTGGCGAGGACCGGGTGGTCGTTGACGAACGCACCGCGAAATCCGGTCCACGAGCGGCTTGGGTAGGTGAGGACCGCGGCGATCACCGGTCGCCAGCTCTGCGAGGTCGCGGCGGAGGCGATTGCCGGTGGCGGGGACAGCTTCAGGGCCTGGGGGCCGGGCATGGCCAGCACCACCGCGTCCGCGTCCTGCGCGACGGCCTCGACGGAGGTGACCGGGGTGGAGAGGCGGACGTCGAGTCCGTCGGCGAGGTCCGTGGCCAGGCTGCGCAGTCCGCCTGGTGCGGCCCAGCGGACGGGGCCGCGGGTGTCCGTGCCTTCGGGGTAGACCCGCACAGTGTCGGTCCAGGGACGACCGAGGCCCCGGGACTGCCAGGACTCGGTCTGCGCAAGGAAAGCGGGGTCGTCGGCGACCAGGTAGGCGGCGCCGATGTCCGCGTACCGGCCGTTGCTGCGCCGGCTGGCCAGCCGCCCGCCCACGACACGGCCACGGTCGAGGACGCGTACCCGTGCGCCGCCGTCTGCCAGCGCACGCGCGCACGAGAGACCCGCTATGCCTGCACCGACCACGACGATGTCCACGGATGCCACAGTAAGTGCCGCGCGGCGAGGTCACCGGACGCCGTCGCCGGCGTGCGTGAAGTCATTCGGCCACTCGCTGCCGACGACAGGCCTCTTGAGCACCGCGCAATAGGCTCTCGACTTCCTCGTTGAGCTGGATGACCGGACCGGCGAGTTTCGTTTCCTGGTTTGTGGCAGGATCGACCAGTTCGGGGTGCCGTTCGATTCCGTTCCCTCTGTCGCCGGAATGGACGATGCGAAGCGCTCGCCGTGCTGTTCGCGGTCGCGAAGGCGGCTTTCGCAGGCGCTTTCCCTGGAACGAGACCCGGTTCGGGCTGGACGCACCGCGATTGCTCCGGACGGGGTATCCATTGCGGAGTTCGGGACAGCCGCTGAAGGGAAACGCGCAATGTTCGGTTCCCGAGCAATTCGGTTCTATTGCCGAACTAACCCGGGTCCGGATTATTCCACGGGACAACGACTATTTCTGCGCGGAAATCGCTCTCGCCATTGCGGTAGTCTCGGTGAACATTCCACGTCGCTCACGGCGCCCGGAGATGTGCACTTCGCCGCTGCGCATCGATGCGCGGCGCCGATCGAGCCACCGTGATGGGGGAACGGGAGCTTTCGCATGGGGCTTGGGCTGCTGGGACCGGTCGAGCTGGTGCTGGACGACCGGTCGCTGGACCTGGGAGGCCCGCGGCAGCGGGTCGTGCTGGCGGTACTGGGGTTGAACGCCGGCCGGGTGGTGCCGGTGGAGCAGTTGATCGACGCCGTGTGGGGCACCGCTCCGCCGCTGACGGCGCGTGGGCAGATCCAGATCTCCATCTCGTTGCTGCGCAAGCTGTTCGCCGACGCCGGTCGGTCGGACGTGATCGTGACCCGACCGCCGGGGTACGTGCTGCGGCTGGGATCCGGGGAGGTGGACAGCCTCCGGTTCGGTGAGCTCGTGGCGGCGTCGCGGGAGCTCACCGAGAGCGGCAGACCTGTCGACGCGGCGGCGATGTTGCGCGAGGCCCTGGGGTTGTGGCGGGGACCCGCGCTGGCGGACATCCCCAGCGACCTGGTGCGGCGCAGCGCCACCATGCTGGAGGAACAGCGGCTGGCCGCGATCGAGGCCCGCATCCGGCTCGACCTGACGCTCGGGCGGCACCGCGAGGTGATCCTCGAGCTGCGCGCTCAGGTGGCCGAACACCCGCTGAGGGAAGGACTGCACGGGCTGTTGATGCTCGCGCTGTACCGGGCCGGTCGCCAGGCCGAGGCGCTGGAGGTGGGACGGCGTGCCCGCACGCTCCTGATCGAGGAGGTCGGGCTGGAGCCCGGCCAGGAGCTGCGCGACCTGGAACAGGCGATCCTGCGCCGGGACAAGGCGCTCGGCGCACCGGAGTCACCGCTGCCGTCCGGTCCGTCGGCCCCGTCCGCGCACGTCCCCGCCGAACGGCAGGAGCCGGTCGTGGTGCCCCGGCAGCTGCCGGCGGGCATCGCGGACTTCACCGGTCGCGAGGAGCAGCTGGAGCAGATCATGCGGCTGCTGGACGTGGACGCCGACGAGCGCTGGAGCAAACCGATCATCGCCATCTCCGGCAAGGGCGGCGTCGGGAAGTCCACTCTCGCGGCCCGCGCGGCCCACCAGCTCAGCAGCCGCTACGCGGACGGCCAGCTGTACGCCGACATGGAGGCGACCAGCGACAACGACCACACGGCCAAGCTGCTCGCGCGGTTCCTCCGCGCGCTGGGGGTCTCCGGTTCGGCGGTGCCCGACGACCTGGAGGAACGGGCCGAGCTGTACCGCAGCAAGCTGTCCGGCAGGCGGTTGTTGCTCGTGCTGGACGGCGTGTCCGACGAGTCGCAGGTCCGGCCGCTGCTGCCGGGCAGCCCGTCGTGCGCGGTGATCGTGACGAGCCGGGTCCGCCTGAGCGGCCTGCCGGGGGTCCGGCAGTTCGACGTCGACGTGTTCGACGTGGCGAAGTCGCTCGAACTGCTGAACCGCGTCATGGGCCCGGCGAGGGTCGGGGACGAGCCGGACGCGGCGGTGGAGCTGGCCCGGTTGTGCGGTGGGCTGCCGCTCGCCCTGCGCATCGCCAGCGCGCGGCTGGTGTCCCGGCCGCACTGGCGGGTGCGGGGGCTGGTCCGGCGGCTGCGCGACGAGGCGCGGTGGCTGGACGAGTTCGCCCACCACGGGCTGGAGCTGCGGTCGACGTTCGAGATCACCCACCGGGTGCTCGACGAGCAGGCCCGGCGGCTGTTCCGGCTGTGCTCGCTGGTCACGGCACCCGACTTCCCCGGCTGGACGGCCGCCGCCCTGCTGGACACCACGGTGGCGGAGGCCGAGGAGGTGCTGGAGAGACTGGTCGACGCCCAGCTGGTGGACATCGTGCAGTACGGGGAAGCGTCGCCGCGCTACCGGCTGCACGATCTGATCAGGGTCTACGCCGCCGAGCGGTTGCAGCAGGACACCACGCAGGAGGAGCGGACACACGCGCTCGGACGGGTGCTGGGCGGCTGGCTGGCGCTCGCCGAGGAGGCGCACCGGCGCGAGTACGGCGGTGACTACACGATCCTGCACGGCAGCGCGCGGCGGTGGCACCCCGGCGCCGCCGAGCTGGACGACCACCTCGGCGAGCCCGCGCACTGGTGGGAGGCCGAGCGGCGGGCGCTGGTGGCGGCGGTCCGGCAGGCCGCCGAGGCCGGGTTCGACGAGCTGTGCTGGGACCTCGCCCTGACCTCCGTCACCTTGTTCGAGGCCAAGGGGTACTTCGACGACTGGGTGGAGTGCGCGGGGCTCGCCCACGAGGCGGCCCAGCGGGCGGACAACTGGCTCGGGATGGCCGCGACGCGGTACTCACTCGGAACGCTCCACATGTTCCAGGCCCGGCTCGACGACGCGGAGAAGTGCTTCGCCGGCGCGGTGGAGCTGTTCGACGCGGTGGGCAACGCGCACGGCCGGGCGCTGGTGCTGCGGAACTACGCGCACGTCCACGGACTCCGCGGCGACACCGTCGTGATGATGGCCAAGTACGTCGAGGCGCTGGCGACGTTGCGGGCCGTCGGCGACCGGATCGGCGAGGCGCACGTCCTGCGCAGCATCGCCAAGCACCGCCTCGACGAGGGTGACGTCGAGAGCGCGGCCCTGCTGCTGGACCAGGCGCTGACGATCACCATGGAAACCGGCTGCCTGCGGGTCGAGGCGCAGGTGGTGCACAGGTTCGCCGAGCTCCACCTCGCCAACGGACAGATCGAGGCCGCCAGGAACGCGCTGCACCGCGTGCTGCGCATCGTGCGCGCCAACGGTGACCGGATCGGCGAGGTCCACACCGTGTACGGGCTGGGAGTGCTCGAGCAGCGGGAGGGGCGGCTGGACGACGCCGACACGACGCTGGTGACCGTGCTGCAGCTGGCGCGGCGGGTGGGGGAGCGGCTGATCGAGGCCAAGTCGCGGTACTCGCTCGGGGAGATCGCGCTCGCCCGCCTCGACGTGAACGGGGGCGTGGCGCACCTGCAGGCGGCCTTGCGGCTCTTCCGCGAGCTCGGGTCGGCGCTGTGGCAGGCCAGGACGCTCGCGTTGCTCGCGGAACACTGCGACTGCACGGAGTCACGAGAGCGGGTCGAGCAGGCCGTCGTGCTCCTGGCCGGCATGGAGTCCGCCGAGGCGGCCCGGCTCGTGGCGCGGTTGCGCGAGCGGTGCGCCTGCGAGGCCGTCGTGGGGTGACCGGCCGAGCGCGTGACGGCCCGGCCACGAAAGTGGCCGGGCCGTTTGCGTCAGCCGATCCGCTCACCAGTGCGTGTCGTCCACGCACGTCTGCAGTTCATCACTCCAGTTGGTGTCCTGCGGGCACTGCACGGCCGCCGTCGCCGCGGGGGCCGTGATGACGGCTGCCGCGGGACCGGCGGCGACGGCCACACCGACCATGGCCGTGGTGAGCAGGGACTTCAGCACCGGGGGCTCCTTCCGACCGCGCCGCTCTGGCCCGGTGCGACCAGCTGACCCGCTCCCGCCTTCGACGCGCCTTTCCCCCGCTCAAAGGACCTGGCCCGGAATCGATAGCGGGTGGAAAGCGCATCGACAGCGTTGCCCCGCACGGTTGTCCCCGTACCTGCCGCGGCGACCACGGAGGGCAGCACAGGTGGACTGTTCCGAAGTGGACTCCAGGCGGCACCTGGCGGCTGATCTCGTGGACGCCCCGGCTGCCCGGTATGTGCTCGCAGCCGGCGTGGTCACCGCGTCGGTCGTGGGCACGGGCCGGACGCACCTGAAGTCGTCGGCCCGCGTCACCGCCGGCACCGATCCGGCACGTGGCCCGCGCACCTGCCCAGCGAGGCGTTGCCGGTCAACGCCGGCGGCGACCGGCTGCCGACCGGGCAACGGCAGCACGACCAACTCCCAGGAGGACCACGAGTGTCGATCGAGAACGAGGTCAAGCGGTTCATCGTGACCACCTTCGCCCCGGACATCACCCCCGGCCAGCTCCCGTCCGACTACGACCTGCTGGACAACGGGGTGGTGGACAGCCTGGGCCTGCTCCGCCTCATCGCCTGGGTGGGCGAGCAGTACGGGATCCCGGTCGAGGAGCGAGACGTCTCCCCGGCCCAGTTCAGCTCGGTGGAGGCCATCACGGCCTTCATCGCGGACGCACACACCTACGTCTGAAAGACCGAGGAGAGGGAGGGCTCACGCACATGATCGTGCGCGACAAGGCCGGCGTCACCGGCATCGACTGGGGGAACGGTCTCAGCTACCGGCTGCTGGTCGAGAAGGACAACATGGGCTTCACGATCGCCCACACCGTCGTGAAGGCGGGATCGAAGTCCCCGCTGGAGTACCGCAACCACCTCGAGGCGTGCTACTGCATCGCCGGGCGCGGACAGGTGATCGACGCGGACGGTACGACGCACGAGCTCGAGCCCGGTGTGATGTACGCGCTGGATCGCCACGACCAGCACTTCCTGATCGCGTCCCCCGAGCGGGACCTGGAGCTGATCAGCGTCTTCAACCCGCCGCTGCGCGGGGACGAGCGGCACAACTTCGACACGGACGAGTTCTCCCAGTACTGACCGGTGACCGGTGGCGCGGGAGCACGTCCGCTTCCGCGCCACCGGCCCGAATCCCACGACGTGAAGGAGTGCACGGTGTCCGCACGCGACGAGTTCTTCTCGGTGTCCGAGGAGGTCGCCGACGCACTGGCCGAGGGCCGGCCGGTGGTGGCCCTGGAGTCGTCCGGCGTGGTGCAGGGTCTGCCGCACCCGCTGAACCTCCGCACCGCGCTCGACATGGACAAGGCCGTCCGCGCCGAGGGCGCCGTGCCCGCCCGCACCGGCATCGTGTCCGGCCGGCTCGTGGTGGGCATGTCCGACGAGCAGGTGGAGCTGTTCGCCACCACGCCGACCGTGCCGAAGGTCGGGGCCCGCGACATCGGTCCCGTGCTGGCCGGCGGAGGGCACGGCGGCACGACGGTCTCCGCGGCACTGGTCGCCGCCGGCCGGGCCGGCATCGAGGTGTTCGCGGTCGCCGGCATCGGCGGTGTCCACTTCGGAGCGCAGCGCAGCCTCGACGTCTCCGCGGACCTGGTGGAGTTCACCCGGCACGAGGTCGCCGTGGTCTGCGCGGGCGCCAAGTCGTTGCTGGACCCGGCGCTCACCCTGGAGTACCTGGAAACCCAGGGCGTGCCGGTGGTGGGCTACCGCTGCGACGACTTCCCGGCCTACTACAGCGTTTCCAGCGGCGAGCGCAATCCCCGACGCGTGGACGACCTCGACGAGCTGGCGGCCGCGGTGCGCCTGCACTGGGCGGTGGGCAACACCGGCGGCTTCCTCGTCACCCACCCGATCCACCCCGAGGACGCCCTGCCCGCGGACGAGGTCTACGCGCTGGTGCGGGAGAAGCAGGCCGAGACCGAGGCGGCGGGCGTGCAGGGCAAGGACGTCACACCGGCCATCCTGAGCGCGGTCGGCAAGGCGACCAGCGGCCGGACCAGCGAGGCCAACCGGTCCGTCCTGCTGTCCACCAGCGCCTTGGCCGCCGAGTTCGCCTCGGCGCTCGCGCAGAGCCGCCTGCAGGAGCGGGCATGAGCACCGCCGTGCTGTTCGACGTCGACGGCACGCTCGTCGACACGCCGGCCGGAATGACGGCGGTGCTGCGCCAGGTGGTGGCCGAGAACGGCGGCGTGCCGGACGAGGCGCGGCTGCGCGCCACCGTCGGCCGGCCGCTGGTCGCCTCCCTGGCACTGCTGCTCGGCCTCCCACCCGGCCACCCCGGTGCCGAGCGCGCCGCCGGCCGGGCCCGTGAGCTGTTCACCGAGGTGGTCATCCCGTCGGCGCGCGAGCTGGTCCTGCCCGGCGTGCCCGAGCTGCTCGACGGCCTGCGCGAGCGCGGCCGGCTCGTCGCCGCGGTCACCAGCAAGGTCCACCGCAGCGCGGTGGAGCTGCTGGCGGCCACCGGCCTGCTGGCCTGCTTCGACGTCCTGGCCTGCCACGGCATGACCGACCGCGGCAAACCGCACCCGGACCTGGCCCTGCTGGCGGCCGACCGGCTCGGCGTCGCCCCGGCCGGCTGCGTCGTCGTCGGCGACGCGGTCGACGACATGGCGATGGCCCGTGCCGCGGGCATGACCGCCCTGGGCGTGGCCACCGGCGTCGCCACCACCGGCGAGCTGCTGGCCGCGGGGGCGAGTGCCGTGCACGCCGACGCGCTCGGGCTCGCCACCGTCCTCCTCCCGCTCGGTACCCCTTCGAGGTGATCTCCATGACCAGTACGGAAGGCGCCACGACCCGCGGGCGCACCGCGAACGGGGCACTCGCGATCCTCGCCGTCGCGCAGTTCCTCATCGCGCTCGACTACTCCATCGTCTACATCGCACTGCCCAGCGTCGGCGCGGACCTGGCGCTGAGCGAGAGCTCCCTGCAGTGGGTGGTCAGCGGCTACGCGGTGTTCTTCGCCGGGTTCCTCGTCGTCGGCGGCCGGGTGTCGGACCGGCTCGGCCCGCGCCGCCTGTTCGTCGCCGGCACCCTGCTCTTCGGCGTCGCCTCGCTCGCGGGCGGCCTCGCGCCCAGCGCGCCGCTGCTCCTGGTGGCCCGCGCCGCCCAGGGCGTCGCGGCCGCGGTGCTCCAGCCCGCGGTCATCGCCCTGATCAACACGTCCTTCCCCGCCGGGCCCGCCCGCAACCGCGCCCTGGGCGTGTGGGGGACGGTCGGCGCGTCCGGGCTGGCCGCGGGTGTGATCATCGGTGGTCTGCTGACCACGGTCTCCTGGCGGTGGGTGTTCCTGATCAACCTGCCGCTGGCGGTGATCAGCGCCTTCGCCGCGCCGAAGCTGTTGCCCCGCACCGAGATCACCGCCGACGAGCGCGGCGGCCTCAACGTGCCCAGCGCCGTCCTGTGCACCGGTGCCGTGCTGTCCGCGGCGCTGGCCCTGACGCTGACGGCGAGCGGCAGCTGGACGGATCCGGGCGTCCTCGCGGCGTTCGGCGCGGCCGCGGTGCTCCTGGCCGGGTTCGCGGTCCAGGAGCGGCGCAGCGAACGCCCGCTGGTCGACCCGGTGCTGCGGCGCACCCGCTCGCTGCTGGTCGGCTGTGGCACCACCGCGCTCTACATGGCCAGCGTCGGCAACCAGTTCTTCGTGGTGACGCTGCTCGTGCAGCAGCTGCGCGGCTACGACCCGCTGGCCGCGGGGCTGGCGTTCCTGCCGATGGCGGTGGCCATCGCGGTGGCGAACTCCGTGGCGGCGCGCATCGTGGCCGCGATAGGGGTGCGGGCCACGCTCGCACTGGCGTTCGTCGCCGACGCGGCCGGTCTGCTGCTGCTCGCGTTCCAGGCGCACGGCGACAGCTACGTCGTGCACCTGTTGCCAGGTCTGCTGATCACCGGCTTCGCCCACGGCGTGACCTACGTGTCGATGTTCATCGCCGGCACGGCCGACGTCGAGGACCGCAACCAGGGCACCGGAAGCGCGCTGATGACGACCTCGCAGTACATGGCCGGCGCACTCGGCGTGGCCGTGCTGGTCCTGGTGCTGGGGCGCGACCCCGGCCCCGGCGCGTTCGCCGCGGCGTTCGCCACCACCGCCGCGGCGGCCGCGGCGGGCGCACTGCTGGCCTGGTTCGGGCCGGTCCGGCGAGAAGGGAGCCGGTCGTGACGACACGAGCCTGGACCGCGCGGCTGGGTGTGCTGGTCGTGCACAACGATCCGGTGGTCGAGGCGGAGCTGTGGGCCATGGCGCCGCCGGGCGTCACCGTCCACACGGCCCGCTTCGAGAGCCCCACCCGCACCGGCGCCGAGTACACCAGCGAGTCCTGGGAGCGCCTGGTGTCCAGCCCGGACGTGCGGCGCGGCCTGGTGCAGCTCGGCGAGCTGGGCGTCTCGGCGATCTGCCTGTGCTTCGGGTCGGCCAGCTTCTTCGGCGGCCTGGCGTTCGACGCCGGGTTCGCCGCCGCGGCCGCCGAGCTGGCCGGCGGCACCCCGGTCTACACCGCCGGGCAGGCCATCCGCGCCGCGCTGACCGCGCTCGGCGTGCGCCGGCCCATGGTGCTCGCACCGCCGTGGTTCACCGCGCCGACGTTCGCCGCCGCCGAGTCCTACCTGGTGAGCGCCGGGTTCGAGCCCGCCGCGCTGGTGCCCTTCCGGCTGGGCGAGCGGTGGGACGGCGTCGAGCGCCACCGGCTCTTCGACCGCGGCGGGCGCTGGGACGTGCACCCCGCCGAGGTGTGCCGCCAGGCCGCCGAGGCCTTCCCCGCGTACGCCGACGGACTGCTGATGCCCGGCAGCGGGTTCCGCTCCTGGGAGGCCGTCGACGAGCTGGAGCGCGAGCTCCGCGTGCCGGTGGTGACCTCCAACCAGGCGTGCCTGTGGCGGCTGCTCGACCTCACCGGCCTGGCCGCGACGGTGCCCGGTGGCGGACTGCTGACCGCCGGCCGGTGAGCCGGCCCTACTTCGATCTGGGGTGCCCCACCATGCCCACCACATCCTTCGTGACCGCGTTCGCCGCCCAGGTGGACGCCAGACCGCACGCTCCGGCGTTGTCCTGGGCCGGTGCCGCGGTCGACTACGCCTCGCTGGACCGGCTGGCACGGGAGTCCGCGTCGCTGCTGCACGGTCTCCCGGCCGATGCGCCGGTGTGCGTGCCCGCGCACAAGTCGCCGGAGACCATCGCCCTGCTCATCGCGTGCTTCCGCGAGAACAGGCGGGTGCTGCTGCCGTCGGCGTCGCTGGGCCACGACGCCCTGCTGCGGTTGTGCGACCAGGTCGGCTGCTCGCACGTGCTCACCCCGAGGGGCGTGCGGCCGACCGGCGCCGCCGCCGCCGTGCTGCCGGGGCCTGGTCTGCTGCTGACCACCTCCGGCTCCACCGGCACGCCCAAGGTCGTCGTGCTCGCCGAACGGGGCGTGGACGACTTCCTCGCCTGGGCCGCCCGCGCGTTCGGCATCGGGCCCGGCGTCGGGGTGCTCAACTACGCGCCGCTCAACTTCGACCTGTGCCTGCTGGACCTGTGGGCGGCGCTGGCCGTCGGCGCCAGGACGGACCTGGTCGATCCCGACCGCGCCACCGACGGCGACCACCTGGCCGACCTGTGCGCCGAGTGGGCGCCCGCGGTGGTGCAGGCGGTACCGCTGTTCTTCCGGCTGGTCACCGCGACCGGGCGGGTGCTCCCGGACGTCCGGGAGGTCCTGCTCACCGGGGACACCGCTCCGCCCGCCCTGCTCACCGGCGTCGCGGCCGCCTTCCCGCAGGCCCGGCTGTGGAACGTCTACGGCTGCACCGAGACCAACGACAGCTTCGTGCACCGCATCGACCCCACCCGCACGCCGACGCCGATCGGCACACCGATCGACGGTGTCGAGTTCCGCGTCGTCGACGACGAGGGCCGCGACACCGACAGCGGCGAACTGGTGGTGCGCACCCCCTTCCGCGCCGAGGGCTACCTCGACCCCGCGCTGCACCGCGACCGGTGGCACGACGGCTGGTTCCGCACCGGCGACCTGGTCCGCCGCGACGAGACCGGGCTCGTGCACCTCACCGGCCGCAACGACCACCAGGTGAAGGTGCGCGGCGTGCGCACCAACGTCCAGGAGGTCGAGAACGTCGTGCTCGCGCACCCGGAGGTGGTCGAGGCCGCGGTGGTCCCGCTCCCCGACGAGGAGGCGGGAACCCTGCTGCGCGCGGTGGTCCGCCGCGCGCCGGGCTCCGGGCTCAACGGACTGCACCTGCGGGCGCACTGCGCCGCCGCGCTGCCCAGGACCGCCATCCCCGGCGCGTTCGAGATCGGCGACGAGGCGTTGCCCCGCACCTCCACCGGCAAGGTCGACCGCACCGCTCTGCGCACGGCGGACAGCGGTCGCGGAAGGAGCGTGACCCGATGATCGAGTGGAACGAGGACCAGCGCTCGTTGCGCGCGGCGGTCGAGGACCTCGGTCCGGTGCTCGGCGAGGGGCACGTCGAGCGCGACGCCGCCGGCGAGTTCGCCGCGGAGGCCTGGAAGGTGCTGCGCGAGACGGGACTGCTCGGCCTGCCGTTCGGCGAGCGGTGGGGCGGCCTCGGCCAGGACCTGCTGACCACCATGCACGTGCTGGAGGGCCTCGGCTACACCTGCCGCGACGGCGGGTTCAGCTTCTCGTTGTCCACGCACATGGTCAGCACCGGCGTGCCGCTGCAGCGCTTCGGCTCGGCGGAGCTGAAGGACCGCTACCTCACCAGGGTGTGCGACGGCTCGATCATCGGCGCGCACGCCATCACCGAGCCCGAGGGCGGGTCGGACGTCATGGCCATGCGCACCTCCGCGGTGCGCGACGGCGACCACTTCGTCCTCAACGGCAGCAAGACGTTCATCAGCAACGGGCCGCTGGCCGACGTGGTCGTCGTCTACGCCCGCACCGGCAAGCGCGGCAGCCCCGCCGCGATCACCGCGTTCCTCGTCGACCGCGACACACCGGGACTGACCGCGGGCAGGCCGGTGGCCAAGATGGGGCTGCGTACGTCGCCCCTGAGCGAGCTGTACTTCGACGACTGCCGGGTGCCGGCGGCGAACGTCGTCGGCTCGACCGGCGCGGGGTTCCTCATCCTCGACCACGTGATGAAGTGGGAGATCCTCTGCTCCTTCATCATCAACGTCGGCGAGATGCAGCACCGGCTGGAGCGCTGCGTGGACTACGCCCGCACGCGAGTCCAGTTCGGACAGAAGATCGGGTCGTTCCAGTCGGTGTCGAACCGGGTCGTGGAGATGCGCATCGCGGTGGAGACCGCGCGCAAGTGGCTCTACGACACGGCGGTGAAGCTCCAGAACGGCCAGACCGTCACCGCGGACCTCGCCGTCGCCAAGCTCGTCGCCAGCGAGGCCAACGTCAGCACGGCCCTGTCGGCGGTGCAGCTCTTCGGCGGGTACGGCTACACCGCGGAGTACGGGCTGGAGAAGGACCTGCGCAACGCCGTCGCCGGGACGATCTACTCCGGAACCTCGGACATCCAGCGTCAGCGCATCGCTTCCATGATGGGTCTATGAGGAGAGTGAGCGAAAGATGTCTGTGCAAGCGCTCAACGCCGGCCTGCTCCACCCGAACCTCGCCGTCACCGAGTTCCTCGACCACGACAGCGACGTGGTCCGCGAGTTCGTGCGCGGAGTGCTGTCCGGCGAGGGCAAGGACCTGACCGACGTCGAACGGGCCTGCGCCCTCTACTACGCGGTGCGCGACGGCATCCACTACGAGGTCTACGGCGCCGACCTGTCCCGCGACGGCCTCAAGGCGAGCTCGACCATCAAACGCGGCACGGGTTTCTGCGTGCACAAGTCCATCGTGTACGCCGCCGCCGCGCGGTCCGCGGGCATCCCCAGCCGCCTCTACTACGGCGACGTGCGCAACCACCTCGCGTCACCGCAGCTGGAAGAGCTCATGGGCGGCAACGTCTTCACCTACCACGCCCTGGCCACCGTCTTCCTCGACGGCAAGTGGGTGCGCGCCACCCCGGTGTTCACCAAGATGCTGTGCAAGCTCTACCGGATCAAGCCACTGGACTTCGACGGCCGCACCGACAGCATGTATCACCCGTACGACGAGGACGGCCGTCGCCACATGGAGTTCCTCCACGAGCACGGCGAGTTCGACGACGTCCCCTACGACGTGGTGGTCGACGGCATCAGGGCCAACCACCCGAAGCTGTTCGCCTCCCGGCACACGACCGCGCGCGGCTCACTGGTCGCCGACGCGTCCGAGCCGGGGGACCGGTGATGACCTCGTCCTCGGTGGTCCTGCCGCGGCAGCGCACCGGACGCGCACGGTCCACAGTGGACCTGGAGCTGGTGGTGCCCGCGTTCAACGAGGCGGGCCGGCTGCCCGCCACGCTCGCCGAGCTGACCGAGTTCCTGACGCAGCGGCCGTGGCGGTCGCGGGTCGTGGTGGTGGACAACGGCAGCACGGACGGCACCGCCACCACCGTCGCCGGTCACCCCGACGTGGTGGTCATCGGGTGTGCCCGCCCCGGCAAGGGCGCGGCCGTGCGGCGCGGCCTGGAGAGCAGCACGTCCCGGTTCGTCGGGTTCCTCGACGCCGACCTGTCCACGCCGGTGCGGACGCTGACCCGCGCGGTGGCGGCACTGGAGGCGGGCGCCGCGGCGGCGATCGGGTCCCGGCACGTTCCCGGAGCCGAGCTGGTGATCCCGCAGCCGCTGAGCCGCAGGGTCGGCGGCGCGGTGTTCCGCGCGCTGGCCCGCCGCCTGGTGCCCGAGGTGCGCGACACCCAGTGCGGGTTCAAGCTCTTCGAACGGGTGGCCGTGCAGCGGGCGCTGGCCGACTGCCGGGTCGACGGGTTCGCGTTCGACGTGGAGCTGCTGCGGCGCATCCGGCTGGGCGGCGGACGCATCGCCGAGGTGCCCGTCGCCTGGACCGACGACCAGCGGTCCACGTTCCGCCCGCTGCACGACGGCCGTGCGGCCTTCGCGGACCTCGTGCGCCTGTACCGCGCGGAGGTGGCGCGGTGAGCACCCGGCGACACCTGCTGGTGCTGTCCAGCCACGACCCGGCGCACCCCTCGGCGGCGGAGGGGGAGCGGTACGTGCACGAGGTCGTGCGGCGCTGGATCGCCGACGGCACAAGGGTCACGCTGGCAGTGACCGGTGAGCCGTCCCACGGCGTCGGCACGGGTGTCCAGGTGCGGCGGTTCGCGCGGCCGACCTCGCTGGCGGCGTGGGCGTTGCGGCACGCACACCGCTTCCACGCGGTGCTGGACGCGACTGACGGCGCGATGGCCACGGCGTGGCTGTCCGCACGTGGTCGTACAGCCGTTGTGCGGCTGGAGCTGTGGCCGCACGCGTGGTCGTCGCACGGCACCGGGCGCGGATGGCCACCGGTGGCGTGGCGCCGTCTGGCGCGATGGGTCCGCGACCGCCGCACCACGGTCGTGCCGTCACCGTCGGCGCGTCACGAACTGCGGTGCCGTGTGGGCCTGCGTGGCCCCGTGCTCGTCGCACCACCCGGTGCCACGCCCGCGTCTGGCACCGGTGAACGCGCAGACCACCCCGTCGTGGTCGTGCCCGCGCCCGACCGTCACCTGGACGTCCTGCTGCAGGGTCTTCCGCTCGTGCTGGCACACGAGCCGCGGCTGCAGGTGGAGGTCCTCGGCGACGGGCCGGAGCTGCCCAGGCTGCGGCGCATCGCGCACGACTTCGACGTCGCCCACGCGGTCGTCCTCCACGGCCGGGTGCCCGACGACGAGCGGGTGGCGGCGCTGCGCCGGGCGTGGCTGCTCGTCTCCGCGGCAGGCGGCGACCTGCCCGCGCAGGCCGTCCTGGAGGCCGCCGCCCACGGGGTGCCGTGCGTGGCGCTCGACGCCGTCGGCGCACGTGACTTCGTCCGGGTCGGCGAGGTCGTCCCCTCGCCGGATGACCTCGCCCCCGCCATCGCCCGCCACCTCACCCGGCTGGCCGAGCCGCAGCACGCCGCGGAACTGGCCAGGATCTGCCGCGGCTGGGCGGAGGGCTTCCGGTGGGACCGCACCGCCGGGCTGCTGACGGCCGCGGTGGAGCACGAGATGCGCGCGAACCGCCGCGACGGTCTGCGCCGCCGTGCCCGGTTCGACACCGCTGCCCTGGTCCGGCTGCCGGCGGGTGTCCCCGTACCGGCGACCGCGCTGCGGGTGACCGACGAGGTCGCCGAGGCCGGCGGGACGGTCGGCGTGCTGCTCAACGGCTGTGACGAGTTCGACGCCCTCGGCGTGCTGGACCGCCTGGGGATCGAGGGGGCGCAGGTGCGGCTGGCCACCCACGACGACCTGCTGCTCGGCCCCTGCCCACCCGCTCCGCTCCCGCCCACCGAACCCACGAGGAAGGTCGACGACCGTGTCCACTCGCGCTGACAACAGGACCAGGGTGCTCACCTGGTCCGCGATCGCCGTCACGGCATTCGTCCTGGCGCTGATCGCCCAGGTCATCTACACCAGCGACGCGCACTGGGGGGTGCGCTACATGGCAGACCTGTGGGTCTACATCGCCAGCGGGCAGGCGGTGCGCGACGGCACGTCCCTGTACGACGTGGTGATCATGTCGCCCCTGTACGGGCCGATGCCGTACCTGTACCCGCCGCTGACCGCCACGGTGTTCTTCGTTCCCCTGACCTTCCTGTCGTTCGGCGCCGCCGGGCTCATCTGGAACACCCTGACGCTGGCCGCGCTGGGCGCGATCGTGTGGATCACCCTCGGCGTCGCCGAGGTCCGTGCCGCGAGGATGCGTCTGGTGCTGACCGTCGTCGGCCTCGCGCTGGTGTTCTGCCTGCTGCCGACCCGCATCCACCTGATCTTCGGCCAGATCAACGCGTTCCTGGTGCTGCTGGTGCTGCTGGACTTCCGCCGCGACGCCGGGCGGTGGCGCGGCGTCGGCATCGGCATCGCGGCAGGGCTGAAGATCACGCCGCTGATCTTCATCGCCTACCTGCTGGTCACCGGCCAGTGGAAGGCGGCGCGGACGGCGGTGCTGGCGTTCGCGGGCACGGTCGCGGTCGGCTTCGCGGTGGCCCCGGCCGACTCCCTGGAGTACTGGGGCGGACTGGTGTTCGAGTCGTCGCGGGCGGGTGCGGTGTACAGCACCCCCAACCAGTCCCTGGCCGCGGCCGTGGCCAGGGTGTCGCAGACCGGGGAGTTCGCCGGCTGGTGGCTGGTCCTGATGGCCGTCGTCGGGGTACTCGGGATCGCGGTGGCCTGGTACGTCCACCGGCGGGGCTCCGACTTCCTGGGCTTCTGCGCCGCGGCGCTCACCGGGCTGCTGGTCTCGCCCGTGAGCTGGGAGCACCACTGGGTCTACGTGGTTCCCCTGCTGGTGTGGCTGGCCGTGCGGGCCTGGCAACGGCGGTCGGCCGGCTTGACCGCCGTGACGGTGCTGCTCTGGGCGGTGTTCACCTTGCGGGTGTTCTGGTGGGTGGGCGTGCCGGAGTTCCCGGCGGAGCCGATGGCCATGAACGTGGGACAGCAGCTGGCGTCCTCGATGATGCCGGTCGCCGCGGTGCTGCTGCTCGTGCTCGGACCGCTGTGGGTCCGCCGGGAGTTCGCCCCCTCGACGGTCCGGCTCACCTCGGTCGGCGAAGGCCACTCCGAGCTCGACGAGAGCCGATCTGTACCCGCCGGGGCCGGTGCGGCCGACGAGCGGGAAGTGGACACCGCCTCGGGACGGTGACGAAGGGTTCGAGCCGGCCACGACCGTGACGGCCCGGGGTGCGCGGAGACAGGTGAAGCCGTCTCCCCGCACCCCGGGCCGTCGACAGCGTGCTCGCAGAACCGAGGTTCAGTTCGCCGACTTGAGGATCGTGCCGGCGACCAGGTCCGGGTGGACCAGCGGAACCGCGTGTGACGAGTCGACCTCGGCGATCTCGGACCCGGCTCGACGCGCCATCCACCGCTGCGCCTCGGCGGGGATGGACCTGTCCTGTGTGGACACCACGGCCCAGGACGGTAGGGTGCGCCACGTGGGGGTGCCCGCGAAGGTCCCGTCCAGGACGGCCGGGTCGAACGGCTTCTGCGCGGCGGCGAGGGCCTTCTGGTCGCGGTCGTCGGCGTCGGCGGCGTAGGCCTCGGCGAACGCGTCCGGGCGGAGGTAGACCTCGGCGCCACCGGGATAGTTCCGCACGACCAGGTTCTCCGGCGTGAGCAGGCTTCCCGGGAACTTGCCGTTGAGCCCGCCGGCCGTCTCACCGGCGTCCTGCTGGAACGCGGTGACGAAGACGAGCGACCGCACAGCCGGGGTGAGCGCACCGGGAGCCGAGATGACGGACCCGGCGTAGGAATGTGCCGCGACCACGAGTGGTCCGTCGAGCGTGGTCAGGAACTGGTGGAGGTAGGCGAGGTCGGAGTCGAGGTCGCGCAGGGGGAGTGCTGGGGCGATGACCGGGTAGCCGGCGTCCTGCAGGCGCACGGAGACTCGTCGCCACACCGAGGCGTCGGTCAAGGCGCCGTGGACGAGGACGAAAGTCGGCTGGGACATGGATGTCGTTCTCCTTCGAGCGGGATACGACATCCAGTCTCGGCAACGTGGTCGGCAGGTGACAGTGGCAGCACCGCCGACTATCGAAACCTTCCTGCCATGAGGTCAGGCGTTCTTGAACGTGAACGATCGTCGGTGCTCACGAGGCGACACGCTGGTGGAACGCCGGAACTGCACGCGGAGATTGGTCGCGGTGCCAAGACCGACGCGGCGAGCTATGTCCTCAACGGACAGATCGGAGTTCTCCAGCAGCTCCTTGGCCCGCGCGATGCGCTGTTCGCGCAACCACGTCAACGGCGGCGAGCCGACCCGCTCGCGGAAGCGGCGGTGGAAGGTCCGTTCCGACATGGCCACCTCGTCGGCCATGTCCTTCACCGAGAGCGTCCGGCCGAGGGAGGTGAGCATCCACTGCTGTGCGCGGGCGATGACGTCGTCGCCGGGCGGAACGACGGCCGTCTCCACGAACTGCTGCTGGCCGTCCGCCGGGCGCGGCGCCATCACGATGCGCCGGGAGACGTGCCGCGCGGCCGCCGCTCCCAGGTCCAGGTGCAGCAGGTGCAGGCAGAGATCGACCCCCGCGGTGACCCCTCCCGAGGTCAGGACGGACGCGGTGCCCGCCACGAGCACCGACTGGTCGACCTCGACCTCGGGGAACTGGCGGGCGAGGTCCGCGCAGAGCGACCAGTGGGTGGTGGCGGTGAGCCCGTTCAGCACACCGGCGCGAGCGAGCGCGAACGCCCCTGAGCAGATGGAGACCATCCGCACGCCCCGCCGGTGCGCGGCCGACAGCGAGCGCACCAGCGAGCCGGGCAGATCCCGGTCGCCCGCGCCCGCGTAGCCCGGCACCACCACGGTGCGAGCCCGTCGCAGCAGTTCCAGCCCACCGTCCGGGACGACGGAGGTTCCGCCCGCCACCCGCACGGCGCCGCCGCCGACGGACACCGTGACCACCTCGTAGGCCTCCGAGGCCTCCCTGCCGAACACGTGCAGCGGGATCGCGTAGTCGAGCGGCAGAACGTCCTCCAGGAGGACCACCACCATCCTGTGCCTCGCCATGGCGGCATGCTATCGGTCAGCTGCTGAACTGCCAGTCCCGGTCAGCAGGCTCTGTCAGGTCGGTCCGAGCTTTACCTCCGAGGGAATTGCCTGTGTGTCAGGGCCGCAGCAGAGTGCGTCCCATGACCAGTTATCGCGTGCACACCGTCGACACCGCACAGGAAGCCGCGAAGGAACCTTTGCGGGGCCTCGAAAGCGCGTTCGGGTTCGTGCCGGCCGCGGCCGGTCTGATGGCGAGCTCGCCGGCGTTGATCACCACCTTCTTCTCCGCGTTCGGCCACTTCCGGGGCATCGGGACGTTCGGCCCGGACGAACGGCAGGTCCTGCTGCTGTCCAACGCGGTCGCCAACCGCAGTGAGTGGGCGGTCGCGTTCCACACGCTGGAAGCGCTCCAGGACGGCGTCGAGCCCGCTGTGGTCGAGGCGATCAGGCTCGGCGAGGTGCCCGCCGACCCCAGGATGGCGGCGTTGTCGGCGTTCACCCGGTCCCTGATCGAGAACCGCGGCTCCGTCGACGACGCGCGGGTGGAGGCGTTCAAGTCCGCCGGGTTCACCGACGAGCAGGTGGTCGAGGTGATCACCGGGGTGGCGATCTCGGCGATGACGAACTACACCGTCAACCTCGCCCGGCCGTCGCTGGAGGAGCCCGTGTTGCCGCACGCCTGGACGGTGGGAAACTCGACCGGTGCCTGACGTGGGTCCGTTGTTGAGACACTGGCGCGGCGCCCGGCGGTTGAGCCAGCTGGCACTGGCCACCGAGGCCGCCGTGTCGGTGCGCCACCTCAGTTTCGTGGAGACAGGTCGTGCGAACCCGAGTCGTGCCATGGTGCTGAAGCTGGCGGAGGTGCTCGACGTCCCGTTGCGCGAGCGCAACACCCTGCTGCTCAGCGCCGGCTTCTCGCCGGAGTACCCGGAGTCCGGTTTGGACGCTCCGGCGCTGGCCGCGGTGCGCGAGGCGGTGGAGGGCATCCTGCTCCAGCAGGAGCCCTTCCCCGCACTGGTGATGGACCGCAGCTGGAACATCCGGCACACCAACACCGCTGCCCGTCGGTTCTTCGCCTTCCTCGACGAACAGGGCCCGCACGTCCCGGGACCGCCCAACGTCCTCCGCCGGATGTTCCACCCGGACGGCGTGCGGCGGCACGTCGTCAACTGGGTGGAGGTCGCCGAGGCCCTGGTGCGCCGGGTGAGACGGGAGGCGATCGGCGGTGTGACCGACGACCGGGCTCAGCGGATCCTCGCGGAGGTCCTGGACTTCCCGGGAGTGCCCTCCCATCTCCGGGACGTGGACGTCACGGTGTCCTCGTTGCCGATCGTGCCGATCCGGTACGAGCACGCCGGGCGGCGGTTCGACTACTTCTCCACCGTGACGACCCTGGGAACTCCGCAGGACGTGACGCTCCAAGAGCTGCGGATCGAGTGCTTCTTCCCGATGAACGAGGAAACCAGGACGAACGCCGCGCAGCTGGCCGGCCAGCGTTGAGCCCCGTCGCTTTCACCGTGGCCAGGGCGCTTCCGCCGGGGTGTACGGCGTGGTCGGCAGAGCTCCTCCGGTGAGGAAAGCGGCAACGGCCGCACCGGTTTCGGCGGGCTTGTCGGCGAGCACGGTGTGGCCGGCGGCGTCGATCGGCAGCAACGTGGCGCTGGGGAAGGTGTCGCGGTAGTCGCGGGTGACCTCCCAGCGGAGGTAGTCGCATTGCGCCCGCAGCACCAGCACGGGAGTGTTGTCGTGGCGCAGCGTCGGCCTGGGGTCGGGTGCCTTCGACGCCGACGCGACGGTGGCGATGTTGGCCCAGAGGCCGTACCCGGCGGTGGCGTCCGCGGGCCGTTCGCTCTTGGCGGCGTCGGGGCAGCCGGAACTCATGTCGAGGCTGCGTGCGAACTGCTGGTACAGCCCGTCCGCGGTGTCGGCGGGCGTCAACGTCCGTGCTGCGCGCAGTCCACCGGCGTGAGCCAGGAAGTACGTCGCCGCGAAGCGGGGGTGCTGGGTGAACTGGTCGGTCTGGTCGTCGGCGCCGCTGGGTGTGAGGCTGCCGTCGTCGACGGAGTCGTCGGACATCGCTCCGGGACTCGCGACGACGGCTTTCGCGACGTTGCCGGGATGTGCGGCCATGTAGTGCGCGGTGAGCTGGCCACCCCAGGACGAGCCGATCAGCACCACCTTCGGAGCCGCCAGCTCCTGCCGGATGGCATCGAGGTCGGCGACGTGGCGTGCGAGTGTGTACTCGTCCGGGTCGAGCCGGCTCGACTGGCCGGAACCGACCTGCTGGTAGGTGTACACGGCGAACCCGGCGGTCGCGAGGCGCCGGGCGAACTCCTCGCTCGTGGTGCTCGGGGCTCCCGGACCACCGTGGACGAGCAGCACGGGTTCGGCGTGCGAGACCGCGCCGGCGGTGCGGACGTAGGCGATCCGCGACCCCGTCGGCAGATCCCAGTACTGGACGGCCGGCGAGCCGGGCATCGGCGTGTGGGTTGCGGGCGCCCCGAACCACGCCCACGACACCCCCGCTGCCAGCAGCAGCGGTACCGCGAGACACACGCCTCGGCTCAACCGGCTGCGGGTGCCCCGGATTCGCGCGGACCCGCGTGCCAAGACCGCTGCACCTACGAGTGCGGCCAGCGCGGCGACAACGTAGGAGAGTGCCGAGTTCTCCGTCAATTGCGCGATCACGAGCAACACGACGAGATACAGCAGGACGACGATGAACGCCCCTGCGGTCGTTGCGAGCCAAGCGGAGGCGACGCGTAATCGGCTGGGGCGCAACCGATCCGCCGCGGCGGGCTCGGACAGGACATCGGTCATGGGTCCGACGCTAACGGCGCGGATCTGGTCGCCCATCCACCCGCAGACCCCCGTTGCAGTAGTCCTGCGGTCTCAGCGCCGTGATACCAGGGTCACTGTCCACACGGGTTTCGTGCGCCGCGCTCAGGAGTGGCCGCCGTCCAGGCACAGGACGTGAGTGGTCCGGGAAGCTCGTCCTTCGCCTCAGCTAAGTGGTGACGGGTTGCGCCGCGGTCCACGGCCCGGCCCGACGCGCTGAGGTGTCCTGCGCAGGCGCGCCGTGGCCGCGGCCGCGAGCAGGAACACGACGGCCTCGTAGACCATCGCCGACCCCATGGCTCCCGCGGTGTAGACCATTCCGGCCACCGCCACGCCGAGTGTGCCGCCGAGTTGCTGCGCCGTCGGCAGCAGACCCGACACCGAGCTCGCCGCGTGCGGCGGCACCTGGCGCAGCACCAGGGAGAACGCCGACGCGGTGAAGAGGCCGAAGGCGAAGCCGCCCGCGGCGAGCACCGCCCACAAGACCGGTGCCGGGGCTTCGAGTGCGGGAACGACCAGCAGCGAGACCACGGCGAGGCTCCCGGACGCGGCGGCCAGGGCCACCACGCCGAGACGACGTGCCGCGGCTTCGGCCATCCCGCTGCCCAGCAGGCCTCCGACCGCGTACGGCGCGACGGTCAACGCCGTCACGAGCGGATCGCGGTGCAGGGCGCCTTGCAGGTGCAGGGACAGCAGCAGGCTCAACGACGGGATCCCCGCGTTGAACAGCAGCACCGCTCCGATGCCCCACCGCGTGGTGGCCGCGGACAGCGCTTCCGGATGCACCAGGGGGTGCGGCACGCGTTTCTGCGAGAAGGCGAAGGCGGCCAGCAGTCCCGAGGAGAGCGCCAGGCTGCACCACGTCCACGCCGGCCAGCCCGCGTCCTGGCCGAGCGTCAGCGGCAGCACCAGCAAGGCCAGGCCCACCAGGGACAACGCGGACCCGACCGGGTCCACCCTGGTCGCCGCACCGGCTCCACGCCCGTCCGGCAGCACCCGGAACAGCGCCAGCGCGGCGATCCCCACCGGCACCGGCAGAGCCAACGCCACCCGCCAGCCGGCTCCGAACGGGTCGAAGTGCAGCAGGACGCCGCAGCACAACGGACCGGCGAGCGACGCGACGGCCATCGTGGCGCCGTACCGGCCGAGCACCCGAGCCCGGTGGCCGGCGGGTACCGCGGTCTGGATCAGCGACAGGATCTGCGGTGCCACCACCCCGCTGCCGGCGCCCTGCACCAGCCGGGCCAGCACGAGCGCGTCCGCTCCCGGCGCGAGGGCCGCGGCCAGCGACGCGAGGGTGAACACGGCGGTGCCGAGCACGAACAGCCGCCGGTAGCCGTACCGGTCACCGAGCCGGGCCGCGGTGATCAGCGCGCAGGCGTAGGTCAGCGTGTACCCGGCGAGCGCGAGCTGGCCCGCGCCCGGCCCGGCGTCGAGGTCGTGGCGGATGCGGGGGACCGCCAGCTGCATGACGGTGACGCTCATCAGCTGGACGAACGTCCCCGACAGCAGCACGGCCAGCGCGGCGGGCCTCACCGCTGCTGCGCGATCCGGGCGACCAGGTCGGCGAGCTCGCCGGGCCGGGTCAGGAACGGCGAGTGCCCGCCGGGCAGGGAGTGCACCGCGAACGGGGTGTCCGGGGTCTCGCGGTCGGCTTCGTCGATCATCAGGTCCTGGGTCGCCGTGGGCAGCGCCAGGTCGTCGGTCAGCCGGACGTAGCTGCGTGCGACCCGTCCCCACCGGCCGGCGGTGACGGTGAACTCGCCGGCCAGCGACGCCAGGGGTTCGTCGGGGTGCAGGGTGAGCCGCCAGCCTGGGCGGTCCGCCGGCCAGTCGCCGAGGAACGACTGCCGGATCAGCTCGACCTCGGCGGGGTCGGCGGAGAGCGGGTTGATGCGGAACGCGCCGATGGCCTCGGGGTCACCGGCTCGCGGCACCTGCACGGCACCGGCGTTCACGGGGTCGGTCACGTAGTCCCCGAAGCGCGGCCGGCCGGCGGGCACGAAGGCCGACAGGTAGACGAGGTGGTCGACCAGCTCCGGATGCCGTTCCACGGCGGCCGAGGCGGGGCCGCCACCCGCGCTGTGCGCGACGAGCACCACGTGGTCGAACCGGCGGCGGACCTCGGCGAGGTCGGCGAGCAGGGCGCCGACGAGCGCGTCGGTGGTCAGGCCGGCGAGCGCGGACCGTTCGGTGGCCAGGCCGGGTTGCCCCGGTTCCAGGTAGCCGGAGGGCAGCGGTGCCGTCGTGCCGTGGCCGGGGAGGTCGACGGCGACACAGGACAGTCCCCGAGCCGTGAGCGCACGCGAGGTCGCGGCCCAGTGGAGGGACGAGTGCCAAGCGCCGTGCACGAACACGATGACGGTGGTGTCGTTCATGACTGCCTTTCGGAGCGGCTGCGGATCAGGTCCCAGCTCATCCGCTCCCGGCGCCGTCATCCACTCCCATATCTGAAGTGCACCGCCGCAATACTTTCTACGTATGATGCGCGGGGTGGAAGCCCGTCATCTCCGGTACGCCATCGCCCTGGCCGAACAGCAGCACTTCGGCCGCGCGGCCGCCTCGTTGGGCATCGCGCAGCCGCCGCTGTCCGCGCAGATCGCCGCCGTCGAACGGGAAGTCGGCCAGCGGTTGTTCGACCGCACGCCACGAGGGGTGTTCCCGACCGCGGCGGGCACGGCCTTCCTCGAACGGGCGCGACGGGCACTGGACGAGATCACCGCGGCGTCGGTCGACGCCGGCCGCGCCGCACGGGGCGAGACCGGGCTGCTGCGGATGGGGTTCATCGGCTCGGCCCTGCTCGACCCGTTGCCCGGCGTGCTGGGCCGGTTCCGCGGGAGCAGGCCGGAGGTGCGGCTGGACCTGCGCGAGATGAGCAGTCCGGAGGCGGCGGCCGCACTCGTCGCGGGCGAGCTGGACGTCGCCGTCGGCCGCGGCAACCCGCGTGGCGCCGGTGCGGAACGTCTCGTCACCGTGCCGATCGGGGCCGATCACCTCATCGCGGTCGTGGCCCGCTCCCACCCGTTCGCGGGGCAGGCCGAGGTCACCTTCGAGCAGCTCGCCACCGAGCAGCTGATCATCTCCGCTCCCGACCAGGAACCGGCGGTGGCCGCCCACCTGCGTGCCGTGTTCGCGTCCGACGCCGCCGCGCTGGCGGCGGCCACCACGTCACGGGACGTGCACACGATCATCGGTCTCGCCGCCTGCCACGTCGGAGTCGGCCTCGGCCCCGCCCGCATGCGGCTGATCACCCGCGAGGACGTCTGGTTCTGCGACGTCACGCCGCACTTCCGCCTGCCGGACCTGCAGCTGTCGTTCCGGGCCGACGACGCCTCGCCCGTGCTCGCCGCGTTCCTCGACGTCGTCCGCGCGAACTGCCGGGACGTCGGCTCCCGCCTGGACGAGGTCCTCGCCCGGCACGCCCGCCGGTCGGCCGTGAAACCCGGGGTGTCCGGCGGTCAGTGACTCGTGAACTGCTCGTGGCCCAGCACCGCGAGCAGGGCCAGCTTCTCGTGGCTCTCCGAACCGGGGGTGGCGGTGAAGACGAGGAGGGACTGGCCGTGGTCCGGTTCGACCAGGAGCTGGCAGTGGAGGTCGAGCCGGCCGAGCTCGGGGTGGGCGAACCGCTTGGTGTCGCTCCAGCGCAGGCCGACCTCGTGCAGGTCCCACAGGCGGGCGAACTCGTCGCTGGTGCGGCGCAGAAGGCCGGCCAGGGCGGCCGCGGGGGAGCCGGGGCCGTTCCTGGTCGCGGCCTGGCGCAGCAGCGCGACGTTGACCCGGCTGTTCTCGGCGTGGCCGTCGGGGTGGTAGCGCTCGCGGTCGGCTTGGCCGGTGAACCACCGGTAGGGCGCGTAGCGGGCGTTGCCGGTGTGGCACGTCTGGTCGCCCAGCAGCGCCACGGCGGCGGGGGTCTGCAGCAGCGTCTCGCCCAGCGGTCCCATGACCTGGGCGGTCGCGTCGGCGAGGCCGTCCATGACGCGCATCAGCCCGGGACTCACGTGCTGGGAGCGCAGGTCGTGGCGCGTCGTGCGGTAGCCGGCCAGCAGGAACAGGTGGTCGCGTTCGTCCGGGGTCAGCCTGAGCCCGCGGGCGATGGCCGCGATCATCGGTTCGGACGGCTGCGGCCCGTCGCCGCGTTCGAGCCGGGCGAAGTAGTCCGCGGACATGGCGCACAGGTCCGCGACCTCCTCCCTGCGCAACCCGCGGGCGCGGCGGCGAGGCCCGCGGCGCAGCCCGACGTCCTCCGGCTGCAGCGCTTCCCGCCGGGTGCGCAGGAAGTCGCCGAGGGACGAACGGTCGAACGCGTGGCTCATGGCTGCCATCCTCTGCCCTCGCCGGATGCTCAACCAGGACCTGCCAGTCAGTGGCTGCGCGTGTCCTTCTCCGGTGGGGGAGAACGGGGTGGGGTGGTGAGGCGATCACCTCACCGAGAACCGGAGCACGCACATGACCACCGACACCCTTCCCGGCCCGACCGGTCCAACGCCGGCCGGTGCCGGCTCGACCAGGTACCTGGAGGCGGCGGACCACGCGGAGATCTTCGTGCCGCACGCCTGTCCGGAACAGGTGGTGGATCTCGGGGAGATCCGGATGAACTACGCCGTGGCGGGCGATCCCGGGTTGCCACCGCTGCTGCTCGTCCCGGCGCAGACGGAGTCCTGGTGGGGCTACGAGGCCGCGATGGCGCTGCTGTCGGACCGCTTCCGGGTCTACGCCGTGGACCTGCGCGGTCAGGGCCGGTCGACCTGGACGCCGGGCCGCTACAGCGTGGACCTCTTCGGGGGTGACCTCGTCCGCTTCCTCGACCGGGTCGTCCAGCGGCCGGCCGTGGTCTGCGGGCTGTCGTCCGGTGGCGTGGTCGCGGCGTGGCTGGCCGCGTTCGCGGCGCCCGGCCAGATCCGCGCCGCGGTCCTGGAGGACGCGCCGCTGTTCGCGTCCCAGACCGAACCCGAGGTCGGTCACTCGATCCGGCAGGGCGTCGGTCCGCTCTTCCGGCTGTGGCACCGGTGGCTCGGTCCACAGTGGAGCATCGGCGACTTCGCCGGGATGCGGCGGGCGATGGCGGAGGAGCTGCCCGCCTGGATGACGGCCGCGCTGGCGCGGATGGCCCCGGCGGGCGCCGAGGGTGCACCGGGGGAGCCGCCGCAGGACCTGCGGGAGTACGACCCGGAATGGGGAGACGCGTTCGTCTCCGGGCGGGCCACGCTCAACTGCGACCACGCGTCGATGCTGCGCCAGGTCAAGGTGCCGGTCCTGTTCACCCACCACTTCCACCACGTGGACCCCGACACCGGCAACGTGCTCGGAGCCGTCACCGACCTGCAGGTCCGGCGGATCGGGCAGCTGGTCGAGGAGACCGGGAACTCCTTCACCCGAAAGGCCTTCCCGGACATGCCCCACTCGATGCACGGCCACGCCCCGGCCGTCTACGCCCGCACCGTCACCGAATGGATCGACAGCCTGACCGACGACGTGCTGAACAGCGGGGGAGTCGAGCTCGGCCGGTCAGTGCGATGACTTCCGATTTCTGCGACCGGGCTGTTCTGTTAGCGGAATCAAGACACTAATACTATTTTCATCCCTCGCAAGTTGACGAGCGAGTGCGCTGTGAATGCCGCGCCGAGAAATAAAAATTATCACCTGGACGCACTTCTTCGAATCGAGCACTCTGTCATTCCGTAGTCAGGCGCTCCGCCCCGCCTCCCGTCACGGAACAGTCGAGGAGAATCGATGGGTCGCTCTGCCACGCTCGTGTTGACCGCGGTCGCCGCGCTGACGGCCGGCCTCGTCATGAGTGCGCCGGCCGCCCTGTCCGAGCCCGGTCAGCTGGCCGACGTCCTGGGCGCACGTCTCGGAGCCACGAGCCCCGGGTCCTACGTCGACGAGAGCGGTCAGCTGGTCGTCACGGTGACCGATACCGCCGCGGCGAACATCGTCACCGCGGCCGGAGCGCGCGCGAAGGTCGTCAAGCACACCGCCGCCACCCTCGCCGCCAGTGCCGGGGTTCTCGACCGCACGGCGAGGATTCCCGGCACCTCCTGGGGCGTCGACCCGGCCACCAACCAGGTCGTGGTCTCCGCTGACGTCACCGTCGCCGGCTCCGCGCTCACCCGGCTGCGGGCCGCGGTCGACGGACTCGGCGACACAGCGAGGCTGGAGCACGTCGGCGGATCGTTCCGTCCCACGATCACGGGCGGCGACGCCATCCTCGGCGGTGGCGTGCGGTGTTCGCTCGGCTTCAACGTGAAGACGCCCGGCACCAGCACGGCCTACCTGCTGACCGCGGGCCACTGCGGCAACGCCACGGCCACCTGGAGCACCTCCGGCGGTCAGGTCATCGCCTCCAGGGTGGGAACCAGCTTCCCCGGCAACGACTACGCCCTGTTCCGCTACACCAGCGACATCAGCCGGCCCGGCGGGGTCAACCTGTACGACGGCACCCGGCGCGACATCGCCAGGGCCGGCACTCCCGTGGTCGGCCAGACCGTCGGCCGCAGCGGCAGCACCACCGGCTTCCACCGCGGCAAGGTCACCGGCCTCGGCGTCACCGTGAACTACGTCGACGGCACCACCGTGACCGGCATGATCGGCACGACCGTCTGCGTCCAGGGCGGCGACAGCGGCGGCCCCCTGTTCGCCGACGACACCGCGCTCGGCCTGACCTCCGGCGGGAGCGGCGACTGCGCCAGCGGCGGCCGGTCGTTCTACCAGCCCGTCACGGAGGCGCTCCAGGCGTACGGCGTGGCCATCTACTGACAGCCGAAGAAGACCGGTCCGTCCACAGAGGAACCACTCAGCGCTGAGGAGCACCCCGCCATGACACTGAACCGTCGCCGACTGCTGCTCGGCGGTGCCGCCCTGCTGGCGGGGACGGCGGGCACGGCCGTCCCCGCCGCCGCGGCACCGGCCGGCTTCCCGGACTACCGGTACAGCAGGCTCGCCCTGGTCAAGAGCAAGCTGCGCTACAACCCCACCGGTGAGCTGATCTTCCCGACCATCCGCGGCACGAAGGACCGGATCGCGGGCGCACGTGCCGCCTACTACCTCTACTACGCGCCGCACGACGCACCGGGCGGCATCTGCCTGGCCTACGCGAACTCCCTCGACGAGGAGTTCACCGAATATCCGGGAAACCCGATCATCTCGAGGAGCTGGCCCGGCGAGTACAGCGCGTCCCACGTGTCGTCGCCGCACGCGATGTGGAACGACGACGTCAAGCGCATGTACCTGTACTTCCACGGCGAGAACACCGTGACCCGCCTGGCCAGCTCCGCCGACGGCATCAACTTCACCTACGAGAAGGAGGTCCTGTCCACGAGGCTGCAGCCGGCGGGGACGACGGAGACCTCCTACGCCAGGGTGTTCCGCCACGACCTGACCTCGCAGGGCGCCCGCTACGTCATGGTCTTCATGCTCAACAACCAGAGCAACCACCGCGACATCGGCTGGGGCTGGTCGGCGAACGCCCGCGACTGGACGTTCTCGCAGACCCCGCTGATCCGGCACCAGGACGTCGGCGCGGTCAACGTCGGCGGGCCGCACCTGCTCTTCCGCAACAACAGCGTGTACGTCGTCTACAACACCGACATCGGCAGTGGCGGCAACATCCTCATCACCGAGGTCGGCCGCGACTTCTCCCTGCGCAGGCACCTGGGCGTCTTCCACGACTCCCTGTCCGGTGCGCCGGACAACGGCCGGTCGGCCGCTCCGTCGTTCGGCACGTACCAGGGCCGGGAGTACATGATCTACGAGGCGGGGGAGCGGCTGGCGGGCAACATCGCGATCGCGCGGGCCGTCTGACGGGGTCGTGCCGAGGTGCCGGGCGCTACAGGCCGAACGCGGCGGCGACCTCGGCCACCTCGGCACGCCAGCGCGACGGGACGTCCTCCGGCCTGACGCGGTCGAGGTAGGCCGCCACGAAGTCCCGGTCGTCGCGCAGGAACGGGAAGTCGGTCGGCACGAGCGACCGGATCGCCAGCATCGGCACCGGGCTGCGCAGCGGGCGGAACTCGTGATTCCACAGCCCCGGCTTCGGCGGCGGTCCGTCGTGGAACTCGCCGATCATCAGGCCCTGCGCGACGTAGCCGGCCTTGAGCCGCGACTGGGCCTCGTCGACCAGCCGGGAGGCGACCTCCGGGAACAGCACCAGGATCGTCAGGTACTGGGCGGCGCGCCCGGCCGCCGCCCGCAGCTCCGGGTACCACTCCCGGTAACGGGCCAGGGCGCCGGTCACCTCGGTCACCGTCCCCGGCCGGCCGGGGTGGACCGCCAGGTACAGCAGCCCCCTGTCCAGGGAGCCCTGCACGAACGGGCAGACCGGGCCGTTGCGGCCGAGATCGGGGTGGGGCTTCACCAGGTACTGGTGGGCCCAGCCGACCACCGAGTACAGGGCGGTCTGGTACCGGCGAACCTGGTCGGGCAGCGGTCCGCGCAGGTCGGACAGCTCGACCAGGACGCGGTTCGGGTCGGTGGGATCGACGATCATGGCATCGTGCCGACGCGGATCCGGGAGACGGCCTCCACGCAGCGCGCCGCGGCGTCGGCGGCGGTGTCCCCGGTGGCGATCACGTGCCCGCACACGCGGTCGTCGGACCACCGCAGCGGCGGCACCTCGGTGCCGGGCTTCGCGGTGAGCGTGAGCGACACGGCCGGGTCCAGCGCCTCCGGCACGGTCACCTCGGTAACGGTGCCGGGCTCGGCGAGCAGGAACCGCACCGCCGCGCCGCCCTCGGCCTGCCGCGGCTCCGGCCGCCACGCCATCAGGCCCAGCGGAACGCCGACCGCGAGCCGCAGCAGGTCCACGCCGTGGACGAGCCGGACCAGGTCGGGGATGAAGTCGCCGCCGACGCGGTTGTGCGACTCCACGACGCGCGGCCCGCGACCGGTGAGCTTGATCTCCGTGTGCGACGGCCCTTCGACCAAACCGACCGCGTCCAGCAGTGCGGTGGTCAGCTCGCTGACCTGCCGCCGCACCGGTTCCGGCAGGTCGGCGGGCACCGCGTGGCCCACCTCGACGAACCCGGTGCCGAGGACCTTGTCGGTCAGCGCCACGACGGTGTGCACGCCGTCGTGGCTGAACGCCTCCACGCTGACCTCCGGCCCGTCGAGGTACTCCTCGGCGAGCACGACCGTGCGCCCAGACCCCTCGACCAGGCGCCACACGGCCGGCACGTCCTGCGGCCCCGCGACCATCACCACTCCGTCGCTGCCACCCGAGTCCAGCGGCTTGACGACCACCGGCACGCCGTCCAGCTCGTCCAGGAACGCCGCCAGCTCCTGCGCGCCGCGCACCGTCCGGTACCGGACGGTGACAGGCCGACGTCGGCGAGCCGGTCGCGCATGAGCGCCTTGTCCTTCACCAGCAGCACGGTCTCGACGCTGTTGCCGCCCAGCCCCCATTCGGCGTTGAGCCGCGCGGCGGGCAGCAGGCCCGGCTCGGTCAGCGTGAGCACCCTGGTGAACGGCCGCTCGGCGTGTTCGCGGCGCAGGAGGTCCACGACCCGGTCCGGCTCGGCGATCAGGTCGGCGTGGAGGACCTTCTCGCACAGCTCGGCCGACCGGGGGTCGCAGCGGTCCGGGAAGTGCACCAGCACCACGTCCAGACCGAGGTCCGCGGCCGCCTCGAGCATCTCGACCCGGCCGCCGATCACCGCCACCCGCACCGGTTCGGTCACCAGCCGGTAGCGCGCGGCCGTCGTCATCACCCGCGCGGCGACCTCCACCGTGGAGGTGCCGCGGTGGCGGAACCGGCCGCCGACGAACTCGTACGAGCCCGCGGTGCGGGGAACGACGGAGCCCACGGCGGGGATGGCCTCGGAGTAGGGGCCGTCCCCGGCGACCATGCTGCTCGCGGCCACGACCCGGCACGGGGCCGGCCGGTCCAGCGGCACGTGCAGACAGCCGGCCACCGGCTCGTCGTCGCCGAACGGCGCGAGGTCCGGGATCTCGCCGCACTGCAAGGAGAACTCGCACTCCATCAGGTCGACGCCGTGCACGTCCCGCCACACGAACGGGATCTCACCGCCGCCGGGCCGGCACCCGACCTCCAGGAACACGAACTCGCCGTCCGGGGTCAGGAACAGCTCCAGGTGGAACACCCACGGGTCGGGGGACATGCCGGGCACCAGCACCCGCAGGACCTTCTCGGCCTCGGCGAGCAGCGCCGGGTCGTCGACCTCGACCGACCCGACCGGCTCTCCCATGGCGAAGGCCAGCGGCCCGAGGGTCGCCGCGCCGGGCGCGTTCAGATAGGCGTTGAGCCGCCACGGTCCCAGCACACCGCCGCCGAGGTGCACGCCGTCGACGTGGTGGATCCGGTGCGGCAGGTACTCCTGGACCACCAGCGGGTGCCCGGCGTCGAGCGGGAGGTCCAGCAGGTCGACGGCGTCGGCGGAGCCGAGCCGCCGGACCCCCGTGCTCGCCCTGCCCTGCAACGACTTCACCACCACCGGCCAGCCGGCCCCGGCGGCGAACCCGGTGATCCCGGCGGCGTCGGTGACCAGCTCGAAGCGCGGCACCGGCACGCCGGTCCGCCGCGCGGCCAGCAGCATCGCGTGCTTGTCCAGGAAGTGGTGCAGGTCGGCGGTCTTGCGGCCCCGTGAGGAGAACTCCTCCCGCAGCGCCGCCGCCACGGCGAAGTCGCTCTCCTGCAACGCCACCACCGCCTCCGGGCGGCCGTGGGCGCGCACCGCGGGTGCGAGCGCGGCCCGCACCGCGGCGAGGTCGAGCAGGTCCTCGACGACCACGACCTCGCGGGCGCCGGTGGGCACCGCGGCCCGGCCGACCTCGGTCGTGACGTAGGTGACGCGGGCGGTGTCGTGGTCGAGATACCGGGCGTACTCGGCGAAGGAGTCACGCCACCGGTTCAGCACGACGACGTGGGCGTCGCCGATGCTCTTGACTGCCATCGCGGCGATTCCTTCTCTCCGAGTCGTTTCTGACTGTTCCTATGTGGACGATCGGACGGCCCGCCGGGCGAGCAGGGGCCGGTAGGACGTCACGATCAGCACGGCGAGCACGCAGAACGCCGCCGCCATCCCCCACGGCGGCAGCACCGTGCCCGCGCTGATGCCGGCGGCCGAGATCAGCAGGCCGCCCTGGACGTCGAGCTTGAACACCGCCATGTAGCGGGTGCGCGCGTGGTCGGGAACGAGCTCGGCGAGCATCGCCTGCATCACCGGGATGTGCAGCAGCTCGCCGATCGTCAGCACCAGCACCGCGGCCATCAGCACGACCAGGTCCGCGCCGAGCGCGAGGACCACCGTGCCCGTCGTGAACAGGGCGATGCCCAGGTGGACGCGCGACCGGTCGGCGAGCCCGCGTGCCAGCCGTGCGGAGAACACCGCCAGCACCACGATCAGCAGCGTGTTCTCGGCGCGCAGCACGCCCAGCACCTCCACCCCGTTGAGGCGGACGTGCCACCCTCCGAGCGCGAGCCACTCGCGGCGCTCCGGGAACGCCTGCGCGAGGCGCACGCCGATGTAGCCGATGAGCTGGGTCTCCAGGCCCAGCCACAACGTCATGCCCGCGACGAGCCGCAGGAACAGGCGGTCCCGGAGCGCGCCGGCGTAGCCGCTCAGCAGCTCACCGAACGGCGGCCGGCCGCCCGCCGCGGGCATGGTCTCGGTGAGGTATCTCAGGCTCACCAGCGCGGCCACGCCCGCGACCGCGGCCGCGACGGTCAGCATCGCCGTGAAGTACCCGCTGTAGAGGAAGCTCGCGACCAGCGCGCCCACCGCGAGCGCGGCGTTCACCGTCCAGTACTGGAGGGTGTAGACGGCCTTGCGGTGCCCGGCCGGGGTGACGTCGACGATCATCGCCTCGTTCGCGGGCAGGGCGAAGTTCGCCACCGCGATGTTGAGCACGTAGAAGGCGAACACCGCCGCCGCGGAGCCCCACCACGGCGAACTGGCCGCCGCCATGCCCAGGAACGCGACCGCCGTGCCGGCCGTGCCCACGAGCAGCGGCCCGCGCCTGCCCCTGCCGTCCGCGACCGGCCCGCCGGCCAGGCTCGCGACCACCGCGAACACGACCGCCGCCCCGACCAGCAGCCCGGCCCGCGCCGCGCCGACCTCGTCCGCCAGGTAGATGGCCATGAGCGGGGTGATGATCGTGGTGAGGGTCCGCTCGACGAACGCCACGGTGATGCGCAGCCGGAGAGTCGGGTGCAGCTCGCCAAACCGCATTCCGCCCGTCCCCCCATCAGCGTGGGTGAACGCCGCACGGCTGGTGCCGTGCACGCCCGTTCCACCGCCGGCAAGCTGCCGCCCCTCGATGCTGTCCACCGAGGCTGGACGGCGACTGGTCGGCCTCTGGACCGGAAGTGCGTCGCGCCACGCAGATCGTCTGGATGGTGGCTGGAGCGGCTCTGGGCGGCGTGCCAGCATGGAACTTCGTTTGCGCCGCGACGAGCGGCATGATGGGGGTCGTGCGTGCTGGTCGTGCAGGTGCTGGGCCCCGTCCGGGCCTGGCGTGACGGCACCGCGCTGGCGCTCGGCCCCGCCGGCCGCAAAGCCCTCTTCGGCCTGCTCGTCCTCGCCGGTGGCAAACCGGTGACCCGCGCCGAGCTGGTCGACGCGCTGTGGGGAGAACGTCCGCCGCTGAGCGCGACCAACGTCATCCACACCCACGTCAAGCATTTGAGGCAGGTGCTCGAACCCGACCGCGGCGCCCGTGCGCCGAGCACGCTGCTGCCTGCCGTGGGCGACGGGTACGCGCTCACCCCGCCGCCGGACGGGGTGGACGTGGTCCGGTTCCGCTCGCTGGTCGCCCGCGCCGCCGCCGTGCCGCGCGACGACCCCCGGCGGGCCGCGGACCTGCTGGGCCAGGCCCTGGGGTTGTGGCACGGACGTCCGCTGGCCGACGTGCCGGCGCTCGACGCCCACCCCGCCGTCGTCACGCTGGCCGAGGAGCGGCGGGCGGCACTGGCCAGGCACGCCGAGGTGATGATCGCTCTCGGGGCACCGCGCGACGTGCTGCCCGCACTGGTCGAAGACGCCGCCGCGCACGCGCTCGACGAGGCCATGCACGCGCTGCTCATCCGGGCCCACACCGCGGCCGGTCAGCGCGACCAGGCGTTCGGCACCTACAACCTGGTGCGGCGACAGCTCGCGGAGGAGCTGGGCGTCAGCCCCGGACCCGACCTGACCGCCGCGTACCTCGACGCGCTCGAGGAGACACCCGCGGACGTCGTCGCCGCACCGGCGGAGTCCCGGCCCGCGCCGCCCGGCGTGAACCAGCTGCCGGGAGACGTGTTCGGCTTCACCGGCCGGCAGGCGGAGCTCGCCGAGCTCGGCCGGGTGCTGGGCGCCGAGCGGACCGGCGTGCCCATCGTCGTCGTGTGCGGCACGGCCGGCGTGGGCAAGACGGCGCTCGTGCTGCACTGCGCCCACCGCATCCGGCAGGACTTCCCCGACGGGCAGCTGTACGTCGACCTGCGCGGCTACGACCCGCGGTCACCGGTGACCGCGGAGGACGCCCTGAGCCGCCTGCTCGACGGCCTCGGTGTCACCGGGGCGGAGGTCCCGGTCGATCCCGACCAGCGGGCCGCGCGGTACCGCGCCGCACTCGCCGACCGGCGGATGCTGATCGTGCTCGACAACGCGTCGTCGGTGGACCAGGTGCGGCCGCTGCTGCCCGGCACGCCGGGCTGCCTGGTGCTGGTGACCAGCCGCAACAGCCTGGCGGGCCTGGTCGCGCTGCACGGAGCCCACCGGCTCGACGTGGACCTGCTGCCGGCGCCGGACTCGACGGCGCTGCTGCGCACGCTGATCGGCGAGCGGGTGCGCCGGGAACCCGCCGCCGCGGCGGAGCTGGCCGCGCAGTGCGGCCGGTTGCCGCTCGCGCTGCGGGTCGCCGCCGAGCTGGCCGCGTCCCGGCCGGACAGCGCGCTGGCCGAGCTGACCGGCGAGCTGGCCGACCGGCGCCGCCGGTTGCACGTGCTCGACGCCGGCGACGACGTCCGCGCCGCCGTGCGGACCGTCTTCTCGTGGTCGTACCTCCAGCTACCGCCGCCGGTCGCGAAGGCGTTCCGGCGACTGGGCCTGCACGCGGGACCGGACGTGACGCCGTTCGCGCTCGCCGCTCTCACCGGGAGCGACCAGGACTCCGCGCGCCGGACCCTGGAGGTGCTGGCCCGCAACCACCTCGTGCAGCCGGCACCGGCCGGCAGGTTCGTCGTCCACGACCTCCTGCGCGCCTACGCCGAGGAACTGGCCCGCGAGCACGACCCGGCGCCGGAGCGGTCCGCCGCCACCGAACGGCTGCTCGCGCGCCACCTGGCCACCGCGTCGGCGGCGATGGACCTGCTCTACCCGGCCGACCGCCCCTACCGGCCCGACGTCGCCGTGACGCCGCCGCTGGAGTTCCCCGCCGCCGACGCCGCGCGCGCCTGGCTCGACGCCGAACGGTCCACGCTCGTCGCCCTGTGCCGGTTCGCCGAGCGGGACGACCGGCCCGGCTACGCGGTCGACCTGGCGAACACGCTGTTCCGGTACCTGGAGAGCGGCCACTACGCGGACGCGTCGACCATCCACGAGTGCGCGTTGCGCGCCGCCCGGCGGGCCGGCGAGGACGGCCTGCTCGCCGCGGCACTGACCAACCTCGGCGCGCTGCGCCGCCTCCTCGGCGACTACGACCAGGCGGCCAGGCACCTGCGCGAGGCGGTGGAGCTGCATCGGCGGACCGGCGACGACTACGGCGCGGCGCGGGCGTCGTCGAACCTCGGCATCGTCCAGGAACGGCTCGGGGAGCACGACGAAGCGGCGTCACTGCACCTGGAGGCGCTGGCCCTGCACCAGCGGCTGGGCAGCCGGTACGGCGAGGCGGCGGCGCTGCTCAACCTCGGCAACGCGTACAGCCGCCCCGGGCACCACGCCGACGCCGTCGAGTACCTGGAACGCGCGCTGGACCTGTTCCGCCGCCTCGACGACGCGGTCGGCCAGGCCAGCGCCCTGTCCAACCTCGGTGACGTCTGCGCGAGCCTGCGGCGCTACCCGGACGCGGTCCGCCACCTCTCCGAGGCGCAGGAGATGTTCCAGCGCCTCGACCACAGCTACGGCGTGGCGTCGGCGCTGAGCAACCTGGGCACCGTCCACACCCGGCTCGGCGACTGGGCCGAGGCGCACCGCTGCTACACGTCCGCCCTGGAGATGTTCCGGGACATCGGCCACCGGTACGGGGAGGCCAACGTCCTCAACGGACTCGGCGAGATCCTGCGGACCGCCGGCCGGCTGGACGAGGCCCGCGACGCGCACACCAGCGCCCTGCGGATCGCCACCGAGACCGGCGACCAGGACGAGCGGGACCGCGCCCGGGCAGGTCTGGAAGTCGCCCACCAGCACGCCTGAGGACGAGTCCGCCGCGTCGGTCCAGCCGTCGTCCAGCCGCGGCGCACCCACGTCCACTCGCCGTCCAGCCGCGGCTGGGAACTTCGGCACTCCTGGGGCGAGTGCCGTGTGCGGAGAGGGCGTGGTGGGTGTCGGGGGAACGGGAGCCGGTGCGCTACGAGTTCGAGGACTACTCCCTTGACCCGGCACGACTGGAGCTGCGCCGGGGCGGCGAGCGGCTGCACGTGGAGCCGCAGGTGTTCCGGGTGCTGCTGCACCTGCTCCGGCACCGCGATCGGGTGGTGCCCAGGACCGAGCTGCTGGACAGCGTGTGGGGCGACCGGTTCGTGAGCGACTCGGCGCTGGCGTCCCGCGTGAAGGCCGCCCGGCGCGCGGTCGGCGACAACGGGACGTCCCAGCGCGTCATCCGCACGATGTTCGGCCGCGGGTACCAACTGGTGGCCCCGGTGCGCGAGGTGCGCGGCGCCACCGGCGTGCCACCGAGCAGACCCGTCGTGTGGCCGCAGCAGGGAGTCCGGTTCTGCACCGCGCGGGACGGCGTCCGGCTGGCCTACGCGATGAACGGGTCCGGACCGGTGCTCGTCCAGGCCGCGCGCGGCATGACGAGCCTGGACCACGGGGCTCAGGGGCACTGGCTGCTGCGACTGTCCGAACGGCACACGCTGGTCCGCTACGACGCGCGGGGCTGCGGGCTGTCCGATCGGGACGTCGACCGCTTCGGCCTCGACGACTGGGTCGACGACCTGCTGGCGGTCGTCGACGCGCTCGGCCTCGAACGGTTCCCGCTGCTCGGCGTGTCCGAGGGCGCCGCGGTCGCCGTCGCGTTCGCCGCCCGCCACCCGGACCGGGTCGACAGCCTGGTCCTGCACGGAGCGTGCGCGCGGGGACGGATGGCCAGGGCCACGACCCAGCGGGAGAAGGAGCTGGCGGCGTTCGACCTCGACCTCGCCCGGATGGGCTGGGAGCACGACGATCCCGGGATCCGCCAGGTCTTCACGGCCAGGATGCTGCCGAAGGCGAGCCGGGAGGAGTGGGAGCAGTTCGACGAGGCCCGCCGGCTGGCCGTCTCGCCGGAGACCGCCGTCCGCATCGTCACCCTGTTCGCCCACGTGGACATCCGTGCGGCGGCCAGGGCCGTGCGGTGCCCCGTGCTGGCCGTGCACGCCAGGGACGACCGCGCGGTGCCGTTGGCCGCGGGGCTCGAACTGGCGAACCTGGTGCCGGGGAGCACCTTCGTCGCGCTGCCCGGCGACAACCACCTCCTGGCGGACGTCGACCCGGCCTGGCCGATGTTCGCGGGCGAGCTCCGCGCGTTCCTCGGGGAGGCGGGGCGCGGGCCGCGGGACGGCACGCCGCCGGTCGGCTGACCAGGACCCGGTCACGGCGTCAGGCGAACTTCGCCCGCGGCGGCGCGGTGGCGGGATCGGCGACCACGTCGATGACGAGCCGCCCGCGGTCCGCCCAGGCGCGGGCGGCGGGCCACGACCGCAGTGCCGCCAGGGCTTCGCCGGCGCAGTCGATGCCCGAGTCGTCCGGCCGGTAGCGGCACTGGAGACGCAGCACGCCCTCTGTTTCGCTGAGCGACGCGTGGACGTGAGGCTGCGCCAGGTCGTTGACCGTCACCCCGCTCAGCGTCGAGCGGAAGTCGGCACGGCACACCCCCGGCCGGTCGAAGGCGTCGTACAGGACCTGCGACGGGACGAGCACCGTCGTCGTCCCGTCGACGGAGGCGACGACCGAGGTCTCGACGCGGCCGATCCTGCGCAGCCCGCCGACGTGGCCGGGGTGGCACGCGGAGGTGTCCTCGAGCACCTCGACGAGGTCGCCGGTCAGGTACTTGACGACCGGCTGGGCGATCCCGAACGGGTAGAGCTCCGTCACGGCCAGCCTCGCCGTGCCGGCGGTGACCAGCTCGGGGGAGTCGAGGGCGACGGCCTGCGCCACCAGCTGCGGGTCGAACTCCAGGTACCCGCAGTGCGGGCACACCAGCGCCTTCCCGCGGCACTCCGAGACGGAGAAGCTGTCGAGCACCGGGCACCGCCAGTACTCGCCCAGCCAGGCGAGGCGGCTGCGGCCGGGGTAGCCGCCGAAGAGCCCGACGACCCCGATCGCGAAGTCGGAGACCGGGATCCCGTTGTCGACGAGGTACCGGGTGAAGGCGTGGACGCCGACGACACCGCCCGACAGCATCGACACCCGCGAGGCGACCCCAGGAGCGGTGAACCTCCTGCGGAGCATGTGGACCGTGCGCTCGGCGTGCTCGTCGTCCACCACGGTTCCCGGCACCAGCACGGCGCCCGACGTGTCGGCCCCGCCCACTCCGTGCCACGTGGACAGGAAGTCCAGCCGCAGCGGCCTCGGCCCGCCTGCCGGCGCAGCTCCGGCGGCGGCCTGGGCGAACGCGCCGACGAGGGTCCGCTCGCGGGCGGTGAAGTACCGGGTCATGGCCGATCCGGTCGAGCCGGACGAGAAACCGACACCGACGATCTCGTCCCCGTCGTCGAGCATCGGCGAGATGTCCTCGCTCAGGTGGCGCTTCTCCGTCGGCGGCAGAGCGGCGAGCAGCTCCCACGGGTCCAGAGCGCCGGAGGTGTCGCGGTGCCGCGCCCAGTGCTCCCGGTAGAACGGGTGCCGCGCGGCGTGCGCCAGCGTCGGCCCCAGCTGGCGATCCCTGAACCCACCTGATCTCGTCGTCATCACCCGTGAGCGAACCAGCGCCGGCGGGACGGCCCATGGAGATCTCGTGGAGATCCGTGGAGCCGAGAGGGACCCGGATGGTCCACGAATCGAGTCGGGAACCGTTGCCCCGCAAGGAGTTAGCGTGCAGAAGCCAGTACCGCCGCACTGGTGACGCGCACCAGTGCCAACGAATGGAGAGGAGCCGACATCGTGGACGACAAGTCGCTCGACACCGGCGCGATCCAGTCCTACACCGCCGACACGACCGAGGCCGTCGGCCGGATGAGCGCCCTGCAGGAGGTGCCGGCCGAACTGCTGCGCGAGGTCGGCGGCGCGCTCGGCGAGGCGATCAACTAGATCGGGGCGAACGCGCGGGGAGGGCCGGCGGCTGCACGCGGCGGTCCTCCCCTTCCGTCGTACTCGCGTCGAACGGGGAGCCGAACCACATGGGACGCAACGAACCAGATCTCGCCGGCCTCGACCTCGGCTACCTGCGCGTGGCCGCGGTGTCGCCGTCGGTGCGGGTGGCCGACGTCGCCCACAACACGCGCGCCACCGTCGAGGCGCTGGAGCGGCTCGCCGCTCACGGCTGCCGGCTCGCCGTGTTCCCCGAGCTCGGGCTCACCGGCTACACGTGCGCCGACCTGTTCCACCAGGAGGTGCTGGCCGACGCCGCGGAGCAGGGGCTGCGCGAGGTGCTGCGGGCGAGCAGGCGGCTGGGCGTCGCGGCGGTCGTCGGTCTCCCGGTCAGGCTGGACGGACGCCTCTACAACTGCGCCGCACTCGTGTCCGGCGGCCGGCTCGTCGGCGTGGTGCCCAAGGTCTGCCTGCCCACCGCGGGGGAGTACCACGAGCAGCGCTGGTTCACCTCCGGCGTGCTGCGGACGCGGGACGAGGTGGAGCTCGCGGGCGACCAGGCGCCGTTCGGCGAGGACCTGGTGTTCCCGGCCCGCAACCTGCCGGGGTGCGCGATCGGCGTCGAGATCTGCGAGGACCTGTGGACACCGCAGCCGGCGAGCGGCCGGTTGGCGCTCGGCGGCGCGACGGTCCTGGTCAACCCCTCGGCGAGCAACGACCTGGCCGGCAAGTCCCGCCGCCGCCGTGACCTGGTCCGCGAGCAGGCCGCGCGGTGTGCCGCCGCCTACGTCTACGCCGCCGCCGGTCCTGGCGAGTCCTCGACCGACACCGTGTTCGGCGGCCACTCGATGATCGTCGAGAACGGCGTCACCCTGGCCGAGTCGCGCCGGTTCGGGTTCGAGACCGAGCAGATCGTGACCGACGTCGACCTCCAGCACCTGGGTGGGGAGCGGGCGCGGAGATCCGGGTTCTCCTCCTCGACCGGCGGGCCGCTGCGCAGGGTCGAGTTCCACCTTCCGCGGCCGGACGCCGACGGCCCCGATCCCGGTGCGCTCAGACCGGTGCCGACCCGGACGCCGTTCGTCCCGGAGGACCCCGACGACCGGGCCGAGCACTGCTGCGAGGCGTTCACGATCCAGACCACAGCGCTGTGCACGCGGCTGCGGCACCTGGCCGCGCCGCGACCCGGCCGCGGCGGCCCGGTGGTGAGCATCGGCCTGTCCGGTGGCCTCGACTCGACCCTGGCCCTGCTGGTCGCGGTGAGGTCCTTCGACCGGCTGGGCGCCGACCGGCGGGGCATCGTCGCGGTCACGATGCCGGGACCGGGCACGACCGGCAGGACGCGGGGCAACGCCGAGGCGCTGGCCGCACTCCTGGGCGTCACGTGCGAGGTGATCCCGATCGAGGAGTCGACCGGACACCACCTCGACGCGATCGGGCACTCCGGGCGGCACGACGCGACGTTCCAGAACGCGCAGGCGCGGGAGCGGACCCGGATCCTGATGGACGTCGCCGGTCTGCACGGTGGGTTCAACCTCGGCACCGGAGACCTCACCGAGCTGGCGCTGGGCTACTGCACCTTCAACGGCGACCAGATGTCGATGTACCACGTCAACGCCGGAGTGCCCAAGACGTTGGTGCGGCAGCTGGTGCAGTGGTGTGCGGACACCCTGTTCGACGAGGACACCGCGGCGGTGCTGCGCGACATCTGTGCCACGCCGAGCACCGCGGAACTGTTGCCGCCCAACGAGGACGGACGATCCTCGCAGCACACGGAGGAAATCGTCGGCCCCGACGAGCTCCAGGACTTCTTCCTGTTCCACACGGTGCGCTCCGGGTTCTCCCCGACGAAGGTGTTCCGGCTCGCGCAGCGGGCGTTCGACGGCCGATACGCACCCGAGCAGGTCCTCAAATGGCTGGGGATCTTCTACTACGCCTTCTTCGCCAACCAGTTCAAGCGGTCCGCGATGCCCGACGGACCGAAGGTCACGGTGGTCGGGCTGTCCCCGAGAGCCGACTGGCGCATGCCGAGCGACGCGGTCTCGACGCTGTGGCTGCGCGAGGTCGCGGACCTGCGAGCGTTGTCCGCCCGACAGGGCGTCGACGACGCCACCCGGGTGGCGGTGTGACCGTGGGAAACGGGCGGACGTTGCTGGTGGCGGGAGCGAACGGGCGTCTCGGGCGCCGGGTGGTCGAACTGCTGCGGGCCGGCGGGACGGACCAGGTCGTGGCCACGACGCGCTCACCGGAGCGGGCGGCGGACCTGCTGCGCGGCGGCGTCGAGGTCCGCTACGCCGACTTCGACGTGCCCGACTCCCTGGAGCGCGCGTTCACCGGTGTCGATCGCCTGCTGCTCATCAGCACCGGCTCCGATCCGACCCGCCGCCGCCGGCTCGCGCGGCACCGGGCGGTGATCGAGGCGGCGCAACGCCGCGGCGTCGCGCACGTGGTCTACACGTCGATCAGCTCGCCACGGCCGACGCCGGAGCCGTCGCTGTACGACGACCACTGGCAGACCGAGCAGTGCCTCGCGGACAGCGCGCTCGACTGGACCGTGTTGCGCAACAACCTCTACGCGGACCAGTTCTTCGACACCCTTCCCGTGGCGCTCGTGTTCGGGAAGCTGACCACCATCGCCCCGGCCGCACCGGTCGGCTACGTCCTGCGGGACGACTGCGCGCGAGCCGCCGCGGCGGCGCTGTCGGCCGAGACCGGCGGGCGCCGGGTCCTCGACATCACCGGCGGCACGGCGATCGACCGGCAGACCATCGCGACCGTCGCGGGTGAGCTGTGCGGCCGGGAGGTCGCCGCCGTGGTGACGGAACCGGTGGTGCTGCGGCGAAACCTGCTCGGGCTGGGCCTGTGGGAGCACGTCGCCGACGCCCTGGTCGACATCGAGCTGGCGGTCGCCGACGGCCGGCACGCGGTCGTGAGCACCGACTTCGAGGACCTGACCGGACAGCGGCCCCGAGCTGTGCTCGACGCACTCCACGAGAACCTGCCGACGCTCCTCGCCGACTGCGCGTCGTTGCGGCGCCGCACGATCCCCGCCGGGCCGTGACGTGCTGACCTTCGGCGAGCGAGGAGATCGCCTCGTGCGCCTGGAACGCGTCGACCGGGACGCCGATGCCGAGCGCTCCGGGCGGATCACGCTCGCGCTCGTCCTGCTGGGTGTTCCCGGCGGCCTGGTGCTCGTGCGCAACCGCCGGCGCGACTGCTGGGAGCTGCCGGGTGGCCTGCGGGACGCGGGGGAGTCGCCGGCCGGGTGCGCGGCCCGCGAGTTGTGGGAGGAGACGGGAATCGCTGCCGTCGCCGTGCGCCTCGTCGCGGTGATGACACTGGACCTCCAGCCTTCACCCCGCACTCCGTTGCGCCGCAGGGAACGCGGCGCGATCTTCCGTGCCGAGCACCCCGCGGCGCCCGTCGCGTTCGAGTCACCGGAGATCTCGGCCGTGATCGCGCGGCCCGCCGACCGCCTGCCCGCGCGCACGGGGGAGCTGGACAGGCACCTGGTCCGCGAGCTGTGGCCCGGCGCGGAGCGGTGATGCTGGAGCTCGACGCCCTGGTGCCCACGCAGTCCGGTTTCCGCCTGCCGCTGGCGACGCGGCGGGCGATGACGGAGCACGTGCGCGGCGGTGGTGACTTCCGCGAGGTGCGGTCGCCCTCCGGCCGGCCCGCCCCGATCGTCGTCGACCGGTTTCCCGACGGGCGTCAGTTCGTGCGGGACGGGCAGCACCGGGTGACGGCGGTCCGCCTCGGGCGCGAGGAACCCCGGCTGTGGACGGGGGAGTACCGGATCTGCGACATGACCTATCCGATGTACACGACCGCGGACGTGGCCGACTCCTGGTTCACCCCGTTCGACCCGCGCACGGAGGTCCGGCTCCCCGACGTCGCCGAGTTCAAGGCCGGGGTCGCCGCCCTGCTCGCCGAGGGCAGGGATCCGCACCCGTTCATCCGGTCGAACCGGTGGCGCTACTGCCGGGCTCGCCGGCCGACCGACACGTTCGAGTCGCTCGCCCGCCGGTGGCTGGTTCCCGACACCGAGGGGTGACGCCGGTCAGGCGCTCACCTCGTCGACGGGTTCGGTCGTGCCGAGCCGCCCACGCCGCAGCGGCAGGGTGCGCTCGGCCATCCGCAGCGTCTCCTGGCGGTGGGCGACCAGGATCTTGATCATGGGCAACGCCCGCAGGTTCTCGAACACCCGCCCCTCGTTGAGCGGGTCGAGGTTGCTGGTCGCCTCGTCGAGGACCAGGACGTCCGGCCGTTTGTAGAGCGCCCTGGCCAGCAGGATCCGCTGGCGCTGGCCACCGGACAGCGTCGAGCCCATGTCGCCGCACGGGGTGTCGAAACCCAGCGGCATCCGCTCGACGTCCTCCGCGATGCACGCGATCTCGGCGCACCGCCGCATGTGCGCGAGGTCCGGTGCGGAGTCCGCGAAGCAGATGTTCTCCTTGATCGTGCCGCCGACCAGCTGGTCGTCCTGCATGACCGCGCCGAGCCGGCCGCGGTACCACCGCCGGTCCTCGTCGGCCAGCTCCGCGCCGTTGACGACGATCCGGCCGTGGGTGGGCGTCAGGAGCCCGACCAGCACGCGGATGAGCGTACTCTTGCCGGCACCGGAGCTGCCGCAGATCGCCAGCGTCTCGCCCTGCTCGACCCGGAACGAGCACGCCACCAGGACCGGGCTGTCGAGCGGGGAGTAGCGGAAGCCGAGGTCGCGCAGTTCCAGCGACTCGATCCGGCCGCGACCGTGCGCGCGGCCCTGGTCCGGCTCCGGCTTCGCGCACAGGACGTCCGCCAGCTGGTCGAGGTGCGGTCGCAGCAACGACACCTCGGCCAGCTTGTCGACCAGCGCGTACGACCGGCTCTGGAACAGGACCTTGAAGCCGTAGAACGAGAAGAGCATGCCGAGGCTCCACTGCCCGCTGATCACCACGGCGGCGCCGAAGCCGATCGAGGCGATGTTCTCCACGCCGGCGATCAGGACCTTGGCGGAGGTGCCGAGCGCGACCAGGCGCTGCACCCGCGCCTCGCGGTTGGACGACTTGACGAGGTGGTTCGACCACGCGGACAACCGGAACGGCTCGGCCACGAACATCTTGACGGCCTGGATGCCCTTGATGGTCTCGTGCAGGTACGCCTGCTGGCCGATGTTGTGCTGGAGCAGCTCGGTCTCGGCGTCGAGTTGCCGGAGCGCGACCTGACGCCGCACGACGGCGTACAGCACGAACGCGCCGGCGGGAACGAGCGCGAGACGCGCGTCGTAGACGAACAGGATGACGACGGTGATCAACCCCATCGCACCGTCCACGATGGACTCGATGGCCGCGACCGACAGCCTGGTCTGGATCTCCCGGACGCTGCGGAACCGGGAGATGACGTCGCTGACGTACCGCGCCTGGAAGAACGACATCGGCAACGTCAGCAGCGTCGCGTAGGCACGGGCCAGCCAGTGCTCGGTGAAGCGCAGCCCCAACCGGCTGAGCAGGAGCGACCGCGCCAGGGCGAGCACCCCGTGCGCCACGACGACCGCGCCGAAACCGGCCGCGAGCACCGGCAGCACGCCCGCGTCCCCGACGCGGACCACCCGGTCGATCACCGTCTGCAGGTACAACGGGGCGACCAGCGCCGCGGCTTCGACGAGACACGCGGCGAGGAAGACGGCCAGCATGACCCCGCGGATGGCCCGCAACGGCGCCAGCAGCGCGCGGAACCCGAACCTGGTCTGCGCCGGGAGCGGCTGCCAGGACGCCGGTGCCCGCAGCTCCAGCGCGACCCCGGTGAAGTGCTTCGAGACCTCCGCGAGCGGCATCCGGCGCGGTCCGGCCGCGGGGTCGACGACGTGCGCGTACCGGCGGTCGGCGGACTCCAGGACCACGAAGTGGTTCATGTCCCAGTGCAGGACGCACGGCACCGCGAGCTGCCGCAGCTGGTCGAGCTCGGCCTTGACGGCGCGCGGCGCCATGTCCAGCGCGGACCCCATCGCCACCAGGTCCGCGACGGTGGTGCCGCGCACCGAGATCGGGAACCTCTCCCGGAGCCCCTGGAGCGTGACCTCGGTGCCGTGCCACCGCAGCACCATCGTCAAGCAGGCCAGACCGCAGTCGGTCGCCTCGGTCTGGTGCACGACGGGAACCCCGTGCCGTGGCCGGAACAGGGTCCGCAGGAACCGGTGGCGCGGCTCGCCGAGGTGCCACTCGGCTCGGTGCCGCACCGCCTCGGGGCGGAACAGGTTCTGGAGCGAGATCATCGAGGAGACACGGGGCGGGCGCCGCACGGCGCGGCGTTCTCGGAACGCACCAGCATCGGCATTCGGTTCCTCCTCGATCCGACGCGCGTCCTGGACGCCGGTTTTCGGAGCATATGGACGGGCGCCGAACCGCATGTGAAGAAGGATTGGAGGTCTCGTGAACCACGCCCCGGGGTTCACCCCGGGTTCCGCTCCGTGCTCTACCGTGGCGGCGCCCTGACTTCGGAGGTGCGAAACCGTGCGTCGCTCCCTGCTGCTCGTGCTCGCCGTTCTCGGCCTGGTCGCCGGTGCGGCACCCGCCACCGCCGCGCCGGACCACGACCGCGTCCGCCCGCTCGCCCGTGCTCACGCGCACAACGACTACGAACACGCCCGCCCGCTCTTCGACGCGCTGGCCGAGGGTTTCACCAGCGTGGAGGCCGACATCTACCTCGTCGGCGACGAGCTGCTCGTCGCGCACGACCCGGAGGACCTCGACCCGTCGCGCACGTTGCGGTCGCTGTACCTGGAACCCCTGCGGGACCGGGTCCTGCGCGGCCACGGCGTCTATCCCGGCTTCCGGGACTTCCAGCTCCTGATCGACATCAAGACCGAGGGCGAGTCGACCTACGCCGCGCTGGACGCGCTCCTGCGCAGCCCGAGGTACGCGTTCCTGTGGACCAGGTTTTCGTTCGGGCGGGTGTGGCGTGGTCCGGTGACCGCGGTCGTGTCCGGGAACCGGCCGCGCGCCACGATGGAGGCGCAGCGCACGAGGGTCGCCTTCTACGACGGCCGGATCGCCGGCACGACCGACCTCGGACCGGGCTCGGACGCGCGACTGACCCCGCTGGTGTCCGACAACTGGACCAAGCTGTTCTCGTGGACCGGCGCCGGTCCGATGCCCGCGGACGAGCGGGCCGAGCTGCGGACGCTCGTGCGGACCGCGCACCGGACCGCGCACCGGGCCGGGCAGCGGGTGCGGTTCTGGGCGACCCCGGACGCGCCGGGGCCCGAGCGGGACTCGGTCTGGCGGGAGCTCGTCGCGGCCGACGTCGACCACATCAACACGGACGACCTGGAAGGCCTGGCCGACTTCCTGCGCTGAGTGCCGGCGGGGCCGTGCCGCGGCGGTGGTTCCTTCTCCGGCGGCGTTGGGAAAGGATGACCACCGGGGGTGGTGTGGCGATGGGGGAGGACGCGTTCACCGCGGCGGAGGTCGCGGCCGCCGCGGTCGCGAAGTGGGACGCGATGCGGCAGGAGGCCGGACGAGCCGGCGACGAGAGGTTCCAGAGCTGGTACTTCACGACCGTCTCGGGGTACGGCGATCCGGACACCTTCGCGTTCGTGACGTTCGAGGCGGCGGCGGATCTGACGGCACGGGGACGCGCCGCCGACGCGTTCCTGCTGCTGGGCTGGCTCGGCGAGCACATCGGGCGCGAACCCGGCGGTGAGGTCGTGGCGCGCACCGTGATGGCGTTGACCGACACGTGCCTCACCTGGGCGGTCGACCTGGAGACCAACGCGCATGCGGTGCGGGTGTTGCGCGTCGTGGTCGACGCGGTCCGTGCACCGGACGACGTGCGGGTGGAGCGCGCGGTGTGCCGTGCGTTGTCGAGTCTCGGCCAGCTGAGCAGCCGGCACGCCGCGGTGGACCGCGCCGCGATCGAGGAGCTCGCCTCGCTGTGGCGCGAGCTCGCGGGACGGTGCCGCGGCGCCGCGGACCCCGAACTGCGCGGGTGGTGCGCGCACGGGATGGGCAACGAGGCGCTCGTGCTGCTCCAGGCCGACCGCGAACCCGCGGCGCGCCGGCTGTTCGCCGCGATCGTCGAGGAGTTCGCGGCGGACCCACCCGGTTCGTCCGAGGACGTGGACGTGTGGCTCCTGCGGGCCCGGCACGCCGCCGGGGTGCTGGACCGGTTCCACCTCGGTGAGCCGCAGCTGAAGCTCGACTACCTCGAACGGCAACGGCACTGGGACCGGCGGCGGCGGTTCTCCTGGCGGGGGTTCGTGCCCTGGCTGCGGGCGGGCGCGCCGCGCAACCAGATGCGAGGGCTGGTCCGCCGCGCCAGGGCCGAGCACCGCAAGTCCGCGGACGCGGTGCGGAGCTGGCTGTGCTCCGGCGAGCCGTTCGTGGTGCTGCTGCGCAACTTCGAGCTGACCGAACGGTCCGGGACGACGTCGTTCCCGCGGGACCGCGACGACCCGGCCGACCACGTCCAGGTGATCAACCTCAGCGGTGCCGGGCCCGTGTTGCGGGAGCTCTCCGTCTCGGTACCGCTGGTCCTGGTGGCCAGCACGACCGCCGCCGAGCTGGAGCTGGGCCACGACTGGGGCCAGTTCACCGCGCCGGTCAGGCTCTACCTGCCGGACGAGACGTGGTTCGACACCGTCTCGACGTTGCTCTCGGTCGCCGACCAGGTCGTCGTCTGGGCGGCGGAGCTGACGCCGGGACTGACGCGGGAGCTGGACTTCCTCGTCTCCGAGCGGCGGACCGAGGACACGCTCGTGGTGCTGGACGGTGTGGCGGACCCCCTGTCGCAGGTGTTCCTGCCCCGCACGGGCGGCGAACGGCTCACGGCGGACCACCCGGTGCTCGCGCCGTTCCCGCACGTCGTCGGCGCGGCGGAGCTCGCGGGCAGGCGCATGGCCGAGTGCGCACCGCTCGTCCGGGTCCTGCACCGCCTCGACCGCGCCCAGGAGGCGCCGCTGGACCAGCGGCTCGCCGACATCAGTGCCCGGCTGGCCTGACCCGGCACGCGCCTTGCTCGGCACGTCGCGAGACACGCCTGCCCTGATCGGGTGAAACCGGAATTTTTAGCAGGACACATCTCTTGACGGGCGTACCGCTATGAGCACACAGTCCGAGGGCTGACTGGGAGCGCTCCCAGCCGATCGCCGCCGCTGTCGATCCCGAGCGAGGAGATCATTGTGTTCACGACGGTTCCCCGTGTCCGGCTCGCCGTGGCGCTCGCCGCCGCGGTGACCACAGCGTCGACCGCGGCCGGCCCGGTCGCGGCGGCGGCGCCGTCCGCCACCGGATGCCGGGTCGACTACGCGATCAGTTCGCGGTGGCCAGGCGGGTTCGGCGCGGCCGTGACGGTCACGAACCTCGGCAGTCCGGTCACCGGCTGGCAGGTGGCGTGGACGTTCGCCGGTGACGAGCGGATCACCCAGCTGTGGAACGGTTCCGCGGCCCAGTCGGGCGCGCGGGTGTCGGTGACCAACGCGTCGTGGAACGGCGCCGTCGCCACCGGGGGGACGGTGTCCTTCGGCTTCAACGCCACCTCCGGCACCACCCCGGCCGTTCCGTCGGCGTTCACGCTCAACGGCGCGGCCTGCACCGGCTCGCCGACGGATCCGCCGACGGGAGGCGGTGCCCTGGTGGACAACAACTTCCCGGTCAGCCGGGAGGCCGCCTACGGCGACAACCGCTACACCGTGTTCCGCCCGGCGAACCCGCAAGCCGTGGGAGTGCCGATGCCGGTGCTGGTGTTCGGGAACGGCGCCTGCGCGCACACGGACAACAGCGAGGTCACCAGGGCGCTGACGTTCATCGCGTCGAAGGGTGTCGTCGTGGTGGACACCGGTTCGGCGGACGGGTCGGCCAACGGTGTGCCGAGCGGCTCTCCGATCCCGTCGCTGCTGACCGGCGCGATCACGTGGGCCGAGCGGGAGCAGAACCGGTCGGGGGCACCGCTGTCCCAGCGGCTCGACCTGACGAAGGTCGCCGCCGCCGGCCACTCCTGCGGCGGGATCGAGGCCCTGATCGCCGCGCAGGACAGCCGGGTGTCCGCCGTGGTGTCGCTGGACAGCGGTCTGTTCGCCGACGGTTCCTTCGGGTACTCCCGCGCCGAGCTCGCCCGGCTCCACTCGCCGGCCCTGTTCATGGCCGGAGGGCCCTCCGACGTCGCCTACGACAACACGCGGGCCAACTACGACCTGGTCACCGTTCCGGCCGTGCTCGCCATGCACCCCCAGGCCGGGCACGTCGGCTTCATCACCGGCAGCCAGATGACCGACGGCATGACCACGGTCGTCCAGTTCCTCGACATGGTGCTCAACGGCAACGCGACGGCCCGCTCCTACGTCCTGGATCCGTCCGGGCTCGCGTCCAAGTACCCGTGGACGGTCTCCAAGAAAAACTTCTGACCGGGTCGTGAATGTCTACGGGCCCGCCGGTCCGGCACCACGGACCGACGGGCCCGCGAGGCTGTCGAGCAGCAGACGTGCCGCCGTCCTCGCTCGGTCGGTGGTCGCGCCGATCCCTCGGGCGGACACCCGCCCCGCCCAGTACGGGTTGTCGCCCACCTGGATCGGCACGGCCACCTGCGGCACGCCCGCCCCGGCTGCCGTCTGCACGGTGCCCGCGCCGCCGTGGTGGACCACCGCCGCCAGCTCGCCGAACAGCCGCTGGTGGTTGACGTCGCCGACGGCGAAGCAGTCGTCCTGGCCGTCGACCAGGTCGGCGGCGAGCTTCCACCGCGTCGCTGCTGCCGACGGTCTGCTGGTCGAAACGCACTGATTCGGCCCGCCGGTTCGGCGCCTGTTGGATGTCGCGGTACCACGTCCTCGCCGGTGTTCACCACGTCAGTACGCGCGTGCGCATTCTCGACACCGCCGCGTACCCCGACACATGACTGAATGGCACAGGCCGTCGGAAATCTCCTGACGGTACGAGCAGCACCACAACCAGCACCGCACCCACGGATCACTCGCCGCCACGGCACCCTTGCGAGTCGCGTATCGGACGAGGTACGGCTGCCGTGACGTGAGCAGCACCGGAGCGCCGGTCCCGCTGACCCCGGCGGAACAAGACCGTCACCGTCATCGGCACGTACTTAGGCACATGTTGCCGATGCGACGGCCGGTGTCGCCACTGAATCATCAGTGGCGAGAAGACAGAGCTTTCGGGAAAGTATCGGTGCGCTTGATGCTTTGCGTGGCGAGGATGGTTTGTGGTATGCGGCCGATCTTTGGTCGCGGTCGCGCCGGTGGTGATGAACCGACAATTCCGACATTGGACGACGGAGACCGCTCGCCTGTTCGCCCGGTTGTCCCTGTGCGTGTTCGGCTGTTGGGGAAAGCTTCTGCTCAGCGCAGGTGTGCAGGAGTCCTAAGGGATGCTCGGGTCCTAATGAGACGCAATTCAGGGTGCGTGCGAATAGTGGAAATCGACGCTAATGTGGAGTTGATGTTCGATGAGGCGTGACCGTCCGGAAGTGTGCCGTTACGACAGGGTTGCATATCGCTGATAGGCTGAATGGAGGTGTTCCGGATTCAGGTCAAAACACGCTGATTGCTGTGTCCCGAGAACGCGGGACGAGCTGATGCCGGATGGTGTGGTCCGGCGTCTTCGCAGTAGCTGCGCCACGGCGTGCCCGCCGCCGGGCCGAGTGCGCCGTAAGAGTCTGGAGCATGCACCGTTGTCACATTCTGACCCACAGCTGCGGTTCACCATTCTGGGGTTGCTCGAGTGCTGGGCGGGGACGACGCGGATAAGACTCGGTGGCCCGGTGCACGAGCGGGTGCTCGTGAGTCTGCTGCTCGAACCGGGACAGGTGCTGTCGATCCCGCGCCTGGTCGAGGCGGTCTGGGACGATTCCCCGCCCGCGACCGCGGGGCACCAGGTCCGCAAGGCCGTCGCGAAACTGCGCCAGGTGATCCCCGGCGGTGCACGGCTGATCACCACCGAGGGTTCGGGGTACCGGGCGGTCACCGGCTGGGTCGATCTCGACCTCGACCGGTTCCTGACCCTGCTCGGCCAGGCGCGCGAGACCGCTGCCGCGGGTGCGACCGCCGACACCGAAGCCTTGTTGCGGCAGGCGCTCGCACTCTGGCGCGGGCCCGTTCTGTCCGGTGACGGCGGCCGGCTGATCGACGCCGCGTCCGCCGCGCTGGAAGAGCGCCGGCTCGCCGCCGTCGAGCAGCTGATGGACCTGCGGCTGGGCAACGGCGAGGCCTCCGAGCTCGTCGGCGACCTCCTCGAACTGGTCGCCGCGCACCCGCTGCGGGAGACCCTGCACTTCCAGTTGATGCTCGCCCTGTTCCGGTCCGGCCGGCAGGCCGATGCGCTGGAGGCTTACCGCACCGTGCGCCGCCTGCTGGCCGACGAACTCGGGATCGACCCGGACGTCCGGCTGACCGAGCTCCGAGACGCGATCCTGCGCAACGACCCGTCGCTGAGCGTGCCGCAGCAGGTCCAGGCCCCTGTGGAGCTGGTGTCCGAGAGCGGTGCGTCCACCTGCACGCTGCCCTACGACCTGCGGGACTTCACCGGTCGTGAGCGCGAGATGTACGACCTGCTCGGCTACGCGCGCGAGGCGGGTGGACGCATCGTGGCGATCGACGGCATGGGCGGCATCGGCAAGACCTCCCTGGCCGTGCACGCCGCGTACCTGCTCGCCGAGCAGTACCCCGACGGGCAGCTGTACGTGGACCTGGGCAGCTTCACGCAGCAGCCGCCGATGAGCGTCGACTCCGTCGCCGAGACGCTGCTGCGGCAGCTGGGCGTGGCGGGCGACCGGATCCCCGGCGACGCTCACGGCAAGATCGCCGAGTGGCGGGCGATCGCCGCCCAGCGACGGTTGCTGCTCCTGCTCGACAGTGCCGGCAGCGCCGCGCAGGTGCGTCCCCTGCTGCCGCCGGGTGCGAACTCGATGATGTTGGTCACGAGCCGGGTGCGGCTGGTCGACCTGGACGGCGCGCACTGGATCTCGCTGGGGACGATGTCCTCGTCGGCCAGCCTCGCGATGCTGGCCGACACGCTGGGGGAGAAGCGGGTGGACGCCGAGCCGGAGGCCGCCGCCGCGCTGGCGGAACTGTGCGGGCACCTGCCGCTGGCGTTGCGGATCGCCGCGGCACGGCTGCACAACCGGCCACGCTGGACGATCGCCTACCTGGTCGAACGGCTCGGCAACGAGTCGCGCCGGCTCGACGAGCTGCGGTCGGGCGAACGCAGCGTCGAGCTGACCCTGAAGCTGTCCTACCTGGGCCTCACCCCGAAGCATCGTGCCGCCCTGCGGCTGCTCGCCCTGCACCCCGGGCACAACAACATCGAGGCCCGCTCGGCGGCGGCCCTGCTCGGCACCGGTGTCGAGGAGTCCGAGGAGATCATGGAGCACCTGCTCGACGTGCACCTGATCCAGCAGCACGAGCTCAGCTACTACGCCTTCCACGACCTGGTCCGCAGCTTCGCGCGGCGGCTCGGCCGCCAGCAGGCCGACCCCGAGGACGACGGGGAGGGTGACCACGGCCGGCTGGGGGACGAGGCGGCGGTCTCCCGCCTGCTCGGCTACTACGTGCTGGCCACCAACCTGGCCTGCGACCTCGCGTTCCCCGGCCGGGTGGCGCTCGAGCCCGAGCTGCAGGACTACCGCCCGAGCCTGCCGCCGCTGCGGGACGCGGACCAGGCGCGGAAGTGGCTGGCCAGGGAGCAGGACGCGCTGCGCAACGCGGTGGTGCTCGCGTACCGGATGGACCTGCACCGCCACACCGCGGAGCTGGCCCGCAACGCCGTCTTCCAGCTCGACGCCAAGGGCCGGTTCGAGGAGTACCGGGAGATCGCCGGGATCGCCGTCGCGGCTTCGCGCCGGCTCGGCCACGACGCCCTGCTGCGGGTGAGCCTGTCCAACCTGGCCATCGCGGACTGGAAGCTCGGGCGCTTCTACGACGGGATCACCGCGGCGACCGAGGGTCTCGAGCTCGCCGTGCGGCTCGGCGACCGGCGTGGCGAGGCCAAGGACACCGGCGTGCTCGGTGCGCTGCTGGGCGCGCTGGGCCGGTTCGACGAGGCGTTGGCGCGGCTGCGGCATTCCATCTCACTCAAGCGGGAGCTGGGCGCCAGCCGGACGGAGGCGGAGTCGCTCACCAACCTCAGCACGCTCTACGAGCAGTGGGGTCACTTCGAGGAGGCCGCCGCGGCGGCGCGGCGCGCGCTGGAGCTCAACCGGGAGCTCGGGGCCAGGGACAACGAGCTGGTGTCCCTGGCGGACCTCGCGACCGCCCACCTCGGACTGAACCAGGACGAGGAAGCCCAGCGGTACCTCGACCAGGCTCTGGAGCTGCTCGACGACGCCTCACCCGCCGCGGACCGCGCCCTGGTGCTCGCGCTGTCCGCCAAAGCGGCCCACCGCCGGGGCGACCGCGACCGCTTCACGGCCCTGTTCGCCAGGGCGGTCACCCTCGGCCGGACCAGCAGGACGCCCATCCGGCAGGCCAGGGTGGAGAACATCCTCGGCAGCCTGGAACTGGACGACGGTCGCGGCGAGGCCGCTCTGCAATGGCACACCAACGCGCACCGGATCGCCTCCGAAACGAACTACCAGGTCGAGAAGGCCCGTGCGCTCCAGGGCCTCGCGCAGGCCTGCGAGGCGGTCGGGGACGTGAGCGCCGCGGCCGAGCGCCGGAGGCAGGCCGACGAGCTCTTCGACGAGCTCGGGATCGGCGTGCCGTTCCGGCGCTCCAGCTGACAACGTTGTCCAGGGGCTCAGTTGTTGGGCCCTTCGCCGCCACTGACCGGACCGCCCAGCACGGCGGAGGTGGCCCCACCGGCCTCGGCCGTCGTGGCTGACGCGGAAGGGGTCTGGACGCCGAGGGCGGCGATCAGCACGAGGACGAGAACGGTCAGTTTCTGGCACATCGGGGAACTCCGCTCACTCGGGCAGGAACCGTGTCGAACTCCATGCTGGCCCACGTCGTTCCCAGGCTGTTACGGCCTCGATACCGGTACGCCGACCGGCTGAACGCCCGCGCCCGCGACGGAGTGTTCGGCGTCATCCCCTGCTGGACCACGCCGGAAAGCGCGGCAGAATGATCGGGCCCGAACGGGTACGGATGGGGATCCGATGGGTAACGCGCCCGGGAAGACTGTGCCCGGGCGCACCAGTTCGACCCGGCAGAGGAGAGGCACCGGTGGCGCAGCGGATCACCCCGGCCACAGCCGGACCGCGCCGTCGACGCCCTCCACGGCCGTCGGCGAGGACCGCCGGACCGCCGCGCGAGCGCGATCCGCTCCGCCGCCGCACGACCGGGACGACGAGGTGCGTCGCTGCCGGACCGGGTCTCCTGGTCCGAGGTGGTGGTTCGGCCGAATCACCACATGGGGGCGGTGCGCGCGTCACGGGTCGCGGGGCTTGGCCGGACCGGCTCGGGGTGCCCTGGCGGAGTCCGGGCGGCGAGCGGGCCCGAGGCGCGGCACCAGAAGCTGATGTTGGAGGAGTCGTGGCTGGGTTTGGCCAGCGAAGTCAGATGACCCGCGGTGGTGCCGCGGGTTCCGGTGCCGAGGCGATGTGGCCGATCCGCGTTCTCGCGGTCCAGCCGAGTCCCGGGTTCGTCCTCAAGGCGGTGAAGGAGGGGTTCGACGTCTGGGCGGTCGTCGACCCCGGCCGCTACGACGAGGACGGGCTCGGGGTGCTCGGTTCGGCCGCCAGGGCGGTGCTGGCCGTCGACCTCGGCGACCAGGCGGCGCTCGACGCGCTCGTGGTCAGGACGGTCCGCCGCAACCGGATCGACCACGTGCTGTGCCGCTGCGGCCGGTCGCACGGCCTGCGCCGGCCGTCGGCGCTGATGCCGGGACCGTCCGCCGCCGTCGGGGTGCTCGACAGGGTGAGTTCGACGCGCGACCGGTACCGGCGCGCGGAGGGCGGCTCCGACCTCGACGCGGCGATGTCGGACTTCGGGTTCTTCGCCCTGCGCGACGTCGAGCAGCGGCCGCGTCCGACCGGTCCGGGTCCCGACGTGCCGGCCTTCGTGGTCACCACGCTGACCTTCGAGGGCATGCACCAGGTCGTCGGCGTCACCACGACGTCGCCCGAGCACCTGCTGCACCCGGCGGAGCTGCCCTCACGGCAGGAGGCGGCCGTCCTGGCCGCGGCCACGTCGCTGCTCGACTTCGCCGGGTACGAGCGGGGACCGGCGCACGTGACCGTCGTGCTGACGGAGGACGGTCCGCGCGTCGAGTCGGCGCACACCTGGTTCGAGCCGGGCGGGTTGTTGTCGCTGCTGGAGTTCTGCACGGGCCTCGACCTCGAGACGGAGCTGGTCCGGATGCTCACCGACGGACCGGTGCTGAAGCCGGTGGTCGCCCGGTCCGCGGCGGTGCGGTTCCTGCGACCGGGGCCGGGCCGGCTCGAGTCCGTCGCCGGGCTGGCCGAGGCGAGCACCGCGCCCGGCGTGGCCGAGGTGTGCTTCCCGCACGAGCCGGGAGACGTGCTGACCGCGCGCGACGCGGGCTTCGTCCTGGCCTGGGGAGCGTCGCCGGCCGAGGCGCGCGCTCGCGTTCTCGAGGCCTGCGCCGGGGTGCGGCTGACCGTGGAGTCCGTCTGATCGTCGACCCGGTGTCCCGGCCTGCATTCCCCGGGGGGGGAAGCCCTAAGGTGGACCGGC
>NZ_JBHYGW010000012.1:241919-246954 GCF_042738015.1 Lentzea sp. NPDC059081
CTTCTCTTTTCTGGGTTTTTTGTGTGGGGTTGTTTTGGTTGTGGCTTTTTTTTCTTCTCCCCCTTTTTCCCCCCCCCTTCCTGTCCGGACGGTCGAGACACCGGGTCGAACGCTCTTGCACCGCCGGGAGGAAAGCGGTCAGGCCGGGCCTGCGGCCTGCGCCTCGCGGTGCTGCAGAACGGTCCGCAGCTCGGGTCGCAGGACCTTGCCCGTGGGGGTCCTCGGGATGCGGTCGAGTGCGATGAACCGCTCGGGCACCACCGCCTCGGAGAAGAGCTGCCGCAGTGCTTTCGCGATCTGCGGGACGTCGTCGCCGGTCGTGACCACCGCGGCCACGATCCGCTCGCCAGCGAAGCGGTCGGGCAGCGCGACGCACGCCGCGTCGCGGACCTGCGGCAGAGCGCGCAGCGCGCGGTCCATCTCGTCGAGCGACACCGTCTCCCCGGCGACCTTGGCGATGTTCTTCACCCGTCCGGTGAGGACGAGGAAGTCCCTACCGCCCGCCTCCACGAGGAAACCGAGGTCCTGCGAGTGGAACCAGCCGCCGCGGAACGCCTCGCCCGTGGCGTCGTCGTTGCCCAGGTACCGGGACATGACGTTGAGACCGCGCATGCACACCTCGCCGACCTGTCCCGGCGGCAGACGGCGCCCGGACTCGTCGAGCACGGCCACCTCGTTACCGGGCACGGCCACGCCCACGGACGGGATTTCGGCGTTCAGCAACAGGTCGCGATAGGTGGAGCGGCAGAGGTCGAGCGGCAGCGTCGTGGAGAAGTTCGTCGTCTCCGAGAGCCCGTAGCCCTGCACGACGCGTGTCCCCAGGCGGTCGGTGACGGCCCGGGCCGTGGCGGAGGTCAACGGCGCCGCGGCGGAGAGGAAGTAGCGGAAGCCGGAGGGCAGGCTGCGCCGTCCCCACACCTCCAGCACCGTCTCCAGCACGCTCGGCACGACGCTCGCGAGGTGCGGGCGGTAGCGCTCGACCATGCCGGGGTAGGTCAGCGGTGAGAACGAGTCCGCGAGGACGAGCTGGGCCCCGGCCATCAGGGTGCCGAGGACGCTGAAGTGCAGGCCGTTGACGTGGTGCACGGGCAGGCAGCCGAGCACCCGGCTGCCCGAGGTGAGCCGGTGGTGGCGGCGCACGGCCTCGGCGTTCGCGGTGGCGTTCAGCCGGGACTGGGCGACCAGCTTGGACGCCGCGGTGGAGCCCGAGGTGGCGAAGTAGAGCGCGTCCAGGGAGGGGTCGACGCGGGGGTCGGTCCAGCCCGTGGCGCGGTCGTCGTGCCGGATCTCCCGCCAGTCGTGCAGGCCGAAGGCGTCCGCTCCCACCAGCGGCTCCGACCCCGCTGGGTGCAGCACGGCGACGGCGCCGGCGGCCGCGATCTGCTGCGAGGTCCGCTCCGGTGGATCGGCCGGACCGAGCATCAGGAGCCGGTGCCCGGCACGCAACGCGCCGAGGACCGTCACCACCGACGGGACGTCGTTGACCGGTGCGAGCGCGAGCGTCACCGGCCGGGTGCCGAACTCCGCGGCCAGCCGGGCGGCGACGGCGCGGGTGGCTCGGTCGGCCTCGGCGAACGTCAGCACGGTCTCCTCACCGGAGCGCGCCACCGAGGTGAGCCACGGCCGGTGGCCCCGGACGCGGCTGAAGTGCGAGAGCGCCGCGACCGGTGACGGCCAGCGGGGGACGAAGGGCTCCGGCGGGGTGTGGACGGCCCTCGCGTGCTCGGTCATGGTGGTCTCCTCCGTCTGTCGTCACCGGTGTGCGGCGTCGAGGACCCTGGGCATTCCCTTGAGCAGATCTCCCTTGCGGGAACGAACGTCGTCGGGCACCCGCCCCCGCGTCACCTCGCGCAGCCGGGGGTCCGCGAAGGAGTACCGGACGGCCGCGCCGGAGGAGTCGCCGGTCGCGCGCAGCACGCCGCGCTGGGCGAGCACGCGCAGCCAGCGACCGGTCTGCCGCGATCGCGCGTCGCTCGCCAGGACGGCCACGGCGCGCTCGGTGAAGTCGCCGTCGACGAGCGAGGCGTCGTACAGGACGGCCCTCGCCTCCGGCGGCAGGGTGTCGAGTAGGCACTCCAGCCGTGACCGCACCGCGTAGGGGATGCGGGTGAGACCGGGGCGCGCCGGCACCGCGTCGGGCGAGGTGGCGAGCATGCGGCCGTACTCGACCGCGAACAGCGGGTTGCCGCCGAGCTCGGCCGCGAACGGCAGAAGGTGCTCCGGGCAGTGGTGCGGCGCGCCCCCGGCCCGCGTCCCGGACGTCGAGAGGTACGACTGCCACAGCAGCGTGGCGATCGCGTCGTCGGGGAGCGGGTGCAGGCACAGCGAGCTGCTGCGCGCCATCCCGCTGCTCCAGAACGGGTGCTGGGTCAGCAGGTCCGGCCGTGCGCTCGCCACGACCAGCAGCGGCACCCCGCCGGAGTACCTGAGCAGGTGGTCCAGGAAGGCGGGCACCAGGTCGCCGGCGACGTGCACGTCGTCGACCAGGAGCACCAGCGGCTTGGCGCGCGCCAGTGCCTCGAAGAACTGGGTGAGTGCGTCGAACGACTCCGCGGTCACCGGCACGGGGGCGTCGTCCAGGCCGAGCAGGCCGTCCACGTGGGCGAGCATCCACGGGGCCCGGTGGCTGTCCACCAGGCGGGAGATCAGCTCGGTCAGCCGGGCGGCGACCACGTGGGCGGGCTCGTCCGCGTGGATGCCCGCGGCGGCCCTCACCAGCGAGGCCAGCCCGGACGCGGTGTCGGAGCCCCGGGAGGGCGCCACCGCGAGCAGCGTGACGTCGCGCAGGCCCCGCGCCCACTCCCGCAGCAGCCTGCTCCGCCCGGCTCCGTCCTCCCCGAACACCGTGAGCAGGTGCGGCTGCCGGAAGTCTCGTGCCGACTCGAGTTCCCGGTCGAGGGCGCGCAGCTCGTGGTCGCGGCACAGGAACGGCGGTGGCTCCGGCCCCTCCGGCGTGCGCAGCGCCTCGGTCGTGGTGGTGCACACCTCGATCGGCCCCGCCGCCGGGTCCGCCAGCAGCTGCCGGCAGCGCGCGGCGAGGTCCGCGGAGATCCACGGACTCGAGCCCCTGCAGGTTTCCCGGCGCAGGTGCACCTCGCCGGCCACCACGGCGACGCGCACCTCGAACGGCAGCCATCCGCCGTCCGGGCGCTCCAGACCCGACACCGGGCTGAAGCGGGCGTTGATCGACCGCGCCAGCCGGACCGCCCGGCTCGACGCGGCGCTGTCCACGGCGTCGAGCTCGGAGGTCACGAGCCAGAGGGGCACGTCCGGTTCGGAGCCGGCGAGCGCGTCGGAGTCCACGACGGCGTGGGTCCACCGCGCGCCGGCCTCCTCCGCGACGGTCGCGCAGATCCGGTCGCGCAGGAACGCGAAGTCCTCCCCGGTCAGCGCCCGGCCGAACGCGGGCTTGGCCGACACCAGCAGTGCCGTCGTCCACCGCATCTCGTCCACGGCGACCGGCTCGGCGGTGGCCCGCGTCGTGGTGCCCGCCTTGACCGGGGCGCCCGCCGGCGCGGCCATCAGCGAGGCGTCGTGGTTGAGGATCGCGAGCTCCAGCTCCTGCAGCTCCGGGCTCGGGTCGAGGCCGAGCTGGTCGACCAGGGCCTCGCGGGTCCTGCGGTAGACGGCCAGCGCGTCCGCCTGCCGCCCGCGTTGGTAGAGCAGGCGCATCAGTTTGGCGCACAGCCCTTCCCGCAGGGGCTCCTGCTCGGCCAGCGCCTCGAGCTCTCCCGTCAGCTCCATGAACCGGCCCAGCTGGAAGTCGGCCTCGATCCGGTCCTCCAGGGCGTTCAGCCTGGCGTTGCGCAGGATCGTGGCCTCCGGCCAGTCGATCCCCTGCTCGGCCAGGTCGGGCAGCAGCGGTCCGTGCCACAGCTCGAGGGCCTCGCGCAGGCGGACCGAGGCCGACTCCCACTCGCCGGCGGCCAGCGCCTGGTGCCCCTGCGTCGCCAGCTGCTGGAACCGCACGACGTCGATCGTCTCCGGCTGCACCTGGAGGCGGTATCCGGGAGCGCGGGTGAGCAGCTGCGGCCGTTCTCCGGCGGGGTCGCCCATCTCGAGGAGCCGGCGGAGCCCGGACACCGCGTTGTGCAGCATCTTGCGCGCGGACGCCGGCACCTCGTCCGGCCACAGCGCCTGGAGCATCTGGCGGGTCGGTACCACGGAGTTGTGGTGCAGCAGCAGGAGCGACAGGGCGAGCCGTTGCTGGACACCCCCCACGGCGATCGGTCGGCCATCAGCCGCGACCTCGAGCGACCCGAGGAGAGAGAACTGCACGGCGAACCACCTCGCAGAGAGAACCGAAGACTGATGCGACGCTGACTGTTCTCCCCGGCGCTACCGTTTTCTGACCGTGCCGATACCGCCGCCGACCAGCGCGGTTACCGCGCGAGGTGCCGGCGGTGGGCGGCCGGTGCCGCGCCGCGGCGGATTCCGCCCTCCGGTTCCGCGATCCCGCTCGGAGCAAGCCGCTCGGTCAGCGCACCTGATTACCCTGCGATTCCTCCTGGATGGGCGGGCGTGATTGCCGCCCGCGTCGAGACGACGCTAGCGTCGAAAATCGCGAACCATTCGAGCCTTTTCCGCTCTCCTTGGAGGACTTGTCGTGTCGAGTTTCTTTGATCCGGAAAAGCACATCAAGCCCATCGGGAAGACGCCGGACGCCAAGCTCCTCGCTCCGGACGGCAGCATTTTGATGGGCATCATGGGCGTTGCCGGAGTGGCCGAGGTGATCGACTCCGACATGGAGATCGGCATCGACCGGTTGTGCATGGAACAGGGGTCCCAATTCGACCTGCACACGCATCCCGGCGCCCACATCCTCTACGTCCTCAAATCACGCGGATACATCCACGTCGACGGAATCGACTACGAGATCGGTGAGGGCGACACCATTTACGTCCCGGCCGCTTACGCGCACGGGGTCAAGACGAACCCGAAGGTGTCCGTTCCGTTCGAGCTGCTGTCCTTCGGCGTTCCCCACATGCCGATCAGCTCGGTGGACCGCATGGCGTTCGTCGGGGAGCCGCAGGGC
>NZ_JBHYGW010000013.1:0-182984 GCF_042738015.1 Lentzea sp. NPDC059081
GGAGGAGGGGTGTCAAACGGCCACGCTTTTCGGCCGTTTGACACCCCTCCTCGCGTGTGGCTCGCTCGGTAGCGCTAGACGGGGGAGCCACCACCGCACCGGAACCACCTACGCAACAGCAAGCCGCCCAACGCACCAGGCGTGCCATCAGCCTGCGCGCGGCGTTGGAGGGGGCTCCTTTGGGAGTGTCGGGGGCTTGGGGGCAGCGCCCCCGAATCAACGCACGCACCAGGAACGGCCCCAGCGCAAAGCGGCCACGCACGGACAACAGACGGGACAGCCGCCAACGAAACAGGGGGACGACCCACGCAACAGCCGCGCGCCACAGGAGCAAGCTGACGCAGGCGTCCCCCCGAAAAGTGGACCCCCTGATCAACCCGACTTTACTCAGCGGGTCCGACAAGATCAGCCGAAGCGGCCCGATCAGCCCGAACCCCGAAGAAGTCCCCACCCTTCCGCTTCACATCATCGGTCCCCCAATGCCGAACCCGATCAACGGGAACCATCCGAGGGATGTGCTTCCGGCAGTGGACGTAAGCCTCCTCCACGGACACCACCACCCACCGCTCCACCCGAGGATCGTCCGAAGCGAACTCCGAGAACTCCTCCAGCGGAGCGATCCGAGCCCGCCCGTTCACGTGCAACCCGATCAGGTCGTCGGCGAAGTCGACGAGAAGCATCCCGACGTGCGGGTTCTCCATGATGTTGCCGAGGGAAGCCATGACCCCGTTCCCCCGGTACTCGGGGTAGACGACGGTCCGCGAGTCCACGACGCGCAGGAACCCGGCCGACCCGCACCGCAGCGACGAGTCGCACGACCCGTCCGCGTCAGCGGTGGAGATGAACGCCATCTCCATCCGCTCGACGAACTCCACCATCGCCGCGTTCAGGTGATCCAGCACCTGGTCCGAGTAGAAGCGTCTAGCGCGATCGGACGTCTCCAGGGCACATTGGAGGAAGTGCTCTCCGCGTGAGCCGGGGAGCTCGACACGGTCGGGTGAGGTGGTATCAGTCAGCTCAGGCAGGGACACGCGGCCCACCCAAGCACGCAAGCGAGCAACCCGGTACAGAAGGATGCTCACATTCACACTGTTGCGGTAACAAGTAGTTGCGTAGAGTAACCATGCTTCGCTCGAAGGTGGCATCAAGGAGTCAAAGGGCTAGATCAGGGGTTACTGTCCACCCTGTCGGGGGACGGATGCTTGACGAGGAACGTCAGCGCCTTGCTGGCACCAATGCTCGACCAGGACGACAGCGCCTTGCTGGCGCCCATGAGAACGTGGAGACTGCGCGCGGACCATGACTGCGAACGCTGTGCTGAGCCCCATCCCTACCCCGCCACACCGAGAACCTCCGCCTGGCGTCACCGCGATGGTGCGGATGATCCGGGAGAGCTTCGCGGTGGTGGAGCCGCACGCCGAAGAAGTGGCGAAGTTCTTCTACGGCATGCTCTTCTCCCTCTCGCCCGCCACACGCGAGATGTTCCCCGCGAACATGGAGGTGCAACGCAGCCGCCTGCTGCGCGCCCTCGTGCACGTGGTGCAGATGGTCGACCGCCCGGACGACCTCATCCCGTTCCTGCGCCAGCTGGGCCGTGACCACCGCAAGTTCGGTGTCATCAACGTCCACTACGAGGCGGTCGGGACGGCACTGCTGTCCGCGGTGAAGAAGTTCGCCGGTGCCGCCTGGACGCCCAAGGTCGAGATGGCGTGGGCCGAGGCCTACACGCTGATGGCGCGGGCCATGCAGGAGGCCGCCGACGCCGACAACGGGCCCGCCTACTGGCACGCGACGGTGCTGGAGCACCAGCGCGTCTCGTGGGACCTGGCCGTCGTCCGGCTGCAACCGGACCACCCGGTCAACTACAAGGCCGGTCAGTACGTCAGCGTCGAAACACCGCAGCGCAAGCGCCTGTGGCGGTACTACTCGCCGGCCAACGCCCCGCGCGAGGACGGCGTCATCGAGTTCCACATCCGGTCCGTCGACGGCGGCTGGGTGTCCCGCTCGGTGGTCGGCCACACGCAGGCAGGCGACACCTGGCGCATCGGTCCGCCGATGGGACGTCTCTCGGTCGACCGCACGTCCGGGTCGGACGTCCTGATGGTGGCCGGCGGCACGGGCGTGGCGCCGATGCACGCGATCATCGACGAGATGTCTCAGTGGGGCGACAACCCCCGCGTGCACCTGTTCTACGGCGGCCGCACCCGCGAGGACCTCTACGACCTCGACAACCTGCAGCGCATCGCGACCACGAACCCGTGGCTCACGGTCGTGCCGGTGCTCGAGTCGGATCCCGGGGTCCGCGGCGTCGAGCAGGGCAGCCTGGCCGACGTCGTCACCCGCTACGGCGCGTGGGAGGACCGCGACGTCCTGGTCTGCGGCAGTCCGGCCATGATCAGATCGACGGTGTCCCGCATGCTGGTCGCCGGAACTCCGCTCGACCGGATCAAGTACGACCCGTTCACGCTGGACTAGGCTCGGCACGTCCGCGACTGGCGTGCCGAGGGTGGAAGTGACCACCGGGAAGCGACCGCCGTGTGCACCGAACGCCTGGGTGCCCGGCGTGGAGTCGCGCTGTGCTCGCTGAGACCGATCCCGCCGTGTTCGCGTTGATCAACGCGGAGGCCGACCGCCAGGCACGCAAGCTGCGCATGATCGCGTCGGAGAACGACGTGTCGCAGGCCGTGCTCGAGGCGACGGGTTCCGTGCTGACCAACAAGTACTCCGAGGGCTACCCCGGCAAGCGATACTACGAGGGGCAGCAGATCATCGACCAGGTCGAGCAGCTCGCCATCGACCGGGCGAAGTCGCTGTTCGGCGTGGACCACGCCAACGTGCAGCCGCTGTCCGGTGCGCCGGCGAACCTCGCCGTGTACCTCGCGTTCCTGCAGCCGGGCGACACCGTGATGGGCATGTCGCTGCCGATGGGCGGCCACCTCACCCACGGCTGGAGCGTCTCGGCCACGGGCAAGTGGTTCCGCGCGGTGCAGTACGACGTCCGCAAGGACACCGGCGTGGTCGACCTGGACGAGGTCCGCGCGCTGGCACTCGCCGAACGCCCGAAGGTGATCTTCTGCGGCGGCACGGCGATCCCGCGCACCATCGACTTCCCGGCGTTCGCGGAGATCGCGAACGAGGTCGGCGCGGTCCTGGTCGCCGACATCGCGCACATCGCGGGCCTCGTCGCGGGCGGCGCCCACCCGTCGCCGGTCGGCCACGCCCCCGTGATCACCACGACGACGCACAAGACCCTGCGCGGCCCGCGCGGCGCGATGATCCTCAGCACTGCCGAGCACGCGAAGGCGATCGACCGCGCCGTGTTCCCCGGCCTGCAGGGCGGTCCGCACGACCACACCACCGCGGCGATCGCCGTGGCGCTGCACGAGGCCTCGCAGCCGGAGTTCCGCGAGTACGCCCACACCGTCGTCGCCAACGCGAAGGCGCTGGCAGGCGCGTTGCTGGACCGCGGCTTCGACCTGGTGTCCGGCGGCACCGACAACCACCTGATCCTGATCGACCTCACGTCGAAGCTGATCGGCGGCAAGCCGGCGGCACGGGCGCTCGACCGCGCGGGCATCGAGCTGAACTACAACGCGGTCCCGTTCGACACGCGCAAGCCGTTCGACCCGTCCGGCATCCGCCTCGGCACCGCCGGCATCACCACCCGCGGCCTCGAGCCGGAGCAGATGCCGTCGATCGCCGGCTGGATCGACCGCGCGATCGCCGCCCACGACGACGACCAGGCACTGGACCGGATCGCGTCCGAGGTGGAAGAACTACTCGCCGCCCTCTAGCGACCTGGCGGCGGCACACACCTCACCGAGTGACCGGCGGGCGATCTCCCGGAAGTCCCCGCCGGTCTCGAGCCACCGCACGTACCCGCGGTCGAACGCCAGCACCCCGAGCTCGGCGGCCACGACGGCGTCCAGCTCGGGCACCCCGCGGTCCTTCAACGCACCGGTCATCGCGAGGGCGAACCCGACCATCTTCAACGCGGCCCGCTCCCGCAGCTCGTCGTTGCCCGCGATCACCGCCAGCCGCTGCGCCCCGTGCGACAGCCGCTCCTCCCCGAACGTCACCGCGGTGGCCACCAACGCCGCCTCGACCGCCGCCAACGCCCCGGCCTCCACCGGCGTCGCGGCGATCGCCCCGGTCATCAACCCGGCGAGCTCGTCCTGCCCCCCGAACAGCACCTCGCGCTTGTCCCGGAAGTGCCGGAAGAACGTGCTCTTCGTCAGCCCCGCGCGCTCCGCGATCTGAGCGACCGCCGTGTTCTCGTACCCCTGCTCGCTGAACAGGTCGAGCGCAGCCGCCACCAACCGCGCCCGTGCGTCCGGCTCCCATCGACCCATGCCCCCATCCTAAGTGATGCGACTTAGTCCCATCACTCTGCTACGGTTGATGAGACCAAGTCCCATCACTTGTCGCAGGAGAAGGTTTCATGAAGGTCTTCGTCACGGGCGCCAGCGGCCACGTCGGCTCGGCCCTGGTCCCGGAACTGCTGAACGCGGGCCACCAGGTAGTGGGCCTGGCCCGCTCGGACGCCTCCGCCGCCAAAGTCGACGCCCAGGGCGCCACCCCGTTGCTGGGCACACTCGACGACCTGGACGTGCTCCGCAAAGCCGCCGCCGAGTCGGACGCCGTGATCCACCTGGCGTTCAAGCACGACGAGATGTACGCAGGCGACTACGCCGGCGCCGCCCACGCCGACATCGCCGTGGTCCGCACGTTCCTCGACGAACTGTCCGGCACCGGCAAGCCCCTGATCGGCACCGGCGGCACCCTCTCGTACTCGGGCCTGGGCCACACGGCCACGGAAGAGGAACGCGTCCCGAGCGACAGCCCCCGAGGCGCCGCCCGCAACGAGATCATCGACGCCACCGACCTCCGCGGCGCCGTGGTCGTCCTCCCGCCCACCGTCCACAGCGCCCTGGACACGGCAGGCTTCATCCCGATCCTGATCAGGACCGCACGAGCCACCGGCGTCTCCGGCTACCCCGGCGACGGCACGAACCGCTGGTCAGCAGGCCACACCCTGGACGCCGCCCGCCTCTACCGCCTGGCAGCGGAAAAGGCACCGGCCGGCTCGGTCCTGCACGCGGTGGCAGAGGAGGCGATCACAATGAAGGAGATCGCCGAGGCCATCGGCCGCAAGCTGGGCGTGCCCACCGAGAGCATCCCGGCAGACCGCGCACAGGAACACTTCGGCCCACTGGCGTTCATGGTGTCGCGCGACGCCCCGACGTCGGCCGAGCAAACCAAGGCACTGCTGGGCTGGGAGCCGAAGGAACCGGGCCTCCTGGAGGACCTGGAAGCCGACTTCTACTTCGAACAGAAGTAGACGCGAGACCAAAGGCGAGCCCCTGCGAAGGCGAAGCCGAGCCCTTTGCTTTGAGCCAAGAGCGCCCGCGGTGGGGTCCCGTCACGAGTCGCACCACAGCACTCGCTGCAACGAGATGGGGGTGTCAAACGGCCACGCTTTTCGGCTGTTTGACACCCCCATCTCGTTGTGGCTCGCTCCTGGTGCGACTCGTGACGGGACCCCACCGCAACGCAACCAAACTACGAAACAGCAAGCCGCCCAACACAAACAGGCGTGCCATCAACCCGCGAGTGGCGCTGGGCCCCCGATCAGATTGCCGGGGGTTCGGGGGCAGAGCCCCTGAGGGGAAGCACGCAACCGCAACCACCCCGCCCGCACCAGGGGAACGCCACGAAACAAGGGTCGCACAGGGGGCACGCAACAGAAGGCACAAAACAGGGGAACGCAACCACCCCAGCGCAAACCACACGCTGACGCAGGCGTCCCCCTGAAAAATGGACCCCTGATCAACCCGACTTTACTCAGGGGGTCCGACAAGATTCACTTGCGCGGCTTCGGCTTCCACACCACCAGCGCGGTCTCCTGCCGAATGGGCACCAGATCCCGCCGATAAGAAGCATGCACAGCAGCAGCCGTCGAATCAGCCGCCGCCAAAGCCTGAGCAAGCTCCTGCTGCAACTCGGCAACGCGCATCCGCAACGCATCCACCTGGTTCTCCAGGTCGATGATCCGCTTGATCCCCGCGAGGTTCACACCCTCGTCCTGCGACAACCGCTGAACCTCGCGCAGCAGCACGATGTCCCGCATCGAGTACCGCCGCCCGCCACCGGAAGTGCGCCCCGGCGACACCAGCCCCATCCGGTCGTACGACCGGAGGGTCTGCGCGTGCAACCCGGACAACTGGGCGGCCACCGAGATCACGAAGAACGGCGTGTCCTCGTCAGTCCCAGGAGGGAACGGAAAACCCACGGAACTCACCGCCCTTCAAGCAGCGCGTTCAGATCTCCGCGCGGATCGTGGTCCACGGTCACCGCCGCGTACTCCTCCAGGGCCTTGCGGGCCTCGGACGAGAGGTTGTTCGGCACCGCGACCTCCAGGGTGATCAGGAGATCGCCGGAAGTGCCGTCGCGCTTCGTGATCCCCTTGCCCCGCGCCCGCATCACCCGTCCCGAGGACGTGCCGGCGGGCACCTTCAAGGTCACCTTGCCGTCCAGCGTCGGCACGGTCAACGTCGTGCCCAGAGCGAGCTCCGAGAACGTCATCGGCGCCTTCAGCGTCAGGTCGTTGCCCTGACGGCCGAACACGCTGTGCGGGTTGACGTGCACGCGCACGAACAGGTCGCCGGAGGGCCCGCCGTTGCGGCCGGGTTCTCCCTGTCCCGCAAGGCGGATCCGCTGGCCGTCGTCGACGCCCGACGGGATCCGCACGGTCAGCGTGCGGGTCCGGGTGCTGACGCCGTCGCCACCGCACTCGGGGCACGGGTCGTCGATGATCCGGCCGGTGCCGCGGCAGTCGCGGCACGGCTCGCTGAACGCGAAGGCGCCCTGCGAGCGGGTGACCAGGCCGGAACCCGAGCACGTCGCGCAGGTGTGCGGGGTGGTGCCGGGCTTGGCGCCCGAGCCGTTGCACGTCGTGCAGGCGGCCGGGGACGACAGGCGCAGTGGCACGGTCGCGCCCTTCACCGCCTCGGTGAAGTCGATGCGGACGTCGGTCTCGACGTCCTCACCACGGCGCGGGCGCGTCGGCGAACCGGCCGCCGCTCCGCCACGCCGGTTGAACAGGCCGCTGAGCATGTCGCCCAGGCCGCCGCCACCGGTGCCCTGCGCGGCACGGCCGAACAGGTCGTTGACGTCGAAGCCGCCGGAACCGAAGCCGCCGGAGCCCGGGAAGCCACCGCCACCCGCGAACAGGCGGCGGGCCTCGTCGTACTGCTTGCGCTTGGCCGGGTCCGACAGCACGCCGTAGGCCTCGGAGACCGCCTTGAAGCGGGCCTCGGCCTTGGCGTCGCCGGGGTTGGCGTCGGGGTGCAGCTCGCGGGCGAGCTTGCGGTACGACTTCTTGATCTCGTCCGCCGACGCGTCGGAGGAGACGCCGAGCTCGCGGTAGAAGTCCTTTTCGATCCAGTCCCTAGCACTCACCGGACGTCTCCTCCTCCCTAGTTCTCTTCAGCCGGCGCGGCACTGGGTGCCGGCTCGTGGTCCGTCACCGCGACGAGCGCGGGCCGGACGAGCTTGTCGCCGAACGTGTAGCCGCGGCGCAGGACGGCGGTGACCGTCGGTCCGTCGACGTCCGGGGACGTGCTGTGCTGCACGGCCTCGTGCACCGACGGGTCGAACGCCTCGCCCTCGTGCGCGAACGGCTGCAGGCCGGTCTTGGCCAGCGTGGACACGAGCTTGTCCGCCACGGCCTTGAACGCGCCGGTCAGGTCGCCGTGCGCGGCGGCCCTCTCGACGTCGTCCAGGACCGAGAGCAGCTCGCCCGCCACGGACGCCTTCGCGTTGTTGATCACCGCTTCGCGGTCGCGTTCCACCCGCTTGCGGTAGTTCGCGTACTCGGCGGTGAGCCGCTGCAGGTCGGCGGTGCGCTCGTCGAGCTGGGTCTTCAGCTCGGCGGCCACCTCGTCCACGACCTCGGCGACCAGGGGCTCTTCGGAAACCGGAGCAGTGCCTTCGGCAAGGCCCTCCTCTGGCGCCGCGTGGGCCGGCGGCCGGACCTCGCCCGTCTCGGGGTCGATCCGGCGCCGGTCGTTCACGACGACCTGAGGCTGCTCCTCGTCAGGGGCGGCGTGCCTCGGCTCGGTCACTTCTTCTCGTCCTCGTCCACGATCTCGGCGTCGACGACGTCGTCGTCCTTCTTGGCGCCCGCACCCGCGGCACCCGGCGCGTCGGCACCAGGGGCCTCGGCACCGGCGGCACCCGGCGCGTTGGCGTAGATCGCCTGGCCGATGGCCTGGGACTCGGTCGCGAGCTTCTCGACCGCCGTCTTGATGGCGTTGATGTCGGTGCCCTTGAGCGCCTCGGTCGCCTCCGCGATGGCGGCGTTGACCTTCTCCTTGACCTCGGCCGGGAGCTTGTCGTCGTTCTCCTTGACGACCTTCTCCGTCTGGTAGACGAGGGTCTCGGCCTGGTTGCGGACCTCGGCCTCCTCGCGGCGGCGCTTGTCCTCCTCCGCGTGGGCCTCGGCGTCCTTCACCATGCGGTCGATGTCGTCCTTCGGCAGCGCGGAGCCACCGGTGATCGTCATCGACTGCTCCTTGCCGGTGCCCAGGTCCTTCGCCGACACGTGGACGATGCCGTTCGCGTCGATGTCGAAGGTGACCTCGATCTGCGGCACGCCACGGGGGGCGGGCGGCAGGCCGGTCAGCTCGAACATGCCGAGCTTCTTGTTGTGCGCCGCGATCTCGCGCTCGCCCTGGAAGACCTGGATCTGCACGGACGGCTGGTTGTCGTCCGCCGTCGTGAAGGTCTCGGAGCGCTTCGTCGGGATCGTGGTGTTGCGCTCGATCAGCTTGGTCATGATGCCGCCCTTGGTCTCGATGCCGAGGGACAGCGGGGTGACGTCGAGCAGCAGGACGTCCTTGACCTCGCCCTTGAGGACACCGGCCTGCAGGGCGGCGCCGACGGCGACGACCTCGTCCGGGTTCACGCCCTTGTTGGGCTCGCGGCCGCCGGTCAGCTCCTTGACGAGCTCCGCGACGGCGGGCATGCGGGTCGAGCCACCGACGAGCACGACGTGGTCGATGTCGCCGACGGAGATGTTGGCGTCCTTGATCACGTTGTTGAACGGCGCGCGGGTGCGCTCGAGCAGGTCGTTCGTGATCCGCTGGAACTCGGCGCGCGACAGCGTCTCGTCGAGGAACAGCGGGTTCTTGTCCGAGTCGACCGTGATGTACGGCAGGTTGATCGAGGCGTTGCTGGAGCTGGACAGCTCGATCTTGGCCTTCTCAGCGGCCTCGCGGATCCGCTGCAGGGCCATCTTGTCCTTGGTCAGGTCGATGCCGTTCGCCTGCTTGAAGCGCTCGACCAGCCAGTCGACGATGCGCTGGTCCCAGTCGTCGCCACCGAGGTGGTTGTCACCGGAGGTCGCGCGGACCTCGACCACACCGTCGCCGAGCTCGAGCAGCGAGACGTCGAACGTGCCGCCACCGAGGTCGAAGACCAGGATGGTCTGCTCCTTCTCGCCCTTGTCGAGGCCGTACGCCAGAGCGGCGGAGGTCGGCTCGTTGACGATGCGGAGCACGTTGAGACCCGCGATCTGGCCGGCCTCCTTGGTGGCCTGGCGCTGCGCGTCCTCGAAGTAGGCCGGGACGGTGATGACGGCGTCGGTGATCTCCTCACCCAGGTACGCCTCGGCGTCGCGCTTGAGCTTCATCAGCACGCGCGCGGAGATCTCCTGCGAGGTGTACTGCTTGCCGTCGATCTCGTCGGTCTTCCAGGTGGTGCCGACGTGGCGCTTGACCGAACGGATGGTGCGGTCGACGTTGGTGACGGCCTGGTTCTTCGCGGGCTGACCCACGAGGACCTCGCCGTTCTTCGCGAACGCGACGATGGACGGGGTCGTCCTCGAGCCCTCCGAGTTGGCGATGACCGTCGGCTCACCGCCCTCGAGAACGGCGACGACGGAGTTGGTCGTCCCCAAGTCGATGCCGACTGCACGCGCCATTGGAGTTCCTTCCGCTAGTACTTGTTGAGCGTTGCTGGCTCAAGTTTGCCATCCGCTCAACCTTGAGCCTACCCGACTCAAGCTTTCTGACTGTGCCAACGGCCGGGAAGCTCGCGTTGTTCCCTCAGAACGCACCGAGGGCCACCCCTTGTGGAGTGGCCCTCGACACAGTCCCCCCGGACGGGTCTCAGATGGCGAACACCCGGACCTCTCCCGACCCGGTGGTCAGGTTGAGCTCGAGGGAGGCGTTCGGGTCGGTGGCGACGTGGATGTCGCGGTCACCGCTGCCCGAGTTCCCGGTGATCTTGTAGGGACCTCCCGGCACCCGCACGTTGACGTCACCGGAGCCGCTGTTGGCCCGGACGGACCTCGGCTCCGCCATGGTCAGCTCGACCCGGCCGGAGCCGGAGTCGGCGATCACGTCGCCGCTCAGGAACGACCCGTCGATGTCGCCGGACCGCGCGACGGCGAGCAGCTTGCCCTTCACCGTGTTCAGCTCGATGCGGCCGGAACCGAGATCGGCGGTCACGGTGCCACCGACCCTGGTGGCCCGGAAGTCGCCCGACCCGGCGTTGACCTTGACGTCCCCGGCGATGTCGAGCGTGGTGACGTCGCCGGAGCCGGTCGAGTACTCGACGGAGGCGACCCCCTCGACGACCGCGTCGCCCGACCCCACGTCGCCGACCACGGTGATGTCGGCCGAGGGCACGAGCACGTCGTAGTTGGCCTCGCAGTGGTCCCCGCACGAGTCCAGCACCAGCACGGTGCCCTCGACGTGGTGCGTGGGCCCGCTCGGCTTGTTGTTCTTGTTGTGCTGCACCCTGCGGTGGATCTTGGTTTCGGCCAGGCCCTGCTGGTGCCTGATCGTCACGTCCCCCGACCCGTTGCGCGCACGCACGGACGTGATCTTCTCCCCGACCACGTGGTCGTCGGAGAACTCGTACTCCACGATGCGGATGCCACAGCCCGTCAGCGCCGTGAGCACCGTCCCCGCCACCAACGCCACCAGCGCTGTCCTCATCATGCCCACAAAAGTAGAGGTGAGCCTGCTCAGGGACACGGCAGTGAGCCCCCGGAGCGGGGGTGGGGTTCTCCCTACCCCGACCTAGACGAGGTCTTCGAGCACCGCGCGCAACGCCGGCGCCGTGCGCGCCGGGTCGTTCAGGAACCTCGTCGACGCCAGCACGTGCGCCGGGGCGATGCGCTCCCAGAGCAGGCCCTCGACCGGCACCTCGACGATGTGGAGCTCCACGCTCTGCGCCCACCGGCCGATGCGCGACTCGATACCGCGCAGCACGTCGCCGATCGGCAGCGCGGCCGGGCTCTGCACCCGGTGCAGCTCCTCGATGCCCGGCTTCAGCGCGAGCGCGGCGGCGTGGCAGGCGGGGCGGGTCAGCAGCGCCGCGGCGTCCTCGGGGGTGGCGGGTTCGGCGCCGCGCGTGCACGCGACCAGCGCGTCGGCCCACCAGCCGGGCCACTCTGCGGTCACGGCGGCGCGGTCGACGCCCGCGGGCACCTGCACCGGCAACGACGGCTCCAGGCCGGGCACGTGCGGCTCGACGTCGACGGACAACGCCAGCGAGTCGCGCACGTAGAGCGCCGCGAGGAGCCCCAGGCTCACCCCGTGGCTGATGCCGGACACCTCTCGCGCGAACTTCATGGCCTCATTCTTCCCTCGCGGCGGCCGTGAAATCGTCGCGACCGCGGATCAAGAAGGACACGATTGGCTCCAGCTCGTCCTCGGTCGGCGCGACGTCGGCGATGAGGCCCTGGAGCAGCAGCCCGTCGATCGCGGCGAGGAACGCGCGGAACGCCACCGGGTCGGCCGGGCGGACCGCCTCCACCGCGAGGTCGAGCCACCGGCGTGCGGCGGCTTTCAGCTCGGGACGCCTGCCCGCCAACAGGTACAGCTCGTACTCGGCGAGCGTGCGGCCGCGGTTCTCGTCGACCGACTTGGCGATGACCTTCGCGATCTCCCGCGCGCTGCCGCCGCTCGCGACGATCTGCAGCATGTCGTCGCACAGCACCTCGGCCGACCACAGCAGCGTGGCGATCAGGAGGTCGTCGAGCGTCGCGTAGTAGTAGGTGGGCGCCGTCGTCGGCACGCCCGCCTCACGGGCCACACTGCGGTGGGTCACGCCGGCGATGCCGTCGCGTTCGATCACGCGCAGGGTCGCCTCGATGATCGCCCGGCGCTTCTTCTCGCCCCGCGCCTTGCGGCCGTCCACCTTCTGGGGCTCCATTACCGCGGTCAGTGCGTCCTCCCGAGCTCGAGCGTCACCACGCCTCCGATGATCAGGACCAGGCCGACGACCATCGTGGGGTTGAGGGTCTCGCCGAGGAACCGCCAGCCGATGATCGCCACGGACGCGACACCGATAGCCGACCACACGGCATAGGCGACGCCCACGGGCATACCCAACTTCAACGCGCGCGAAAGTGCCGTGAAGGCGATGGCGTATCCGATGACGACCACGACCGACGGCCACAGTCTGGTGAATCCCTCGGAAAGCTTCAACGACACCGTAGCGGCGATCTCGGCCACGATCGCCGCGGCCAGATACACGTACAACACGGTGGACTCCAGGGGTTTGGACGAACTACCTGAACGATTGTTCCATAAGTTTTCGATCAAGATGTGGAATCTTGACCGGTACGCGGGGAGACACCGGCCACGTCCAAGTGGTTACTCAGGAGTAACCTGTCCTAGACTCCCGCCATGACCCTCCAGCTGGTTCTCGGACTCGTCGCCGTAGCGGTGAGCGTCGTCGCCTGGGGCGTGTTCGTCACCGGCGTCTGGAAGATGATCAAGATCATCCGGCTCGGTCAGCCGGACGGGACCCGCTTCGGGCCGTTCTGGCCGCGTCTGAAGACGATGGTCGTCGAGTTCGTCGCGCACACGCGGATGGCCAAGTTCCGTTCGGTCGCCCCGTGGCACTGGATGGTGATGTGGGGCTTCCTCATCGGCTCCGCCGTCCTGTTCGAGGCCTACGGCGAGGTGTTCGACCCGCACTTCCACTGGCCGGTCATCGGCACGTGGTCGATCTGGCTGCTGCTGGTCGAGCTGCTGGGCCTCGGCACCGTCGTCGGCGGTGTGGCGCTCGCGATCATCCGCCAGCTCAACCACCCGCGCCGGGCCGACCGGATCTCCCGCTTCGCCGGGTCGAGCTTCCGCTCCGCCTACTTCGTCGAGGCGGTCGTGGTCATCGAGGGCCTCGGCATCCTCCTGGTCAAGGCCTTCAAGCAGTCGAGCGGTCTCGAGGACGCGCCGCTGTGGACGTCGTTCGTGACGCAGCCGCTCGCGCAGATCCTGCCCTCCGCGCCCATCTGGGTGTCGGTGATGGCGCTGGTCAAGCTGCTGAGCGGCATGATCTGGCTGGTCGTCGTCGGCCGGAACCTCACGATGGGCGTCGCCTGGCACCGGTTCTCGGCGTTCTTCAACATCTACTTCAAGCGCGAGGACGACGGCGGCGTCGCACTGGGCGCGCTCAAGCCGATGATGTCCGGCGGCCAGGTCCTGGACCTCGAGGAGGCCGACCCGGACAAGGACGTGTTCGGCGTCGGCAAGGTCGAGGACTTCAGCTGGAAGGGCTGGCTCGACTTCTCCACGTGCACCGAGTGCGGCCGCTGCCAGTCGCAGTGTCCCGCCTGGAACACCGGCAAGCCGTTGTCCCCCAAGATGGTCATCACGCAGCTGCGCGACCACGCGTTCGCCAAGGCGCCCTACCTGCTGGCCGGCGGCTCGCGCGACATGGCGGGCGACGAGGTCGGCCTGGTCGAGGACAAGTACGAGGACTACAAGAAGCGCCTCGAGTCGATCGACGTGCTGGCGATGGCGGAGTCCGAGCGCCCGCTGGTCGGCGGACCGGACGAGCTCGGCGTCATCGACCCCGAGGTGCTGTGGTCGTGCACGACCTGCGGCGCGTGCGTCGAGCAGTGCCCCGTCGACATCGAGCACGTCGACCACATCGTCGACATGCGCCGCTACCAGGTGCTGATCGAGTCGAACTTCCCGACCGAGCTCGGCGGGATGTTCAAGAACCTGGAGAACAAGGGCAACCCGTGGGGCCAGAACGCCAAGGACCGCCTCGCGTGGACCGAGGGCCTCGACTTCGAGGTGCCGGTGTTCGACGGCGAGCTGGGCGACGCGGAGTACCTGTTCTGGGTCGGCTGCGCCGGTGCGTTCGAGGACCGCGCCAAGAAGACGACGCGCGCCGTCGCCGAGCTGCTGCACACCGCGGACGTGAAGTACACCGTGCTCGGCCCGGAGGAGACCTGCACCGGTGACCCTGCCCGCCGCGCCGGCAACGAGTTCCTGTTCCAGATGCTCGCGCAGCAGAACGTCGAGGTGCTCAACTCGGTGTTCGAGGACCGGCCCGCCGGTCAGCGCAAGATCGTCGTGACGTGCGCGCACTGCTTCAACACGCTGGCCAACGAGTACCCGTCGGTCGGCGGCACGTACGAGGTCGTGCACCACACGCAGCTGCTGAACAAGCTGGTGCGCGAACGCCGCCTGGTGCCGGTCGCGCCGGTCACCGAGGACGTCACGTACCACGACCCGTGCTACCTGGGCCGCCACAACAAGGTTTACGAGGCACCGCGTGAGCTCATCGGCGCGTCGGGCGCGAAGCTGCGCGAGATGCCGCGGCACGAGGAGCGCTCGATGTGCTGCGGTGCCGGCGGCGCGCGGATGTGGATGGAAGAGCGGATCGGCAAGCGCATCAACCTCGACCGCGTGGACGAGGCGCTCGGCACCGCGCCGTCGAAGATCGCGACGGGCTGCCCGTTCTGCCGCGTGATGCTGACCGACGGCGTGACCGCGCGTCAGTCCGACGGCCAGGCGGGCGCGCACGTCGAGGTCGTGGACGTGGCGCAGATGCTGCTGGAGTCCGTGCGACGCGGCACGGAGAAGAAGGACACGCCGACCGACGAGGTCCCGACCGGCACGCCGCTGCCGGACGAGGACAAGGCGAAGGCCTGAGCTTCACACGAGAAAGCCCCTCGGTCCGGTGTGGACCGAGGGGCTTTCTGCTGCTGCGTCAGTCGTTGTCGGTGACCTTGTCGTAGATCACGTTCAGCAGCCAGCCGGTCAGGGCGACGATGATCGCGCCCCAGAACGCGGGCCAGAAGCCGTCGACGCGGAACGGCAGGTCGAGCTGCTCGGCGATCCACCCGGTGAACATGAACAGCAGCGCGTTCACGACGAGCCCGATCAGACCGAGCGTGACCAGGTAGAACAGGCAGCCGAAGAACTTCACGAGCGGCTTCACGACCGCGTTCACCAGACCGAAGATCACCGCCACGCCGATCAGCGTGAGGATTCTCGAGCCGGTGGTGCCCTCGCCCAGGTCGATGCCGGGGAGGGCGGTCGACACCCAGACCGCCACCGCGGTCAGCAGCACATGCACCAAGATGCCCATGCCGCGCAGACTAGCCGTGGCGAGTCCTGTGTGGTCAGGACCGGCGGCGGCGTGCCACGAAGATCGCCGGAGCCGCGACTTCCCCGTGACGCAGAACGGCCCGCGTCTCTCCCGGACGCGGGCCGTTCCGACTTACCCCCTGGTGATCAGCGTCCCCCCGGAGCGGATCCCAGCCTTAAGACACCCCAGCCCCCGCGGATGTTGCTCGACCCCGCGAATGTCACTCGAATGCAGTAGTGGACGGTTGCCACGAGCCTCCCGGCCTACGCTGATCACCATGAGCGAAAAGCCCTCGGGATCGGGCGAGAGCACCCTCACCGTCGTCCTCGCGCTGCTGGTCAACCTGGCCATCGCCATCACGAAGGCCATCGCGGGCGTTTTGACCGGATCGGCGGCGATCCTCTCCGAGGCGGCCCACTCGGTCGCCGACACGTTCACCGAGGCGCTCCTGCTGACGGCCCTGCGCCGCTCCGACCGCCCCGCCGACCGCCGCCACCCGTTCGGCTACGGCAAGGAGCGCTACTTCTGGTCGCTGCTGGCGGCCGTCTCGATCTTCGCCTCCGGCGCGATGTTCGCGTTCTACGAGGGCTTCCGCACCGTCTTCGGCGAGCCGGAGGAACAAACCTGCCCGCTGGTCGGCTACATCGTCCTGGGCCTGGCCTTCGCACTGGAGTCCGTGTCGTGGACGCAGGCGTTCCGGCAGGTGCGTTCCGAGTCGGCGGCGCACGGCCGCGGCTTCTGGGACTACCTGCGCGTGTCCGACGACCCGACCGTGAAGACGGTGTTCCTGGAGGACTCCGCGGCCCTGATCGGCCTGGTCCTCGCCTTCTCTGGCCTGGGCCTGCACCAGCTGACCGGCTCGTCGCTGTGGGACGGCCTGGCCTCACTCGCCATCGGCGTGCTGCTCGCCGTCGTGGCCTACATCCTCGCCCGCACGAACCGAGGCCTGCTCATCGGCCGCCAGGCGGACCCCGTGGTGGTGAAGGCGATCTGGAAGCGCCTCGGCGAGGTGCCGGAGGTCGACGCCGTGGTCGACGTGCTGACGATGCTGATCGGCACCGACCGCGTGCTGCTGTGCGCGAGGCTCGACTTCGACGACAACCTGACGGCCGCGGAACTGGAGCACGCCTGCGTGCGCATCTCCGCCGAGCTCCGCGACGAGTTCAAGGACCTGGACGAGATCTTCCTCGAACCCGTGCCGCGCTCCGACCCGGACCTGCGCCGCCGCGTGCTGGAACGCTACGGCTTCTAGCGGCGCGTGTCGGTGCGGTGGAAGTTGAGGTAGGCCCGGCTCGGCGTGGGCCCGCGCTGCCCCTGGTACCGGCTGCCGGCCTGCTTCGAGCCGTACGGGTGCTCCGCCGGGCTCGACAGCTTGAACAGGCAGAGCTGGCCGATCTTCATGCCGGGGTGCAACGTGATCGGCAGGTTCGCCACGTTGGACAGCTCCAGCGTGATGTGCCCGGAGAACCCGGGGTCGATGAACCCGGCCGTCGAGTGCGTCAGCAACCCGAGCCGCCCGAGGCTGGACTTGCCCTCGAGCCGCCCGGCCAGGTCGTCCGGCAACGTCACCATCTCGTAGGTGGAGCCGAGCACGAACTCGCCGGGGTGCAACACGAACGGCTCGCCCTCGGCCGCCTCGACCATGCTGGTGAGGTCGTCCTGCTGCTGGGCGGGGTCGATGTGCGTGTACTTCGTGTTGTTGAAGACCCGGAAGAACCGGTCCAGTCGCACGTCGATGCTACTCGGCTGGAGCATCTCGACGTCGAAGGGGTCGAGGACGAGCCGGCCGGACTCGACCTCTTTGCGCAGATCCTGGTCACTCAGCAGCACCCGGACAGGCTAACGGAGTTGGCGGCGTTGGCCAGCCGCCACCACAGACCGGCGTTGTGAGATGCGGCGTGAGACGTCGCGTTGCCGGGCTGTGTATGATCGCCTACGAGCTTGCTCATGCGGGTGTAGTTCATTGGTAGAACGACAGCTTCCCAAGCTGTAGAGGCGGGTTCGATTCCCGTCACCCGCTCCACGCGAAGGCCCCAGCCGGTTGGCTGGGGCCTTCGTCGTATCCGGGCCGAGTCAGCCGATTGCTCTCTCGAGCAAGCGCGCACCGGGCGCAACACTGGACGACGTGCCAACCGGCCTGCCGCTCATCCTCGTGGAGGTACGCCTCGCTGACTTCGGTGCGCCCAGACGTCTCACGGATCTGGTCAGTCATGCTGCGGCACAACTCGCTTTAAAAAAATGACTACATCTGTCTGGCAGCCTGGCAGGAGTTGCCAGACAACCTACGACCTCATCAGTCGACCGGCAGGCCCCACGGCCGCCGGTCCAGCTCCACCCAGCCACCGCCCTGCGCCAGCGCCGCCCGCACCCCGGCGACGTGGTCGGCGAACGACGCGAGGTCGCCGTGCAGCAGCTCGGCGCGTTCCACGTCCAGCGGGTGCGTGTCGTCGTGCCACAGGTCGACCGGGAACGAGGCGACGAAAGCCATCGACTGGAGGAGTTGCAGCAGGGCGGTGGACGGGGTCGGGGTCTCGGCGAGGTAATCGGTGCGGATGGACTCGCACACCGCCAGCAGTGAGCGCACCTGGCGGATGGCGTCGGCCGGTGTGCCGTCCCACGACGGGTCCGGCCACACCTTGTCGCTCAGCTCCAGCCAGAGCCGCCAGCCCGTGGCCAGTTCGGCATCGTCTGCGGGACGCCACTTACCCATGCATCCACTGTGCATGCATGAGGAACAAGAGTCTCGTGACGATGACGCACGCCACGACAACCATCGGGTGACATACGCGTCTTGTAACGCATGACGCGTACGAGGCAAGGGCTCACCGTGCTGCTGAGTCTCGCGGTCGGGCTCGGGTTGGGCGTGGTTCTCACGTTGCTCGCCGTGCCGGCGCTTCGGTACGAGCTCACCGAGAGCGCCAACCTGCTCACGCGCCTGCTGGCCTACGGGTTCCTGCTCGTGCCCGTTGCCCTCTTCACCGTGCTGAAGAGCTCCATGCCCGTGACTCACACGACCGGGCTCGTCGCGGGTGCCACGGTGGTGCTCGCGACCAGCGCGCAGGCCTACACCGGTACGCCGATGCCCTACGTGTGGCTCGCGGCGGCGACCCTGTTCGGGTGCGCCGCCGCGAGGATCATGCGGAACGAGCGGGTTGTTACGCCTTCACCTTCTCCTGCTCTGGCTCATCGGAGTTGAGCGAGTCGAGCAGGACGTCGCGTTCGGTCGAGGGCTCCTTCTTCAGGAAGCCGATGGCCAGGTAGAGGACCAGCGACAGCATCAACGGCCACGACACGAGCACGCCCTTGGTGACCCAGGCGGCCTTGTTCATCTGCTCGACGTAGAGGAACGCCCACATGCCGAGGCCGCCCACGACCGAGGCGATGGCCGCCGTGGAGCCGATCTTGCGGAACCACGGGAGCAGGCCGAGCATCAACGGGATCGCGATCGGGCCCATCGTCGCCGCGACCAGGTCGACCACGACCTTGAGGACGAAGCCCTGGCCGCCGGAGGCGATGGCGATGATCATGCTGATGCCGATGAACGCGAACGTCGTCACGCGGGCCAGCAGGAGCTGGTTGTCCGCGGAGAACGACTTCACCTTCTTCCACAGGTGGGGCAGCATGTCGCGGTTGATCACGGCGGCGATGACGTTGGCGTCGGACGAGACCATCGCCATGGTGTGCGAGAAGAAGCCGGCCAGTACCAGGCCGATCATGCCCGCGGGCAGCATCTCCTTGCCCATCTCGATGTAGGCGTTCTCCGCCTGGGCGCCTTCGAGGCCGGGCACGATCAGTGGCGCCGCCCACATCGGGAAGAACAGCACGAGCGGCCAGACCAGCCACAGCGCGGACGACAGCAGGGCGGAGCGCTTGGCCGCGAAGCCGGACGGCGCGGCCATGTAGCGCTGCGCCAGGTTCCACATGCCGCCGTTGTACTCGAGCGTCTTGATCAGGAAGAGCGCCATCAGGAACGTCGAGGTGTACGGACCGGCGAGCGGGTCGCTGTGGCTCTCCGGCAGCTTGTCCCAGATCGTCGCGGGGAAGCCCCAGCCGAGGCGGCCGGCGACGGCGAAGAACATCGCGAAGCCCGCCGCCGCCTGGATGACGAACTGGCCGAAGTCGGTGAGCGCGTCGGCCCAGAGGCCGCCGAGCACCGAGTACACCATCGTGACCAGGCCGATGATGATGATTCCCCACGTGATCGGGACGCCCGCGAAGCCGCGGAGCAGGATCGACACGGCCGCCCACTTCGCGGCGATGTCGACGACCTTGAGCAGCGCCCCCGCGTAGGCCATGACCTGCTGGGTGGGCAGGTTGTAGCGCTTGGCCAGGTATTCGAGCGGTGAGGCGACGTTGTGCTTGGAGCGCAACCTGTTCCACCGCGGCGCGAAGAGGAACGCGCCGATGCCGACACCGATGCCGATGGTCAGCGACCACCACACGTAGACCGTCAGGCCGAGCCGGTAGGCCTCGGACGCGAACGCGACGAACATGACCGCGCTGTAACCCGACATGTGGTGGGAGATGCCCGACAACCACCACGGCATCTTGCCGCCCGCGGTGAAGAAGTCGGCGATGTTCTGGACCCGCCCGCGTGACCAGAGCCCGATCGCGACCATCACGAAGAAGTAGCCGACGACGACTACCCAGTCGAGGGTGCCCATGTGACCTCCTGCGGCGTGTGCACACACGTGTGCCCGCGAGAGCACCAGGCCTCGGGCGGCGGAACCTGGCACATCCGCACGGGATATGTGACGTAGGTCTTACGAGACTGTTGCGGTGGGGCGGAAGACCTACGCCAGTCTTGAATCACGTTTGTGACCCTTGTTCATCTACTTGAACAGCCAGAGCGGCGTCACGCGTCCGAGGGAACGACGTCACTCGTCTGGAAGCACGAACGGAGGTGCTGATGCTCCCGCCAGGCCGGCCTGCTCCCGGCGTCGCGCTGATCGACCCCGTACCGCTGTACCGCGAGGGCCTGTGGTCGCTGGTCAGGCGCACCCCCGGCCTGCGCTGGCTGGGCTCGACGGGTGACCTGCACTCCGCCGTGCGCATGCACGCGCGGCTGCGGCCCGACCTCCTGCTGGTCGACTCCCTGCTCGACCCGGCAGGCCACCTCGCCCGGCTGCTCGTCGACCGCGACCCGGCGCTGATGATCATCGGGCTCGTCCGCGACGCCCACGCGCACGGCAACTACATGACCACCGCGATGGACGCGGGCGTCCGCAGCGTCGTCTCCCGCAGCGCCCAGCCGGGCGAGATCCTGCGGGTGATCGCCGAGACCTGTCGTTCCCGCGGGTTCGTGCACCCCGACCTGCGGGCCAAGGAACGCCCCACGCTGACCCGGCGCGAGTACGAGGTGCTCACACTGATCGCGGAAGGGCTGGAGAACCAACGGGTCGCGGACGAGCTCGTCGTGTCCGTGGAGACCGTGCGGACCCACGTGAAGGGCATCCTGCGCAAGCTCAGCGCTCGCGACCGGACGCACGCCGTGTCGCTGGCTTACCGGTCAGGACTGCTGCTCGGCGGCCCATCCGCGCTCGAGTAAGCCGAAGACCTCGTCGGCCGCCCGCTCGCGGTCGGCGCGGTCGAAGATCACGTCCCTGGCCTCCAGCGCGAACCTGGCCAGCGCCGCGCACCGAACGTCGTCCTCCGGTGCGCCGACCTCCTCCGCGATGGCCTGCGCCAGCGCGGTCTGGTGCCGCGTCCACATCCGGTGCCCGTAGTCGCGCAACGCCGGCGTCTCGATCACCAGCCGCTGGAAGACCTCGAACTGCGGGTGGTCGGCGTGCCCCCGCGCCGCCGCGACGAAGTGGTCGCGCAACGCCATCGGGATCGACCTGCCCTCCCGGTTGCGCACCACCTCGACCAGCGCGGCCTCCTGCGCCTGGTCCTCGTCGAAGACCAGCGCCTCCTTGCTGGGGAAGTGCTTGAACAACGTCGTCACCGACACGTCCGCCGTGTCGGCGACCTCCTTCACGCCCACCTCGTCGAACCCGCGCTCCAGGAACAGCCTGGTCGCCGCGTCGGCGATCGACTGACGCGTCTGCAGCTTCTTCCGCTCCCGGCGGCCGAGCTCGGTCACCACCCGACCATACCTCATGAGTTGAGCAGGTTCAAAAGTGTAGCGGTTGCACTTTTCAAGTCGGTACGCTTTCATGGAGCCATGACCACACCGCACATCGCCATCGCAGGGGCCGGAATCGGTGGCCTCACCTGCGCCCGCGTCCTCCAGCTGCACGGGTTCGAGAACGTCACCGTCTTCGAGCGCGAGAGCTCGCCGGACGCCCGCCAGCAGGGCGGCACCATCGACCTGCACGCCGGCAGCGGCCAGGAGGCCGTCCGCGCCGCCGGTCTCCACGACGAGTGGCGCGCGCTCGCCCGCGTCGAGGGCCAGGAGCAGCGCAGGGTCGACCACGCCACGGCGGAGCTGGTCGAGCACGAACCGGCGGAGGGCGACTTCCGCCCCGAGATCGACCGCGGCCAGCTCCGCGGCCTCCTGCTCGGCTCGCTGCGGCCGGGCACGGTCGCGTGGGGACTCGGCGTCGCCTCCGCCGCGCCGGGCGAGGTCACCTTCCTCGACGGCTCGAAGAAGGAGTTCGACCTGGTCATCGGCGCGGACGGCGCGTGGTCGCGGGTGCGCCCCGCGGTGTCGGACGCCGTGCCGCTGTACACCGGCGTGATGTTCGTCGAGACCCGGCACGACGGCGCCGAGCGCCTGCTCGACATCACCGGCCAGGGCACGATGATGGCCGAGCACGAGGGACTGATGCTGTGCGCCCAGCGCAACAGCGCCGACCACATACGCGCGTACGCGTGCCTGCGCGCGAGCGAGGAGTGGAGGCCTTCCACCACCGACCTGCTCGACCTCTTCGCGGACTGGCACCCCGACCTGACGGCGTTCCTCCTCGGCGAGCCGACCCACCGGCCGCTGTACTCGCTGCCCGTGCCGCACACGTGGGAGCACACGCCCGGCGTGACGCTGCTCGGCGATGCCGCACACCTCCAGCCGCCGCTGGGCGTCGGGGCGAACCTGGCGATGCAGGACGCGGCGGATCTGGCGCTCGCGATCGTCGAACACGGCGTCCGAGACGGTGTCCGGGCGTACGAATCGGTCATGCTGCCCCGCGCAGCCGACCTGGCCGCGCGCACGAACCCCGCGTTGCTCGAAATGGTGCCCGAGCGCCCGGTACGGGTCTGACCGGCGCTCATGCCCGATTCAGGTCACTCGGAGGACTGTCTGGTTCGCCACCAGTGGGTGGACGGCCTTGCCGGGGTTACTGTCGAGTAATACCCTGTTGTTACCGGTCAGTAGGCGATCCGCCCCGACCCTGAGGAGTGAGCTGACGAGATGGGCCACTACAAGAGCAACGTCCGGGATCTCGAGTTCAACCTGTTCGAGGTCTTCAACGTGCAGGACCACCTCGGCAAGGGGCCGTTCGAGCAGTCCGACGAGGACACCGCGCGCGGCGTTCTGGCCGAGATGAAGACGCTGGCGGAGGGTCCCCTCGCGGACTCGTTCGCCGACGCCGACCGCAACCCGCCGAAGTACGACCCGGCGACGTTCTCGGCGACCCTGCCGGAGTCGCTGAAGAAGTCGTACAAGGCCGTGTGGGACGGCGAGTGGTATCGCATGTTCCTGCCGGAGGAGCTCGGCGGCTTCGGCACGCCGCCCTCGGTCGCGTGGGCCGCGTCCGAGCTGATCCTCGGCGCGAACCCCCCGATCTACATGTACCTCGCGGGCCCGAGCTTCGCGACGGTCGTCTACAACAACGGCACCGAGCGCGACCAGCACTGGGCGCAGCTGATGATCGACCGCGGCTGGGGCGCCACGATGGTGCTGACCGAGCCGGACGCGGGTTCGGACGTCGGTGCCGGCCGCACCAAGGCCATCAAGCAGGACGACGGCTCCTGGCACATCGAGGGCGTGAAGCGCTTCATCACCTCGGCCGACCAGGACATCACCGAGAACATCATGCACATGGTGCTCGCGCGTCCCGAGGGCGAAGGCGTCGAGGTTAGGCCGGGCACCAAGGGCCTGTCGCTGTTCCTCGTGCCGAAGTTCCACTTCGACCCGCAGACCGGTGAGCTGGGCGAGCGCAACGGCGCCTTCGTCACCAACGTCGAGCACAAGATGGGCATCAAGGCGTCCACCACGTGCGAGCTGACGTTCGGCCAGCACGGCACGCCCGCCAAGGGCTGGCTGCTGGGCGAGGTGCACGACGGCATCGCGCAGATGTTCGACGTCATCGAGTACGCCCGCATGATGGTCGGCACCAAGGCCATCGCGACGCTGTCGACCGGCTACCTGAACGCGCTGTCCTACGCCAAGGAGCGCGTCCAGTCCGCCGACCTCACGCGCATGACGGACAAGACCGCCCCGCGCGTCACCATCACCAACCACCCGGACGTCCGCCGCAGCCTGATGCTGCAGAAGGCGTACGCCGAGGGCCTGCGCGCCGTGTACCTGTACACCGCGACGTTCCAGGACAAGGTGATGCTCGGCGGCGACGACGCCAAGCTCGCGGCCAAGGTCAACGACCTGCTGCTGCCGATCGTCAAGGGCGTCGGCTCGGAGCGCGCGTACGAGCAGCTGGCGCAGTCGCTGCAGACGCTGGGCGGCTCGGGCTTCCTGCAGGAGTACCCGATCGAGCAGTACATCCGCGACTCGAAGATCGACTCCCTGTACGAGGGCACGACGGCCATCCAGTCGCTGGACTTCTTCTTCCGCAAGATCATCCGCGACAAGGGCCAGGCGCTCGGCTTCATCAACGGCGAGATCCAGTCGTTCCTCGACAACGAGGGCGGCAACGGCCGGCTGAAGGAGGAGCGCGCGCTGCTCAAGCAGGGTCTCGAGGACCTGCAGGGCATGCTCGGCTCGCTGGTCGGCTTCCTGACCACCTCGCAGGAGGACGTCCGCAACCTCTACAAGGTGGGCCAGAACTCGGTTCGCCTGCTGATGACCGCGGGTGACGTGCTCGTCGGCTGGCTGCTGCTGCGTCAGGCCGAGGTCGCGCTGCAGAAGCTCGGCGGCACGGTGTCGGCCAAGGACAAGGCGTTCTACGAGGGCAAGGTCGCCGTGGCGTCGTTCTTCGCGAAGAACGTGCTGCCGGAGCTCACCGCCCGCCGCAAGATCGCGGAGTCCACGGACGACTCGCTGATGGACATCGACGAGAGCGTTTTCTAAGCGCCTCGACGAAGACGGCCCCCGCACCTCCTGCCCGAGGTGTGGGGGCCGTCTTCGTCGCCGGAGAAGCAGCACGACGGGGTCACGCTCTGAGGTTCACTCCTTCAGAGCCCGCGCGGCCACGAAGCAGTAGACGCCGAACGCCGCGATGCCGATCGCGACCGCGCTGAGCAGGAACATGCCGTAGGGCTGGGCCACCAGCGTGTGCAGCGCCTTGTCCATGCCGCCGGCCTGCTCCGGGTCGGCGTTGATCGCGGCCAGTCCGACGAGGACGCCGATCACGCCGTACGCGACGCCCTTGCCGATCCAGCCGATCCGGCCGACGGGCTCGACCCACGACGGCACACGGCTCATGTCGAGGTCCTTCTCGAAGGACTTCTTGAAGCCCTTGTAGGCGATCACGCCCGCGATGGCGATCACGCCGATCGCGACGGCACCGACGATCCACTGGCCGCCGGGCCAGCCGAGCACCTGCGCGGTCAGCTCCTGGTTCTGGTCCGTCTGACTGCCGCTGCTGCCGCTGGTGGCGTACTTGAAGGCACCGAACGCGATACCGCCGGCGGTGATGGCGCGCGCGGCGGAACCGATGCGCTTCGAGATGCGTTTGCGCTGCTTGCCGATGTAGGTGTAGCCCACGAAGGCCAGGATCAGCTGCCAGATCGCGAAGAAGACCAGGCCGATCGCCACGGTCCACAGGAGCCAGGCGCCGCCGTCCGCGAGCTCGGTCAGCGCGCCCTTCGAATCCGTCCGCTTGGCGTCTCCACCGAACGCGACCTGGAGCGCCAGCCACGCGATGAGAACGTGGACCGCCCCGTACACAACCATCCCCACCCGCCCCAGCGTCTGGACGACGGGGTGTCTTCGCGCCTGATGCGCAACAGTGGCCACGAACGGGTGACTACCCGCTCATGGCCACTGTGAATCCCGAGTTTCGGCTCAGCCGCCGGGCGGCGGCTCGCAGATGATCTTGAACTGCGGGTCGTACCTGACCGTCCGCGACTCGCTGCGGGACTGACCGCTGCGGCGGTCCTTGATCGTCCGGGTGTCCGTCACCGAGAAGCCGGGGGCGCCGTTGCTCGGCGCGCAGCCGGCCTTGCTGACCTTCTTCTCCTGCGGCTGCGTGGGGTTGAACTCACCGCTGGTCGAGCCGGTGACGTCGTAGTTCTTGGTGCCCCAGAGCCGGATGGTGATCGTCGAGCCGGTCCAGATCGTCTGGATCGCGACGCCCGTGTCGTCCGGGTTCGTGAACGCGATGTCGATCAGGCTGTTGCCCGCGCCGTCCATGAACACGGTGGCCTCGCGGCCCTTCGGGTACCGCGTGATCCAGTAGCTGTGCTCCTTGTGGCCCGCGTCCTTCATGCCCGCGTAGTACGAGGCGTTGTAGAGCGTGGTCGCGAACTGCGAGATGCCGCCACCGACCGCCATGCCGGGGATGCCGTTCTCGATGATGCCCGCCTCGACGTAGCCCTGCGGGGTGCCGCGGGGGCCGGTGTACTTGTTGAGGCTGAAGGTCTCCTTGGGCTTCACGATCGCGCCGTTGACCTTCTCGGCCACGACCCGGATGTTGACGCCGGAGGCAGCGGCGAAGCCACCGGTCTGGAACTCGCCGATGACCTCCTTGATGCCCATCTTGTTCGCCTGCTCGGTCGTGACCTTGGCAGGCGTGTGCTTGTACTCGAACTTGACCTCGCGCGCGTCGGACTTCTTCAGCGTGTCCAGGTACGGCTGGAGGTTCTTGTCCCAGTCGAGGTCGAGGCCGTCCACCGACTCCTTGACGGTCGGCTTGCCGCCCTCGAAGACGATCTCGGCGTCCTTGCCCTGCTTGACCGTGTCCTTGAGCTGCGGAGCGGCCACCTCGACGAGCTTGTCCTTGTTGACCGCGACGTTCAGCGCGCCACCGTCACCAGGCGCGAACGCCAGCGTGGCGCCGATCTGCTCGGGGTTGAGGTCCGCGTCCTTGCCCTCGCCCTTGATCTTGACCGGGCCGGACACCGCCGTCTTGACGACGTCGTTGAGCGCCTTCTCGACGCCCTCCTTGGTGGTCTTGACCGGGGTGAAGTCCATCGGAACGTCGACGGGGCTGCCGGAGGCCCAGTTCGAGATGACCGCGCCCGCGGCCTCCTCGGCCTTGAGCTTCTGGCCGTCGTGCGGGTCAACGGCGACGGGCTTCGCGCCCTCGAACTTGATGCTGCCCTCGATCGGCTCGTGGTCGAGCTTCGGGCGCAGGGCCTCGAGCGCGCCGGAGACCTTCGCGTCGTCGGCCTTCGTCGCGACGCCGACCTCGTGGCTCGTGAAGAACGACGTGACGCGCGTGATCGGGCTGAGCGGCTGGCTGCCGGCGCGGTTGATCGTGCTGTCCCAGTCGAGCTCCAGACCCGCCGCCTGCGGGTCGAGCTCGGCCGTGACGTCGCCGGCCTTGAGCGCGACCGGCTTGCTCAGGCGCGGGCCGATCTCGTCGCGGAGCTTCTTCTCGGCGTCTTCGTGGCTCATGCCGCCGACGTCGACGCCCGCCACGGTCACGCCGCGCGGGACGTTGCCGCTCGAGACGAGGATGTCGAGGCCCCAGAGCAGGCCGAACGCGCCGACCACGGCCGCGGCCACGATCAGCGCCTTCTTCCTCGAGTTCTTCGGCCCCGCCTCGTCCTCGCCCGGCTCGATCATCACGGGTCCGTAGACGCCGGAGTCCTCCGGCCGGGGCGCGGGCGGCGTCACCGGCCGCATGTACTCGGTGGCGTCCTCGCCGGCCGGGAAGCCGACACCGGGCACGGCCGCGGAGACGGTCGGCTCGTTGGTGTCCGGTTCCTCGGACGGCCACGCCGCAGTCGAGGCGTCCACCTGGACCGGGTTGATCTTGGCAGTCTGCTCGGAGGCCGTGCCACCAGGACCGACCGGCGGCATCGCTCTCGTCTTGTCAGCGTCGTACGGCACAGCTCTCCCCGTTGCCCTGTCTCTCCTGAGGCGGCGTATGTGGTGTAGCTATCAGGCGCAGATCACGAACCGGCGGCTCATAGGTACAGCCCAGTACCGTGCTCGGTGAGCTCCGTCGCAACCGCGTGCAGATCGCGCTCCCTCATCACGAGGTAGGTGGTGCCCTGCACCTCGACCTCGAGCTGGTCCTCCGGGTTGAACATCACCCGGTCGCCGACCTTCACGTGGCGCACGCTGGTACCGACTCCGAACACATCGCCCCACGCCAACCGCTTCGCCATCTGGGCCGTAGCGGGGATCACGATGCCACCGCTGGACCGCCGCTCGCCGTCCTCCGGCGAGATGCGCACCATGACGCGGTCGTACAGCATCTGGATCTCGAGCTTGACATCAGGCACCAGCAGAGTCTACGTGCCCTGCTGATGACCTTCGTCCATGCCGCCCATGAGCAACGGCAGGCGGGTAGGTGCATCGGCAACCACTCGAACGGGGACTCCCCAGTCCTGCCTGGTCAGGCGGCAGACCGGGTGTTCGTCGGCAGGATCGTCACTGCAACTGGCGGCCTGCGCTACGACGTGCAGAACCCCGTTCGTGACGGAATCGTTGATCCGCAACGCCCGTACCAGTTCGGTGGTGACGCCCGCGCCCTCCAGGATCAGCTCCGGCGGGGAGCTGGTGATCTCCAAACGCGTTGAGGGGCCGTACCTTTCGTCCAGTTTCGTCCCGGTCGGCGGCGTGAACACGACGGCGAGCTCGACCTGCCCCGGCGCGATGTCGGTGGACGGCCGCTTCACCTGGTGGGCCTCACCGTCGATCTTGGTGGCGGCGGCGGAGAAGCGTTCGAGCCGGTGGGCGGCGGACGCGACCACGACGAGCTCGTTGTCGACGACCAGCGCGTCGGACGGCTCGGCGACGTCCGTGGCGATGGTGCTCAACGTGTTCGTCTCGGGGTCGTAGCGGCGGACGGCGTTGTTGTAGGTGTCGCTGATGACGACGGAGTGGTCGTCGAGGACAGTGACGCCCAACGGGTGCTGCAGAAGCGCGCTCTCCGCGTCGCCGTCCTTGTGCCCGAACGCGAACAGGCCCTTGCCGATGACCGTGGTGACCTCGCCGTTCTCCAGGAACCGCAACGCGCTGGTCTCGGAGTCGACCATCCAGAGCCGGTCGCCGTCGGCAGCGAGTCCGGACGTCTGGGCGAAGAACGCCTCCGCGGCCGGTCCGTCGTTGATGCCCTCGACGGTTGTGCCGGCGAGGCGGCGGACGGTGTTGTCCGCGGGGTCGTAGAAGCCCAGCGTGTGGTTGCCGGCCATGGCGATGGCGACGCCGCCGTTCCACCAGGCGACGTCCCACGGGCTGGTGAGGTCGATCTTGTCGGCCGGCCCGTCGGTCTCGCCGTCGCGCCACTGCTCACCGGTGCCGGCCAGCGTCGTGACCTCGCCCGTGTCCAGGTCGAGGCCGCGCAGGAGGTGGTTGACCGTGTCGGCGACGACGACGTTGTTGGTGCCGGGGACGAGCGTGAGGCCCGCAGGCTCGGAGAAGGACGGGTTCAGGCCGTCCTGCCTGCCGCGCTCGCCGGTGCCGATGCGCCGGACGACGGTCTCGCCGTCCGCCTCGAGCTCGACGATGCTGTGGTGCGCCGAGTCGCTGACCAGGATCGTGCCGCTCGGGGTGACGATCGCCTTGGCGGGGAAGCGCAGCGTGGTGCTCGCCGGTTCCGGTGCCCGGTACGGCCCGGAGCCGCGGTGCAGCGTGCCTTTCTCGTCGTGCTCGGCGACCAGCTCCCCGATGATCGTCCTGAGCGCCTCGACATGGCCCTCACCAGCGGCAACGTGCACGACGTAGCCCTCGGGGTCGACCAGCACGAGCGTCGGCCACGCCTTGACGGCGTAGTTCTGCCAGGTCGTGAGCTCCGGGTCGTCGAGAACGGGGTGGTGCACCTCGTAGCGCTCGACGGCGGCCTTCAGCGCGTCCGGGTCGGCCTCGTGCACGAACTTCGGCGAGTGCACGCCGATCGTGACGAGGACGTCCTCGAACTCCTTCTCGAGGGGACGCAGCTCGTCGAGGACGTGCAGGCAGTTGATGCAGCAGAAGGTCCAGAAGTCGAGCAGCACGATCTTGCCGCGCAGCTCCTTGAGGGCGACCGTGCTGCCGCCGGTGTTCAGCCAGCCGCGTCCTACCAGCTCAGGGGCACGGACGCGGGCACGGCGCTTGGCAGTCGTCACGGTCGTATCCAACACTGTGGACGGTTGTGCTGTTCCGGCGTCCATCATGTGGACTACTGGCGTTCCAGGCAGAACACGTACGAGTCGCGCACGCTCAACGTGCGGCGGATCTCGTTGCCGTCCTTCATGGTCAGCTCGTACTTCTCGACCGTGTAGTTGTGCGTGTGCCCCGCCACGGCGGCGCAGACAGCCGTGTCGACGGTCCCGGCATTCCGCGCGAGCACCACGAAAGAGCCGTGGCCGCAGCTGCCCGCGACCATCGCCGGACTGGTGTCCGTGCCGCTGTTGCGCAGGCAGTTGCCCACGAGGATGCCGTCGAGCGGGTTCGCCGACACCGTGGTGCTCGGCGTTTGCGTGACCGTCGACGAGGTCGGTGCGGGCGCGTTGCTCGCGTCGGACCCCTTCATCGCGACCACCAGCACGAGGCAGAGCGCTACCGCGAACCCCAGGACTCCGGCGACGTACCAACGCGCCGAGGTCGGCTCATCGCTCACGCCCCACTATCGGCGTGGCCGCGACCGCGTTACCCGGCGGCAGCTTGAGACCGGGTTTGTCGCCGTCGTCGAACACCGGCATGGCGGTGATCTGCGCCTCCGACAGGTCGACCTCCGCGCCCAGGAACCGGGCGCCGCGGAACGACACCTCGCCGGAGGCGAAGTCCGCTCCCTTGAACTGCACGCGGCCCTTGCGGAACTCCGAGTCGTCGAACGTCACGCGCGCACCGGTGAACGTCGCGCCGCCGAACCACACCTCGCCGCCGTCGACCACCATGCCGTCGAACGAGATCCACCCGCGGTGAAACCGCGCCAGGCTCAGGAAGAACGTGCCCGACGTGATGTGGATGCCCGCGAAGTCCGCCGACCGCAGCACCGCGCGGACCAGGTCGAAGTCGTGACCGCGCCAGCTGACCCGCGCGCCGTCGCGCAGGTGCTGGGAGATCAGGCTGGTGATCGTCAGGCGGACCTCGGACTCGGCGTCGTGGAACCACTCGGAGTCCAGGTCCGGCTCGTACGGGATGCGCAGGTAGGAGCAGAGCACGTCGATGCACACCTGGCGTTGCTCCGGCCACTCGTCGGCGAGCGCGGCCAGGGCGTAGATGCCGGCGAGCCGGACGGTCGGCGACTCGTTGCCGATCTGGTTGCAGGCGGCGCCGAAGCGGTCGGTCAGCAGTTTCACGCGTTCGCGGGTCTCGGCGGACTCGCTGATGCGCTGCTTGCGGTAGGCCACCACCAGTGCGACGACACCGCCGACTCCGGCCACCACGGTCAGGGCGACCTTGATGATGTCGAGCCGGGACGTTGCGGCGGAAGGAAAACCCAGTGCGATCCAGAGGAGTCCTGCGGCCAGCGCAAAGACCGTTAGGCCGATCAGCACCACAAGTCCTATGTGCCTTTTGATTGACCAGAGCAGGCCCGAATCCACATGATGGAACGTAACCGCCCGCCTGAACTTTTGCGCCATGTTTGGCGTAGAGGACGCCGGGAGGTGCGTTGTGGTGGAGTACCTGGTGATCGGTGCGGGTCCGGCCGGCCTGCAGATGGGGCGTTTTCTCCAACTGGCGGGGCGCGAGTACGTGGTTCTCGAGGAAGGACCGGAACCGGCCGGGTTCTTCCGGAGGTTCCCGCGGCACCGCGTGCTCTCCACGGACGACAACTCGCTGTTCGACGGTCCGCCGTTCTCCCGCTACAGCAAGCGGTCCTTCCCCGACGCCGACGACCTGGTGCGGTACCTGGAGGACTTCGCGCGGCCGTTGAACATCCGCTACAACACCCCGGTCACCGACCTGGGCCGGTACGACGCGCGGCACGTGATCATCGCGACGGGCCTCAAGCCCCACCTGCCGAACATCCCCGGCATCGAGCACGCCGCGACGTACGCGAGCGCCGGCACCGACCCGACCGAGTACGCGGGCAAGCGCGTGCTGATCATCGGACGCGGGCGCAGCGCGTTCGAGACGGCCGACAACATCTCCGCGACCGCTCGGGTGACGCACACCGTCGGGCGGTCGGTGCAGCGGATCGTCAGCGACGGCAACGAGCTCGTCGCGTCGATCGACGGCACCGGCGAGCTGCGCTACGACAAGGTCATCGCCTGCACCGGTTTCCGCAGGAACGACGAGCTCGACCACCCGGCGGCGCACGTGATCGGCGGCGACTCGATCAAGGCGATCCGGCACGCCGCCAGGGCGTTGCACAGGACGATGGAGGCGGAACACCACGGCGTCCCGTGGCCGCACCGCCGGCTGCGCAACAGGCCGGACGCGCTGGCCGCCACGATCGCGACGCGGGCGGGTGAGATCCCGGACGGACTGGCTGACGTCGTTGTGCCGCAAGGACAGCACGCTCTGCTGTACGACGAGATGCCCACGACCGAACGCAACGGGTTCGTCGTCACGAGCACGCAGGTGCGGCACTACCGGCGCAACGAGCTGATCGCCGTCGAACGCCGGTTGCACCGCAAGCCGCTGGAGAGGTTCTTCTCGCAGCAGCTCGCGGTGCCGTGCATCGCCTAAGCGGGAAGGGTGCGGCCGAGGAACAACGTGGTGATGTCCCACGCCCGGTCCGCGGCGGCCTGGTCGTACCAGGGCCCGAGGTGGTTGAGGAACGCGTGACCGGCGGGCTCCAGGTGGATCTCGGCGTTCTCGCGCCCGTCCACCGCGTCGACGACCTTGCCGTACTCGGTGATGTACTCGTCCTCGGTGCCGAAGTGGAAGAGGATCGGGCAGGACACCTGGTCCAGCGTGCCGATCTGGTCCGGCACGCCCGAGCCGTAGAACGCGACGGCGGTGTCGGGGTCAGAGGCGACGGCCGCCGCGTAGGCCAGGGTGCCGCCGAGGCAGAAGCCGAGCACGCCGACCCCGCCGGTGACCTCGGGCAATCCGCGCAGGTACCGCACCGACGCGACGACGTCCTGCACGGCCAGCGGGAAGTCGAGGTTGCCCACGACCTCCATCGACCGCTGGATGCCCGCCTGGTCGTGCTCGCCGACCCAGCCGGGCTGGAAGCGGTGGAAGAGCTCGGGGACGGCCACGACGTAGCCGAGGGCGGCGAGCTTCTCGGCGATGCCCTGCAGGTAGCCGTCCAGGCCGAAGATCTCCTGGACGAGGACGATGCCGGGGCCGGATCCGGACTCGGGGAGCCAGAGCGGCAACGGCATGTCGTTCACGCGATGGGTCATGGGTCGATCCTGCCCGAGGACCGGTGTCACCCGCCGACGACCTCGACGGACGTGCCCGTCAGCCGTTCGGCCTCCGCCCACAGCCTGGCCGCCACCGCCTCGTCCTTCGCCGCCGGCGGCATCGACACCGGCCGGGTGGGACCGACGAGCGCCCACCGCGGCCCGTAGTACCCGCCGGCGACGGCGTCGGGATCCGCCACCGCGTACAGCAGCGGTTCGGTGCCCTGTTCGACTCCCTGCGAGGGCAGAACGCGATACCCGATCGACTCGAAGACGCCTGGTGTGCCGCCGTTCAGGTGCGGGCCCGCGTTCATCAGGTTGGTGCGGGTGTAGCCGGGGTGCGCGGCGTTCGCCAGCAACGGCCAGCCCTGGCCGGCGGCGAGAGCTGCCAGGTGCCGCGTCATCAGCAGGTTGGCCAGCTTCGTGCGGGAGTAGGTCAGCGTCGGGCTGTACCGGCGGCGGTTCTGGAGGTCGTCGAAGTCGATCCGGCCCCGGAAAGCGGCGCCGCTGCTCATGGTCACCACGCGGGGGGCCGGTGCGGACAGCAGCAACGGCAGCAGGCGCACGGTCAGGGCGAACGGGCCCAGGAAGTTGCTGGCCAGCTGCAGTTCGAAGCCGTCGACGGTCTCGGTGCGCGCGGGCACGTTCATCACACCCGCGTTGTTCACCAGCGCGTCCAGCGGCGTGCCTTCGGCGAGCAGCTCCTCGGCGAACACGGTCACCGAGGACTGGGCCGCCAGGTCGAGCCTGCGCACCTCGACGGACGCGCCGGGGTGCGCGGCGAGGATCTCCGCCTTCGCCTGCTCGCCCTTGGCCTCGGTGCGCACCGCGAGGACGACCTCGGCACCGGCACCCGCCAGGCGCTTGGCCGCCTCCTTGCCGGTGCCGCTGTTCGCGCCGGTGACGACGATGCGCTTGCCGCGCTGGTCAGGGACCTCGTACATCGCAACCCCTCATCACGTGTCGTGTGCGGCCAACATAACGGACCGTCGGTATCTTAGTAAAGTACCGCCGGTCTGTAACATGCCCGACATGGGTTTCCAGCGGGCGCGCACCGACGAGCAGCGCAACGAGCGGCGGCGGCAGATCCTCGGCGCCGCGGCCGCGATGCTCACCGAGATGCCGGTGGCCGAGCTGACCCTCACCGCGCTGAGCCGGCGGGTCTGCCTGGCCAAGGCCAACGTGCTGCGCTACTTCGAGTCGCGCGAGGCGGTGCTGCTGGAGCTGCTGGAGGCGGAGATCGCCGAGTGGATCGACGCGATCGAGGGCGAGGAGGTGACCGGTTCCGTCCGGGAGCGGGTGGACCGGCTGGCCGACCTCGTCGCCACCTCGCTCACGGCCAGGCCGGTGCTGTGCGAGCTCATCAGCACGCAGACCACCGTGCTGGAGCGCAACATCTCCACCGAGACGGCCGTGCGGCACAAGCGCGTCGCCAGGGCGCACTTCGAGGCGTCGATCCGGTTCGCCGCGCAGCAGCTGCCCGAACTCGGGGATGAGGGCGCGGGCGTGCTGATGGAGACCCTGCTGCTGATGATGATCGCCGCCTGGCCGAGCAGCCGGCCACCGCAGGCGGTCCTCGACGCCTACGCGGCCGATCCTGCGCTGGCGATCACGCGCGTCGACTTCACCGACGTCGTGCGCCGCACCGTCGAGGTGACCGCGTCCGGTCTGCTGGCGCGAGCGGAAGACGTTCCCGCGCACGGGACTCCTGGCCGATAATCAGCCGATGATCAGGCTGATCGCGACCGACCTCGACGGCACCCTGCTGCAGCCGGGCGGTGTCCTCAGCGACCGCACCCGCGCCACGCTCGACGCCGTCGGCGCGGACGTCGTGGTCGTCACGGCGCGGCCACCGCGGTTCGTGCAGGACCTGGCGCTGACCGGCACCGCGATCTGCTCCAACGGCGCGATGATCTACGACCTCACGGCGAAGGAGGTCACCCACGCCCGGACGCTGCCGCTCGACGTCGTGCGCAAGGTCTGCGAGGCGTTGGCGGAGGTGATCCCGAACGTCGGCATGGCCGTCGAGACCGGGGTGGAGGTGTTGTGCGAGCCCGCTTTCCGGGGTTTCGGGCCGGGCAACCCGCACCGGACGCTGGAGCTGCTCGACCACGTCCTCGACGAGGCGCACCAAGTCGTGCAGATGCTCGCGTGGGCGCCGGACGCCGAGGCCGACCACATGATGGAGGTCGCGAGCGAGGCCGTCGGGCAGCACGTCACGGTCACGCACTCCGGCGGCATGGGGCTCCTGGAGATCAGCCCGCCGGGCATCTCGAAGGCCGTGACGCTCGAGTCCCTGTGCCAGGCAAGGGGAATCGCCAAGGAGGAGGTCATCGCGTTCGGCGACATGCCGAACGACCTGTCGGTGCTCGGGTGGGCCGGCACGGCGTACGCGATGGGCAACGCTCACCCGCTCGTGAAGCAGGCCTGCAGCAACCACGCGCCGCCCAACACCGAGGACGGCGTCGCGCAGGTCCTCGAACGGCTCTTCCGCCTTTAGCGGCGCGGCACCGAGGTGGGTCCCGCCACCTCGGCACCCAGCGCCATCACCCGCTGCCGCAACGCGCGGTCGGCGGTCACCACGGTCACCGCCCGGTCCGCGCCCTCGGCCCGCACGACTTCGACGATCGCGTCGTCACCCTCGCCGGGCGCGGAGACGACACGGACGTCGTCGATGGAGGAAACGTTGCGCGCCTTGCCTTCCACGACGAGCACGACCTCCTCGTCACGGCCGCGCAACGCGTCGCGGAGGCGTTCGGCCGCTGCCGCCCTGTCGCGCCACCACCCGTCGGGCACCGATCCCACGACGTTGGCAGCATCGACCACGAGCAACGGCTTCACGCCTCCCAGCCTGCCTCAGCCCCGGCGGGCCCGCAGCGCGTCGAGGGAGTCGGGACCCTCGTCGGCGGAGGCGGACAGCGTCACGGCCGGCGCCGGAACGTCGGCCCAGCGCAGCACCGCGGCCGTCGCGGCAGCTCGTTCCTCCTCCGGCAGCCGCGCGATGTTGGAGCCGTGATTGCCACCCGGCACCACGAACGACAACGAGTCGCGCGTGCCCCGCCCGAGGCGGAACGGTTCCGCGCTCCACGGGTCGTTCTGCCCGTACACGAACAGCAGCCGCGACCCCTGGTAGCGCACCCAGCGGTCCACGTCGGCCATCGCGTGGCGGTCGAAGCGCGGGAACCTGATCGAGTCCGGCACCATCGTGCGCGGGACGCTGGAACCGGGGTAGCGCAACAGGTCCCGCACCGCCGACTCGTCGGCCGCCGGCCAGCCGAGCTGCGTGCCCGCCTGGTAGTAGTACGTGTCGTAGGGCGCCACGCCGGCGTCGGTGTAGAAGTCCCAGCCGACGGTCTGGTCGATGAAAGTCCAGAGCGCGTCCACCGAAGCGCCGTCACCGGGCACGAGAGCGCACTGCTCCTGGGTGCCGTACTGCCAGAACGTGAACGGCGTGTCCAGCACCAGGACTTCGAGCGCCCGGTGTGCGCCGCGGAACTGGTCGTACGTGTACCCCTTGGCTTCCAGCCGCTGCACGATCGCGTCGCGGTTCTGCAGGAGCTGCCGTTGCACACCTTCGAGGCGACGGTTGCACGTCGGGTCGTTGCCGACCTTGCGGATGAACTCGCCGTAGACGTCGTGGTCGTTCACCACGTCGTTCGGCGCGACGTACGCGATGGTGGCGTCAACGTCGCGCGGGAAGAACCTGCGGTGGTAGACCGACGTCATGCCGCCCTTGCTGGCACCCGTGGAGAGCCAGCGCGCGCCGTAGATCTTCTTGAACGCGGTGACGATCCGGTGGTGGTCGTTGGCCGCCTGCCAGATGGTCATGTCGTCCCAGTCGGCGGGCGACGGGCGCGACGGCGTGAAGAACCGCTGCTCCACGCTGATCTGGTTGCCGTCGACGAGCCGCGCGGGCTCGGACGCGCTGGGACCGGAGAGCTGGTAGCCGGAGGTGTGCAGCACCATCGGCTTGGACTCCGCCTTGTGCAGCAGCGAAAGCCGCTGCTCGAACTGGGCGCCGCGCGGCTTGCGGTGGTCCGCGGGCTGCCGGATGCCGAGGACGAACGTCCGGGCGGTGCCGGACGTCCCCTCGCTGATGATCCGCACACCGGGGAGGGCGGCGATGCGGTCCTTGATGTCCGGTGCCGCGGACACGACCGCGGCGGTGGCCATGACCTGCGCCGATGCCAGGCCGAACGCCAGCAGGGAGCGTACGAGTCTGTTCACCCGCCCACGCTATTGAGCCCGCACGCCCCGCCGGACCGGCCGTTCGTCGGGCTTTATTCACGGCTGGCGTAGTAGGACGCGGCCATGTCCTCGTCGCCGTGGCCCTTCGTGACGGCGCGGTTGAGCCGGGCGGCCGCGGCCTGCGCCACGTCGAGCTGCACGCTGCCGCGCACCGCGGCCTCGTTCACCAGAAGGGCGTCCTTCAGAGCGTTCTGCACGGTGAAGGCGGGCTCGAACGACCGCTCGATGATCGCGTTGCCCTTCATCTGCAGGTACGGCGTGTCCATCGCACCGCCGGACACGGCTTCGAGGAACAGCTTCGGGTCGATGCCGGACGCCTCCGCGAGCGACACGGCCTCGCCGACCGCCGCGGTCAGCGCGAGCACCCAGCTGTTCGCGACGAGCTTCAGCTTGGACGACGCACCGGCTTCGCCGACCCACATCGTGCGGGCGCCGATCACGTCGAACACCGGCTGCACCCGCTCGCGCAGGTCGTCCGCCCCCGAGGCGAGCACGACGAGCTTGCCCTCCGCCGCGGGCTTCGTGCTGCCGAGCACCGGGGCGTCGACGAACTCCAGCCCGAGCGACCGGGCGAGCGCGATGTGGTCCTCGGTGGCCCCGATGCCGACCGTGGACGCCTGGATCCACACGGCGTCGTGCGGCATCGACTCCGCGGCGGACTGGATGGCGGCCGTGACCGACGCTCCGTCGTTGAGCACCGTCAGGACGACGTCGACGGCCTCGACGGCGGCGGCCGGGGAGTCGGCGACCGTGGCGCCCTTCTCGGCGAGCGGCTCGGCTTTGGCGCGCGTGCGGTTCCAGACCCGGACGTCGTGTCCGGCGGCGACGAGGTTGGCTGCGATCGGGGCACCCATGAGGCCGGTGCCGAGCACGGCGATCTTCATGGTCCCCAGCAAACAAGAAACCTCGCGGTGCTGCCAGGTCGGGGGTCCGACAGCACCGCGAGGTCAAATGTGACATCGGCGGACCGACGTGCACTGTTACAACGCCATCCTACTGTGTCCTGGATCACGTTTGACAGAGCAAGGCCCCTGGAGCGCGGGAGGTGCTCCAGGGGCCCTGTGTTGGGGAGGCACTCGGACGGGGCGCCGTGCGAGTGCCGGGTCGTGAAGTCAGCGCAGGGTGGTGACCTGAGCCTGGGCGATGGCCATCAGCTCGTGACGCATGGACGGGGTGGTCGCCATGTCGATCGCGCGAGCCACGGCCTTCCGGTTGCGCGCCTCGGCACGACGGGCGCGGAGCTTCGCTGCGAAGTTCATCTCGGTCTGCACTTCCCTCTCGGAGGTCTGTTCGGTTGGTAACCCAAGTATGCACCTTCGCGCGCACGAAAGCACGCGATTATCCGGTGAGGTGGGGCACATGCCGATGAATCATCGGCTGACAACGTGAACGTCCGGACAACCCAGGGGGACGGTCGTCAGTCTTCGCGACCGAGCAGGAACCTCCCGAAGTGCGGCACCGTGAAGGCGATCTGACCCCGTTCCGCGCTGTAGACCAGGCCTTTCTTGATGAGCGAGTCCCGAGCGGGCGACAGCGACGAGGGCTTGCGACCCAGGTGGTCGGCGACCTGGGCGGTGTTGACGCCCGCATCCTTTCCGTCGGTCAACTCGGCCATCGACCGGAGATACTCGCGTTCAGCGGGCGTCGCACGCTCGTATCGGGAGCCGAAGAAGCCCACGGCGAGCTCGGCGTCGGCCTCGGGGGCGGCCACCGAGACGTCCATCGCGCTGATCGGGTCGACCGGCGCGGCGTCCCAGGCGGCCTTGCCGTAGGCCTGGATGAAGTACGGGTAGCCGCCGGACGCGTCGAACAGCGCGTCCAACGCCTCGTCGGTGATGCCGGCGTCCTCGCGTTCGACGGGGGCGAGCACGGCCCGGTCGGCGTCCTCGCGGCTGAGCCGGTCGATGCGGACGTAGCGGAAGAGGCGTTCCGAGTACGACTTGCTGGCGCTGAGCACCGCGGGGAGATGGGGCAGGCCCGCGCCGACGACCACGAGGGGCGCGCCGAGCTGCGACAGCTCGTGGCACGCCGCGCACAACGCACTGATGTCGTCGGGCCTGAGGTCCTGCATCTCGTCGATGAGCAGTGCGACCCCGGTGCCGACGTCCTGCGCGAGCTCGGCGACGTCGGTGAACAGCTCGACCAGGTCGATCTCGATGTCCCCTGAGTCGGCCCTGCCGCTCGCCGCCGGCACGTCGATGCCGGGTTGCCAGCGGTCGCGGAGCTTGGCCCCGTCCGGCGCGGCCCGCAGCGCGAACGCCTTGAGGATGCCGAGGATCGCCTCGACCCGGTCCGGCGCGCGGTGACGGACGGCGATGTCCCTGATCGCGCGGTGCAGCGCGGCGGACAGCGGCCTGCGCAGGTCGGCGTCCGGCCTGGCCTCGACCTTGCCCGCGCCCCAGCCGCGCTTGACGGCCATCGACCGCAGCTCGCCGAGCAACACCGTCTTGCCGACGCCCCGCAGTCCGGTCAGCACGAGACTGCGCTCGGGACGGCCGCGCGCCACGCGTTCGAGCACCACCTCGAACGCTCCGACTTCCTTGTCCCGGCCGGCGAGCTCAGGAGGCCGCTGGCCTGCACCGGGGGCGAACGGGTTGCGCACCGGGTCCATGGCTCGCACCGTATCGGCGTTTCTAGGGACCGTTCTAGAGACGCGCAGACGAACCTCGAAGTGGCTCCGGATGTCAGCGTATTCAGCTTTATAGCGTTCGGGCTAGATTGCGTAATAGTTGCGGATGGACCATGAGCCCGGTTGGCTGGTGCGCGTGGCTGAAGTCGTGACGAAGGGGACGGGCGAGGTCGAGCGCACCGCGGACCGCGCCCAGGTGGACGTGACGTTCGAGGCGGTCGGAGCCGAGCGCTCGGAGGCGGTGAGCACGCTCAACCAGCGCATCTCCGCCGTCGAACCGCTGCTGGAGAGCTTCGAGGTGCGCTCCCGCCAGCTGTCCGTGCACGACAACTGGGACAACAACCAGCGCGTCGGCAGTCGCGCGCAGCAGCAGTACGTGATCTGGGTGTCCGACCTGGACCGGCTCGACGGTCTGCTGGCCGAGCTCGTGCAGGCCGAGCCGTCGTGGATCAACGGACCGTCGTGGGCGCTCGTCGACGACGACGAGGCGATCCGCGAGGCGCAGAAGGAGGCCGTGGCCGACGCACTACGACGGGCCGAGGGGTACGCGTCGGCTCTGGGGCGGCGGCTCGGGCCGTTGCTGCGCATCGGCGACACCGACAACGGCGGCGGGTACTCGCCGAAGATGATGCGCGGCGCGGCTTCCTTCGAGATGGCCGGGCCCGCGGGCATGGTGGACCAGCTGAACCTGAAGGCTCAGCAGATCACGGTGTCGGCGGTGTGCACGGCGGCCTGGTCACTGCTCGACTAGGTCACTGCTCGACCAGGTCGTCGACCTGGGCCGTGCAACGTCTCGATGGCGCACTGCACGGCCTTGGCGTCGCGGTCACCCGGCCGGGCGCGCAGCCAGTTCCTGAGCCATTCGACGCGACGTGCGGCCAGCAGTGCCAACGACAGCAACACGTACGCCCGGCGTTCCCACAGCCTCGCCGAGGCCATCGCGTCGGCCGCCGGTCGCCACTCGTCGCGCAGCGTTCCGACCAGTGCGCGCGCCAGTATCGGGTCTTGTTCCGGATCCACCTGCATGAGCCCCCACCCCCGGGTTCCGCGCGTGGCGGTTCATGAAGTGTGCCCGGCGCTCCGCCAGAAATCACGCATGACGGCGGTCGGGGTGGGACTCGTCATTGCCGTACGGGTCAACAGAATCGTGACAGTCCGGTGTGCCGGAACCACGTGGAACGCGGTGCCCGAGCCTCCCACCCAGCCGTAGCGTCCCGGCACGTTCCACGGGTCGATCTCGGCGATGTCGACGCTGCCGCCGAAGCCCCAGCCCTGTCCCTCCAGGAAGATCCGGTTCGCCTCGCGCTCCGCGGCCGTCGTGGTGTCGGTCGCGAGAGCCGGAAGCAGGTCACCTGACAACAGAAAGCGGCCGAACGCCAGCAGGTCGTCCACAGTGGACTTGAGACCGCCGGCGCCGGACGGGAGCGCGGTGCTGAGGAAGCTCGCGCTCGTCAGGCCGAGCGGCTCGAGGTGGTCGGCGAGCGAGCCCGTGACCCGGTCGAGCAGCACGCCGAGCACGTCGTAGGACGTGTTGTAGGTCCAGCCGCCGCCGGGCTGGTGCAGCAGCGGCACCTGCGCCACGAGCTTGAGCCACTCGTCGAGCGTCGGCAGGTCCTCGCGGCCGTGCAGGTGCGCCTCTTCGAGCAGCTTCCGCGTGGCGGGCAGGGAGAAGTCCGCCGTGAAGCCCCAGCCGGACCGGGACGCGAGGAGGTCCCGGACGGTGATCGGGCGCTCGGCGGGGACGACGTCGTCGACCTGGCTCGAGGGCGTGCGGGCGACCACCGGGTGCGCGAGCTCCGGCAACCAGGTCGCGATCGGGTCGTCGAGCGCGATCGTGCCGTCGCGCACCAGCCGCAGCGCGATCGTGGCGACGACCGGCTTCGTCACCGAGGCGATCGGGAACACCGACTCGCGGGTGTCCTCGCCGACCGCCGCGATCTCCACGTCGTCGCCCCGCGCGACGAGTGCGACCGAGGTCGGCACGGTCCCGCGGTGGGCTTCCAGCACCTCTTGGAGCGTCACCGCTCCAAAATAGCCGTGATCCCCTGACCACCGGCGGCGCAGACGGACACGAACCCGCGGCCGCTCCCGCGCTGGTGCAGCAGCTTCGCCAGGGTCGCGACGATCCGGGCACCGGTCGCGGCGAACGGGTGGCCGGCGGCGAGCGACGAGCCGTTGACGTTCAGCTTCGCCCTGTCCAGCTCGCCGAGCTCCTTCTCCCACGCCTTCAGCGTCGCGAGCACCTGGGACGCGAACGCCTCGTGCACCTCGTAGAAGTCGAAGTCCTGCAACGTGAGCCCGGCCTTGCCGAGCATGCGCGGCGTGGCGTGCACGGGTGCCATGAGCAGGCCCTCGTCGCCGTGCACGTAGTCGACGGCGGCGGTCTCGGCGAACGTCAGGTAGGCGAGCACCGGCAGGTTCCTGGCCTTGGCCCACTCCTCGGTGGCGAGCAGGACCGCGGAGGCGCCGTCGGACAGCGGGGTCGAGTTGCCGGCGGTCATCGTGTCGCCGAAGACGGGCTTGAGCTTGGCGAGCTTCTCGACGCTGCTGTCCGGGCGCAGGTTCTGGTCGCGGGTCAGGCCGAGATACGGCGTGACGAGGTCGTCGAAGAAGCCTTCGTCGTAGGCGCGGGCGAGGTTGCGGTGGCTGCGCGCGGTGAGCTCGTCTTGGTCCTCGCGCGTGATGCCGTACTGGGCGGCGGTGATGGCGGCGTGCTCGCCCATGGACATGCCGGTGCGCGGTTCGCCGTTGCGCGGCAGGTGCGGCACGACGTGGCCAGGGCGCAGCCTGGTCAGCAGGCTGATCTTGCGGGTGCGGTTGAACTCCAGCAGGAGCTTGCGGAAGTTCTCGTTGACGCCGATCGGCGCGTCGCTCGTGGTGTCGACACCGCCGGCGATGCCCGCGTCGATCTGGCCGAGCGCGATCTTGTTGGCCACGGCGATGATCGCCTGCAGGCCCGTGCCGCACGCCTGCTGGAGGTCGTACGCGGGCGTCTCCGGGCTGAGCCTGCTGCCCAGCACGGACTCGCGGACGAGGTTGAAGTCGCGCGAGTGCTTGAGCACCGCGCCCCCGACCACCTCGCCGAGGCGTTCGCCCTGCAGGCCGAAGCGGCTCACCAGGCCGTCCAGCACCGCCGTGAACATGTCCTGGTTCGAGGCGGTGGCGTACGGGCCGTTCGAGCGGGCGAACGGGATCCGGTTGCCGCCGATGATCGCTACGCGCATGCCGCCATACTACCTACTAGCGGGTAGACTTACTAGCGAGTAGGTTGTGTGACGTGGACAGGTACCAGAAGTTCGCGACCTCGGGCCTCGGCCGGCAGCTCGTGCGCAGGCTCGGCCTGCCGAACCCGTACCCGCTGCGCCGGGACGCCGCTCTGGCGACGTCGGTGCTCGTCGGTGGCGCCACCCGGCTGCCCTTTCTGAAGCAGCTCGAAACAGGTCCCGCTCCCCACGGCGCGCTCGTGTTCGACGCGTCGGACATCGCTTCGGTGAGCGACCTGCGGCAGCTGCACGACTTCTTCCACCCGGCGATCACCCAGCTCGGCCCGTGCGGACGGGTCGTCGTGATCGGGCGGTCGCCGGACTCCGTGGCGCAGCGGGCACTCGAAGGTTTCGTGCGGTCCGTCGGCAAGGAGCTGCGGCGGGGCGGCACGGCGAACCTGGTCTACGTGGCCGACGGCGCCGAGGACGGGGTCGAATCGACGCTGCGGTTCCTGCTGTCCGGGCGATCGGCGTACGTGTCGGGGCAGGTCATCCGCGTTTCCGGTGACGCTTCGCCTGGGACGCTGAAGGGCAAGGTCGCTCTGGTCACGGGTGCTTCGCGGGGCATCGGCGAGGCGATCGCGACGGTGCTGGGCCGTGAGGGCGCGCACGTGGTGTGCCTGGACGTGCCGGCGGCCGGGGAGGACCTCTCGAAGGTCGCGAACGCCGTCGGCGGATCCGCTTTGCAGCTCGACATCACCGGCGACCCGACGCGGCTGACCTCGTACCTGACGGAACGGCACGGCGGCGTGGACGTCGTCGTGCACAACGCGGGCATCACGCGCGACAAGACGTTGGCGCGCATGGACTCCGACAAGTGGGACGCGGTGCTGGAGGTCAACCTGGCCTGCCAGGAGCGGATCAACGACGCGCTGCTCGAAGGCGACGTGCTGCGGTCCGGCGGGCGGATCATCGGTGTCTCGTCGATCGCCGGCATCGCGGGCAACGTCGGCCAGACCAACTACGCCACCTCGAAGGCCGGCGTGATCGGGATGGTCCAGACGCTGGCACCCGTTCTCGCTGCTCGGGACGCCACGATCAACGCCGTCGCACCCGGTTTCATCGAGACGAAGATGACCGCGGCCGTGCCGTTCGCGACGCGCGAGGTCGGGCGGCGGATGAACAGCCTGTCGCAGGGCGGCCTGCCGTCCGACGTGGCGGAGACCGTGGCGTGGTTCGCGTCGCCGGGGTCCGGTGGGGTGAACGGCAACGTCGTGCGGGTGTGCGGCCAGATGCTGCTGGGGGCCTGATGTTGTTGCGCGCCGCCCTCACGTCGTTCCGGCGCGGGGAAACCCTTGCCGCGCAGCCGGTTTCCTCCACCCTCGACGTCTCGCTGCAGCACCTCGCGGCGTACAGCTCGGTGTGCGGCTTCGGGTTGCGCGACGCGTTGCCGGTGACCTACCCGCACGTGCTGGGCTTTCCGTTGCAGATGAAGCTGATGACGGGCTCCGGCTTCCCGTTCCCGCTGCCCGGTCTCGTGCACGTCGCGAACCGGGTCACGCAGTCGCGGCCGCTGACGGTGGACGAGCCGTTGGAGATCACGGTGTCCGCGCGCGACCTGCGACCGCATCCGCAGGGCACGCAGGTCGACGTCGTGACGTCGGTTTCCGGCGTCTGGGAAGGGGTGTCGACCTACCTGCGGCGGACCGGCGGCGCCTCGGGCTCCGGCGAGGAGCTGCAGCGGCCGACCGGCTCGGCGGTGTGGCGGGTGCCCGCGGACATCGGGCGGCGCTACGGCGCGGTGTCCGGCGACCGGAACCCGATCCACCTGCACCCGTTGGGCGCCAAGGTGTTCGGGTTCAAGCGCGCGATCGCGCACGGCATGTGGACCAAGGCGCGATGCGTGGCGGCGCTGGAGGGACGGCTTCCCGAGGCCGTGACGGTCGACGTCCGGTTCAAGAAGCCGCTGTTCATCCCCGGTCGTGTCGAGTTCTCGGCGCGCGAGAACACCGACGGCTGGGAGTTCGCCGTGTGGAGCAAGGGTCCCCATCTGCTGGGGACCACATCAACGCCGTGACGGTGGATGCCAGACGTTGCCGTCGACCAGGTTCCCGAAGCCCATCCAGACGAGGTTCATGAGCCGGGCCGCGACGACGCCGGCGGGTTCCTCCGGGTGGTCGAGCCACCACTCCGCGAGCGACTCGCCGGCCCCGACCAGCGCGGCGGCCAGCGACTCGGCCTCCAGGGTGGTCGCGGGCGCCTTCGTCGACTGGGTGAGCAGCGCCGCGACCAGCGACACCGCCCGGCCGCGCATGTCCGCGAGCTCGGCGGCGAACGGCCCGCCCTGCGTGGACGCCTGCCGGTGCAGCACCTGCCAGCTCGACCGGTTCTCGCCGACGAACCCGAAGAACGCCCGCAGGCCGCTCCACAGCTGCACGTCCGGTTCCTGGTCGGGCTCGACGCCCGTCGCGATCGCCTCCATCATCCGGGTGGCCTCCCGCCGGATGCACGTCGCGAACAGCTCCTCCTTCGACCCGAGGTAGGCGTAGAGCATCGGCTTCGAGATGCCGGCGACGTCGGAGATCTCGTCCATCGAAGCCGCGTGGAAGCCGAGCCGTGAGAACACGTCGATGGCGGCATCCATGATCTGCCGCTCGCGCACCGCGCGTGGCAAGCGCTTGGCTCGACCTTCTGTCCGCATCACTACCCCTCGGTTCGGATCAGCAAGATTATCCGATCGGGTTGCCGCTCTATCTACTCACCAGTAGTCTTACTCGCGAGTAGGTACCAGGAGGTGTCCACCATGACGCTCGACCTCACCACCGAGGCGATCGCCAAGCTCAGCCCGGCCGAGCTGATCGACACGTTGGAGCAGATCTCGCCGGACGACCCCGCGCTGAAGGGCGTCGACATCGACGTCATCGCCCGTGGCATCGACCCGAAGAAGCTGGGCAAGGAGGACTTCGCCGCCCTGCTGAGGGCGCTGGGCGAGCTCGCCGAGGGCGGCGCCGACCTCGACCTGTCGAAGATGGACCCGTCGAACTTCGCCCGCATCATCTCGCGCGCCTCGAAGGACCAGATCGAGGCCGTCGTGGCCGATCCCGCGCTGCGGGAGCGCGTGCTGGACGAGGTGTTCCGCCGCATGGAGGTCCACTTCCGCGCGGACCGGGCGGGGTCCACTCGCGCCGTCGTGCACTTCCACGTGCTCGAGGACGTGTACGAGGCCATCATCGAAGACGCCACGTGCGTCATCAACAAGGGCGTGTCGCGCGAGGCCCGTGCCGTCGTCACGCTGACGCCAGCAGACTTCCTGAAGCTCGCGACCGGCAACGCCTCCGCGCCCGTGCTGTTCATGACGGGCAAGCTGAAGGTGAAGGGCGACCTGGGGTTCGCGGCCGGGTTCATGAGCCTGTTCAACATCCCGAAGACCTGACGGAGAGGTTTGTGCAGTGGGTGGCTTCTCGCTCGAACTGAACGAAGACCAGACCGACCTGCGCGACTGGGTGCACGGCTTCGCTCGCGACGTGATCAGGCCGGCGGCCTCGGAGTGGGACGAGCGCGAGGAGACGCCGTGGCCGGTGATCCAGGAGGCGGCGAAGATCGGCCTCTACGGCTTCGAAGCCCTCGCAACCTGGTTCGCGGACCCGATCGGCCTGTCCCTGCCCATCGCCACCGAGGAGCTCTTCTGGGGTGACGCGGGCATCGCGCTGTCGTTGATGGGCACCGGCCTGGCCGTCGCGGGCATCTTCGCGGGCGGCGAACCGGAACAGCTCGCCGAGTGGGTGCCGGAGTGCTTCGGCGACGAGTCGGACCCGAAGCTGGCGGCGTTCTGCGCCTCCGAGCCCCAGGCGGGCTCCGACGTGGCCGGCTACCGCACCCGCGCCCGGTACGACGAGGCGACCGACGAGTGGGTGCTGAACGGCCAGAAGGCCTGGGCCACCAACGGCGGCATCGCGAACGTGCACGTGGTCACCGCTGTAGTTGATGCCTCCTTGGGCTCTCGCGGTCAGGCCGGTTTCATCGTTCCCCCCGGCACGCCGGGGTTGTCGTCGCCCGGCAAGATCAAGAAGCACGGCATGCGCGCGTCGCACACGGCCGACGTGTTCCTGGACGACGTGCGGGTGCCCGGCCGTTGTGTGCTGGGTGGGCGCGAGCGGCTGGAAGCTCGGCTCGCGCGGGCTCGTGAGGGTCTGCGCGCGGGTGGCCAGGCCGCGATGGCCACCTTCGAGACCACCCGTCCGACCGTGGGTGCCATGGCCGTGGGTGTCGCACGTGCCGCCTACGACTACGCGCTGGAGTACGCGAAGGACCGCGAGGCGTTCGGGCGCAAGATCATCGAGAACCAGTCGATCGCGTTCGACCTGGCGAACATGCGGATGGAGATCGACGCGTCCCGGCTGCTGGTGTGGCGGGCGGCGTGGATGGGGCGCAACAACGTCCCGTTCACCGCCGGCGAGGGGTCGATGTCGAAGCTCAAGGCGTCCGAGGTGTCGGTGTGGGCCACCGAGCGGGCGATCCACATCCTGGGCGGGGCCGGGTACACGCGGGACCACCCGGTGGAGCGGATGCACCGGGACGCGAAGATCTTCACCATTTTCGAGGGCACGTCGGAGATCCAGCGGCTCGTGGTGTCGCGGATGATCTCCGGGATGCAGATCAAGTGACGTTCGGCTGAGACGGCCTGCCGGTCGGCGGGTCGTCTCAGCGTCGATCTTGTCCGTTATCGCCCGGTGTGGTGCACGGTGGCCCTACTGTCGTGACGCATGAATCCGTCGCGGCCGGAGTGGGCCTCGCTTCTTGTCATCCTCGTCGACGCCATCGTCATCGTTTCCGGGTTCGTGACAGGGAGTCCGTTGTTGCCGCGGGCGGCGAACGTCGTGCTGGTGGTCGTCTCGATCGCCCTCATGCTGGTGGTGCGGATCATGGTGAAGGGCGGGTTCAGCTTCCGCGGGTTGGCCCGGCCGGCTTGGGTGGGCGTGGTGGCGGCGGTCGCGTTCTTCGGCGGTGCTCTGCTCTTCGCGATCCCGTTGCTGAACGTGCAGATGCAGAACGACCCGGTCATGAACCAGCGCGGGTGGGTGGGTCTCGCCCTCGGTCTTGCGGGAGGAGCGCTCGCTTACGCCGCGATTCGTCGGCCCGAGTAGTCGCGTCAGAGCGGCAGGTTCAGGACGGCGCCCACTCGCTTGAGCTCGCGGCGGTGCACCGCCAGCAGCACGGTGTCGGCCGGGCGGCGGAAGTGCAGCACCACGAAGTTCGGATGTGGTGGGTCGTGGTCGACGATCTGCTCGACGCGGCCCTCGGCGTCGCTGAAGACGATGCGCTGGTCCCAGACGATTTTGGTGGGACCGAAGAAGAGTTCACCCTCGCACCAGTCGCCGTCGAGGAACACGTCGCCGTCGCCGCGCGCGTGGTCCTCGCCGGACGGGCCGAAGGCCTCGCCCAGGAAGCTCCCCAGGATCTCGAGCAGTACCGACATGACGACCCCCTTCGTCACCACGGGAACGAGCTGGGCGCCCAGCTGGTTCCCGCAGGCGTTTCTAACCGAAGGGCTGGCCGGCTTCGCGGAGCCAGGCGCGCTCACGTGAGTGGTCCGGCATGGCGGGCCAGCCGTTGACCTTCGCGATCAGCACCCAGTAGCGCTCGGCGCGCGGGTCCGCGAAGTCGGAGAGCTCGCGCAGGCGTGCGACGAGGCTGCCGTCGTTCGGCAGGCCCAGGGCCTCCGCCCAGTTGGCGTTCACGCGGTCGACGATCGTCCGCGCTTCGGCGGACTCCGGCGCGATGCCGGCGTCCAGTGCCTCACGGGCCTGGGCGATCGCGAAGTCGAACGCCTCCATCTGGTTGCCCGCCGGAGGGCTCATGTCGGCGCCTTCGCGGCGCTTCTCCTCGTGCTGCCGGGACATCCGCTTGACGACCGCGCGGAAGTCGCTGTCCTGCACGAGCTTCGCGAGCTCGACCCACGCCTCCAGCTGTTCGGTCGTGGGGTCGTCCGGCAGCTCGACGCGCACGGAACGCATGTGCTGCTCGAACTGCGGGTCCAGCTCGTAGGGACCGAACACCTCCTCGAAGAAGTCGTCGAGGATGCGCTGGCGCTCCTCGTCCGACATGCGTGCCAACTCGTTCATCAGTTCCATCTCCCCTCCTTTGGCGACGGCGCGCAGCACGGCTCGCCTGAGCCGCAACGTCTTCATCTGCGCGTCGATCGCTTCTGCGTGTGCACGCGCCACGTCGGTCACCGACACCTCGCTGGCCAGCACGCGGCCGGCGGTAGGCAGGTCCACGCCCAGGTCTCGGAGCGTGCGGACCAGCTTCAGCCTGGCCAGCGCGTCCGTGTCGTAGGTGCGGTAGCCGCCGGCGGTCCTGTCCGTGGGCGGGATGAGGCCCGAGTCGGAGTAGAACCTGATGGTGCGGACGGTGAGTCCGGTCATCTTGGCGAGCTCGCCGATCTGGTAGCGCGTCACGGGGACCACTGTGCAGTCTCCAGTTGCTGGAGGGTCAACTCGAATCACCGAACGAGTGGCTGAACAGCGAAAAGGCCCCCGCACCGGAGTGCGAGGGCCTTCGAGCGAACCGACCTCAGTAGGTCATCGCGATGCCCGGCTCGGCCAGCAGCGCGCCGACGTCGGCCAGGAACTGCGAGCCCTGCTGCCCGTCGACCACGCGGTGGTCGAACGACAACGCGAGCTGGCAGATCTTGCGGACCTTGATCTCGCCGTCGACCACCCACGGCATGTCGCGGATCGCGCCCAGGGCGAGGATCGCGGACTCGCCGGGGTTGAGGATCGGCGTGCCGGTGTCGACGCCGAAGACGCCGACGTTGGTGATCGTGATGGTGCCGTTCATCATGTCGGCCGGGGACGTCTTGCCGTCGCGGGCGACCGTGGCGAGCTCGTCCAGTGCGACCGCGAGCTCCTTCAACGACATGCGGTCTGCGTCGCGGACCTTCGGGACCACCAGGCCTCGTGGCGTGGCGGCCGCGATGCCCAGGTGGACGTAGTCCTTGTAGACGATCTCGTTGGCCGCGCTGTCCCACGTCGCGTTGACGTCGGGCGTGCGGCGGGCGGCGAGGATGACGGCCTTGGCGCAGAACGCCAGCGGGGTCAGCTTCACGCCGCGGAACTCCGGCGCGTTCTTCAGGCGTGCGCGCAGCTCCATCATCGGGGTCACGTCGACCGTCAGGAACTCGGTGACGTGCGGTGCGGTGAACGCGCTGTCCACCATCGCCTGGGCGGTCGCCTTGCGGACGCCCTTGATCGGCACCCGGCGTTCGCGGCCGCCGTTGTCCACGAAGGACAGTGCGGACGGGGCGGCGGCGGGTGCTGCCACGGCGCCTTCGACGTCCTCGCGCGTGATCACGCCGTCCGGGCCGGAGCCGGTGAGTGCGCGCAGGTCGACGCCGAGGTCCTTGGCCAGCTTGCGCACCGGCGGCTTGGCCAGCGGCACGTACCCGCCGGGCGCGACGACCGGCGCCGGAGGAGCAACCGGGGCAGCCGGAGCGACCGGAGCCGGCGGAGCGACAGGAGCAGGAGGCGCCACGACGGCCGCAACCGGCGCCGGAGCGTCCTTGCGCGCACGGCGCTTCGCCGCACCGGACTTCGGGCCGTAGCCCACGAGCGTCGCGATGCGCCCGCCCGGCATCTCCTCGCCGATCTTGCCGGACGAGGTGCCGTTCGCTTCCGCCGCAACGGGAGCAGCGGCGGGAGCGGGAGCGGCGGCGCCACCGGGGTCGGTGTCGATCGTGATGATCGGGACGCCGACCTCGACGGTCTGGCCGGGCTCGGCCAGCAGCTCCGTCACGACGCCGGACCACGGGCACGGCAGCTCGACGGCCGCCTTGGCCGTCTCGATCTCGACGATGATCTGGTTGACCGTGACGGTGTCACCGGGCTTCACGTGCCAGGTGAGGATCTCGGCCTCGGTCAGCCCCTCTGCTGTGTCCGGCAGGGGGAATTGCTTGTACTGCGGCATTTCCGGTTGTCCCCTTACCAGGCGAGAGAGCGGTCGACGGCGTGCAGCACCCGGTCGAGGTCGGGGAGGAACTCCTCCTCGAGCTTCGACGGCGGGTACGGGGTGTCGAAACCGGTCACCCGCAGCACCGGTGCCTGCAAGGAGTAGAAGCACTCCTGCTGGACCTTGGCTGCAATCTCGCTGGCGATCGAGGACTCGGACGGCGCCTCGGAGACGACGACCAGCCGGCCGGTGCGGCGCACCGACTCGAACACGGGCCCCAGGTCGAGCGGCGACAACGTGCGCAGGTCGATGACCTCCAGCGACGTGCCGTCCTCCGCGGCCGCACCCGCGGCATCCAGGGCCGTGCGGACCATCGGGCCGTACGCCACCAGCGTCGCGTCCGTGCCGGGACGCAGCACGCGCGACTCGAAGAGCTTGCCGGGCGTGACGGTCGTGTCGACCTCGCCCTTCTCGTAGTAGCGGCGCTTGGGCTCGAAGAACAGCACCGGGTCGTCGCAGTCGATGGCCTGCTGGATCATCCAGTAGGCGTCGGCCGGGTTCGAGCACGAGACGACCTTGAGGCCGGCGGTGTGCGCGAAGTACGACTCTGGCGACTCCGAGTGGTGCTCGACGGCACCGATGCCGCCACCGAACGGCACGCGGATCACGATGGGCATCTTGATCTTGCCCTGCGTGCGGTAGTGCAGCTTCGCGACCTGCGACACGATCTGGTCGAAGCCCGGGAAGATGAAGCCGTCGAACTGGATCTCGCACACCGGGCGGTAGCCGCGGATCGCGAGACCCACGGCGGTGCCGATGATGCCGGACTCCGCGAGCGGCGTGTCGAGCACGCGCTGCTCGCCGAAGTCCTTCTGCAGGCCGTCGGTGATGCGGAAGACGCCACCGAGCTTGCCGATGTCCTCGCCCATCATGATGACCTTGGGGTTGGCCTCCATGGCCGCCCGCAGGCCCATGTTCAGGGCCTTGGAGATCGTGAGGGTCTGCGGCGACGCCGGGGCGGCGGCCGTGGACCGGTCCATCGTCGGTGCTGCCATCAGTGCTCGCCTCCCGCGAAACCCGAGACGTAGTCGAGGAACTCGTCGCGCTGCGCGTCGAGGGCGGGGCTGCCCTCCGCGTACACGTTGCTGAAGATCCGTCCAGCGGGCGGGTCCGGCATGTTCGTGCAGAACTCCCGCAGCTCCTCGCCCAGCTGGTCGGCCTCGGCCTCGACGCCCTCGAAGAACGAGCTGTCGGCCCACTGCTGGCGGACCAGGTAGACCTTCACGCGCTCGATCGGGTCCTTGAGCTTCCACATCTCCAGCTCGTCGGACAGCCGGTAACGGCTCGGGTCGTCGGAGGTGGTGTGCGCGTCCATCCGGTAGGTGAACGCCTCGATCAGGATCGGGCCGTTGCCGTGGCGGCACTCGTCCAGCGCCCACTTCGTGACGGCGAGCGTCGCGAGGACGTCGTTGCCGTCGACCCGGATGCCGGGGAAGCCGTAGCCGCGGGCGCGCTGGTACAGCGGCAGGCGCGACTGGCGCTCGGTGGGCTCGGAGATCGCCCACTGGTTGTTCTGGCAGAAGAAGACGAGCGGCGCGTCGTAGACCGCGGCCCACACGAAGCCCTCGTGCACGTCGCCCTGGCTGGTCGCGCCGTCGCCGAAGAAGCACATGGTGGCTTCTCCCTCGTCGTCGCCGACCTTGCCGTCGAACTTCTGGCCCATCGCGTACCCGGCCGCGTTGAGGACCTGGTTGCCGATGACGATCGTGTACGGGTGGAAGCGCTTCTCGACCGGGTCCCAGGTGCCCTGGTCGGTGCCGCGGAAGATGCCGAGCAGCTCCGTCGGGTTGATCCCGCGCGTCCACGCGATGCCGTGCTCGCGGTAGCTGGGGAAGGCCATGTCCGTCTGGCGCATCGCGCGGCCGGCGCCGATCTGCGCGGCCTCCTGACCGAGCAGCGGCACCCAGATGCCGAGCTGACCCTTGCGCTGCAGCGCGTTCGCCTCGCGGTCGACCCGGCGGATCAGGACCATGTCGCGGTACAGGCCGCGCAGCTCCTCCGCCGTGATGTCGATGTCGAAGTCGGGGTGCTGGACCCGTTCGCCTTCGGGGGTGAGGAGCTGCACCAGGTCGGCGCCACCCTCGTCTGTCGCTCGCAAGCCTGCGATCACCTGTTCCGCTGTCGGTTTTGCGGCAGTGGCGGCCGGCGCTGCGTCCGGCTCAGGGTGCGTCCATTGCTCAGGGGACGACATGCGCCTTCTCCTCTGTCTACTCCGACCGCCTGATCGCTCGTGACGACCTCGTGCGGCGACGTCGGCGGTCGCCGCCAACCCTGTGGGGCCGGAGGCAGCCGTCGACGGTGACGGTGGCTTACGACCACATCCTGACACGGCCTCACCCGAGTTGGTGAGACCCGTCCCACTTCGTAACACACGAGTCAACGTTCTGATCAGCGACAACTGTCGGAAGTTCGACCTTTTGTCCTCCGAAGGTCGGCGTCCGACCACCGGACACCGCTGTCCCGGTTACCGATCGTTAACTTAGCTCGAGGCCTTTCCCAAGAGGCTACGGACGCGAGCGGAGGCGGAGTCGTGACAGGATCGAGAGGTGGACCGCTCAGTTGTGACCAGCACCGTCAGGACGCTTTGGGACGAACAGATCGTCCCGAGCCTGTCTCAGCTCGTCGCCGTGCCGGCGATCTCGCCCGCGTTCGACCCGGCATGGGAAGAACACGGCGAACTGGCCGCGGCGATCGCCCACGTGCAGGCCTGGATCGCCGCACGGGATCTGCCGGGCGCAGGGCTCGAAGTCGTCCAACTGGCGGGACGCACGCCCCTGCTGGTGGTGGACGTGCCGGCATCCGGTAACTCCGGCGACGACACGGTGTTGCTCTACGGACACCTCGACAAGCAGCCGCCGGTGGGCGGTTGGGGCGAGGGGCTGGGCCCGTGGACCCCCGTGCTGCGTGACGGACGTCTCTACGGCCGTGGCGCGGCCGATGACGGTTACTCCGGATATGCCGCAATCGCCGCTATCGAGGCCGTGCGCGCGGCGGGTGGTTCGCACGCACGCTGCGTCGTGCTGCTGGAGACCGGCGAGGAGTCGGGTTCGCCCGATCTGCCCGCCTACCTGGAACACCTGTCGGAACGGCTCGGCCAGGTCTCGCTGGTCGTCTGCCTCGACTCGGGCGGCTCGGACTACGACCGCATGTGGCTGACGACGTCGCTGCGCGGGCTGGTGCAGGTCACGGCCACCGTGCGGGTGCTGGAGGGCGGCATGCACTCCGGCATGGCGTCGGGCATCGTGCCGTCGTCGTTCCGGATCGCGCGGATCCTGCTCGACCGGATCGAGAACGCCGAGACCGGCGAGATCCTCGTGCCGGAGATGCACGTCGAGATCCCGGCCGGGCGACTGACCGAGGTCCGCGAGGCCGTCGAGGCCGCTCCCGGCGCGCTGTGGGACCCGGTGCCGCGGGTGGGCGACCTGCGGCCGATGGCCTCCGACGAGGTCGAGCTGGCGCTGAACTCCGGCTGGCGGCCGACCCTGTCCGTCACCGGCGCCGAGGGACTGCCCCTGCCGGACGACGCGGGCAACGTGCTGCGGCCGTTCACGACCCTCGTGCTCTCGTTCCGCCTGCCGCCGACGGCGGATGCCGCGGCAGCGCTGGAAGCGGTGAAGGCCAAGCTCACGACGGACGTCCCCTACGGCGCGACGGTCGAACTCTCGCGCGTCGAGTACGCGGACGGCTGGAACGCGCCGGAGCTGGCGCCGTGGCTGTCGGCGACGCTGGACGACGCCGGCAAGGAGGTCTTCGGCGCGCCGTGGCGGACCGTGTCGCTGGGCGGGTCGATCCCGTTCATGGGGCTGCTCCACGAGGCGTACCCGGACGCGCAGTTCGTGGTCACGGGCGCGGTGGGGCCGGACTCCAACCTGCACGTGCCGGACGAGTGGCTGCACCTGGCGCACGCGGCTCGGGTCACCGAGGCGGTGGCGCTGGTGCTCGACGCGCACTCCAGGAAGAGCTGACTCTCCGCTACTCTCAACTACTCTAAGGTACTCTCAAGCAAGTGCTTGAGAGTTGAGAGTGGGAGAGTCTTGGACACCTCGACACTGCTGTCGCTCGTCGAACGCCTGCGCCGGACAGGCGCCGAGATGAGCGATGTCGAGGTGAAGTCCGCAGCCGGCGGGTTGCCCAAGAGCGTCGTGGAGACCCTGTCCGCCTTCGCCAACACCAACGGCGGAACGCTCGTGCTCGGGCTGGACGAGAACGACGGTTTCCGCCCGGTCCGGCTCGCGGACGCGACCAAGTCGCGCGACGACCTGGCCGCATGCGCGAGTGACTGCCTGCATCCCCCGCTCCGGATTACGGTGGACGTCGTCGAGTTGGAGGGCCTGCCGGTCGTCGTGGCGGAGATCGATCCGCTGCCTTCCGACCATCGACCGTGCTACGTCGAGTCCAAGGGGATCGCCACGGGTTCGTTCGTGCGGGTCGGCGACGGAGACCGCAGGATGACCCAGACCGAGATCGGCTTGGCGATCGCCAACCGCGGTCAGCCGCGCCACGACCTGGACCCGGTGGCCGAGGCGGTGATCGGCGACCTCGACCGCGTCTCCTTCGGCCGCACCGTCGAACGTGTGCGGCAGACGTCCCGGGCTTTTCGCGACTTGGACGAGGTAAGCGCACTGGAACGCCTGCGCGTGCTGGTGCGGACCGAGAACGGGATGTTGGTGCCGTCGATCGGCGGGCTGCTCACCTTCGGCACCTACCCCCAGCAGTTCTTCCCCCAGCTGACCGTCTCGGTGGTGGTGTACAGCGGCGACGCGACCGGGCCGAGGTTCGACGACAACCCGGTGATCCGCGGCCCTGTTCCGGAACTCGTGGACGAGACGATGGCCGTGTTGCGGCGGCACATGCGAGTTCGGACCCACGTCGACGACAGCGGCCGGCGCGAACAGCTCGACTACCCGATGGAAGCCGTGCGGGAAGCGGTGGTCAACGCTCTCCTGCACCGCGACTACAGCGGCGGTACCCGCGGCACCCAGGTCCAGATCGAACTGCACCCCGACCGCCTGCTCGTCCGCAGCCCGGGAGGGTTGTTCGGGCCGGTGGTGCTGGAGGACCTCGGCGCGGAAGGCGTGAGCTCGTCGCGCAACTCGTTCCTGGCCTCGCTGTTGTCGGACACGTACCTGCCGGCGAGCGATCGGCTGGTGGCCGAGAACCGCGCGTCCGGTGTTCCCGCGATGATCAGGGAGCTCCAGCGGTCGGGACTGGCCAGGCCGATCTTCCGCAACTTCGCGAACAGGTTCGAGGTGGAGTTCAGCAGGTCCGAGCTCCTCGACCCCGCCACCCGCCAGTGGCTGTCCCGGCTGCGCGAGCCCGGGCTGACACAGCTGCACGAGCTCGCGCTCGCGACGATGCACCACGGCCGGCCGATCAGCAACGCGGCACTGCGGCAGTTCGGCGCGAACCAGGCCGACGCGACGGCGGTGCTCCGCGACCTGGTCGACAGGGGTCTGGCGGTCCGCACCGGCGGTCGCAGGTACGCCACCTACTCGTTGGGGGTGACGGCGGAGACGCCCGACCTCTTCACGGTCACGCCGACCCAGGTCGACGTCGCCGACGTGCTGCGCACGCTGCGTTCGGCGAGCGCCAGAGAACTGCTGGAGGCGACCGGGTACTCCCGGCCGACCGTCCTGGCGCGGCTCGAACAGCTGATGGCACGAGGTGTCGTCCGTGCCGAGGGAACCCCGCGCAGCCCGAAACGCAGGTACCTGTGGACCGGTGACCGATGAGATCGGCTCCACCGGCCCTGTAGTGAGGAAGAACTCAGACAGGACCTGGCCCCCACCAGGCGTCCGACCAGGTGTCCCACACTGGGCCGATGGTCGAACAAGCGGAACGCGCGCGTCTCGCGGAGTCGGAGAACCCGACTTCGCCGTGGCGGCTGTGGGGGCCGTACCTGTCGGGTCGCCAGTGGGGCACGGTCCGCGAGGACTACTCGCCCGCGGGTGACGCGTGGGCCTCGTTCCCGTTCGACCACGCCCGGTCCCGCGCCTACCGCTGGGGTGAGGACGGGATCGCCGGCATCTGCGACGTGCACGGGTTCCTCAACTTCGGGCTGGCGCTGTGGAACGGGCGGGACCCGTTCCTCAAGGAGCGGTACTTCGGGCTCACCAACGACGAGGGCAACCACGGCGAGGACGTCAAGGAGCACTGGTGGGTCACCGACGGGACGCCCACCCACTCCTGGATGCAGGTCGTCTACCGGTATCCGCAGCGCGAGTTCCCGTACGCGCAGCTCAGGGAGATGGCGCGCAACGCGGGCCGGGAGAACCGCGAACCCGAGCTGAGCGACACCGGTGTGCTCGACGAGAACCGGTTCTTCGACGTCCAGGTGACGTACGCGAAGGCCGACACGGACGACATCTGCGTCGAGATCAGCGCGACCAACCACGGGCCTGAGGACGCGCCGTTGCACCTGTTGCCGCAGCTGTGGTTCCGCAACACGTGGGCGTGGGGTCGGGACCAGCGGCCGTGCCAGCTCGTCGCGAGCACGTCGACCGGGCGCAAGGTCACGGCGGACCACGGCAACCTCGGGCGGTACACGCTGCACCTCGACGACTCGCCGTCGATGCTGATGACCGACAACGAGAGCAACGAGGTGGCGCTCTTCGGGGCCGAGCGGAACCCGTCGCCGTGGGCCAAGGACGGCATCTGCGACTACGTGGTGCGCGGGTCCACGAGCAGCTGCCAGGTGGTCGGGCCGGACGACGCGGGAGCGGCCGGCACGAAGTTCGCCGCCTGGTACTCGTTCGACCCGGTGGAGCCGGGCGAGACGGTGACCGTCCGGCTCAGGCTCGTCGGCGGTGACGGGCACCTGGACCCGTTCGGGCCGAGCTTCGAGGAGACCATGACCCAGCGCCGGGTCGAGGCCGACGAGTTCCACGACGACATCGCGCCGGACGTGAGCCGCGAGCAGAAGCACGTGCTGCGGCGCGCGCTCGCCGGGTTGATGTGGACCAAGCAGCACTACCGGTTCCGCACGCGCGACTGGCTCGACGGCGACCCGACCAAGCCCGAGGCGCCGTCCAGCAGGAGGACTCCGCAGGCGCGCAACGTGCACTGGCGGCACCTCGACGTCGCCGACGTGATCTCCATGCCGGACGAGTGGGAGTACCCCTGGTTCGCGGCGTGGGACCTCGCGTTCCACACCATCCCGTTCACACTGGTCGACCCGGCGTTCGCGAAGGAGCAGCTGCTGCTGTTCTGCCGCGAGTGGATGATGCACCCCAACGGTCAGATCCCCGCCTACGAGTGGGAGTTCGGCGACGTCAACCCGCCCGTGCATGCGTGGGCGGCACTGCAGGTCTACCGCGCGGACGGCAGCAGGGACCGCGGGTTCCTCGCGAAGGTCTTCCACAAGCTGCTGCTCAACTTCTCGTGGTGGGTCAACCGCAAGGACGCCGACGGCAGCTACCTGTTCGAGGGCGGGTTCCTCGGCATGGACAACATCGGGCCGGTCAACCGGTCCGAGCCGATGCTCGGCGAGTGGCGGCTGGAGCAGTCCGACGCCACGTCGTGGATGGCCGCGTACAGCCTGCACCTCATGCAGATCGCGCTGGAGCTGGCGCGCGACGACGAGTCCTATGAGGACGTCGCGACGAAGTTCGTCGAGCACTTCCTGTCGATCGCGGAGGCGTTCACGCACTTCGGCTCGCACGGCGGCGGCATCTGGCACGACGAGGACGGCTTCTGCTACGACCGCGTCTCGCGCCGTAGGCCCGATGGCAGCGTCGAGTCCGAACCGGTGCGCGTGCGGTCGATGGTGGGTCTCATCCCGTTGCTGGCTTCAGCCGTGCTGGAACCGTGGGTGCTGGAGGAGCTGCACGGGTTCACCAGCCGGCTGGACCACCTGCTCAAGCGGCGGCCGGAGCTGCGGCAGTTCATCGCGTTCCACTACGAGCGCGGCGCGTTCGTGTCGTTGCTGGACGAACGCAAGCTCCAGCGCGTGCTGCACCGGATGCTCGACGAGCAGGAGTTCCTGTCACCGCACGGGATCAGGAGTCTCAGCGCCGCCCACCGCGAGGGTCTGGAGGTCAAGGTCGCCGGCCAGGACCACCGCATGGGCTACGAGCCGGGCGAGTCGCACACGCCGATGTTCGGCGGCAACTCGAACTGGCGCGGCCCGATCTGGCTGCCGACCAACGCACTGCTGGTCGAGGCACTGCGCACGGTCTGCGCCTTCCACGACGGCATGTTCCAGGTCGAGATGCCGACGCACTCCGGCCGCTGGGTCACCGCGGGCCAGGTGGCGGACGAGCTGAGCGACCGGCTCGTCGGGCTCTTCCTGCCGGACCACGACGGGCGCAGGCCTTCGGACGGCAAACGGATAGAGGCATCGGAATCACCTCTTTGGCGCAAGCACGTCACGTTCAGCGAGTACTTCGACGGCGACACGGGTGAGGGTCTCGGGGCCACGCACCAGACCGGGTGGACGGCACTCGTCGCCGGTCTGTTGACCGAACGCACGCGCTGAGCAGCACTGTCGTGATCAAATCCTGATCAAGGACACGCTCGCGGATCGTTACCATTCGAGTGCAATAAGTGCAGAGGTTGTGTGACCTAGGCCAAATTGCACAATATTTTGCGTCTCAAAATGCGATTTGACGCAAAATCATTGCAAGGCAGTGGCCTGTAACACGCACGTGCTGTCCACCGCGTCACCCGAGTGGCAGGATCCCGTTCACTCGTCCGCGACAGTTACGAGGAGTGACGCAGTGGCTCGTCGAACCAGGCAGTTGATGGCCGTGGTCCCAGCACTGGGGCTGGCCGTGATGGCAGCGTCGGGCTGCGCGACTCCCACGAACCAGCCCGCCGGCAACTCCGGCGTCTCGCTGGTGCAGAGCGGCAAGCTCGTCACCTGCACACACCTCTCCTACAAGCCCTTCCAGTACAGCGAGGGCGACAAGACGATCGGCTTCGACGTCGACCTGGTGGACCTGATCGCCAAGGACCTCGGCGTCACGCAGCAGATCTTCGACACGCCGTTCGAGACGATCACGTCGGGCACGTCGTTCAGCGCGAACCAGTGCGACCTGGCCGCCGCCGGCATGACGATCACCGACGAGCGCAAGCAGGCGATCGACTTCTCGGACCCGTACTTCGAGGCCTCGCAGGCGCTCCTGGTCAAGAAGGGCTCCGGCTACGCCGACCTCGCGGCCCTCAAGGGCAAGAAGCTCGGCGTCCAGCAGGACACCACGGGTGAGAAGTACGCGAACGACAACGCGGCCGCCAACGGCTACACCGTCGTCCAGTTCGAGGACCTCCCGCTGATGGAGACCGCCGTGCGCACCGGTGCGGTCGACGCGGCCATCAACGACAACGGCGTGCTCTACGACTACGCCAAGGAGTTCCCGGACACCGAGGTGACCAAGGAGTTCGACACCGGTGAGCAGTACGGCATCGGCATGAAGAAGGGCAACACCGCTCTCCAGACGAAGGTCAACGAGGTCCTGAAGAAGGCCAAGGAGAACGGCGAGTACGACAAGATCTACGAGAAGTGGTTCGGCAAGAAGCCGGCGAGCAAGTAGTCCCCACGCTCCGGGGCCGGTGCGGCTCACGTCGCGCCGGCCCCGCCGCTTGTCCGAACCACGTCCGCTAGGAGCCTCCATGGCTGTGTCCAAGCGCAAGCGCGCGGAGTACTTCCGCTATGCGCAGTACGGCCTCCTGATCGTCATCGCCCTGCTGGTCGCGTTCCTGGCGGACTGGGGTCAGATCAAGGCCGCGTTCTTCAACGTGGACATCGCCAAGTCGATGTTCCCCAACGTCATCACGGTGGCGCTGAAGAACACCATCATCTACACCGCGCTCGGCTTCGGGTTCGGACTCGCGCTGGGCCTCGTGCTCGCGTTGATGAAACTGTCGTCGGTCGCCCCCTACCGGTGGATCGCGACCGTCTACATCGAGTTCTTCCGCGGTGTCCCCGCGCTGCTGGTGTTCATCGGCATCTACTACGGCGTGCCGATCGCGTTCCAGATGCAGTTCCCGCCGCTGACCACGGTCATGCTGGCGCTCGGTGGAGTCGGTGCCGCGTACATGGCGGAGACGATCCGCGCCGGCATCCAGGCCGTGCCGAAGGGCCAGGTCGAGGCCGCCCGCTCGCTCGGCATGTCGCAGGGCCGCGCCATGGTCACGATCGTGATCCCGCAGGCGTTCCGGATCATCCTGCCGCCGCTCACGAACGAGCTGATCCTGCTGACCAAGGACTCCTCGCTCATCTACATCCTGGGTCTGTTCCGCGAGCAGTACGAGCTGACGAAGTTCGGTCGTGAGACGCTGAGCCGCAGCCCGTCGCTGACGCCGATCCTCATCGCCGGTCTGTGCTACCTGATCATCACGCTGCCCCTCGGCTACCTGTCGCGCTGGCTCGAGCGCCGCGGCACCGGCGGCAGGAAGAAGGTGTCCGCATGAGCGACGTCTCCGTCGAGATCACCGGGCTGAAGAAGTCGTTCGGCCCGCTGGAAGTCCTCAAGAACATCGACGTGACCGTCAACCGCGGCGACGTCGTCTGCATCATCGGCCCGTCCGGCTCCGGCAAGTCGACGCTGCTGCGCTGCGTGAACCTGCTGGAGGAGCCGACCGGCGGCAAGATCGTCGTCAACGGCACCGAGCTGACCGATCCGGACGTCGACATCGACGCGGCCCGGACGAAGATCGGCATGGTGTTCCAGGGCTTCAACCTGTTCTCGCACCTCAACGTGCTGGCGAACCTCACCGTGGCGCAGCGCAAGGTGCTCAAGCGCTCCGAGGACGAGGCGCGCAAGGTGGCGCTGCACAACCTGGAGCGCGTCGGGCTGAGCGAGAAGGCGCACTCGATGCCCGCGCAGCTCTCCGGTGGCCAGCAGCAGCGCGTCGCGATCGCCCGCGCGCTGTCGATGGACCCCGAGGTCATGCTGTTCGACGAGCCGACGTCGGCGCTCGACCCCGAGCTCGTCGGCGACGTGCTGGGCGTCATGCGCCAGCTCGCCGACGAGGGCATGACGATGCTGGTCGTGACCCACGAGATGCAGTTCGCCCGCGAGGTCGCCGACAAGGTGATCTTCATGGACGGCGGCTACATCGTCGAGGAGGGCCCGGCGGCCGAGGTGATCGGCAACCCGCAGGAACCGCGCACCCAGGAGTTCCTGGCGCGCGTGCTCGACCCGACGCACCACGGTCCGGGCGACCCGGAGTAGCCGCGGTGGCCAGGGGGAGGGTCAGCGCGACGGACGTGCTCAGGGGGTTGTTGGGGGAGAACGACAACTCCGCTGGTGGCGGGTGGCGGTTGCCTCGGCGCAGGCCGAGCACCCCACCCGTCATCCGCGTGGTGGACAGGGTGGTCACCGACGTCCTGGACCTGCGCGCCGTCGAGGTGCCGTACGTGCTGGAGTTCGAGCACTGCCAGTTCGAGGCGGCGCCGGACCTGCGGCAGGCGAACCTCGCCGGCATCTCGTTCACCGACTGCGACCTGCCGGGTCTGGAAGCGCGCAACCTCAGCAGCAGCAACGACGTCTCGTTGCTCGGCTGCCGCGTCACGGGCCTGACCGACCTCACCGACGCCGAGATCGCGGGCTCGGTCCTGTTGCGGGACAGCAGTTTCAGAATGCCGGGCGGTCAGTGCATCCACGGCGACCGGTTGACGGTCGCGGGCGCGCTGCTCGGGTTCGGCCTGCACACCGAGGGCGAGATGCGGCTCGCGGGCGCGCGCATCGGCGGCAACGTCAACCTCACCAACGCCGTGCTGGAGAACGCCGACGGTTTCACGTTGAACGGCAACGGCATGCAGGTCGGCGGCAACTTCCTCGGCACCATCACCTCGCACGGCGTCGTGTTCCTCTCCAACGCCCGGATCAGCTCCGCGCTGTCGTTGCGCGGCTCGAAGCTCTCCCGCGGCTCGCGGTTCGAGGACACCACCGACCCGCACGCCGACCCGTCCGCGACGCTGATCCTCGACCGCTCCGACGTGTCCGGCGACCTCGAGCTCGACCGCGGTTTCTCCAGCGCGGGCACCGTCCGCGCCGTGAACGCGCGCATCGGCGGCACGTTGTCGCTGGCGGACGCCGTTCTGGACGCCGTCTCGCCGCCGTCCGTCGGCACCGACCCGACCGGCTCCGGGCGCGCGTTGCACGTCGACGGCGCGGAGATCGGCGGTGACGTGGTCGGGCGCCACGTGCGGATCAAGGGCCAGCTGCGCATGGTCGACACCCACGTGCGCGGCAGCATCACGATCGAACGGGCCACTGTGGACAACCCGGCCGCGGACGCCGTGCTGGCCAACCGGTCGCAGATCGGCAGCAACTTCGTGGTGCGCGAGTCGGACGTCTCCGGCGGCCTGGAGCTGCGCGGCATCACCGTCGGCGCGAACCTCGACCTGCGCGGCAGCCGGCTCGTGAAGCCCGGCAAGTACCGCCACCAGCCGCGCGAGAAGCCGTCACTGGACATCGGCGGTGCCACGATCGGCCGCGACCTCATCTGCGCACGTGGCGACAAGGAGTTCGTGGCGCACGGCGGGGTGCGCTGCCGTCGGGCGACGATCGGGCGCATGGCGAACTTCAACGGCGCGGTGCTCGGCTACAAGCTCGACAGCCACGCGTTGAACGCCATGGGCATGCAGGTGCAGGAGCTGATGCTCAACGTCGTGTCGCCGCCGAAGGGTCTCGTGACGCTGCGGCAGGCGCGCTGCACGTCGTTGGACGACAACGAGAACTTCTGGAACGCCACCGGGTTCATCGACCTCGACGACTTCCGCTACGACTCGCTGGCGTACCCGATCGACCTGCGCGACGACGACCAGGTGCAGCAGCGCCTGCGCTGGCTGCGGGCCGCGATGCGCCGCAGCTACCACCCGCGGCCGTACGACCAGTTCGCCGAGATGCTGGCCGCGGCGGGCAACGAGGAGCACGCCTCGACCGTGCTGATCGAGAAGCAGCGCCTGCGGTACAAGGCGGTCGCCGAGGGCATGCGGTTCTTCGGTCCGCTGGTGCTGGTGTGGAGCTTCCTGCAGCGGTCGATGGTCGGCTACGGCTACCGCCCGGCGCGGGCGCTGGGGTGGCTGATCGCGGCGTGGGTCGTGGGCAGCCTGTGGTTCCAGTTCAAGGGACCGCTCATCGAGATCAACGACGACGACCACCTGCCGTGGAACGCGTGGCTCTACACGATCGACCTGGTGGTGCCGATCGTCGACTTCGGCAACAAGAACCGCTGGCAGACGCCCGGCGCGTCGCAGTGGATCGCGTCCGGGCTGATCGTGACGGGCTGGTTGCTCGCCACCACCGTCGCCGCCGGTCTGACCCGCATGTTGAAGCGGTAGCGGCGGTTACCATGCGTTCTCGTGACTGATCTGGTGCTGGCACTGGACTTCGGCGGCACCAAGATCGCCGCCGCCCTGGTGGACTCCCGCGGCTCGGTGGTGCGCTCGGCGCGCGTGCCGACGCCCGCCTCGGACCCGTGGGAGGCAGTCGTCTCCCTGGCGTCCTCGGTGGTCGGTGACGCCGAGGTGGCGGGCGTGGGCATCGGCTCGGCCGGCCCGCTCGACGCGGTCGCCGGCACCGTCTCGCCGATCAACGTGCCGTCGTGGCAGGCCTTCCCGCTGCGCGCGTCGGTGGCGTCGCTGTTCCCCGGCGTGCGGGTGGAGCTGGCGGGCGACGGCGTGTGCATGGCGCTCGGCGAGCACTGGCGCGGCGCCGGGAGGGGCAGCACGCACATGGTCGGCCTGGTCGTGTCGACCGGCGTGGGCGGCGGCCTGGTCCTGGACGGACGCCCGTTCGGCGGCCGCACCGGCAACGCGGGGCACATCGGCCACATCGTCGTGGAACCGGGCGGCGCGCCCTGCACCTGCGGCGGGCGCGGGTGCGTGGAGACGGTCGCATCCGGGCCGCGCATGGTGACGTGGGCCCGGCGAGCCGGTTGGCAGGCGCCGGACGACGCCGACGCGGCGTTGCTCGCGGCCGCCGCGCTGGCCGGTGAGGAGATCCCGCTGGAGGCCTTCGACCGGGCCGGTCAGGCGGTGGGGATGGCGATCGCCGGGGCTGCGGCGGTGTGCGACCTCGACCTGGCGGTCATCGGGGGCGGGGTGGCTCAGGCCGGGGAGCTGTTGTTCGAGCCGGTGCGGCGGACTTTGAAGACGCACGCCGGGTTGTCGTACTTGGCCGGGCTGGAGGTTCGGGCGGCGGAGCTGGGTGGGGATGCCGGGCTGGTGGGGGCGGCTGCGCTGGTGCGGTGAGGCCGGGCTGGCTGTTGGCCTGGCCAAGAGGTGAGTGGACGGGCGCTGCCTTCGCGCGAGTTGCCGGGCCCCAGGTCGGCTGGCCGGGTGCGCTGGGTCGCCGGGCGCGCTTGCGCAAGGGTCCCCCTGGATTTGGCGTCCCCCGCGACCCAACTTACAGATGAGGTCTGACACTCCGGGCGCCGTTGAGCGTCAGACCGCTTGGCGGGTGTGGCGCAGCGGTGACTCCACTCTGGCCACCGCCACCCCTGCCGACTCCAGGGCGGTGCGGACGGTGCGGGCGATCTCCACGGCGTTCGGGGTGTCGCCGTGCACGCAGATCGAGTCCGCCTGGATGCGGACCGGGCGTCCGGAGACGCTGCGCAGCCAGCCCTCGGTGGCCAGTTGGACGCAGCGGGCCGCTATTTCGGCCGGGTCTCGCAGTACTGCGCCTGGTTCGCTTCGGGGGACCAAGGTGCCGGCTGTGGTGTAGGCGCGGTCGGCGAAGGCCTCGTGCCAGATTCGGAGGCCTGCCACCGAGGCTCGTTTCAGCCAGACGGCTCCTGGTGGGCCCAGTACGGCGAGCGTGGGGTCGAAGAGGCGTACTGCGTCCACCACGGCGTCTGCCTGGGACTCGTGGCGGACCAAGGTGTTGTAGAGGGCGCCGTGTGGTTTGACGTACGAGATTCGGGTGCCGGCTGCTCGGGCGAAGACGGCGAGGGTGCCGAGTTGGGCGAGGATCTCGTTGGTGAGGGTGTCCGGGGCTACGTCGATGAAGCGGTGGCCGAAGCCTGGCAGGTCGTTGTAGCCGACGTGGGCGCCGATGGCTACGCCTGCCGCGGCGGCTGAGGCGCAGGTTTCGCGCATGGTGTCGGCGTCGCCGGCGTGGTAGCCGCAGGCGATGTTTGCGCTGGTCACGATCTGCAGGAGGGCCTTGTCGTCGCCTAAGGTCCAGTGGCCGAAGCCCTCGCCGAGATCCGCGTTCAGGTCCATGGCCACCCCTCCATCGAGCTCCGGTTGTTGGATCGTGGGATTGTTGAACGATTCTACGATAGTGCAATCGAACGATCCTGCAAATAGACTGGATCGGTGAGTGAGACGTGGGTGTCGACGCTGGCGCAGGGCAAGGCCGACCTGGAGCGCGCGAGCACCGCGCAGAAGGTCGCCGACATGCTGCGGGAGCGGGTGCTCGACGGCGAGCTCGAACCCGGTCTGCGGCTAAGCGAGGAAGCGATCGGCGGCGCGCTCGGGGTCAGCCGCAACACGCTGCGGGAGGCGTTCCGGCTGCTCACCCGCGACCGGATCCTCGTGCACGAGCACAGCCGCGGGGTGTTCGTCCGCAGGCCCACGGGCGACGACGTGCGCGACCTCTACGCCGCGCGCAGCGTGATCGAGTGCGGAGCGCTCCGGCTGTGGGACGACGTCAGCGACGCGCAGCGCGAAGCGGTGAGGGCGCCCGTGCGGCAGGCCGTGGCCCGCGCGGAGAAGGGCGACTTCACCAAGACCGGCAGCGCGAACATCCAGTTCCACCGCGGCATCGTCGGTCTCGCCGGCAGCTCCCGGCTGAGCGACGAGTGCGACCGCCTCTTCGCCGAGCTCATGCTGGCCTTCCGGGTCGCGCACGAGGTCGAGGCGTTCCACCAGACGTACCTGCCGTGGAATCGCAGGATTGTGGAATTGTTGAACAATGGGACTGTTCAACAGGCGGTCGACCAGCTCGACGAGTACTTCCACGCCGCTGAACAGGATCTTGCGGGCCGCCTGCGGGCCGAATAGTCCAAAGGGAACGTTAAGCCGAGTGCAACGATTCCGATCACGAGGCTGACGGCACGTGTGATCAGGCCTAACATCCGCGCAACACCGCGTACACGGAGGGCCACCATGCCGTCGGATCACAAGACCGGCTTGCGCTGGAGCAACTGGAACCTGCTGCTGATAGTTCCGCTGCTCATGCTCATCACGCCGTGGTTCAACATCGACGAGCCCCGGATCTTCGGGCTCCCGTTCTTCTACTGGTACCAGTTCCTGTTCGTGCCGCTCGGCGTCCTGTGCGTCGGCCTCGTCTACGTCAAGACCAAGGACGAGCCCGTGGTCACCGGCAAGCCCGACAAGCTCGGCGTGGACGACCTGGACGAGGGAGCGAACTGATGCAGTGGACCGAGCTGATCGTCTTCAGCGTCCTCTTCCTGCTCGTCACCGTGATGGGCTTCCTGGCGGCGCGGTGGCAGAAGGGCGACACCCTCGAACACCTCGACGAGTGGGGTCTCGGCGGCCGCAAGTTCGGCAGCTGGATCACGTGGTTCCTGGTCGGTGGTGACCTCTACACCGCGTACACGTTCGTCGCGGTGCCGGCGCTGATGTTCGGCGCGGGCGCTCTCGGCTTCTACGCGCTGCCGTACACGGTGATCCTCTACCCGATCGTCTTCCTGCCGTTGGTGCGCATGTGGTCGGTCAGCCGCGTGCACGGCTACGTGACGCCCGCCGACTTCGTGAAGGGCCGCTACGGCTCGCACTGGCTCGCGCTGATCATCGCGATCACCGGCATCGTCGCGACCATGCCGTACATCGCGCTGCAGCTCGTCGGCCTCGAAGCGGTGCTGCGGTCCATGGGCCTCAACGGGTCCGGCCTCCTCGGCCACCTGCCGCTGTTCATCGCGTTCGTGATCCTCGCGCTTTACACCTACCAGTCGGGTCTGCGGGCGCCGGCGCTGATCGCGTTCGTCAAGGACATCCTGATCTACCTGGTCATCCTCGTCGCGATCGTCTACCTGCCGGCGAAGTTCGGCGGCTGGGGCGAGATCTTCAACGACGCGCAGGCCAAGTTCGACGCCACGCCGAACAAGGCCGACGGCATCCTGCTCACCGGCTCCAACCAGCTGCAGTACGCGACGCTGGCGCTGGGCAGCGCGCTCGCGCTGTTCCTCTACCCGCACTCGCTGACCGGCATCCTGGCGAGCCGCGGCCGCAACGTCATCAAGCGCAACATGGTCGCGCTGCCGGCGTACTCGCTGCTGCTGGGTCTGCTGGCGCTGCTCGGTCTCGTCGCGATCAGCGCGGGCACCAAGCCGATCGTCAACCAGGCGACCGGGCGTCCCGACACCAACACGATCGTGCCCGAGCTCTTCGGCGCGAACTTCCCGTCGTGGTTCGCGGGCATCGCGTTCGCGGCCATCGGCATCGGCGCGCTGGTGCCGGCGGCGATCATGTCGATCGCGGCGGCGAACCTGTGGACGCGCAACATCTACAAGGAGTACGTGAAGAAGAACGCGACCCCGGCGGAGGAGGCCAAGCAGGCCAAGCTCGCGTCGCTGGTCGTGAAGTTCGGCGCGGTGGCGTTCATCGTGTTCGTCGACCCGCAGTTCTCGATCGACCTGCAGCTCATCGGCGGCGTCATGATCCTGCAGACGCTGCCCGCGGTCGCGATCGCGCTCTACACGCGCTGGTTCCACGTCTACGGCCTGGTCGCGGGCTGGGTCGCCGGCATGGGTTACGGCATGTGGCTGCTCTACACGATCGGCAACCCGGCCGTCGGCAAGGCGCACTTCGCCGGCTCCGCGCTGCCGCTGGGCAACATCTCGCTGTTCGGCTGGCACCCGTTCGGTTCCTCGACCACGCAGATCTACGTCGGCGCCGTCGCGCTGTTCGTCAACCTGCTGGTCGCGGTGGTCGTCACGCTGATCGCCAGGCAGGCCAAGGCGTTCAACGGCACGGACCAGACGGACCCGTCCGACTACCACGTCGACGAGGACAACCCGCGGGTGAAGCCCGTGGCCGCCGCTCACTGAGACGTAGCAGTTAACGCAATGGGCCACCCGCCGGTTACGGCGGGTGGCCTTCTTCGTTGAGATGGACCCGTGAAAACCATTGCCGGACTGGTCGGCCTCACCGCCGCCGCACTCGTCCTGAGTCCCTCCGTCGCGCAAGCACAGGACTCGACCTGCTACGACACCGCCGCGCCGTTGACCGTCGAGGAGCAGCGGCTCGACGACACGCTCGTCACCGGTGGCCCCGCCGTCGGGCCCGCGCTCGTGAAGCTCGCCGGCTTCGACGGCCGCGTCGCGGACTTCACCGCCAAGCTCTGCCGCCAGGCGGTGTCCAAGCAGGCACAGCAGTTCGTGGAACGCGAGGGCGACGCGCTGTGGAAGGCCGCCGTGGCCCGCGCGCAGAGCACGAAGCCGTTGGCGCACGACGCCTACGACGACCGGCCGCTGTACTGGGCGCGCCTGCAGCTCAGCAGCGCGCTGCGGCAGTGGAAGCCGCGCTTCGCGTTCTCGCCCGCCGACCGCGCGAAGCTGATCCAGCGTTTCGACTGGGCCTCCCGCGGTCTGAGCGACGAGAAGTTCCCGCTCAGGCCCGGCGTGCGCAAGATCGCGGTGACGGGCTTCGACCCGTTCCAGCTCAGCGGCGCGAACGTGCGGCGCGCCAACCCGGCGGGCGCGGCGGCGTTGCAGCTCGACGGCCGCGAGATCGACACGCCGACCGGCAAGGTCGTGCTGCAGGCCGCGGTGCTGCCGGTGCTGTGGGGCGGGTTCGACGAGGGGATCGTCGAGCAGTTCTACGGAACGGCGTTGCAGCAGAAGCCCGACGCGTTCGTGACGATCAGCCAGGGACGTCCCGGCCGGTTCGACGTCGAGCGGTGGGCGGCGCGCTGGCGCGGCGGCTTCGGCGACAACAACGACATCAGCTCGTACGGCAGCGTCCCGAACGCTCCCGGCTGGCCGCAGCCGTCGGACGAGTTCATCGAGACCTCGCTGCCGTACCAGAAGATGATCGACGCGGGCACCGGCCCGTTCACCGTGAACTACAACCTGGCCTTCTGCGAGTGGGTGGCCGTCGGGTCGCAGCAGTCGTGCCGCACGGACCAGCCGACGCCGGGCAGGGTCGCGGCCAGCGGTGGCGGCGGTGACTACCTCTCCAACGAGAGCATGTACCGGGCCAACCGCCTGCGAACCGGCTACGGCGCGACGAACGTCCTCGGCGGACACCTGCACACCCCGGTGCTCGGCCAGCCCGCCGACCCGGCCGCGCTGACCGACGAAGCCTTCGAAAAGCAGCGTCGGGACATCGCGGATCAGGTGAAGGCCCTAGTCTCTGTGGTGTGACTCGTGTGCGGCTGGCGGTGGCAATTGTCCTGAGCACGTTGGCGCTGTCCGCGTGCGCGATCCAGGTGGGAGGGCAGGCGGTCCCGGGACCGATGCCGTCCACCGCCTCCGCCGCCGCACCCACGCTGCCGAAGCCGGGGCAGTGCATGAACGCCTACGAACTGAAGGTGCTGCAGTGCACCGACTCGCACGAGGCCGAGGTGATGAGCGTCGGTGAGCTCAGCGGCCTCTCGACGACCTACCCGGACACGCAGGCGCTGCGCAAGGCCGCGCTCCCGCCGTGCCGTCAGACGCTCGCCGACTACCTGGGCAGCGCGGACGCCGACGCGACGCGCCTGCGGGTCTGGGCGTTCTGGCCGAACGAGCAGGGCTGGAAGGACGGGCAGCGCTGGCGGCTGTGCACCGTCGTGGAGATCAGCCCCGACGAGAAGCCGCTGGCGCGCAAGGGTTCCGTGAAGGACGTCCTCAAGGGCAACGGCTTCTCGACGTTCCAGACCTGCACCCAGGGCTCGCCGTCGAAGGACCAGGAGGTCAAGGTCGTCGCGTGCAACACGCAACACCTGGCCGAAGCCGTGCCCGGTGGTGTCGTGTCGCTCGGCAAGTCCAGCGACCCCGCTCCGTCCAAGGAGCAGATGAACTCGATCGCCAACGACAAGTGCACCAAGGCCGTGCACGACTACCTGGGTTCGAGCAAGCGCACCGACGTGTTCCCGGCGTGGCGCAACCCCGGTTCCCAGGCGTGGTCAGAGGGTTGGACCAACGCCGTCTGCTACGCGGAGGCCACCAAGGCCTTCAACGGCACCCTCTTCGGCATCCGGGACAACCCGCTGCCGAACTAGCCCGGCGATCACGACCATCAGCACGGCGGCCAGGGACAGCACCAGCATCGCGATTCCCGCGATCCCCACGGCACACCTCCCTTTCCGCCTTCGGTGACGATCTTTGTGATCGCCATCACGTACCTAGGACGTTCCCGGGACGGGCGAGGTTCATTCCCGCGGCAAGACCATTTGCTGGAGACGTTGCAAGGCCTTAACACAAACGCTAGGGATGGCGGAACCGGTGCCGCCAGTCGGCCCAGGACGGTCCCCAGGCTTGTCCACAGCTATCCACAACATGTGCACAGAACAGTCCACAACTGTGGACAACTTCGTCCCATGTGGACTACGAGCTGCACGGACTCAGAGGAAATTGCTGCACAGGACCACGCCGGCTGCGGTCCCGATGGCTAAACCAACGAGAAACACGACTGTGTACCGCCACCACGGCGTGCGGGCCGGTGGAGCGGGCGGCACCGGGTAGTAGCGCACGATGCCCTTGGTCGGTCCGACCTCGACGTCGCGCTGGGTGCCGTCGTAGTGGAGGCCGCCGAGGAAATCCTCGTCCTGCGTCACGCCACTAGTAGTACCTCAAAGAGGTGACCCACCGGTCGCCATTGACCGGTGGGTCACCGAACACCTGAAGTTGTTACCCCAGGCGCTGCTTCAGCGCAGCCAGCTCGTCGCGCAGCGTGGTCGGCACCTTCTCGCCGATCTTCGCGAACCACTCCTCGACCAGCGGGATCTCGGCGCGCCACTCGTCGGCGTCGAACTGCAGCGAGGCCTCGATGTCCTCCCGCGACGCGTCCAGGCCCTCGAGGTCCAGGTCGTCCGCGGTCGGCACGTAGCCGATGGGGGTCTCGACGGCGGCGGCCTTGCCCTCGAGGCGCTCGATGGCCCACTTCAGCACGCGCGAGTTCTCGCCGAACCCGGGCCACAGGAAGCGCTTGTCCTCACCGCGGCGGAACCAGTTGACGTAGAAGATCTTCGGCAGCTTGTCGGCGTCGGCGCGCTTGCCGAGGTCGACCCAGTGCTGGAAGTAGTCGCCGGCGTTGTAGCCGATGAACGGCAGCATCGCCATCGGGTCGCGGCGCACGACGCCGGTCTTGCCGACCGCGGCGGCCGTGGTCTCCGACGACAGCGTGGCGCCCATGTAGGTGCCGTGCTGCCAGTCGCGCGACTCGGTGACCAGCGGGATCGTCGTGGCGCGGCGGCCGCCGAAGAAGATCGCGCTGATCGGCACGCCGTTGGGGTCGTCCCACTCGGGCGCCTTGATGTCGCACTGGTCGATCGGCGTGCAGTAGCGGGAGTTCGGGTGCGAGCTGAGCTCCTCGCTGTCCGGCGTCCAGTCCTGGTGCTTCCACGAGGTGAGGTGGGCGGGCGGCTCGCCCATGCCCTCCCACCAGATGTCGCCGTCGTCGGTCAGCGCGACGTTCGTGAACAGCGAGTTGCCCTTGGCGATGGTGCGCATCGCGTTCGGGTTGGTGTGGTAGTCGGTGCCGGGCGCGACGCCGAAGAAGCCGTTCTCCGGGTTCACCGCGTACAGGCGGCCGTCCTCACCGAAGCGCATCCAGGCGATGTCGTCGCCGAGCGTCTCGACCTTCCAGCCGGGGATGGTCGGCTCCAGCATGGCGAGGTTCGTCTTGCCGCAGGCCGACGGGAACGCGGCGGCGATGTAGTACGCCTTGTTCTCCGGCGAGGTGAGCTTGAGGATCAGCATGTGCTCGGCGAGCCAGCCCTCGTCGCGCGCCATCACGGACGCGATGCGCAGCGAGTAGCACTTCTTGCCGAGCAGGGCGTTGCCGCCGTAGCCAGAGCCGTAGCTCCAGATCTCGCGCGTCTCCGGGAAGTGCGAGATGTACTTGGTCGTGTTGCACGGCCACTGCACGTCTTCCTGGCCGGGCTCGAGCGGCGCGCCCAGCGAGTGCAGCGCCGGCACGAAGTCCGCGTCGTCACCGAAGACGTTGAGGGCCTTGGTGCCCATGCGGGTCATGATGTGCATGGAGACGACGACGTACTCGGAGTCGGTGATCTCGACACCCAGCATCGGCTTCTCGGCGTCGAGCGGGCCCATGCAGAACGGGATGACGTACATCGTGCGACCGCGCATGCAGCCCCGGTACAGCTCGCGCATGATGGCCTTCATCTCCGAAGGGTCCATCCAGTTGTTCGTCGCGCCCGAGTCCTCCTCGCGCACGGAACAGATGTAGGTCCGCTCCTCCACGCGCGCGACGTCGCTCGGGTCCGAGGCCGCCCAGAACGAGTTGGGCTTCTTCTTGAGCGGCACGAAGGTGCCGGCGTCGACGAGCTTCTTCGTGAGACGGTCCCATTCGCCCTGAGACCCGTCAGCCCAAACAACCTCGTCGGGGCAGGTCAGCTCAGCGACTTCCTGAACCCATGCGAGCAGACGCGCGTGGTTGGTGGGTGCGTGTTCGAGACCGGGAATGGTCACTGCCGTCATCTCGTCTCGTCTCCTGACTGAACGCCTCGGCAACCCGAGGACGTGGTGGTCCGGTGCAGGACTTCGTCGTCCTCGGGAATAGCTCCAGACGCCCGGTGGGGCCGGGCGTGCGTGGAAGGGGATGGACTGAGGTTAGCCCGATGAATGGCAGGTAAAGCACCCCCAGCCTGTCGCTTGCCTCACAAAACCGATTCTGGAATCGATTCAGCACTCGGTTGGAGTTAAGACCGCCTGAAGATGGGAAAAACACAAGAGGCCCCGGTGCGGTTCTCACCACACCGGGGCCTGTGACCTGCGCTTCAGTTCTGACGTCAGTTCGGGCTGATCCACTGCCCGGTGGTGGAATCGATTCGGACGACACCGTCGAACCGTTCTTCCTCGAACCAGTCGTCCGAGTCGTCCAGAACGCCGCTCTTCGAGTCGGTCACGTACCGGCCGTCGGACTCGATGTGCCCGTGCTCGACCTCGACCCAGTCGTCCCCGCGCTGCTCGGACATCGTGACCTCGCCGGATCGCGTGATCTCGGTCGCCAGGTCGGCCTTGCCGTCGCCGTTCTTGTCGGTGAACAGCCACGTGTCACCGTCGTCGTCACGGACCACCGCGGTGTCGGCCTTGCCGTCGCCATCGGTGTCCTCGGTCGCCGGGCCGACCTTTCGCTCACCTTCGTCGGTGGTCACGACAATCGCCTGGGAAGACGAAGAATTTGTTTTTTCCTGGTGGTTGTCGTTGGGGTCGACCGCAACCCACTCACCGGAATTCTCCTCGAACCGCGCCTGGCTCAGGAGATTGCCGTCCTTGTCGAACGTGCTCATCAGATCGGCGTCGCCATCGCCGTTCGTGTCGGTGAACGCGAGATGACCGCCGTCATCGGTCTCGACCACGGCGGAGTCGTTCACGCCGTCCTGGTCGAGGTCGAAGGTGACGTCGGCGGTGTACTCCTCGTCCTCGACGGTCACCTTCAGCTCGGCGTCGGCCGCACCGTTCTCGTCGATGTACACCGGGACACACCTCCTGCTTGCTCATGTACCGGTATGACCCACGTTATGCCGGTTTGGTTCCGTCGCCAACCGTTTGCGCCCGTGTCGTTTAGGCGCGGTCGCGCACCGAACGGATCCGACCGAGTAGCTCCTCCGCCTTCGACCTGCCCTGCTCCACCTCCGCCAGCTGCCGGGTGGCGGACTGCAGCTCGCGGCCCCGCTCACCCGCCTCCATCCGCAGGGCGCGGTCGACCTCGCGCAGCTCGGCCTCGATCGCCTCGATCCGCTTGGCCAGCGCCTCGTCCAGGGCCAGTGACAACGCCTGCTCGGCCTCGATCAGCTGCTCGGCCGCCAGCTGGTCCACTGTGGAGCGCGCGTCGGCGATGGCGTCGGAGAGCCACTGCTTGACGTGCTGCTTCTCGGCGGTGTGGGTGCGGGTGCGGGCCATCCACCAGCCCGCGCCCAGGCCCAGGGCGATGGTCACCGGGAGGACCACCGGGTTCAGGACGGCGATGCCGAGGCCGGCCAGGGGCATCACGGCCAGCTTGCCGGCGCCGAGGCCGCCGGAGACGCCCATGAACACCAGCAGCTTGTCCTCCGCGGTCGGCGGCCGCTTGTCCTTGGGGCGCACCACGACCGGGAGTTGCTCGCCGCGGGCGAACTGGCCGCGGATCAGGGTCAGCTCCTCCGCGGAGAACAGGGTGGCCAGCACGGCGTCGGTGACCTGGGCGAGGCGGACCGAGAGTGCGGTGGAGATGCGGCCGGAGACTACCTGCAGGGCGGTGTCGACCTGGTGGGGCAGCGCGCCCAGGGCCGTGCGGTCGGCGGCGTCGATGGCCTGGCGGTACCAGGTCTGGAGGTCGCGCATCTGGCGGGAGATCTCGTGCGAGTTCTCGACGCGGGCTCGTTGGATCTCGCCGCGGAGGCGGACCTGCCAGCCTCGGGTGGACGAGCGGCGTTCGGTTTGCAGTTCCTCGCGGCGGGCGCGGAGGATCGCGGCTTCGTCCTCGCCCACCGACAAAGCGCGTTTCTCGTGTTCCAGACGGATTTCGAGTTCCGCGAGAACGGTCGACAACGCGCGCAAAGCATTGGCCTCGGCCAGCATTCCGGCGCGACCCGCGACGAGTTCCTGCAACGCGGTCTGCAATGCGGAGATGCCCGAACGTTCGCGAAGCATGGACGCCGCGTCCGGGTTCGGGGCCTGGGCGGCCATGTCGAACATGCGCGACGAGACGGGGTGGAAGGTCGCGTCGGCGAAGCGTGGCGCGTGTTCGGCCAGCAGGGCGCGGTCGGCGTCGAGGACCTGGCGCCAGCCGCGGTACTGGTCGGTCTTGGTCAGGGCGAAGACGACGGTCTCTACGCGGTCGCCGACGCGCTTGAGGAAGTCGAGCTCGCCGCGCGTGAACGGAGACGAGGCGTCGACGACGAAGACCAGGGCGGTGGCCGAGGTGACGGCCTCCAGCGCCAGCTCGCCGTGCACCGACTCCAGGCCGCCGACGCCGGGGGTGTCTACGACGGACATCCGTTCCAGCAACGGGATCGGGGCGTCGACCTCGACGTAGCGCGGGGGGAGCTCGCCTTCGGGCAGCTCGTGGGCAGCGGAGACCCAGTTGATCAACGCGGGCAGCGGGAACGTGACGGGCGCGAGCACGCCGGGGTAGCAGGCGCGGGCGGCCCACGACGAGCCGTGCTGGAAGACCAGGTAGGTCGAGGTGGCCACGTCGGCGTCGACCGGGGACAGGCCCGGCGTGGCCAGCAGGGCGTTGACCAGCGACGACTTGCCACGGTTCGTCTCGCCGACGATCACGACCGACGACACCTCCGGCGCCGCGCGACGGGTGACCCAGTCGGCCATGGACGGGTCGAGGTCGCGCACGAGGGCGGTGAGACGTTCGCGCGTCTGCCGGACCGTCTGGGAGAGGGTGCTCATCGGGCCGTGTAGACCGTCACGATCGGTGCCCGCAGCACGCGGCCGCGGTCGGCGAAGCCGGGAACCTCGGTCTCGGCGACCAGGCCCAGCAACGACAGGTCGTCCGTCGGCACGGTTCCGGCCGCCTCGTGCTGCGACGGGTCGAAGCGCTGGCCGTCGGCCCGCACCGCCACGACCCCGATGGCCGTCAGGCCTTCCTCGATGCGGGCGACCACGCCGGCACTGGCGCGGTCCAGCGCGTACAGGCACAGCTGGACCAGGGCGCGGCGTTCAGCCAAGGCCTGGTCGAGCAGCTCGTCGGCGATGGTCTCCACACCGTGGTCCGACGCCAGCTCGCCCGGTTCGGTTCCGTTCACGCTCATCGGTGCCCCCCAGCACGTAGTCGCTGCCAGATGAGGAAGTACGCCCGGTGGACGACGTGCGCCACCCGGGCCTGCGCCGGCGTCGCGCCGAAGGAGGCGAACGACCGCCACCAACCAGCGCGTTCGAGCGCGTACGCGATCAGTTCCGGCAGCGGGCGACCCTGCAGGCCGAGCTGTCCCGGCACGTCCGGGGTGCTGCCGACGCGCAGCACCTCCTCCGTCAGGTCCGGTGCCAGCGCGACCGCACCGGACGACACCAGCGTCAGCGCCTCCAGCAACCGCAGCTGGTGCGCCTCCGGCCGGGCGAGCAGGACCTCGATCGCGTCGTGCACGCGCTGCCGTTCGCCCGCATCGCCCGAGGCCAGCGACGTGACCGACGCCAGCGCGGCCGCCGCTTTGATGCCGTCGGCACGTGCGCGGAACACGGCGTCCAACCGACCACGAACAGCGGCGAACCCGGACGCGTCGAACAGCACCCGTCGCAGCGCACCGGCGGTCAGGTTCGGTTCGGCGTCGAGGGCGGCGAGCGCGCGGCCGATGCCGTAGAGGTCGAGCTTCTCCAGCAACCGCGACCGCACGCCCGCCGCGACGTCGCACTCCCACGACGTGAAGAGGTCGCCGGACATCAGCATCATCGTGCGGCTGTCCGCGTCGAGGGCCGCGAGCTGCCGCAACGCCTCCGCGTCCGCCGAGGTGAACTCGCCGGTCTCCGCGGACTCGGCGAGCAGGCTGATCACCGGCAGCACGTCGGCGACCCGCGGCTTGAGCAGCTGCGCCTGCTTGCCGGCCAGGATCTCCGCTGCCCGCCAGACGTCGCCGTCCGAACCCTCGACGGTCTCCGGCGCCACGGCGTCGACCTTGTTCAACGCGGCGATGGCGTTGACCGGCCCTGCTTCGCGGGACGCGGTCGCGGCGGTGAAGGCCGCGATGGTCGAGTGGTCGTCCGCGCGCACGCCCTGCGTCACGACGTAGAGAACCGCCTCGGCACCGGCGACTGCGTTGCGCGACACGGGATCCAGCAGTTCCTCGGTGCGGGCGACCGAAGCCGCGTCCAGCGAACCGAGTCCAGGCGTGTCGATGACGGTGAAGTCGCGCAGCACCGCGTTCGTCAGGTACGCCTCGATGTGCGAGATGCCGTCCACGCCCAGAGAGGCGGGGATCATGCCGTTGGCGTCGAACGGCAGCACCTGGCGCCGTCCGTCCTGGAGCACGACTTCGATGCGGTCGACGGTCCCGTACTGGTAGCGCGTGACGAGCCGGGTGCACTCGCCGATGTCCGTGGGCGCGACCCGGCGGCCGATCAACGCGTTGACGAGCGTCGACTTCCCGGACTTGATCCGCCCGGCCACCGCGACCTGCAACGGCGCGTGCAGCCGGCGCAGCACCTCCTGGAACCCGGCGGCGGTCTGCGGGGAGACCTGCGGCTGCAGCGCGACGCACAGGTTGGCCACCGCCGCACAGAGCGGACCAGCCAGTTGTTGTCCCTGCAACGCCGTCACGAGCACGAATCGTGCCACGGTTTGTGCGCGGATGTGCGCGGGTAGCCACCGTGCATGGGTGACAGCTACGTGACGTTCCTAGTGCTGGGGATCGTCCTGGTCGTCGTTGACGGCCAGCTGATCTACCACAGCGGCAAGGGATACCTGCGACGCGCCGCGTACGACGACGAGCAGGCCGCCGGCATGATGAAGCTGACGGCAGTCCTGTTCCACCTCGTCGTGCTCGGTCTGCTCGCGCTGGTGTCGATCGCCAAGGTCGAGACCGGTGACGCGGTGAAAGACGTGGTCGTGAAGCTGGGCATCGTGCTCCTGCTGCTGGCGCTGGCCCACGGCGCGACGATGGCGATCCTCGCGAAGATCCGTGATCGTCAGGTGCAGCAGCAGCTCGCGGACCAGATGGCCGAGGAGCACCGCATCTACGAGGAGCGCCAGGCGGCGCGCATCAGCGAACCGCGGCCCGCGCCCAAGATCGAGTCGCCTTACTCACCCAAGTAGTGGGCTCGCACGGCGTTCAGTGCCTCCCCCTCACTGGCGCCGAGTGACCGAGCCACGGCGACGAACTCCGCCGCAGCGGCGGAGAGCGGGTCCGGTGCATGCGAAGGCAGGGCAGCCACGACGGTGCCCTGCCTTCGTCCTGTCGTGAGAACGCCCTCGGTCTCCAGCTCGCGGTAGGCCCGCGCGACCGTGCCGGCGGCGAGCCCGAGGTCGGCGGCCAGCTGGCGGATCGTCGGCAACCGCGCCCCGACCGGCAGCACTCCACCGCTGATCAACCGGACGAGCTGGTCCCGGACCTGACGCCAGGGCGCGACACCGTTCTCGACGTCGACGACGATTCTCGGGGCTGTCATCTCTTGATCTTCATGTGCTTCGGTGTCGTGTTGGCCATCGCGATCCACGCGAGGATGCCGACGAGACCGATGGCACCCTGGTCGATCATCACCCCGGCCAGCGCCGCGCCGAGTCCCGCCGACACGTGCACGCTGCGGGTCCGCAACGCCACGTCGACGACCTGCTCACCGCCGGCGGGCCTGGCCACAGCAGCCCAGATGATCACCGCGACGGCCGCCGCCGACAGCGCGAGCCACGGGAGCCGGCCCCACTGCTGCGCGTGCACGAGGTACGCCGCCGCACCCGCCACGATCAGCACGTACGCGCCCAGCACCCACTTCGACGCGATGTCGAACAGGCCGCGCGGGGTGAGCGTCGCCGTCCGGAGCGCGTCCCGCCGGGTGCGCAGCGCGAGCAGCTCGGCCAGCAACGTGCCCGCCAGGCCGACCACGACGAGCTGCAGGTGGCTGTCCACCCACTTCGGCACCAGCGCCACCGCGACGAAGAGCACGGGGTAGAGCAGGCGCCGCCGCTTGAGGTAGCGGATGGCCTCCGCGAACTGCTCGGGCGTCGGGTCCGGCACCTCCCACCGCTTCAGCAGGCGCTTGGCGGTGCTCTGCGTCGGCCACAACAGCACGAGCAGCACGAGGCCGTAGACCGCGGCGATCACGACGTTGATCAACATCCCGCCCCCTCAGGTTTGTACCAACCCCTCGACACAATAACTCACACTGAAGTAGTACGCGAGGTCAGCCCGTGGCGCGACGCGCGGCAGTTCGATCCGCACCTAATCTTGTGCGGTGCGGAGGTTCAGCCTGTGGATGAAGGCTCACCCGGCGTTCGGGGACTCCCTGATCGCCGGGCTGTTGTTGCTCTTCGACTTCGGCTTCGGCGTCTCCGCGGTGGACCGGGGCGTGTCGTTCTCCGCGTTCTTCGCCGTGACCCTGCTGATGCTGGGCCCGCTGCCGTTCCGCCGCTACCACCCGCTCGGCGCCAGCTACCTGATCCTCGCGGGCGGGTTCCTGCAGCTCTTCACGCACGGCGGTGAGCTGGGCATCCCGATCAGGATGTCGGACTTCGCCCTCGCCATCGCCCTGTACACGCTGGTCGCGAACATCGGCCGCAAGGCAGCCCTGATCTACTCGTGCTGGCTGCTCGCGGGCACGCTGCTCTGGGCGATCTTCCAGGTGGGCGAGCTCCAGGCCGTCTTCTTCGTGTTCCTGATCTTCGTGATCTTCGGCTTCAGCTGGGCCATGGGCGAGTTCGTGGGCGCCCGCCGCGCCTACCAGAGCGAGATGGAACAACGCCTGGTCCTGCTGGAGACCGAACGCGACCAGCAGGCCAAGATCGCGGTCGGCGAGGAACGCTCCCGCATAGCGCGAGAACTGCACGACGTGGTCGCCCACGCGGTGAGCGTGATGATCGTCCACGCCGACGGCGCCGCCTACACGATCCGGTCGCAACCGGACGTGGCCGAGAACGCGGTCCGCACCATCGCCGAGACAGGCCGCCTCGCCCTGACCGAGATGCGCCGCCTCCTGGGCGTCCTGCGCAGCGAGGACACCGAGACCCAGTGGGCCCCCCAACCCGACGCGCGAGGCGTGGTCGAACTGGCCGAGAACACCAGGGCGGCGGGCGTCCCGGTCCGCCTGGAGATCACCGGCGACGTCGACGACCTCCCGGCGGGCGTGGGCCTGAGCATCTACCGCATCGTCCAGGAAGCCCTGACCAACACCATCAAGCACGCCGGCTCGGGCACCACGGCCACGGTCCGCCTGGCCAGGACGGAGGAGGAGCTCCGCCTGGAAGTCCTGGACAACGGCTTCGGCACCCCGCACGACGTGGTCAAGGTGTCCGGCGGCAACGGCCTCATCGGCATGCGGGAACGAGCGGCCGTGCTGGGCGGCGAGTTCGAGGCGGGCCCCAACCCCGGCGGCGGCTGGCGAGTCCGCGCGACATTCCCACTAGCCGCATAAGGTGATCGAGTGATTCGGGTGCTGTTGGTAGACGACCAGGAACTGATGCGCATGGGCTTCCGCATGGTCCTGGGCGCACAGGAGGACATCGACGTCATCGGCGAAGCCGCCGACGGCCTGGACGCGGTGCAGATGGCCGACAAACTGCGCCCCGACGTGGTCCTGATGGACGTCCGCATGCCCGTCCTGGACGGCGTGGAGGCGACCAAGCGCATCACCGAGGCCAACACGGCCAAGGTCCTGGTCATGACCACCTTCGACATGGACGAGTACGCGCTTTCGGCCCTGCGCAACGGAGCCAGCGGCTTCCTGCTGAAGGACACCCCGCCGTCGGACCTGGTCTCGGCCCTGCGCGCAGTGGCCTCGGGCGACGCCGTGGTCTCGCCGTCGGTGACCAAGCGCCTGCTGGGCCGCTTCCTGGGTGACGGCGGCGGCGAACTGCGCGACGCCACCGTCCTGGACGTCCTGACCGAGCGCGAGCGCGAGGTGCTCGTGCTGATCGCCAAGGGCCTGTCGAACACGGAGATCGCGCGGAAGCTCTTCCTGTCGGAGGCGACGGTGAAGACGCACGTGGGACGGATCCTGGCGAAGCTGGAACTCAGGGACCGCGTGCAGGCCGTGGTGCTCGCCTACGAGACGGGCCTGGTCCGCCCAGGCGACGCCTGACCGCGAGGCCGAAGCCGAGCCGGAGCGAAGGCGAAGCCGAGCCAGCTTTTCAAGGGGACGCGGTGGGGTGGGTCCGGGGCAGAGCCCCGAGCTTTTCACCGATACTTCAACGGGTCAGCATCAACGACAACCCCAGCAATCCGAGGTTGAACAACGTCATCCCACCACCGCCCCCAATCAGGCTGGGACCCGTCAAGATCGGTGAACCCGTACTCCCTCTTCAACCGCCAAGAAGACAGGCACTGCCCAGCAAACCGCCGCCGCTCCGGATCAGCCGCCACACAGGCAAGACCGCGCCCAAGATAATGAGGCGTCTCGGACAACGCGTAATCCGGCACCTGCGAGACCGCATCCCGCCAGTTCTCCTCAGTGACCCCGAACGTCTCCAACATCTGCTCGGACCGCAAAAACCCAGGCGTAGCAGCAACAGCAGTCACATGAGGAAACTCGGCAAGATCCTTCGCCAGCACCTCCCCGAACCGCCGCACCGTGTTCTTCACAGCGTCATAGGCGAGGTTGACGAAGTAGGCCTCCCCGTCCTCCCCATCGGTGACCTCGACGACCAGCCCGGAATCAGACCGCAGCACCAACGGCATCAACCGGTGCAGCGCAACGAGATGCGTCTCCACCCCGTTGCGGAACATCCGCAACTGCCGCTCGAGATCGTGCTCCCAGAACTTCCCCCACTCGACGAGGTTCTCGCCACCCCAGGCGTTGTCGACGAAGATGTCGAGCCGATCTCCGATCCGTGCGGCCAAAGCGTCCACATCGGACGGAACGGTGAGGTCGCACCGCACGGCTACCCCACGGCCACCGGCTGCGTCCACCAACGATGCCGTCTCCTCGATCGTCTCCGCACGACCGACCTCGGACTGCTGCTCACGCGTCGTCCGCCCCGCCACGAACACGGTCGCGCCGGCCGCTCCCAGCTCCACGGCGATGGCCCGTCCCGCACCGCGGGTGGCCCCCGTGACGACGGCGATCTTCCCGCTCAAATCAGGCCCGCTCAGGTCACTTCTTGGCGACACGCCGAACCCCTCTTCCCTCTCCCCAGGACAGGATGACCATCTCGTCACCTTCGACCGTCATCTGCACGACCTCGCTCACGTCGAACCGGAACAGGTCCAGCTCCGACGCCTCCGGCTGCCACCCGGTCCGCTCGAACAACTCCCGCAGGTACTCGGACTTGTCGTCCCAGAACTCCGCGGTCCCGCTGACCTTCGCGTCCCCGCCCTCCGTCATGGACGCGGTCGTGGTCGTGCAGTGCAGCGCGAACCGCGGATCGCGTTGCAGGTCCCGCGACTTCAACGAACCGGGCATCATCCCTGCCCACAGGTCCCCGCGCGCGAAGTCCGGCTCCACCCCGCTGATCCGCGGCGAGCCGTCCCGTCGCAACGTCGCGATCAACGCGTGCCGGTCGGCAGCGAACCGCGCCTCCACGAACGCCGCCATCTCCGGTTGCCCAGCCGAGAACTCCGCCCAAGTGGCCATTCAGCGCATCCCCTTCAACACCATGTCGACGTCCTCAGCCGTGCGCGCCATCAGGTCCCCGCGCGGCCGCACGGACCAGTCCATCGCGATCCCGTAGACCAGCGCGGCGAGCGCCCGAGCCGCGCGAGCGGGCAATCCCTCGGCCGCACAAAGAACTTCTAGCTCGTCCTCCAGCACCGCGTAGTGCCGGGCCAGCAGGGAACGCAGCTCCGGATCGATCAGGTCGACACCGAGCTGAGCCAGGTTGTTGGTGGCCACCGCCGGGTCGGCCAGCCGGTCGAACCACGTCAGCAACGCCTCGCGGACCGACCCGGCAGCACGCATCCGGACAACGACCTCTTCGGTGCCGGCACGGGTCAACGCCTGCAGCAGCCCGCTCTTCGACCCGAACCGCTTCGCCACCGCCCCCACGGACACGCCGGCCTCCGCGGCCACGTCGGCGACCGTGAACTCGGGTCCGCGCCGGTCGATGACGGCGGCGACGGCGGCCAGGACGCGCTCGTCGGTGATGGTGCGAGGTCGTGCCACGAAGGTTAGTGAACCACAATTCACTAACCTTCGCCTAGGGTGGTGCCACGTGAGCTGGAGACCGCGCCTGGTAGCGCTGGACATCGACGGAACCCTGACCCCGACTGGCTCGAACGACATCTCACCTGCCGTGAAGGCGGCGATCACGCGCGTGACGGAACACGGCTCGAAGGTCGTGCTCTCCACCGGCCGCAGCCTGATCGGCGTCACCCCGATCGCCGCCCAGGTCCCCGCCTCGTTCGCCCTCTGCTCGAACGGCGCCGTGTGGTGGGACCCGGCGACGAACGAGATCCCGAAGCGCACGACCTTCGAGCCCGGCGCGACCATCGAGGCGTTGCGGGCGTTGCTGCCCGGCAGCGTGTTCGCCGTGGAACGCACCGGCGTCGGCAACCTCATGCTCGGCCAGTTCCTGCCCGGCGACCTGTGGGGCGAGACGATCCCCTCGACGTTCGACGAGATGGCCGCCACGCCCACCCCGCGGCTCGTCATGCGCTGGCTCGACCACACGCCGGCCGAGCTGTCGTTCGCGGTGAAGGACCTGGTGTTGCCGGGGATCGAGTGGACCGTCGACCACACCGAACCGTGGCTGACCGCGGTGCCGCCGGACGTCACGAAGGGCTCCGCGCTGGACGAACTCTCCCAAGAGCTCGGCATCAGCCCGCGCGACGCCCTCGCGATCGGTGACGGCAGCAACGACGTCGAGATGCTGAGGTGGGCGGGGCTGGGCGTCGCGATGGGGCAGGCGCCCGCGAGCGTCCAGGCCGCCGCGGACGAGGTAGCGCCCACCGTGCTGGAGGACGGCGCCGCGCAGGTGCTCGACCGCTTCTTCCCCGGTTAGGCGCTGTCCTGCAAGTCCGTTGGGCGACAGTAGCGGCCGAGGGCCCCGGAGACGGCACCGCCGCAACACCCGAATACGCCCGGTATGAGGGCGCCGCGGCGGCACCGTCTCCGGGTCTCTCGCCCGCGCCTCTCACCGAACGAACTTGCAGGACAGCGCCTAGACGCTGGACAGGACGGTCTCGCGCAGCCAGCGCTGCGCCGGGTCGGCGTCGAGGCGGGCGTGCCAGACCATCCGCGCGTCCACCTCGGGCAGTGGCAGGCCGATCGGGAACGACCGCAGGCTCGGGTGCTGGGCGGCGAGGCGCTGCGGGACCAGGCCGACGTAGTCGCTCGACGCCACCAGCTGGGCGGCGGCCGAGAAGAACGGCACCACCGCGGCGACGTGGCGGCGCAGGCCGACGGCGTGCAGGGCGTCGTCCAGCGGGCCGCGCACCCGGCCGCGGCGCGACACCGAGACGTGCGGGTAGCGGCAGATCTGCCGTGGCGTGGGGCGGTTCCCGAGCGGGTGATCGGCGCGGACGACGCCGACGAACCGCTCGGAGAACAGCACGGTGGAACGGAGGTCGGCCTCGTCGTCGTGACCGGCACCGATCTCGAGGTCGACCGACCCGTCGCGCAACGCCTCCACGCTCTCGTCGCCCTCGGCCACGAACCGCAGCACCACGCCGGGGGCCTGCGCGGCGACCGCGGCGACCAGCGAGGTCACCACGCCGTCGCTGACCCGGATCGTGAACGTGCGGCGCAGCTCGGCGGGGTCGAGCTCCTTCGCGTTGACCAGCGCGGCGGCCTCGTCGAGCAACGACCGCACCCGCGGCGCGATCCGGAGCGCGAACGGCGTCGGCACCATCCCGCGACCCGCGCGGACCAGCACCGGGTCGCCCACCGCCCGGCGCAACCGCGCCAGCGCCCTGCTGGCAGCCGGGATCGACAGGTGCAGCCGCTCGGCCGCCGCGGTGACGCTGCCGTCCTGCACGAGAGCGTCGAACACGCGCAACAGGTTCAGATCGAGCTGGTCAGGCATCTTTGCATCGTATGCAACCCAGCCTTGCCGAAGTTGCGTGGCGAGCAAACCCCGGTGGCTCCCAGCATGGACGCATGACAACTTTCGAAGAAGCCGCCGTCACCGTGTTCATGCTCGTCAAGACCACCCCGAAGTGGCTCACCCTGACCGTCCCGCAGCGGGTGGAGGCGTTCAGGACCGAGATCCTGCCGGCGATCGAGGAGAAGTCGGAGAGCGTGCGCTTCCGCTTCTACGACACGGAGTTCTACTCCGCGCGCGTCACCGACATCTGGGTCTGGGAGGCGCGGGACCACGAGTCGTACCAGCTGCTCGTGGAGGCGTTGCGGGAAACGCCGTTCTGGGACACCTACTTCGAGGTGGTGGAGCTGCTGGTCGGGGTGGAGAACGGGTACGCGCGCAACTACGGCATGAACCCGCTCACCACCTCCGCGGCCTAGGGGGTGTCCTGCGGATCTTCTTCATGATCGTGTGCAGATGATGGTGCGTGGTCGGACGTGGTGAGCTGACGGACAAGGCTTGGGCGCGGATCGCGCCGTTGCTGCCCGTGCAGAGCGGGCAGCGCGGTGGCCGGTGGCGCAGCCACCGGCAGGTCATCAACGCGATCCTGTGGCATGAACGCACCGGAGCCCCGTGGCGTGACCTGCCGGAACGGTATGGCCCGTGGAAGACCGCGCATGAGCGGCTGCGCAAGTGGACCGCGGACGGGACATGGGACCGGATCCTCGAGCATGTGATCGTCAAAGACGACTCGCTCGGAACACTCGAGGACAACGTCGCGTTCGTGGTCAGCGTCGACTCCACGAGCGTCCGGGCGCATCAGCACGCGGCCGGCGCCCGGAAAAAGGGGGCTGCGCCGACTGGATCGAGGACCTTGCCGTCGACGGGGAATGCCTCGGACGCTCCCGCGGAGGGCTGACGACCAAGCTTCACCTGGCCGTCAACGCGGCAGGGCTGCCGCTGGCGGTGATCCTCACCGCCGGGCAGGCCGGTGACAACCCGCAGCTGCTGCCGCTGCTCGACGACATCTGCGATATCGAGGTTGACGGGCGGCGGGTGCGGGTCGGGCGGGTGATCGCCGACAAGGCCTACACCCACCCGAGCACCCGCACCGCGTTACGGCAGCGGCGGATCAAGGCCACGATTCCTGAGCGCACGGACCAGATCGCCCGCCGCAAGGCCAAGGGCTCGGCCGGTGGCAGGCCACCGGCTTTCGACGCCGACATCTACAAGCTGCGCAACGTTGTCGAGCGCTGCTTCAACCGGCTCAAGCAGTTCCGCGGCCTGGCCACCAGGTTCGCGAAACGAGCCGCCTACCACCGCGCCGAGATCATCCTGGCCTGCATCGTCCTCCACCTCAGGTGAAGATCCGCAGGACAGGCCCTAGTCGGAGACGTTCTGCTTGGCGACGACCTTGTCGATCTTCACCCGGACGACCATCTCACCGGGCACGCCGTTGCGCTCGGCGTAGGCATCGGCCTGGTCGTCGCCCATGTAGCGCGCGGCGGTGCGGCCCGCCCAGTACTTGAGCTGCTCCGGGTCCTCGTCGACGACGGCCTGACCGGTGATCGTGACGAAGTTGAACGGCGGCACCTCGTCGTCGAAGCACAGCGCCACCCGGCCGTCGCGCAGGATCGACTTGCCCTTGATCGTGTCGCGCGCGGTCAGGAAGACCAGGTCGGGGCCGTCGAGGTCCACCCACACCGGCGCGACGTGCGGCGACCCGTCCTTGCGGGTGACCGCGAGCTTGGCCGTGCGGGCGGGCTTGGCCAGGACGAACTCGCGCCACCAGCCGTCGGGAGCTTCCGTGTATCCCATGTGGCTCATTCAACTACGACTGAGGTAGCGACACCCGACGACGGAAGTTGACGACTTCCGGCGACCGCAGGGCGATGTGCGCGACCCCCTCGGAGCAGGAGAGTTGTCCCCGTCACCGAGAGGGGAAAGCTGATGATCGAGGCAATCGGCCTCACCAAGAGATACGGCAGGACGGTCGCGGTCGACGACCTGTCGTTCACCGTCCAACCTGGACGGGTGACCGGGTTCCTCGGTCCGAACGGCGCCGGCAAGTCGACCACGATGCGCATGATGCTGGGGCTCGACCGTCCGACGGCAGGCCGCGTGCTGATCGACGGCAAGCCCTACACCGCCCTGAACCGTCCACTGCAGACGGTCGGCGCGCTGCTCGACGCGAAGTGGGTGCACCCCAACCGGTCCGCCCGCGCCCACCTCAAGTGGCTCGCCGTCTCCAACGGCCTGCCCAAGTCGCGGGTCGACGCGGTCCTCGAGGCCGTCGGCCTCACGCAGGTCGCCGGCAAGAACGCCGGCGGGTTCTCGCTCGGCATGTCGCAGCGGCTGGGGATCGCCGCGGCACTGCTCGGCGACCCGAAGGTGCTGCTCTTCGACGAGCCGGTGAACGGCCTGGACCCCGAGGGCATCCTCTGGATCCGCACGTTCATGCAGAACCTCGCCGCCGAGGGCCGCACGGTCCTGGTGTCGAGCCACCTGCTGTCGGAGATGGCGCTGACGGCGAGCGACCTCGTGGTGATCGGCAGGGGGAAGCTGATCACGCAGAGCAGCACGCAGGAGTTCATCGACCGCTCAACGGGTAACACCGTCCTCGTGCGCAGTCCTCAGCTGTCCAAGCTCGGCCCGTTGCTCGTGGACAAGGGCTTCACCGTTCGTGACAGCGCGGACGGCGCGTTGTCCGTATCGGGTGCCACCAGTGACCAGATCGGTGACATCGCCGCTGCCAACGGTGTCGTCCTGCACGAGCTGAGCCCCCAGCGCGGTTCGCTCGAAGAGGCGTTCATGCAGCTGACCGGCGATGCTGTCGAGTACCACGCAGAGATCGGGAAGTGAGTCTGATGACCCTGTTGGCAGTCGAGAGAATCAAGCTCTTCTCCACCCGTTCGCCCTACTGGTGCAGCGCGCTCGCCCTGGTCCTCGGTGTGGGTCTGACCGCGATCATCGCGGCCTCGACCGACAACGGACAGCTGTCCCTCGGCGCCACGCAGTTCGGCAGCAGCCAGCTCGCGCTGTCCGTCGTGCTGGTGATGGCGGCCCTCGCGGTCACGACCGAGTACCGCTTCAACACGATCAGGGCCACGTTCCTCGCGGTGCCGGGCCGCACGTCCGCGCTGGTCGCGAAGACCGTCGTGGTGGCGTTCATCGCCGCGGTCCTCGGCGAGATCATCGCGTTCGGCTCGGTGGGCATCGCGAAGGTGCTGTCGCCCGCCTCCGACCTCGCGATCACCACGGGCGACGAGTGGCGGCACGTCGCGGGCGTCGGCCTGCTCTACGGCATCGGCGCGATCATCGCGATCGCGGTCGGCGTCCTCGTCCGCCAGACCGCCGGCGCCGTCGCGATCCTGCTGGTGTGGAACATGCTGCTGGAGCAGCTGATCGGGATCATCCCGAAGGCCGGCGTGAAGATCCAGGCGTGGCTGCCCTTCATGAACGCCAACCACTTCCTGCAGCTCGGCGGCGACAACCCCGCTGAACAGGCGGGGGCGGGCGTCGACTTCAAGCTGAGCCAGTGGGGTTCGCTCGGCTACTTCGCCGGCATCGCCGTGGCGTTGCTGGTGGTCGCGCTGATCGTCGCGAAGCGGCGGGACGCGTGACCCGGTAAGGGGGAGAGGGACCTGGGTCATCCGTCGGGGGGTGACCCAGGTCCCTGTCAGTTCGTTCGAGCGAACCGGGAGAGGTCATGATCGAAGCAGTGCGGTTGCGCAAGCACTACGGCAAGACCAAGGCCGTCGACGACCTGTCGTTCACCGTCCGGCCGGGCCGGGTGACGGGGTTCCTCGGCCCGAACGGCGCGGGCAAGTCCACGACCATGCGGATGATCCTCGGTCTGGACACGCCCACCGGCGGCGACGTCAAGATCGACGGGCGGCACTACGCCGAGCTCAAGCAGCCGCTGCGCAAGGTCGGCGCGCTGCTCGACGCGAAGTGGGTGCACCCCAACCGGTCCGCGCGCTCGCACCTCAAGTGGCTCGCGGTCTCCAACGGGATCCCGGTCAGCCGGGTGAAGGAAGTGCTGGAGATCGTCGGCCTGACCGAGGTCGCGCACAAGAACGCCGGCGGCTTCTCGCTCGGCATGTCACAGCGGCTCGGCATCGCGGGCGCGCTGCTCGGCGACCCCGAGGTGCTGCTGTTCGACGAACCGGTCAACGGCCTCGACCCCGAGGGCATCCTCTGGATCCGGCAGTTCATGCACCGGCTCGCGGGCGAGGGCCGCACGGTGTTCGTGTCGAGCCACCTGCTCTCGGAGATGTCGCAGACCGCGCAGGACCTCATCGTGATCGGCAGGGGTCAGCTGATCGCGCAGACCTCCACCGAGCAGTTCATCGCCGACGCCACCCAGGACACCGTCCGGGTGCGGTCGCCGCACGCCGCGAAGCTTCGCGAGATCCTCGCGGCGCACGCGACGGTCACCGACGACTCGGCGAGCGGAAGCCTGGTGGTGCACGGGATCCCCGCGCAGCAGATCGGTGAGCTCGCGGCGGAGAACAACGTGGTGCTGCACGAGCTCAGCCCTCAGCGCGGGTCGCTGGAGGAGGCCTTCATGCAGCTCACCAAGGAGTCGGTGGAGTACCAGGCCCACTGACGCCGGGCTCGCCGGCCACGGGCTCACCGACGACCGGCTCGGGGCGCCGCGACCTGATGGCGGGCAACGCGATCAGCAGTCCCGTCAGCACGGCGGTGCCCCCGGCGACGGCGGCGACGAACGGCAGCCGGTCCGCGATCGCGACGGCCGGCTGCTCGGGGCGTTGGGCGGAGCGCGTCGACGCGGGCTGCGTGGTCGACGGTTTCGGCGTGGGCAGCAACGGGTTGCGCTCCACCGGCGGGAGCTGGGCGCCGAGAGCGCCGATCGGGTCGACCATCCCGAACCCGGTCGCGGCGTCACGGCCGGGCTCCGCCAGGTCCTTCGCGGTCCTCACCAGCGCGTTGACGACGTCCTTGGCCGGCATGTCCGGGTGCTTCGCCCTGACCAGCGCGGCGACCCCGGACACGATCGCCGACGCCGCGCTCGTGCCGTCCATCTCGGCGTACCCGCTGGCGTAGACGCTCTCCGGCGCGGTCGTGACGATGCCGACCGCCGGTGCCGCGAGCACCGTGTCCGCGCCGACGTTGGACGACTTCCACGGCTGGCCGTCGCGGGTCGTGCCCGCCACCGCGACCACGCCGCCGATGTTCGCGGGCGCCGAGACCTGCTTGCCCTCGTTGCCGGTGGCGGCCACCAGGACGACGTCCTTCTCGATCGCATAATTAACAGCTTTGACCAGCGTCGGAGTCAGGGAGCTGGAGAAGCCGAGCGACAGGTTGATGACCTTGGCGCCGTGGTCGGCCGCCCAGCGGATGCTGTCGCCGATGACGTCGAGCGCGAACTGGTCCTGCTCGTCGGCGCTCGCGATCGGGAGGATCTTCGCGCCGGGGGCGATGCCGAGCGCGCCGCCGTCCCGTCCGGTGGCGGCGATGATCCCGGCCATCCCGGTGCCGTGCCCGTCGGTGTCGGTGGTGCCGTCGGTGCCCTTCGACCTGCCGAAACCCGTTCCCGGCAGGACCCGGCCGGCCAGGTCGGGGTGCCGGGCGTCGACGCCGGAGTCGATCACCGCGACGACCACGCCGTCCCCGCGGGACTGCTCCTGGGCGGAGTAGACGTCGAGCGCGTCGAGGTGCCATTCCTGCTCCTCGATCGTCTGCGCGGCGAGCAGCAACGGCAGCGCGACGACGAGCGCGGGCAGCAGTGGCACGAGAGCTACATCGCGTTTCCACCTCATGGCGCAACGTGCGCGGCGTCACAGCGTGAGTAAGAGGACTGTTAACAAGCCGTGAAAACCGGCGAATCGGACATCCTCGGCGTTTGGATTCGCGTTCAATTGGGTTATCCCCAGCCCGGAGGTGGCCTGTGGCGGTTCGTGTCGAAGCAATGCTCAGCCTCGAGTGGTCCGACGCACTCGAGGCGCCCAGTTCGGTTGTCCTGGCCGGTACGCCGGCGGAACTCCGGCGGTCCTGGGTGAACAAGGCAGATGAGAAGCAGGTTCTGGCGACCTACCGCGCGGTGAACGCGGTGGGCGATGTTCCGGCGCCGTGGTGGTTGCGCGCGCTGGAGCGGGGAAAGATCTCGTCCCGTGCCGAGGGGCACGCGCTCGAGGACGCGGTGACCGAGCTGCTGTCCTCACGACCCGGTTGGGTCTTCGTCCCGTGGGCCGACTTCGGTGAGGTCGGGTACTGGGAGTTCGTCCCGTCGGAGAGCGGTGTCTACGGACCGGCGACCCCGACGACGGTGCAGTTCACGGACGCGCACCGCGGTTGGATCCACCTCGTGCCGGCTCATCGCGGACCCGGTCAGGCGCAGCCCATCGACTTCACGGTCGCTGACCTGCGTGCTCAAATCGAGGACATCGAACTGATTGCCTAGAATGCCCGGTCGTGACCAGGCCTGAGCACCACCGTTCCATCGTCAGCTTCGTGCAGCGCGGCGAGCGCATGACCGTGGGGCAGGAGCGTGCCTGGGAAACCTACTGGGAGAAGATGGGCAACGACGTCAAGTCGTTGCCCGAGGGGCCGCTCGACCTCGACTCGTGGTTCGGCCGCTCCGCCCCCGTGCTGCTGGAGATCGGTTCCGGCATGGGTGAGACCACGTCGCAGCTCGTCGCCGCCGCCCCCGAGCTCAACTACGTCGCCGTCGAGGTCTACAAGCCGGGGCTCGCTCAGCTGCTGCTGCGCGGCGAGCACCTCGGCGGTCTCGACAACCTGCGGGTGCTGCGCGGCGACGCCGTCGACCTGCTGACCGACCACATCGCCCCCGCTTCGCTGCACGGCGTGCGGATCTTCTTCCCGGACCCGTGGCCGAAGAAGAAGCACCACAAGCGCCGGCTCGTGCAGCCGGAGTTCGTGTCGTTGCTCGCCTCGCGCCTGGAGCCGGGTGGCGTGCTGCACCTCGCGACGGACTGGGAGAACTACGCGGAGCAGATGCTCGAGGTGTGCTCCGGCGAGCGGTTGCTGACGAACGTGTTCGACGGCTGGGCGCCGCGTCCCGACTGGCGACCGGTCACGAAGTTCGAGCAGCGAGCCGTGAACGAGGGTCGCGAGTCGCACGATCTGATGTTCCGCCGGAACGACCTCACCTGATCGAGACCTCAAGCAGGAGCTTTCACCACCACGGGTCTCGCAGTCACTCGATCAGGTAACGGTGTTGATCACCCGAAATGCCCCGAGTGGCAGTGACGCGTGAGGCGGTTCCCCACATAGGTTCTCGCTCCGTGACCCCCGACGTCCTCCCCGTCGCGGAGGAGTTCGTGCGCATGTTCCACGCGGCGCACTCCGACGCAGGCTCGTTGTCCGCCCGCATCGCCCAGGTGCGCGCCGAGATCGCCGAGACCGGAACCTACCGCCACACGACCAACGAGCTCGCGTACGGCGCGCGGATCGCGTTGCGCGACTCCGGCTGGTGCACCTCGGGTGTGCCGTGGCGCCGGCTCAAGGTCCGCGACCTGCGCGGCTACCGCAACGCCGCGGCCGTCGCCGGCGAGTGCGTCGAGCACCTGCGGCTCGCGACCAACGGCGGCGAGATCCGGCCGCTCGTCACGGTGTTCGCACCGGACGCGCCCGGCACGCCGGGGCCGGTGATCTGGAACGAGCAGCTGATCCGGTACGCCGGGTACTCCGACGGCACGGGCGACCGCCGGTACGCGCAGTTCACGGAAACCATGCAGGGCATGGGGTGGCGTCCACCCGTCCGGCGCTCACGGTTCGACCTGCTGCCGTTGGTGGTGGAGACGCAACACGAAGGGCCGCGGCTGTTCACGCTGCCGTCCGAGATCGTGCACGAGGTTCCGCTGGAGCACCCGACGCTGCCGTGGTTCGGCGAGATGGGTCTGCGCTGGCACGCGGTTCCGGTCATCGCGAACATGAAGCTGTCGATCGGTGGCGTGAACTACCCCGCGGCGCCGTTCAACTCGTGGTTCGTCGGCGCCGAGATCGGCACGCGGTCACTGGCCGAGGAAGGCGCGTACGGCGTGGCGCGTGAAGTGGCCGAGGCGCTCGGGCTCGACACGTCGTCCGAGCGCACGCTGTGGCGGGACTTCGCGACCGTTCACCTGAACGCGGCAGTGCTGCACTCGTTCGACAAGGCGGCCGTCACGATCACGGACCACCACGCGGAGGCCCTGCACCGTCTCGCCTGGCTGCGCTCCCGGCAACGCCCGTCCGTCGCGCGTCCGGCGTTCCGGCTGGACACCGCAGCCGCGGCGCGCGCACGGACCGGTGCTCCGGCGCGCTTCACGGCCGCGTTGGACGAGACCCGTCCCCAGCCGACGAGCAGGCTGGCGGAGCTGCTCCGCCAGCAACACTCCCTGACCAGCGTCTGACTTCCCCATCACACGCTGGTCCCCGGTGGTGGACCTGGTCCTGTGACTACCCCTGTGACTACTTCTGGGACTACTTCTGGGACTACTTCTGGGACTACCTCTGGGAATCGATCATCACGCCCGACAGTGCCATGAGCGCGAGCACGAGCAGACCGACCACCGCGGCGGCCCAGGTGAACACAACTGACAACATGACGCCCTCCGTTCCCCGACTCTCTTCCCTTCCCAGAGTCCGTGACCGGGGCGTGATCCGGCATCCGCCGTGAGGGTATTTCCGCAGGTCGCCCACTCAGCCTTCCGGCTGATGCCGGGTGGGCCCCGAGTCGGACGCGGCGTCACTCGTTCGGCCCTACTGTGTGTCGGGTGGAGAGCACGGATCTGAGCTGGCGGTTGCTCGCCAAGCGCCAGTGGCCGCTGGCGCTCTCGCTCGCCGGCATCGCCCTGGCGGAGCTCGGGTCGATCGACACGGCTCCCGGCTGGTGGCAGATCCCCGGTGTGCTGGTCATCTGCGCGATCTCGGTGCTGGCGCCGCGCCGGCCGTTCGACGCCGCCCTCGCGCTGGCGTTCGCGATCGTGTGCGTGGCGCTCTACATGCGGTTTCTCGGTGCCGCGATCGCACCGCACTTCTTCGTGAGCGGTGCCAACGTCTCGATCACCGGCGCCGCGATGGCGACCATCGCGATCCTCGTGCGCGAGTCGGCACGCCTGCGCGCGATCGGCGGCACCGTGCTCGTGTTGGCGGCCATGGTCGCCGCGGAAGTCATCGGCTGGCCCGTGGTCGCCGCGGTCGAGTACACCGACTACCGGCCGGACGCCACGTCGTACCTGTTCGGCGCGTGCATCATGCTCGTGCTGGCGCTCGGCACCGGGCTGTACTTCCGGGCCCGTGACAACGAACGCGCGTCTCAGCTGGCGGCTTCCGTCGCGGCGGCGCAGAACGCGGAGCGGATGGCGTTGGCGCGCGAACTGCACGACGTGGTGGCGCACTACGTGACGGCGATCGTCGTGCACGCACAGGCAGGACAGCTCAACCGCGAGGTCGACGTGCTGCCGTCGATCGCCGCGTCGGGCAACGAGGCGTTGACCGCGATGCGGCGTCTCGTCGGGAACATGCGGGACAGCACCTCTGCCGGACCCGCCGCGTCGTCGTCGCTGATGGACGACGTGCGCTCGCTGGCAACGGAATCCGGTCTGCCGGTGCGGCTGTCGTTCGACCTGCGGGACGGGGTGCCGCAGGAACTGGCGCGGTCGGTGCTGAGGCTGGTGCAGGAATCCCTGACCAACACCCAGAAGCACGCTTCCGCGGTGTCCTCAGTGGACGTCGTGCTGTCGTCGAGCGACGGCGTGCTGCGGCTGGACGTGCGCGACGACGGTGTCGCGTCGGGCGTTCCCGTTGGCGGATCGGGAGGGTACGGGCTCGTGGGCATGCGCGAGCGCGTGGAACTGCTGGGCGGGACGTTCACGGCGGGCCGGCGCGAACCGACCGGCTGGACGGTCCGCGCCGAGCTGCCGCTGGCCTAGTTCTCGTCGCGGATGACGTCGAACTCCTGCGTCATCTCGGCATCGCTGAACTGGTCGTCGTTCTGAGGGTCGATGTCGGCCACTGAATGCCTCCACATGATCACGCCCGGTCCCGTGCGGATGTGATCATGCCAACTCAGCGGCGAGTCGGCGGCTTGGGGGTGGCGGGCTTCTGCGCGCGCCGGAAGGACCCACTGGACGTGCACGGCTTCTTCGACATGATCAGTTGACGTCCCTGCTGTGTCGATGGTTGCCCCGGGTAGCACAAAGGGCCCGTCGTTTCGTGTGCGACGAGCCCCTTGGTCGGGGAGAAGTTTTTAGGCCGGGGCGGACCCTGGGGGTCGGCCCGCGCCCGACGGGGACAGGATTCCCACGCGTCCTGGATCCACACGTTCTTGTGACCGCCATCACAATGGCAGGATTCGTCGCATGTCATTGCGCCTGCATGCCCCGGTAGTGCTGCCTTGCGACCCGTCCTGCTCCGTGCTGCGGGACGCGGTCGTGGACGTCGTCGACGGCCGGATCACCCATGTGGGTGGCGCTGCCGACGCCCCCGCGTTCGACGGCGAGGTCCGGCACCTGTCCGGCATCCTGCTGCCCGGTCTCGTCAACACCCACGCGCACAGCCCGATGACGGTGCTGCGCGGCCTGGGCTCCGACCTGCCGCTGCTGCGGTGGCTGCAGGAGCAGATGTGGCCGAACGAGGCGCGGATGACCGCCGCCGACGTCGGCACCGGCATGCTGCTCGGCGCCGTCGAGATGCTCAGGCACGGCGTGACGACCTCCGCCGAGATGTACTTCCACGGCCCCGAGCTGGTGTCCGCGGTGCTGGAGGCCGGTTCGCGGGTGGTGTTCGGCGGCGCGATCCTCGACGTGCCCGGCATGGACTGGAAGTCGCTGACCGGCGAGATCTCGGCGTGGATTGACGCCGACGGCCGGGTCTTCGGCCCTGGTGGGCGGATCGAGCTGGCCTACGGCCCGCACTCCGCCTACACGTTGTCACCCGCTCAGCTGACCGCGGTGGCCGTCGAGGCACGGGCGCGTGAGGCGCTGCTGATGGTGCACGTCGCCGAGTCGCCGTTCGAGGACGAGGCGCAGCGGGCGGAGTACGGGTCGGTGCCCGCGCTGCTCAAGGCGTCCGACGTGCTCGGCGGCCGGGTGCTGTCCGCGCACTCCGTCCACCTGTCCGACGACGACATCGCGCTGTACGCGTCGTTCGGCGTCGGCGTGGCGCACTGCCCCGGCTCGAACGCGAAGCTGGCCTCGGGCATCGCGCGGGTGCCGGAGATGCTGGCGGCCGGCGTCTCGGTCGGCCTGGGCACGGACGGACCGGCGTCCAACGACGACCTGGACCTGTTCGAGGAGGCACGGCTGGCCGGCCTGTTCGCGCGCGTCTCGAAGATGGACGCGACCGTGCTCGGCGCGGCGCAGGCGTTGCTGATGGCGACCCGTGGCGGCGCTTCGGCGTTGGGCCGTGACGACATCGGCGCTCTGGAGACCGGCCGATGGGCCGACGTCGTGCACATCGCCGCGGACGACCCCGCCTTCGCGACCGGGCTGGACGCGCCGGACCCGCAGCTGCTCGCGAACCTGGTGTGGGGGTCGGGGTCGCGCCGGGTCACCGACGTGTGGGTGGCCGGTGACCACGTCGTGGCCGGTGGGGAGTCGACTCGGGTGGACCGGGCCGAGGCGCAGGCCGGCGTGACGGCCGTGGCACAGCGGCTGCGGTCGGCCTGACCTATTTCGGCCGCACGACCACCTCGGTGATGTGGGCGTCCGGCGTCGCCAGCACGGCCGACGCCACCGCCCGCCCCACCGAGGCCGGGTCGAGGTACTTCGACGGGTCGTAGTCCCCGCCCTCCTGCCGCCGCACGTCCTCCTGCATCGGAGTCGCGGTCCGGCCGGGGTAGACGGTGGTCACCCGCAACGACGGCTCGTCGAGGCGCAGGCCGTCGGCGTAGGCGCGCAGGGCGAACTTCGAGGCCGCGTACACGCCCCAGCCGGCGTTGACGTTCCTGCCCGCGCCCGAGTTGATCAGCACCACGTGGCCGGAGGCGGCGCGGAGCTGCGGCAGGACCAGGTTCGTCAGGTCGGCCACGGCGAAGACGTTCACGTCGAACGTCCGGCGCCAGTCGGAGGCGGAGGCCTCGCCCAGTGGTCCCAGGAGCGCGATGCCGGCGCTGTGCACGAGCACGTCCAGCCGGGAGAGGGCGCCCAGGTCGGCGGAGGCGACGTTCGTCAGGTCGAACGCCCAGGGCTGGGCGCCGGGGAGCTCGGCGGCCAGGACCGACAGGGCGTCGGAGTCGCGTCCCCCTAGCAACAGGTCGTGCGACGGGGCCAGACTTCGGGCGATGGCCGAGCCGATTCCGCTGGACGCCCCGGTGACCAGGGCTACCGGACGATCACTCATGGGGGAACTGTAGTGCCGAAGAAGTTGATCCTGCCGTACCTCTGCCTGCTCTACTTCATCAACTACCTGGACCGGGTCAACATCGGCTTCGCCGGGCCCAACGGCATGTCGGAGGAGCTGCAGCTCTCGGCCACCGTGTTCGGGTTCGCGTCCGGCGTGTTCTTCATCGGCTACCTGATCCTGGAGGTGCCGAGCAACCTCGCGCTGCACCGGTTCGGGGCGCGCAGGTGGATCGCGCGGATCATGGTCAGCTGGGGGATCGTCGCCACCGCCATGGCGTTCGTGCCCAACGGGACCGTGCTGATCGTCCTGCGGTTCCTGCTGGGGGTGGCGGAGGCCGGGTTCTTCCCCGGGATCATCCTGTACCTGACCTACTGGTACCCGCAGAAGGACCGCGCGCGGATCGTCGCCCTGTTCATGGTGGCGGTGCCGATCTCGACGGCGCTCGGGTCGATGTTCAGCGGGCTGCTGATCGAGTGGTTCGACTGGCGCACGATGTTCCTGGTCGAGGGCCTTCCGGCGATCGCGCTGGCGTTCGTCACGTGGTTCTGGCTGCCGGACAAGCCCGCGGAGGCCGTCGAGCAGCCGGAGGAAGACCACTGGCCGCTCCGCAAGGCGCTCACGCACCCGCGGATCCTCGCGTTGAGCTTCGTGTACTTCGGGATCGTGTACGGGCTGTACACGCTGGGGTTCTTCCTGCCGACGATCATCAAGGGTCTCGCGCCGGAGGCCGGTGTCGTCGAACGCGGGCTGATCAACGCGATCCCGTACGTCCTCGGTGCGGTGGCCATGGTCCTGTGGGCCAGGCATGGGGACCGCACCGGGGAGAGGAAGTGGCACGTCGCCGCGCCGATGTTGCTGGGTGGAGCGGCGATCCCGGTCGCGTTGTACCTCGACAACCCCATCGCGGCGATGGTGGCCGTGTCGGTGTGCGCGATCGGGGTGTGCGCCGCCCTGCCCACGTTCTGGGCGCTGCCCACGAGCTTCCTGGGCGGCACCGCTGCCGCGGGCGGGATCGCGTTGATCAACTCACTGGGCAACGTGAGCGGGTTCGTGGCGCCCTACGTCACCGGGTGGCTGCGTGACCTGACCGGGACCCAGAAGACGGGCCTCTGGGTCGTCGGCGTCACCATGGTCAGCGCGGCCGTGGTCGCGTTGGTTCAGAGGGCGGGCGCGGAGAAGGTGTAGAGCGCCTCGTAGGGCACGGACGTCTGCGCGCCTTCGGTGGTGCACGCGGCAGCCGGTGCGACGCCGCCCTTGGTGGCGAGCCGCTGCACGTAGCTGACACCGGCGAACGTGCCGGCGCCCCTGGTCGACTTGGCCTTCAGCAGGAGCTCCGGAACGGCGCCGGGCACCTCGTTGCGGGCGCCGTCGACCGGGGCGGCCTCGACCGCGCTGCCGTCGACGGTGGACACCCAGATCGGGCCGCGCGAGTGCAGGGCGACGGCGCGGCCGAGCCGGTCGGCCAGGGTGGCGGCCGGTTCGAGACTCTTCCAGGCACCTGAGGCGCATGTGTAGGTCTGCACGCCCTTGGCGTAGAACTTCGCGACGAGCTTGTTGCCGGCGGGGACCTCGACGGCGGGGGCGACCTTGACGGCGAGGTCGCCCATCAGCTCCGGGGTCGGCGCGGCCGTGGAGCCTGCCACTCCGGCGCCGAGCCCGACCAGTGCGGTCGCGACGAGAACGAGACCAGCACGCTTCATATCACTCACTCCCAAGTGGAAAGACAGTGCGACGTGTCTCGGCTGTCCGCGGTGCAGCCACCTGGTGATACGTCCCGGTCGCGCGACCGGTTCAAACGACCGCGCCATGTGAGACGGTGCGTACCGTGCGTCACGCCGCCGGAGTGAAGAACGTGTAGATCGCCTTGTACGGCACGGAGATCTGCGCGCCGTTCTTGCAGGCGCCGGACGGGGCGACGCCGCCCTCGGTCGCGAGCCGCTGCACGTAGCTGACCTTGCCGAACAGGCCGTCACCACGCGCGGTCTTGGTCTTGAGCAGGAGCTCCGGGACGGCGCCCTTGACGTCGTTCTTCGCACCGTCGACCGGGGTCGCCTCGACGGCGCTGCCGTCCACGGTGGACACCCAGACCGGGCCGCGCGAGTGCAGGATGATCGGCTTGCCGGTCTTGTCGACCAGCGTCGCGGCGGGCTCCAGACCCTTCCACGCGCCGTTCGTGCACGAGTAGGTCTGGACGCCCGTGGCCGGGTACTCGCCGACCAGCTGCTGGCCGGCCGGGACCTGGACGGCCGCCGCGACGGCGACGGGCGCGTCCGGCGAAGCCTGGGCGACGGGGGTGGGCTTGGCGGTACCGGTGGTGGTTCCACACGCAGCAAGGCCCAGAAGAGCAGCAGCACCAACGAGAAGGCCGACACGACGCATGACTCACTCCAAAGTAGACAGACCAAAGTGGACGTTCCCTTGGCTGTCCGCGGTGCAGCCACCCGTCACACGGACGGGCGGCCGCACCGGTTCACGTGATCAGCGTGAGCCGGACCACACGGTCAGTCGCAGATCTTGCGGCGGTCCTTGCGCCACACCACCGCGACGGACGGACGCGGCTGCGAGGTGCCGCCGTCCGGCCAGTGCGACAGCGGGTTGTTGGCCGACGCGCCGTCGATCTCGCCGGGGTGCTGCACGGACACCAGCACGAAGTCCTCGGTGACGACCGGGCCGCAGGTCTCCGCGCCCCTGGGCACCGTGAGGAACTGCTTGACCTGGCCGCGGCGCTTGCCCTCGACGGGCACCGCGAACAGGCCGTCGTTGGAGCCCAGCGCGTTGCCGTCCGTGGAGATCCACAGGTTGCCGTGCGTGTCGAACGCGACGTTGTCCGGGCACGAGATCGGGCTGACCTGCGACTTGTCGAACCCGCCGAAGTACGTGCCGGGGTCGGTCGGGTCACCGCAGAGCAGCAGCAGCTTCCACGAGAACGTGGTCGCCGTGTTGTCGCTGCGGCGCTCCTCGATCTCCAGCACGTGGCCGTGCTTGTTGCCGTTGCGCGGGTTGATCTCGGTCGGGCCTTCCTTGCCCGCCTTGCCGCGGTCGGTGTTGTTCGTCAGCGCGGCGTAGATCCGGCGGTTGTGCAGCGAGGGCTCGACGTCCTCGGGGCGGTCCATCTTCGTGGCGCCCACCTTGTCGGCGGCGAGGCGCGTGAAGACGTAGACCTCCTCGGCGGTGAAGCCGGGCACGAACGACCTGTCGTTGTGCGCCAGCGGGATCCACTCGCCGGAGCCGTCGAACTCGCCGTCCGCGGGGACCTTGCCGGTGCCGTCGATCTCGGCGGCCGGGCTGTCGCCGGTGAACCTGGCGACGTACAGCGTTCCCTTGTCCAGCAGCTGCTTGTTGTGCTCGCGGGCGCGCTTCGAGTCGCCCTTCTGCATCTTCTCGTCGGTGACGAACTTGTACATGTAGTCGAAGCGCTCGTCGTCGCCCATGTACGCGACCACGCGGCCGTCCTTGGCGACGATGACGTTCGCGCCCTCGTGCTTGAAGCGGCCGAGCGCGGTGTGCTTGACCGGCGTCGAGGTCTTGTCGAGCGGGTCGATCTCGACGATCCAGCCGAACCTGTTGGCCTCGTTGGGCTCCTGGACCAGGTCGAAGCGCTTGTCGAAGCGCTCCCACTGGCGCAGTGACGCGCCGCCGCTGATGCCGTAGCGGGCGAACTTGGCCTTCGTGTCCGGGTCGGTCACGTTGCCGCCGTTGGCGAAGTACTGGTTGAAGTTCTCCTCGCCGGACAGGATCGTGCCCCACGGCGTCACGCCGCCGGAGCAGTTGTTCTGCGTGCCCAGGACCTTGCGGCCCGTCGGGTCGGCGGAGGTCTTGAGGAACTTCGAGCCGGCGGCCGGGCCCTTCACCTCGAACGGCGTGGTGAGGGTGATGCGGCGGTTGTACTTCTTCTTGTCGTCGGGGCAGACGAAGAGCTTGCCGGTGCGCGGGTCGCGGTCGACCATGACGACGGACAGGCCGTGCGCCGCCCACGCGATCTTGGCGTGCTTCTCGGTGATGGTGGTCGCCGACCAGTCCTTGAACATGAACGACTCGGTCGTGTACTCGTGGTTGCTCACCATGAGCCAGCTGTCGTGGTAGCCGGGAACCGGCACCAGACCGCAGAAGTCGTTGTTGAAGCCGAACTGCTTGGCCTGCGCCTCGGGCGTCTGGTTGTCGAAGTCGAACTTCGGCGCGTCGTCCAGCACCCCGTCACCCCAGCGGATGACGACGTCCTGCTGGAAGCCCTGGGGCACGCTGAGCTGGTCGAGGGTGTTGGGCGCCACCGGTTCGAAGTTGAGGCCGTCCTTGCCGGGGCCGCCGTGGCCGGGGCCTCCGGCGTCGGGCTTGGCCGGGGCGGCGGAGGCCGCACCGGAGAACGCGAGAGCTCCGGCGCCGGCGGCCGCGACGACCGCACCGGCCTTGAGCATGCCGCGGCGGCTCACGACCTCCTTGACGACGTCGCCGAAGTACGCGTTGGCGGACGAGTTGGGCGCCTCGTGCGCACAGGCGTTGCCGCAGCGGAACTCGCAGGTGACGGCCTGGCGCCCGAGCGGGTGGTTCTTCGGCAGCAGGGGCAGCAGGCGACGGCCCCGATCGGTGGGTGAGGACACGCAGGCCTCCGAGATCGGTCAGTGTGGGAACTGGCCGAACCTAAGAGCCGAACGAGTTCGCCAGCCGTCCAGCAGATGAACGACGGGCGAACTCGTACTGCACCCGGACGATCAGGCACGCGCCGTGATCATCCGATTTCTCCCAGTTGCCGCCTGCCCTGGCGCCACACCGCGACGACCGACGGACGTGGCCGCGCCGTGCCGCGGTCCGGCCAGTTCGAGACGGGCTTGTCCGCGTTCGCCCCGTCCACCTCGCCGGGGTGCTGGACGCACACGGTGATCACGCGGTCGCCGATCACCGGCCCGCACGTCTCCGCGCCGCGCGGCACCGTGAGGAACAGCTTGAGGTGACCGCGTTCCGGGCCTTCCAGCGGCACGCCGTAGAGGCCGTCGTTGAGCCCGTCGAGCTTGCCGTCGGCGTCGGTGGAGATCCACAGGTTGCCGTGCCGGTCGAACGCCACGTTGTCCGGACTGGAGATCGGGCTGACCTGCGACTTGTCGTAGCCGCCGAAGTAGGTGCCCGGGTCGTCCGGGAAGCCGCACACCAGGAACAGGTCCCAGCTGAACGTCAACGCCAGCGCGTCGTTGCGGCGCTCGGTCACCTCCAGCACCTGGCCGTGGCGGTTGTTGATCCGCGGGTTCGGCTCGGTCGGGCCCTCCTTGCCCGCCGTGACGCCGCGTTCGACGTTGTTGCTGAGCGCGCAGTAGACCTTCCCGGTGTGCGGGTGGCACTGGATGTCCTCGGGGCGGTCCATCTTCGTCGCGCCGACCTTGTCCGCGGCGAGGCGCGTGAAGACGTACACCTCCTCGGCAGTCATGCCGGGCACGAACGACCTCGTGCCCGCGGCCAGCGGGATCCACTCGCCGGAACCGTCGAACTTGCCGTCGCTGGGCAGCTTTCCGGTGCCGTCGATCTCGGCGGGCGGGCTGTCGCCGGTGAACTTCGCGACGTAGAGCGTGCCGTCGTCGAGCAGCGTCATGTTGTGGCGGCGCGCGGCCTTGCTGTTGCCGTGCTTCATCTTCCCGCTGGAGATGAACTTGTAGATGTACTCGAACCGCTCGTCGTCACCGGAGTACGCGACCACGCGTCCGTCGTCGGCGACGCGGATGTTCGCGGTCTCGTGCTTGAAGCGGCCGAGGTGCGTGTGCTTGACCGGGGTCGAGTCCGGGTCGTGCGGGTCGAGCTCGATCACCCAGCCGAACCTGTTGACCTCGTTGGGTTCCTGCGCGAGGTCCCAGCGCTTGTCGAAGCGCTCCCACTTGCGGGTGGTCGCGGTGCCCGTGACGCCGTAGCGGGTCAGGCGCGGGTCGTTGCGGGTCGCGGCGTTGGCGAAGTACTGGTTGAAGTTCTCCTCGCCGGACAGGATCGTGCCCCACGGCGTGACGCCGCCGGAGCAGTTGTTGATGGTGCCGAAGACCTTCCTGCCTGTCGGGTCGACGGACGTCTTGAGCAGGTCGCTGCCGGCGGCCGGACCGCGCACCTCGAACGGCGTGTTCAACGTGATACGGCGGTTGTACCGGCTGAACCGCGGCCGGTAGTGGCCGGAGAAGAGCGAGCGCTTGATCATGAACACCGAGAGGCCGTGCGCGGCCCAGGCGATCTTCGCCTGCTCCTCGGTGGGGTTGTTCGCGTCGTAGCCGCGGAACATGAACGGCTCGCTGGTGTACTCGTGGTTCGTGACCATGATCCCGCTGAGCTCCAGCGGGTCCAGCGGCAAGATCGCAGCGAAGTCGCAGTTGAAGCCGAACTGCTTCTCCTGCTTCGCGGCCGTCTGGTGGTCGAAGTCGAACTCGGGGACGCCGGGGAAGAGCGGGTCGCCCCACCGGATCACGACCCCCTGCTCGTACCCCTCGGGGATGACGACCTCGTCCTTGGTGTTGACCTCGACGGGCGTGAAGTCGAGCCCCTTGGGCGGACGGGCTTGGGACTGCTGGGGTTCGGCGGCTGCCACCGCCGGCGTGGCGATGGTGGCGGCGGCCGCGACGACCGCACCGGCCTTGAGCGCGGTGCGACGGCTGATCAGGTCGCCGAGGTAGGGATTGGCCGAGGTGTTCGGGACGTCGTGGAAGCACGCGTCCCCGCAGCGGTACTCGCATGTCACCGCTGCTCTGCCGACGCGGTGGTTGACGAGAGGCAGAGGGATCATGGTGGTGGCCTCCTACGGTCGGTGCGGGAACCGCGACCGACCGTAGTTCACCTTTTGTTAACCGACTAGCTGTTCGCTCGCGATCACGACTTCCGTAGGTACTTCACGGGTGTCGGTGCGGTTGAACGCCAGCAGCACCGCCGCGACCACGCACAGCACGGCCGCCACGACGAACGGCTGGGCGAGGTGGCTGACGAACGTCGCCGCCAGCGCACCACCGAGCCACCGCAGGAAGTTGTACCCGGCACTGGCGACCGGCCGCGGCGCGTCGCTGACACTCATCGCGGTGCCGGTGAACAACGTGTTGAGCAGGCCGCTGACCAGTCCGCTGACGACCACCGCGACCACGAGCAACGGCTTGCTGGGCACCGCCATCAGCAGCATCAGCACGGCGAACGCCAGCACCGACCCGATGATCGCCGCCTTCTCGCCGACGCGGTCCGCGAGCCGGGGCGCCAGGAAGACGCTGGAGACGGCGACGAACACACCCCAGCCGAAGAAGATCAGTCCGATCTCGACGGCACCCCACTGCAGCACGAACGGCGACCAGGCCAGCACCGTGAAGAACGCGGCCGTGTAGAGCGCGGACCCGATAGCGGTTCGCAGCAGCACGGGGTGCTTCAACGCCTTGAGCGGGTCGAGCAGACCGATCTTCGGCCGTTCCTGGTGCGAGTCCTTGGCCAGGAACGTCACGCAGAGGATCAACGCCACGGCCATCAGGACCGCGGTGCCGAGGAACGGCCCGCGCCACGAGATGCTGCCGAGCAACGCGCCGAGCAACGGCCCGACGCTGAGACCGAGGCCGAGCGCCGCCTCGTAGAGCAGGATCGCGCCCTTCTGCCCACCGCTGGCCGCGCCGACGATGACGCTGAGCGCGGTGGCGATGAAGAACGCGTTGCCGAGCCCCCACACGGCCCGCAGGCCCACCAGCTGGCCGATGCTCCCTGCCGCCGAGCACGCCAGCGTGGCGATGACGATCAGCGCGAGCCCGCCGACGAGCGTGCGCTTGGCCCCGAACCGCGCCGTCGCCGCGCCGGTGAACAGCATCGCGACGACCTGGACGCCGAGGTAGGAGGAGAAGAGCAGGGTGACCTGCGACGGTGTTGCGTGCAGACCCTCTGCGATGGACAGCAGGATCGGGTCCACGAGCCCGATCCCCATGAAGGCGATCACGGCGGCGAAAGCCGTGATCCAGACCTGTTTGGGCTGAGCTTTGAAATTCACTTAGCTATCCTAACTTCTCTTGCTTAGCATAGCGAAGTATATTTCGTCACAGGGTACGGTTACCTGCGTGGATGCGGTGATCTTCGACCTCGACGGCGTGCTGATCGACTCCGAGCAGGTGTGGGACGAGGTGCGGCAGTCGTTCGCCCGCGCCCACGGCGGCACGTGGACCGCTTCTGCCACCCGTGCCATGCAGGGCATGTCGACGCCGGAGTGGGCGTCGTACCTGGTGTCGGACGTCGGCGTGCAACTGCCCGCCGCCGAGGTCTCCGCCGGCGTGGTCGCCGAGATGGAGAAGGCCTACGCCGCGCACCTGCCGGTGATTTCCGGTGCCGTGGAGGCAGTCCGCGCCGTGGCGTCGCGGTACTCCGTCGCGATCGCCTCGTCGGCACCGGCCGTGCTGATCAAGGTGTTTCTCGAGGTGACCGGGTTGCCGGTGCCCGTGGCGGTGTCTTCGGAGGAGTGCGCGGCGGGGAAGCCTTCGCCGGACGTGTACCTGCTCGCGGCCTCACGACTCGGCGTCGCGGCTTCTTCCTGTTACGCCGTCGAGGACTCGACGAACGGGCTCAAGGCGGCGCTGGCGGCGGGCATGACCGTGCTGGCGGTGCCGAACCCGCACTTCCCGCCCGCCGCGGACGTCCTGGCTCAGGTGCGGGTGCTGGAGTCGGTCTCCGACTTGCCGGACGCACTCGCGTAGCTGGTCGCGGCCAGGCCGATCGCGATGCAGGTGCAGGCGATGACGCCCTTCGGCCAGTAGATGTGGCTGTCGAGGAACAGGAAGCTGCCGAGGGTGAGGAAGGCCGCTCCGGGGATCGCCTTGAGGCGGTGCTTGAGCAGCGCACACACCGCGATGGCGAGGCTGGCCGCGAAGAAGCACCACGCGCCGACGTGCCCGAGCTGGTTGCCGATCTTGAAGAGCGGCTCGTCGGCGGGGGAGCGGCCGCCGTTCGCCAACGTCATCGCGCCACCGCCGATGCCCGCCAACGCGTCCAGCGCACCGTAGAACACGGCGTAACCGAAGGCGGCCGCTCGGGCCGGGTAGCGGACGTACTTCGGGCTGTCGTCGAGCAGGACCCACTGCGCGGCGCCCAGCAGCGGGAAGACCAGCGCCAGGATGATGTGCATGTTCTGCCACCACTGCGCGGTCGACGCGTCGAGGTAGTGCGGGTGGGTCAGGCCGATGCCGGCGAGGACCAAGCCGGGGAGGGCGACGAGCAGCGTGCGCACCGGGCCGAACCTAGCGGAGTTCAGCACTCGCCCCACTAGACTCGCCCACTTCCAGGCGGTTCGACCCAGCGCGTCGAACCTGTGTTCGATAGGATGTCCCCGTGGTGAACCGGCGTGAACAGGCGGCGTTCCTGCTCGCACTGCGCGACAGCGAGCGCGGCTGGGCCGACGTCACCAACGCCGTCGAGGCCGCCGGCTCCGCCCTGTCCGTCGTGGAGTCGCTGCTCACCCCGGACCAGCCGACGCTGGACCACGTAGTCCCCGACCTCGCCGGTCGGCTGGAACTCGTCGAGAAAGAGCTCGAGTCCTGGGAAGACGAGGGCATCCACCTCGTCACCGTGCTCGACGAGCAGTATCCGGTCCCGCTGCTGATGGTGCACCAGCGCCCGCCCTTCCTGACCTGCAAGGGTTTCCTCGACCCCGCCGACCAGTTCGGCGTCGCCGTCGTCGGCAGCAGGCACGCGAGCGCACGGGGTCTCCACATCACCCGCGAGATCGCGACGACCCTGACCAAGCACGACATCACGGTCTACAGCGGACTGGCGGCAGGCATCGACACCGCAGCTCATCGGGCCGTTGTGGACGCCGGAGGCCGAACGGTCTCCGTGGTGGGCACTGGTCTGCGTCGCAGCTACCCGGCGGAGAACGCGGACCTGCAGCAGGAAATCGCCAGGACCGGGGCCGTGCTGTCCCAGTTCTGGCCGGACGCCGGTCCCGCCAAGCACCACTTCCCGATGCGCAACGCCGTCATGAGCGGTTGCACCGTCGCGACGGTCGTGGTGGAAGCGGGCGAACACAGCGGCACCCGCATCCAGGCCCGGCTCGCCCTCGAACACGGCAGGCACGTCTTCCTGCTGCCGGAGGTGGCGTCGGGCACGACGTGGGGGAGCGACATGGCGAAGCGCCCGAACACCACGGTCCTGGAAGGCCCCGACCACCTGCTGCGCGTTCTGGACGAGCTGCGCGCCGGAGTTCCGGACCTGATCGACCTCTGACGTGAGCCCGTACAGCCGCATTCTCGACAGCTACCGCAACTTCCTCGTTCCGCCGCCTGCTCGCGGCTCGAACGTGTGCGTGACGTGCCGCCGCGGCACAGGCGACTTCACCCGGTGCTGGCAGTGCAACAGGCACCGGCAGGAGTTCGGCGCGGAGCTAGCCGACGAGGTCGTGATGATCTCGATGGCGGAGAAGGACAAGCAGTTGATGCGCGTCCTCTCCCAGTACAAGAACAACAAGTCCGACGAGGTCAGGAGGCAGTTCACCAACGAGCTCGCCAGCGTTCTCGCCACCTTCCTGGCCAAGCACAGCGACTGTCTGGGCGAGTTCGACCTGGTCACGGTCGTGCCCAGCTCACAAGGCCGCACACCACCGCTCGTCGACGTGCTCGGCAGGCGCGTCAGCCGCACCGGCGCACGTTTCGCTTCGGCACTCGCGACCAGTTCCGCGAACACCCGCGAGATGCGGCCCGACTCGTACGAGGTCGTCACCGACGTTCACGGCAAGAGCGTCATGCTGGCCGACGACACGTGGACGTCCGGCGCCAGCCTGCAATCGGCGGCCGTGGCGCTGAAACGCGCAGGGGCGACCCGTGTGGTCGGCCTGGTGATCGGCAGGTACCTCGACGAGCCGACGACCAGGACCTCGGTCCCGTTCGACTGGGACACGTGCGTGCTCTGCGCTTAGCGTGGTCGGCATGACGCAACGAGTCGCCGTGGTCACCGGCACCGCGCAAGGCATGGGACTGCGGATCGCGGAGGTCCTGCGCGAGGACGGGTACGCCGTAGTCGGCTTCGACCTGCAGGAGAGCGAGGGCGGGATCGTCGGCAACGTCGCCAGCGCCGCGGACGTCCAGCGCCTCACCGACCACGTCACGAGCACCCACGGCCGGGTGGACGTGCTGGTCAACAACGCCGGGATCGCCGGCATCGTGCCGTTCGAGGACACCAGCCTCGAGCAGTGGGAGCGGATCATGGCGGTCAACCTGACCGGACCGTTCCTGCTCACGCAGGCACTGGGCAAGATCATGCTCACCCGGGGCGGCGGCAGCGTCGTCAACATCGCGAGCGTCGCCGGACTGCAGGGCGTGGCGGACCGGGCCGCCTACAACACCACCAAGCACGGGCTGATCGGGTTGACGCGCACGCTCGCCGTCGAGTGGGGCGGGCGGGGGATCCGGGTCAACGCCGTGTGTCCCGGCTGGGTCAAGACCGAGATGGACGTCGAGTCGCAGGCCGGCGGATACTACGTCGACTCCGACATCACCGAGCACGTGCCGGTCGGCCGGTTCGCGGCGCCGGACGACATCGCGCAGGCGGTCCGGTTCCTGGCGAGCGACCACGCGAGGTACATCAACGGCGTGGCGTTGCCCGTCGACGGCGGATGGACCGCGGACGGCAGCTGGCAGAAGCTGCGGCTCTCGAAGCGCTGAAGAACGCGCTGAGGAAGTGGGGGCCGCGGTGACACGGCCCCCACCACGTCACGCCTCGCCGCGGATGAACGCCTCGACGGCCGCGTGGGCCTCGGCGTCCGAGTACTGCTCGGGCGGGGACTTCATGAAGTACGACGACGCCGAGAGGATCGGGCCGCCGATGCCCCGGTCCAGGGCGATCTTCGCCGCGCGGACGGCGTCGATGATGATGCCCGCGGAGTTCGGGGAGTCCCAGACCTCGAGCTTGTACTCGAGGTTCAGCGGCACGTCGCCGAACGCACGGCCCTCCAGACGCACGTACGCCCACTTGCGGTCGTCGAGCCACGCGACGTAGTCCGACGGGCCGATGTGGACGTTGTCCTTGCCGATGTCGCGGGAGAGCTGCGACGTCACGGACTGCGTCTTGGAGACCTTCTTGGACTCCAGGCGCTCCAGTTCCTTCATGTTGAGGAAGTCCATGTTGCCGCCCACGTTGAGCTGCATGGTGCGGTCGAGCTGGACACCGCGGTCCTCGAACAGCTTCGCCAGCACGCGGTGCGTGATGGTGGCGCCGACCTGGGACTTGATGTCGTCACCGACGATCGGCACGCCGGCCGCGCGGAACTTCTCCGCCCACTCCGGGTCCGAGGCGATGAAGACCGGCAGGGCGTTGACGAACGCCACACCGGCGTCGATCGCGCACTGGGCGTAGAAGCGGTCCGCGTCCTCCGAGCCCACCGGCAGGTACGAGACCAGCACGTCGACCTCGGCCTCGCGCAGCGCCGCCACGACGTCGACCGGCTCGGCGTCGGACTCCTCGATCGTCTCGCGGTAGAACCGGCCGAGACCGTCGTGGGTGTGCCCGCGCTGCACGACGACGCCCAGCGGCGGCACGTCCGCGATCTTGATCGTGTTGTTCTGGCTGGCCACGATGGCCTCGGCCAGGTCGACACCGACCTTCTTCGCGTCCACGTCGAACGCTGCGACGAACTCGACATCGCGCACGTGGTAGTCACCGAACTGCACGTGCATCAGGCCGGGCACGCGGGTGCTCGGGTCGGCGTCCCGGTAGTAGTGGACGCCCTGCACCAGCGACGCCGCGCAGTTGCCAACCCCGACGATGGCCACTCGAACGGTGCGGCGGTTTTCGCCCATTGCCGAGTCCTCCTTGATCAACATGTGAAGTGCTACTCGTCCTGCTCGGACTTCTCGTGCGCGATGAGCTCGTTGAGCCACCGCACCTCGCGCTCCGTGCTCTCCAGGCCCTGCCGGTGCAGCTCGCGGGTGTAGCGGTCGATCTGCTCACCCGTGCGCGCGAGCCGCTCGCGCAGTCCCTCCCTGCGTTCCTCGACCCACCGCCGCCGGCCCTCCAGGATGCGCATCCTGACGTCGGCCGGCGTCCGCGAGAAGAACGCCAGGTGGACTCCGAACGAGTCGTCGTCCCAGGTCTGCGGCCCCGTGTCGGAGAGCAGGTCGGCGAACCGCTCCTTGCCCTCCGGTGTGAGCTTGTAGACCTTGCGGGCCCGGCGTCCCCAGGAAAGAGCCGACTCCTCCGGCCCCTCCTCCACGATCAGGCCCGCCCGCTGGAGTCGCCGCAGTGTTGGGTACAGCGATCCGTAGGAGAACGCGCGAAACGCTCCGAGCAGGTCATGCAAGCGCTTGCGCAGCTCGTAGCCGTGCATGGGCGCCTCGTGCAGCAGGCCGAGCAGCGCGAACTCGAACACGAGTCACCTCCTCGCACCTGCACCGATAGGTGAGGTGATTATATCGCCGCGATACATCGAAGGCCCCTCTCAAGTGTGGGATGTGGCACACCGTCATATCGCGTCCGACCTTGCTGCCCTGAACGGCCCATCATCGGAAAGCGGGCGGCACGTACTCTGGTCACGTGTTGACCCAACGACAGGTGGTGGACTACTCGCTGCAGCGCCGTGCGCTGCTGGCGGAGGTCCATGCCGGTCGCACGGGCACCATGGAGGTCTGCGACGCGTCCCCGTACCTGCTGCGAGCTGCGAAGTTCCACGGGACGGCGACGGAAGTGCCCTGCCCGGTCTGCCGGAAAGAACCCCTCACGAACGTGTCGTGGGTCTACGGTGACGAGCTCAAGCACGCGGCGGGCTCTGCACGCACACCTGAAGAACTCGTGAAGATGGCGAACCTCTTCGACGAGTTCTCCGTGTACGTCGTAGAGGTTTGCCGCACGTGCAGTTGGAACCACCTGGTGCAGTCATACGTCCTGGGGAAGCGTGGGCTGGAAAAGCCACGCAGGAGGACAGCGGTGGAATGACCCACGGGTGACACTGCTCCGAATGAAGTACGACCACCGAACCGCGTGCCGGTGCACGCCGGTCTGGGAGGCCTTTTCACGTGAACGACCAGCATGATGACCGGCAGCGCGGAGGCGAGCCGCAGTGGCCGACCGGGGACGACCCGGACGGCGGCGGCACCAGACGTGACGTGCCGAATCAGCCGCGACCGGGCACCCCGCCCGGCGGTTTCCCACGCCCTCCCCAGGGTGGCACGCCCCCTGGTGGTTTCCCACAGCAGCAGCCCCCACGCCGCCCGAACGGACCAGGCGGACCGCAGGGCGCTCCGGGGACGCCGCAGGGCGGGCCGGGTCGTCCCGGTGGACCGGCGGGCGGACCGGGTGGCCCCGGCAGCCGTCCTCCGACGCCTCCCGGTGGCATGCCGATGGCACCGCCTCCCGGTGGACGACGTCCCGGCGGCCCGAACGGCCCCGGCGCACCCGCGGGTGGCCCCGGCCGTCCCGGTGTGCCGCCGCGCAAGCCGGGTGAGGAGCGGACGACTCAGCTGCCGCCGGTGAACCGGCCGACGCAGCGCGAGCCGGAGCTGATCACGCACCGCGAACCCGAGGACGAGTTCCTGCTCGCGGGTGGAGTCGTCGACGATGACGACGACTACTACGACGACGAGCCGGAGCTCACCGAGGAGGAGGAGCGCCGACTGCGCAAGAAGAAGATCTGGAAGCGCGTCCGGATCGGTGCCTTCGTCGCGATCGGCCTCATGATCCTCGGCCCGGTGATCGCCGTCGCCGTCGCGTACCCGCTGGTCGACTGGCCGAAGCCGAGCGACGTCGCGGCCGACCAGGACAAGACGATCACCCTGCTCTACTCGGACGGCTCCGAGATGGGCAAGATCACCTCGCCCGGTCAGAACCGCACGATGCTGACGTACGAGGAGATCCCCGAGAACGTCAAGCACGCGGTGCTGGCGGCCGAGGACGCGAACTTCTACGAGAACCCCGGCTTCGACGCCAAGGCGATCCTGCGCGCCGTCTGGATCCAGGCGACGGGCGGCAGCTCCGGTGGTTCCGGTCTGACCCAGCAGTACATCAAGAAGGCGACCAACAACGAGGCGCCGACGCTGACCCGCAAGTTCACGGAGGTCGTCAAGGCCTTCAAGATGAGCAACGAGTCGGACCACAACACGATCCTCACGGCGTACCTCAACACCGTGTACTTCGGTCGTGGCGCGAACGGCTTCAAGGCCGCGTCGCAGGTGTACTACAAGAAGGAGATGAAGGACCTCACGCCGTCCGAGGCGGCGCTGATCGCGGGCATGATCCAGACGCCCTCGTGGTCCGAGGACGAGGAGTACTCGCAGAAGCGCTGGGAGTTCGTGATGGGCCAGATGGTCCAGAAGAACTGGATCAGCCAGGCCGACTTCGACGCCCGCAAGTACCCGAAGCCGCTGAACTTCGAGGACACCCAGCCCGGTGGTCTCGAGGGTCCGCTCGCCCGCGTGAGCCAGCAGGTCCAGAACGAGATCGACAGCGAGATGGTCGGCCTCACGATGGAGAAGGCGCAGAAGACGGGCATCACGGTCCACACGACCATCGACCCGAAGATGCAGCAGGCTGCCACCGACGCGGTCAACGTCGTGATGGACGGCCAGGACCCCGAGCTCCGCACGTCGCTCAGCGCCATCGACCCGCAGACCGGTGCCGTCCGGGCCTACTACCCGGGCAAGGACGGTCTGAAGGGCATCGACTACGCCAAGGGCACGATCCAGGAGGCCGGCTCGTCGTTCAAGCCGTTCGACCTGGTGGCGGCCCTGAAGATGGGCAAGGGCATCGGCGACACCTACGACGGCACGTCGCCGCGCAAGATCGCCGGTGTGGAGATCCGCAACGCGGGTGCCAGCCAGTGCGGCAAGCAGTGCCCGATCAAGCAGGCCATGAAGGAGTCGCTCAACACCGTCTTCTACGACATGGTGGCGAGCAACGAGGGCACCGGCACCCTGGCGGTCGCGAAGGCGGCGCACGAGGCAGGCATCCCGAAGTCCGTGCAGGTCGGCGGCAAGATGCAGGACACGCTCGTCGGTGAGGGCGGCAACCCGCCCAACGCCGGTATCTCCATCGGCGCCGACAACGCCCAGGTGCGACCGTTCGACATGGCCTCGGCCTACGCGACGTTCGCCGCCCGCGGCGTGTACCACGAGCCGTTCTTCATCACGAAGATCGAGGGCCCGAGCAAGGACATCCTGTACCAGCACGTCGACAAGCCGGTGCCCGCGTTCGACCCGGTCGAGGAGAAGAGCCGCGACATCGCGGACAACGTGACCGAGACGCTCAAGGACATCCCGGCCTACTCGAAGATCGCGTGTGCGGGCAACCGCGAGTGCGCCGGCAAGACCGGTACGCACGAGCTCCCGGGCAGCCTGGACCAGAACTCGAAGGCGTGGATGGTCGGCTACACGCCGCAGCTCGCGGCGTCGGTCTGGGTCGGCAAGGACCAGGGCAACCAGCCGATCAAGGACAAGACCGGCCGAGCGGTCTTCGGCAGTGGCCTGCCGGGTCAGATGTGGAAGAAGTTCATGGACGCGGCCCTGTCGGGCGCGCCGGTGGAGAAGTTCCCGAAGCCCAAGCCGCTCGGCAACTTCAACCCGCCGAAGCCGTCCAACTCCGCGCCGCCGCCGTCGTCGAACACGCCGCCCCCGGTGTCGTCGAACACCCCGCCCCCGGAGTCGTCGGACCCGCGTCCGACGAGGCCGACCGGCACCGAGCCGTGTCAGGGCATCTTCTGCCCGCCGACCGAGTCGAACAACAACCCGCCGACCTCCACGTCGGGCAAGCCGAAGCCAGGTGACGGCGCCCGTGCTCCTGGAGACACGGGCTGATCGGGACTGGAAGATCGTGAGAAGCGGGGCCGGCACACGCCGGCCCCGCTTTTCGTTCTGTTGCCCGAATCCTCGCCGCGGCCGGTTCCGGATCGGCTATCAAGGTTCATGCCCAAAAGCCGTTCTTCGACGCTTTCCCCGGCCCTCACCGTCGTCGTCCGGGGGGCTCTGGCTCGGCTTGGTCGTGGCGGTCGGCGTTGCCGTATGGCTCGTGATCCAGGTGCGGTCTGCGGTCCAAGGCCCTCAGGACGCCGCTGAACAGAGCATCCGAGACAACGCCGAGAGCACTCTGGCGCAACTGCGGCAGCACGCGGAGGACGGCGTCCTGACCGACGCCGACATCGCCGAGGCCACGGGTGCCCAGCAGTCCGTCCGGGCCGTCACCCGCACCGACGGGGAGATCGCCGTGACCTCGCGACTGATCGGCGTGAGCTCCGGCTTGTTCGGTCCGGCGGGATCCGACCAGTGCGTGGTCTTCACCCTCAAGCAGCCGCTCGGACCAGGTGCCGAGGCGAGCTACCGGGACGAGCCGTCCTGCCCGGAGGCCACGTTCAGTCCCACCGCACGACCTGTTCAGAGCTGACCGACCGCATCGGTCCAGGGATGTTGACCACGGCGAAACGGTCTTGGCCGTAACATCCGCGACGTGCCCAGCAGCCCTGCCGAGCTCCCCGCCGAGGCCCTCTCCGCCGACCTCGCCGAGGACACCGAGTCGCTCACCCGCTCCGAGCGGGTCGCACCCACCTGGACCGAGTCGCTCGCCCGGTCGTTGAGCAGACCGTTCGGCGGTCCGCTCGGCGAGCACGCGCTCGTCGGCAGGAACTACTTCTGGACAGCGGTGCGGGTGATCCTGCTGCTCGCCGTGCTGACGTTGCTGGCGGGCTGGGTGCAGAAGTCGCCGTGCGTCCAGCAGTACGTCGACGACAAGGGCCAGGTGCAGCTCGACTGGCGCGGCAGCCGGCAGTTCACCGCCCTCTGCTACTCCGACACCGTGCCGCTCTACACCGCGGAACGGCTCGACCAGCGCGGCTCCTTCCCGTACATCACGTCGTGGAAGGACGACGAGGGCAAGCCGACCGAGCACATCCGGTACATGGAGTACCCGGTGGTGACCGGCGTGTTCATGTGGCTCAACGCGCGGGTGGCGCAGGGGCTCGTGGCGCTCGTCCCCGGCCTGCCGATGACCGTGATCGTGTTCTTCAACGTCACGGCGTTCTGGCTGGCCGTGGCGTGGCTGGTCACCGTGTTCTCGGTGGCCCGGATCGCCCGGCGCCGCACCTGGGACGCGGCGATCGTGGCCGTGTCACCGCTCGTCATCGTGCACGCGTTCACGAACTTCGACACGATCGCCACGGCGTTCGCCACGGCCGGCCTCCTGGCGTGGGCGCGGAAGAAACCCGCGCTCGCCGGGGTGCTGCTGGGGCTGGGCGGCGCGGCGAAGCTCTACCCGTTGTTCCTCCTCGGGCCGTTGCTGTTGTTGTGCTGGCGTTCGGACAGACTCAAGGCAGGTCTCGTCACCACCGCGTCGGCCATCGGCGCGTGGGCGCTCGTCAACGCGCCGATCGCGTTGAACCCGGCGTCGCAGACGGGGTGGCGTGAGTTCTTCCGCCTCAACACCGAGCGCAACGCGGACCCGGACACGCTCTACAACGTCCTCGTGCAGTGGACGGGGTGGCAGGGCTTCGACCCCGGCCTCACGCAGGGCCAGCCGCCGACGGTGCTCAACACGGTCAGCATGGTGCTGTTCCTCGTCTGCTGCGCCGGCATCGCGTACGTGACCCTGTCGGCGCCGACGCGGCCGCGGCTCGCGCAGCTCGGGTTCCTGGTCGTGGCGGCGTTCCTGCTGACGAACAAGGTGTGGAGCCCGCAGTACTCACTGTGGCTGGTGCCGCTGGCCGTGCTCGCGCTGCCGCGCTGGAAGCTGCTGCTCGCGTGGATGGCGGTCGACGCGCTGGTGTGGGTGCCGCGCATGTACTTCTACCTCGGCACGGACAACAAGGGCCTACCGATCGACTGGTTCCTCGGCGCGGTGCTGCTGCGGGACGCGGCGGTCGTCACGCTGTGCGTGCTCATCGTGCGGGAGATCTACCACCCGGAGCGCGACCTCGTGCGCAAGGCGGGCGACGACCCGTTGGAGGGCGTGCTGGCCGGTGCCCCCGACCGGCAGCTGGTCAGACCCGCACGAGCCGAGCCATCGCACCGAATGCGGTCGCGTTCGGATGCAGGTGATCACCGGCGTCGAACTCCGGACGCAGTCTGAGCGAGTCGGCGGGGTCGCGGACGGCGGCGTCGAAGTCGATCGCGTCGGGGAAGGTGGCGCGGATCCACGCGTTCACCTTCTGCCGTTGCTGCTCCCTGACCTCGGTCCAGTTCGGCCAGCCGTGCCACGGCGTGACGGTGCCGACCCGGAACTGCACGCCCTGGGCCTGACACCGCTGCCGGATCGCGCTGATGCCGGCGATGACGTTCTCCGCCGTGACGTCGTTCTGGATGTCGTTGATGCCGCCCAGCATCACGACCTTGCGCACCTCACGGCTGAAGAGCACGTCTCGGTTCAGACGGGTGACCATCGGTGCGTCGCCGTACACGACGCCGTTGCCGTTGATGCCCGCGTTCAGCACGGCGTAGTCGCTCTCGACCAGCGCCGGCCAGCTGCCCTCGGCGTAGCCCTCGGTGATCGAGTCGCCGAGCATGACCGCGGCGCCCGGTGCGCTGAAGCCCGCGACCTCGACCGCCGAGACGAGGCAGACGTACGCGCGCGCCGAGGTGATGGTGTTCCACGCGCGCGCCTGGCACGGCGTGCCGCCCGGGACGTACGTGCTGATCTCCAGCGTGGTGCCGACGGGAAGTCGCACGGCGTCGCTGAGGACCTCGCTACGCGCTCTGATCGTGACGGCGGTGGACCTGTTGAACGTGAGTTCGCGCAGCTCACCGTTCGCCTTGACGGTCACCTGCTCGACGCGGACCGGCTTGATGCCCATCAGGTTCGACAGGCGCACCCGGACCGACGTGCCGCTCGCGCCGAGGTCGACCGTCGTGCGCACGACGTGGTCGGGCACCCCGGCAGGAAGGGTCGGCACGGCCTGCCACACGGGCAGCCAGCGGACGGCCTCCGACCGCGCGTGCGCACCGGAGGCAGCGCAGACCAGCACCAACGCCAGAGCGAAGATCACCCTCACCAGATCAGTCTGCGGTGATCAGCTCTTCGCTGCTACTGCTCCCCGGATGAACTTCAGGTCCTCGTGGTCGTCCTCGGTGACGTCCTTCGCCTTCAGGAACGCCACGAACAGTGCGACGAGCAGCGCCGCACGCCCCCACACGCCGATCATCACGGCCTGTGCGGAGAAGCTGTCGTAGATCCCGGCCGGCTGGCCGAACTCGATCGCCCAGAACCAGCGGAAGATCCCGATGCCCATGGCGAGGTCGACGACGAAGTAGGCGAACGCCCACATCAGCCGCACGCGCAGGAGCACGAGGAACGGCACCAGCCACAGCGTGTACTGCGGCGAGTGGACCTTGTGCAGCAGCATGAAGCCGCACAGCATCGCGCCCGACACCGCGATCCACGGGTAGCTGCCCTCGCGGCGGAACCGCAGCCAGCCGTAGCCGGCGGCGATCGCGAACGAGATCAGGATCGTGATCGGCGAGAGGACCCCGACCAGCGACTGCATGGGGTCGTCGCCCAGGAACGGCCGCAGGCCCCAGTACCAGATCGAGTTGGTCGTGATGTCGACCCGGCGCAGCTGCTGGAACTCGAACGACGCGAGCCAGCCGTCGTAGCCCGCGAAGGCGAACGGCAGGTTGACCAGCACGACCGTGACGATCGAGGCGAGGCCGACCTTGACCGCGCCGGCGATGTCGACCTTCTTGCCGCTTCCCTGAAATCTGGCCGGCATCTCCTGGCCGCGCCACCCGCCGGTGGCGACGAAGAGCATCAGCGGCAGCACGAAGATCGCCGGGTAGACCTTGAACGCGAACCCGAGGCCGAGCAGGACCGACGCGACCGTCGCCCTCTCGACCAGCGGCCGGTTCCAGCGGTGCACGACGTAGACCGCGGCGGCCGAGCACAGCACGACCGGCAGGTCCCAGTTGTGGAACGCGTACAGCACGAGCGGTGGCCCGATCGCCCACAGCAGCGCGCGCCAGCGGGCGAGCTTGCCCAGCAACCAGCCCGTGAGCAGGCCGAACGGCGTCATCAGCAGCGCCGAGTAGAGCAGGTACTCCGCGTCGTTGTGCGCGAAGATCGCGCCGGCCCAGATGATCAGGCCGGAGAGCACCGGGTACTCGACCGAGCCGCCGACGAGGATGCCCTTGTCGTTGATGCCGCCGTCGACGTACGGGAAGACGTGCCGGTCGATGTCGCGCCCGATCCAGAGGTGCTGGATGTCGGAGTAGCAGACGTCTTCCTTGTTGCGCTCGTCGTAGTCGGGCTGCGTGCGGCCCCACTGGTCGAACGCGGGACCGGTGCAGCGGTCCTTGTTGACGAAGCCCAGCAGCAGCGTGAGGCCGCACAGCAGCACGAGCACGGCGAGCGCGGCGCTGCCGAAGCGGTGCGCGGAACGCCCGGCGTCGCCTCGCTCGGGCGTCACGCTCACCACCTCGTGCACGGTGTTCACCGGCCGGCGCGGTCGCGCAGGAAGGCGATGTCGTCGGCCTGGCCCTCGTCCGGTGTCTCCACCACGACGGGGCATCCGGCACTGGCGACCACGGCCGCCAGCTGGTCGGCGTCGATGGTGCCAGTCTTGATGTTGTCGTGCCGGTCGCGCGAGGAACCGAACTCGTCGCGCGAGCTGTTGAGGTGCACGAGGTCGATGCGGCCGGTGATCGCTTTCACCCGATCGACGATGCCGACGAGGTCCTCGCCGGCGGCGAACGCGTGGCAGGTGTCGAGGCAGAAGCCCGCGCCGAACTCGCCGACCGCGTCCCAGAGCAGCTTGAGGGAGTCGAACGTGCGGGCCATGGCGTTGTCGCCGCCCGCGGTGTTCTCGATCAGGACCGGGACCGCGAAGCCGCCCTCGGCGACCTGGCGCTCGAAGAACTTGCGCCAGTTCGCGAAGCCGTCCGCCGGGTCCTCGCCCTTCGTGACGTGCCCGCCGTGCACGATCAGGCCCTGCGCGCCCACGGTCGCGGCGGCCTCCGCGTGCTGGATCACGTTCTTCCTGGACGGAATCCGGATCTTGTTGTTCAGCGACGCGATGTTGATCATGTACGGGGCGTGCACGAAGACCTCGAGGTCGGAGGCGAGCAGCGCCTCCGTCTGCGGATGAGGTTTGGGCTTCTTCCACCCCTGGGGATCCGAGAGGAAGAACTGGACGACCTCGGCCCCGCGTTCGGCCGCGGCGCCGACCGGGTCGTCGTCGCGTACATGGGCCCCGATGCGCATGACCTGGAGGGTAGTCGGCGTCCATAACGCCATCGCAGGCGCCGCCGATAGGAGTAACTGAAAAAACTGGGGATGGCCTGCGTCACCACCAGGACCTACGGTCGTTACTTGAGAGTAGGAAAGGGGTTGGCATGCGACTGCTGAGCGTTACGGCCGCGACACTTCTGACGCTGGCCTCCGCAGGTGTGGGAGCGACCACGGCCACGGCCGCAGAGCCCATCGTCATCGGCAGCTGCGCGACGTCGATCCAGGGCGCGCCCGGCACCCCCGTCTCCCTCAGCCCCTCCGCGGTGACCCAGCCGATCACGGACCTGGTGCGCGCGGTGCCACTGCTCGGGCCGCCGCTCGCCGAACCGTTCAGGCAGGCGTTCTCGCAGGCCAAGCCCATTCCGATCGGCGCGGTGCAGGTCGGCACGACGACCATCTCCGGCGGCACGATCGCGAACGCGGTGATGGTCGAGGTCGCGAAGATCCCTCTGCTCGGGCCGATCCTCGGCACGCTCGACGGGACCGTGCGCGCGACGCTGACCAGCGGCTGCAAGGTGACCGTGACCGGCGTGAACCAGGTCGTGGCGCCCGTGCAGGACGGCAGCAAGGCCATCGCCGACGCCTCGCAGCAGGCCGTCGGGGCGATCCCCGGCGCGCCGAAGCCCCCGGCCCAGCCGCCCCAGCCAGGCACGCCGCCCGCCCAGCAGCAGCCCGGCGTGAACAACCCCGGCGGCATCCCCGGCCTCGCCGCGGGTGCGCCGAGCAACCGCGACTTCTCGCTGTACCCGGTGGGCGCGAACTTCGGCCGCGTGCCGCTGTTCAGCTACGGCTCGCTGCCGTTCGCGATGCCCGGCCTGTACTCGCCGTCGCCCGGCGTGCGCTACGGCTCGCAGGTGCCGCGCGCGTCCAACGGCAACGGCATCGAGGGCGACTCGGTGCAGGCGGCCGGCCGCGCGACGGCGTTGCCGCGGCTCGGCGGCCCCGGTGGCGTCGGTGCTCCGGTGCTGGTCGCGGTGCTGATGCTGGCCATGGTGACGGGTGCGCTGGTGCGGACCTGGGTCCTTCGCCGCACCCCCGCGTAGTCGTTGGACTCGCCCTGTTAACCTTTGTCAGTTGCTGACGCGACGACCCTCCTGCCACGGAAAGCCCGTGGCCGCGAGTCCACAGGAGGTGAGTGGTCCTCATGCGTCATTACGAAGTGATGGTCATCCTCGACCCCAGCCTTGACGAGCGCACGATCGCGCCGTCTCTCGACACGTTCCTCAACGTCATCAAGACGTCGGGCGGCAACGTCGAGAAGGTCGAAGTGTGGGGCAAGCGCCGTCTGAGCTTCGAGATCAACAAGAACACCGAAGGCATCTACGCGGTGCTCGACCTGACCTCGACCCCGGACGCGGTGAAGGAACTGGACCGCCAGCTCGGTCTGCAGGAGACGGTGCTCCGGACGAAGGTCCTGCGCCGCGAGCCCGCCAAGTCGGCCGCCAAGGCCTGACGAACCTCGATTAGGGGAGCTCCCAAGACATGGCTGGTGAGACGACGATCACGGTAGTCGGGAACCTGACTGCCGACCCCGAACTCCGCTTCACCCAGAGCGGTGCCGCGGTGGCGTCCTTCACGGTCGCCTCCACGCCCCGCACCTTCGACCGCCAGTCCGGCGAGTGGAAGGACGGCGAAGCGCTGTTCCTGCGGTGCAACGTGTGGCGTCAGGTCGCCGAGAACGTGGCCGAGTCGCTCACCCGCGGTTCGCGAGTGGTGGTCACCGGACGGTTGCGCCAGCGCTCCTTCGAGACGAAGGAGAACGAGAAGCGCACCGTCGTGGAGCTGGAGGTCGACGAGATCGGCCCCTCGCTGCGCTACGCGACCGCGAAGGTCAACAAGGTCAGCCGTGGAGACGGCGGCGGTGGCGGCGGCTTCGGCGGCGGCGGCGGCGGTCAGCAGTCTCGTGGCGGCGGTGGCGCGCCTGCAGACGACCCGTGGGGTTCCGCCCCGCCGGCCGGCTCTGGTGGCTTCGCCGACGAGCCCCCCTTCTAGACCGCTGCACCGGTCATCCAGAACCTGATCACTGCGTATTCCAGGAGTTAGAGACACATGGCCAAGCCGCCTGTGCGCAAGCCCAAGAAGAAGGTCTGCGCCTTCTGCAAGGACAAGAGCGCGAGCCTGATCGACTACAAGGACACGACGCTCCTCCGCAAGTTCATCTCGGACCGCGGCAAGATCCGTGCCCGCCGCGTCACCGGCAACTGCTCGCAGCACCAGCGCGACGTCGCTGTTGCCGTGAAGAACGCCCGTGAGATGGCCCTGCTGCCCTACACCTCGACCGCCCGCTAAGAGAAAGGGAACCTTCGCGATGAAGCTCATCCTCACCGCTGACGTTTCCGGCCTTGGCGCGCCCGGCGACATCGTCGAGGTCAAGGACGGCTACGGCCGCAACTACCTGCTCCCGCGCGGCCTCGCGATCGTCGCGACCCGTGGCGCGCAGAAGCAGATCCAGGTCATCACCCGCGCGCAGGACACCCGCCGCGTGCGCGACCTGGACCACGCCAAGGAGATCAAGACCGCGCTCGAGGGTCTCTCCGTGACGCTCAAGGCGAAGGCTGCCTCCGGCGGCACCAAGCTGTTCGGCTCGGTCACCGCTTCGGACGTGGCGGCTGCCGTCAAGTCCGCCGGTGGTCCGTCGCTGGACAAGCGCGCCATCGAGCTGCCGGGTCACATCAAGACGACCGGCAAGCACTCGGTCACGGTTCGCCTCCACCCCGAGGTCACCGTCGCCCTGCCGCTGGTCGTCACGGCCGGCGAGTAGTTCGATCTCGTCAGGCGAGACGCCGCTGCCAGGTCGGTGCGGCTCGCCTGCGGTTCGGTTTGCTGAAGCGCTGCTCACCCGGAATGCTCCGGGTGGGTGGCGCTTTCGCTCGTTCGGACCAGTGCACAGCTGTCCACCTCCTGTGGATAAACGCGGCGTTCAGCCCTACCGCGACACGCCGAAGAAGGTGTTTTTCGCGACACGCCGACGGTGTGCCGCACAACTTTTTCCACAACTTGTGCACAGCCTCTGAGCTGCGGTTACTTCCGTCACTCCACCGGTTGTCAACAGGTTGTCCCCAGCGCCTCCGGTCCTGTGAGCAACCATCCACAAGTTGTCCCCCAGTTGTCCACAGGGCAATCCACACGCTGGTTTGCTTGCTCCGGACGGGTCCCTCTAGCGTCGCGGCACGGGCATCGCCATCGCGCAGCGTGGCCGCCCGGAATTGTCGGTGCCTCGCGGTACAACTGGGGGACACACGCACCGGCTCTCGACTCTTCGCAGGGGTGATTTGGCAGTGGCGCTGGTGGACGACCGGGGCATGGCGGAGCCCGCATTCGAGCGTCAGCCGCCCCAGGACCTCGCCGCGGAGCAGTCGGTCCTCGGCGGCATGCTGCTGTCCAAGGACGCCATCGCGGACGTCATCGAGGCCCTCGCGCCGAACGACTTCTACCGTCCGGCACACCAGGCGATCTACGACTGCATCCTCGACCTCTACGGCCGCGGCGAGCCCGCCGACCCGATCACCATCTCCGCCGAGCTCGAGCGGCGCGGCGAGCTGCTGCGGGTGGGTGGCGCGCCGTACCTGCACACGTTGATCGCGACGGTGCCGACGGCCGCCAACGCCGGGTACTACGCGGAGATCGTGGCCGAGAAGGCCGTGCTGCGCCGCCTGGTCGAGGCGGGCACCCGGATCGTGCAGCTCGGGTACAACGGCGCGGAGGGCGCGGACGTCGACGAGGTGGTCGACCGCGCGCAGGCCGCGATCTACGAGGTCACCGACCGCCGCACCACCGAGGACTACGTCGCCCTGGAGGACCTGCTCCAGCCGACGATGGACGAGATCGACGCCATCGCGTCGCGCGGCGGCATCTCGCAGGGCATCCCGACCGGCTTCGCCGACCTCGACGCGCTGACCAACGGCCTGCACGGCGGCCAGATGATCATCGTCGCCGCCCGTCCCGGTGTCGGCAAGGCGCTCGCGCTCGACACCCCGCTGCCCACGCCGTCCGGCTGGACCACGATGGGCGCGGTGGAGGTCGGCTCGTTCCTGATGGGCGCCGACGGCCGCCCGACGCGCGTGGTCGCCGCGACCGAGGTGATGACCGGTCGCCCGTGCTTCGAGGTGGAGTTCTCCGACGGCACGGTGATCGTGGCCGACGCCGAGCACCAGTGGCTCGCGGAGTCGTGCAGCGAGACCGGCGGCTTCTGGGCGATCCGCACCACCGCGCAGCTGTTCGAGCGCGTCGGCCTGTGCCGTGTGTTCGTGCGCATGTCCGCCGCCTGGGAGCTGCCGGCCGCGTCGCTGCCGCTGACGCCCCGCGCGCTCGGCCTGTTCCTGTCGGGCCTGGGCGACCTGGAGCTGACGGACGACGAGCTGCGCGTGGCCAAGGACCTCGACCTGGCCGACGACCCGCACATCCCCGCCACCTACCTGCGCTCGTCGCGCAAGCAGCGCGAGGAGCTCCTCGCCGCCCTGCAGATCGACGGCCGCTTCGCCCGCCTGCGCCGCGACGTGGACGAGCTGATCGCCGGCCTGGGCCGCCACGACCAGGTGGAGATGGTGGCGGTGCGCCCGGTCGCGTCCGTGCCGGTGCGGTGCGTGGAGGTCGACAACCACGACCACCTGTACCTCGCGGGCGAGACGATGATCCCGACCCACAACTCGACGCTGGGCCTCGACTTCGCCCGCTCCTGCTCCGTCAAGCACGGCATGACCAGCGCCATCTTCAGCCTGGAGATGAGCCGCACCGAGATCGTCATGCGCATGCTCTCCGCCGAGGCGCGCATCCGCCTGAGCGACATGCGAGGCGGCACGATGAGCGACGACGACTGGACCCGCCTGGCCCGCCGCATGAGCGAGATCAGCGAGGCGCCGCTCTTCGTCGACGACAGCCCGAACCTCACGATGATGGAGATCAGGGCCAAGGCCCGGCGCCTCAAGCAGCGCCACGACCTCAAGCTCGTCGTCGTCGACTACCTCCAGCTGATGAGCTCGGGCAAGAAGACCGAGTCGCGCCAGCAGGAGGTCTCGGAGTTCTCCCGAAACCTGAAGCTGATCGCCAAGGAGCTCCACGTCCCGGTGATCGCGATTTCCCAGCTGAACCGCGGTCCGGAACAGCGGACCGACAAGCGCCCGATGCTCTCCGACCTCCGCGAGTCGGGCTCGCTGGAGCAGGACGCCGACATGGTCATCCTGGTCAACCGCCCGGACGCCTGGGAGCGAGACGACCCGCGCGCGGGCGAGGCCGACCTGATCATCGCCAAGCACCGCGCCGGCCCGACCGCCACCATCACCGTGGCGCACCAGCTGCACTACTCGCGCTTCACCGACCTCGCGCAGACCTGATCCGCGGCGGCTTCCCCCAGCTCAGCGGACCGACCAGCCCATCGCGGCCAAGCTCTCGCCGACCGCGGCGAGGCTGGTCGCCGGGTTGAGCGCGGCCACGACCTCCGCCGTCATCGGCTGGCCGCTGTAGACGTGCCGCACCGCGTCGAGGTCGACCGGCTGTTCGTAGTAGGCCTGCGCCCAGCCTTGGAAACCCTCGGGTGTGCCGTCGGTCAGCAGGGCGAAGAGCCAGTCGGCGCCGTCCGGGTCGTGGTCCGTGGCGGGGAAGGCGATGTCGCCGTGGTGCCAAGTGGCGTCGCTGTGCTCACGCCACAGGCACGTCGTGACGTAGGGCGTGCCGAACTCATCGGAGAACGCCGGCTCCTCCACACATGCCCGGAACACGTCGGGCACTGAGTCGAGGACGCCTGGCCAGGGCTTTTCGTCGTCGGTGGCGTATGGGCTCATCGGCGACTCGTGGTCGAACCCGCGCACGTAGGCGCCCGCGGTCGTGAACACGACGGAGTACTCGTTGCCGGAGCCGTCGCGCATGGACGCGAGCTGCTGGTCAGGTCCCCACGAGGGGTCGTAGAGGTGGTAGCGGTCTTCGGTGTCCGGATCCAGCACGACGTCCAGTGCGGCCAGCGCACGGCAGAGCGCGCGCATGTCCGGGATGGAGGGCAGGCGGCGGGCGACGTCGTAAGCGGTCACAGCACCATCCAAGCAGGTCCAGGTACGTGGCACTTGACCGTCGCTCGTTCGTGGCCTTACCGTGCAACTAGTTACATGCAACTAGTTACACCCGAGGAGCGTCGAGCCAAGCGGAGGTCGAGATGCGAGTCGTCGTGGTCGGAGCGGGTGTCTACGGAGCCGCCGTCGCAGCGGCGTTGGCGAGGCGTGGGGCGGCGGTGACGGTGGTCGACGGGAGTGCGCCGGGGTCGGGGACGTCCGGTGCGTCGTTCGCCTGGGTCAACTCGCGCAACAAGCAGCCCTTGCACTACCACGAGCTCAACGTCGCGGGGATGGCCGCGCATCGGCAGCTCGCGGCCGAGGTTCCGCTCGGCGACTGGTACCACGGCGGCGGCGGTCTCACGTGGGGTGGCACGGAGGTGCGCGAGAGAGTCGACGCGCTTCGGGAGCTCGGGTATGCGGCAGAGGTGGTGACCAGGGCTGAGGCGATGGAGCTGGAGCCCGGCATCGATCCCGCGCGGCTGCCCGACGACGGGATCGGCTACTTCCCCGACGAGGGGTGGGTCGAGCCGGTGCGGCTGATCGGGCATCTGCTGGCGAGAGGCGTCCAGCTCGTCACCGGTGATGCGGTGGTGGCGGTGGACCTGCGCGGTGACGTGGTGCGGGGTGTGCGGTTGGCGTCCGGGGTGGAGATCGGGGCGGACGCGGTCGTGAACTGCGCCGGGGCCAAGGCTGCGGAGGTGGCGGCGATGGTGGGGCTGACGTTGCCGATGAGCAACCTGCGCTGCCTGCTCGTCTACACCTCGCCGGTCGCCGTGCCGCTGGCTCGGGTGGTGCACGCGCCGGACGTTCACCTGCGGCCCGAGGGGGACGGGCGGATCCTGTTGCACTCCGGTGAGATCGACCGCAATGGCGAGGTCGAGAAGCTGGTCCACGCCGCCGCGTCGGTCTACCCCGGCATCAGGCACGCGACCGTCGAGAGCGTTCGTGCTGGTGAGCGGCCGATTCCCGGGGACGGGCTGCCGGTGCTCGGGAGGGTCGCCGGGGTGCGCAACTACTTCTTCGCCGTGTCGCACAGCGCGGTGACGTTGTGCCTGCACGTCGGCGGGCTCGTCGCCGACGAGGTGCTCGGGGAGGAGCGGGACGAGCTGGCGGCGTACCGGGTCGAGCGGTTCGGGCAGGCGTGATGACGACCGTCGTGCGGGGCTGCGACCTGGCGGACGGCCTGGGCGGCGAGCTGCGGCGCGGGGTCGACGTCGTCGTCGAGGGCGACACGATCCGGGAGATCGTCGAGCCGGGGAACGGGGAGTACCCGTCGGCGGAGGTCGTCGAGGCGGCGGGGATGCTCGTCCTGCCCGGGCTGATCAACAACCACACGCACGGCACGGCGTTCGGGCCGTTGTTCCCCAGCGGGCACGAGCCGCTGAGTCCGGCACAGGTGCTCGCCAACCTCGACCGGCACCTGCTGGAGGGGACGACGACACTGCTGTGCGTCGACGGGTTCATCACCGCGGAGGGCGTGGCCAGGACCGACGAGGCGCACCCGGTCACCGTGCGAGCAGCCTCCTGCAACACGCCGGCCTGTCTGCAGGCGGCGACCATCGCCGACGGAGGTGGGCTCGGCGAGGAGCACCGGACGTTCACCGCGCGCCGGGCCGTGGCGGCGGGGGCAGTCGCGCTGGGCGAGATCGGTGCTGGTCACACGCTCGGTGGTGGTGGGGCGAGCTATCTCTACATCCCTGAGGAGATCGCGCGGCGCACCGGAGTGACGGTCACGGCGCTGCAGGCGAACGACCTGAAGGTGGCGGTGCTGGGCCGGCACATCAGGGCGTCCGCGTTCGACCGCGACGCGGTGGAGGAGGCGCTGGCGGGTGCGGGACTGACGGGGAAGCTGTCCGTCGAGGACGCCCGCGAGATCGTGTCCGGGGTGGTCCTGCCCGCGTTCGACATCGCGCTGCACGGCCTGGCGGAAGCGGCTGACCTGGGCCGTGAGCTGGACGTTCCGGTGCTCGTGCACAACGCGGCCGCGTCGATGACTCAGGTCGCCGCGATCGCGAGGACCGATGTGCGGCTGGTCGCCGGGCACTCCAACCACCCCAGCTTCACGACCCGTGAGGCCGTGCGGCACGCCGAGCAGTTGAAGGAACGGGGTGTCGTGATCGACGTGTCGGTGCTGGACACCTACGGCGGCTCACGGCCGCACTTGAAAGACCTGCTGCACGCGCTGTTCGAGGCCGGGCTGGTGGACACGATCTCGACGGACTACGCCGCCGGCCACCACGACCCGATCCTGCTCGCGATCGACCGCGCCACCAAGGCCGGGGTGGTCGGCCTGCCCGCCGCGATCGCGATGGCCACGTCGAAGGTCGCCGACGTCTTCCCAGGACTGGCGCCACGACGAGGGCGGATCGTGCCGCGTGCGATCGCCGACCTGGTGGTGACCTCCCCGGCGGCGCTGGAGAATGTCCGGACCGTCATGATCGGCGGCAGGGTGGTCGTCCGGGAAGGCAGGCGGGTCGCGGATGAAGCGGGTCACGATCGGTGACGTCGCCGCGCACGCGGGGGTGTCCACGGCGACGGTCTCCCGCGTGCTGAACGGTGGACTCGTCGCCGAGGCGACGGCCGCGAAGGTGTGGCAGGCCACCGAGAGCCTCGGGTACAGCCCCAACGCGCTGACCAGGAGCATCTTCGCCGGGCGCGCCAGCACGATCGGCGTGGTCATCCGCGACCTGAGCAGCCCGTTCTACCTGGAGCTCATCCGCGGCGTCGACGAGGTCGCCGCGTCCGCCGACAGCCCGGTCCTGCTGGCCAACACCTACCGCGACGCCGGCCGGGAAGCGGCCCAGGTGCGGGCGATGGACCAGCAACGCGTGCGCGGCCTGGTCATCACCGCCGACGAGACCGCCGACGACCACGCACGGCGGATGGCCGAGAACGGCACGCCGTGCGTCGTCGTCGCGCGCACGGCACCAGGGCTGCATTCGGTCAGCCTCGACGACGTCGCGGCCGGAGAGCTGATGGCCGCGCACCTGGCCGATTGCGGCCGGTCGCGGGTGGGAGTCGTGAGCGGACGCCACCGGTCGACGCAGGTCAAGCGCGCGGAAGGGCTGCGGCGAGGGCTTGCCGAGCACGGCCTGCGAGACCCTGAGGAAGTGCTGGTGACCAACGAGGACGAGGTCCACGAAGCGGTCGGCACGCTGCTCGAACGCAACGACACCATCGTCTGCACGACCGGCCGTCTGACCGTGGCGGTCCACACGGCACTGACCGCGCGCGGGCTGAAGATGCCCGACGATGTCGGTTTCCTGACCATGGACGACTTCCCGTGGGCGAGCGCGCTCGGCATCAGCGTCGTCGCGCAGCCCTCCTACGACATGGGCCGCCGAGCCGCGGAGATCATCGTCGAGGAGCCGCGAGACCTGACCGAGGTCGTCTTCGAACCCGCGCTCATCGCCCGCGGCTCGTGCGGATGACCTGGCTGACGACGTCGTCCAGCGGCTGCGTCCCGTCGATGATCGTCGCGCCGATCGACCGGTAGAACGTCTCGATGGCGTCGTTGTGGTCGAGCGCGGAGGCCAGCTCCTCCGGGTTCTTGCCGAACGAGTTCGTCGTGCGGGTCAGCAGGCGTTCGCGGAGCGTCTCCTCGTCGATCACGATGCAGACCACGAGGTCGAACAGGTCGCGGACCTCGTCCTCGTTCTCGACACCTCCGCAGAGGAACACCGTCGTGTCCCGCGACCGGGCCGCGAGCGCCTCGACCCGCGCGCGGTCGATCTGCCAGCCGTACCGGTCGAGCCAGCCCTGCGGCGCCGGATAGGGAGGGTCGACGACGACCTCCCCGGTCACGCGGTCGAAGAAGCGGTTGTAGCCCTCCCAGTCGGCGTCGACCGCCTGGTGCCCCAGGCTCTTCAGCCGCTCGCAGACCGTCGACTTGCCCGCGCCCGAGTTCCCCGTCACCCACACCAGTGCCACCGGCGAACGATCGCACGAGATCATCCGCCGGCGTGCGCGATTAACCGAGCTGCCAGCTCCCGGATGTGTTCCCGCAGCTCAGCGGGTCGCTCGACGACGAACGGCCGGTCAAGCCGCGCGAGCAGCGGCGGGATCCAGCCGAGCCGCTCCGCCCGGATCCGCACCCGCGTCCACTCCCCGTCCTCCTCCATCGACGCGACGGCCGGCGGAAAGACTCCCCGGACCTCATCGGGCGTCGACCGGACGCGCACGGACACCTCGTGCCGGTGCGGCGCCTCGGCGATCGACGCCAGCACCCGCTGTCCGGCATCGAAACCGGTCGGCACGTCGAACGTTCCGTCCCGCGCCTCGACCGCGGTGATCCGGTCGACGCGGAACGTGCGGACCTCGCCGCTGGCGGAGTCCAAACCGGTCAGGTACCAGCGCCCGGAGTGCGCGACAACGCCGTACGGGTGCACGACGCGTTCGCTCGCACCGCCGTGACCTGCGAGGTAGGCGAGCGCGACCGGTCGGCGCGCGCGTGCTGCCTCGGCGACGGTCAGCAGGACGTCGGCGTCCGCCGTGAGCGTCGTGCGAGCCGGGGCGGTGAAGTCGGTGACCTCCAGCAACGCGTCGAGCCGCGGCCCGAGCGCTGCCGGCAGCACGCGCCGGACCTTCGCGACCGCGCTCTCGACCGCCGCGACCGAGGTGGTGACCTGCCCGGACCGACGGCCCGTGACCAGACCCAACAGGACGGCGAGCGCCTCCTCGTCGGTGAGCATCAGCGGCGGCATCCGGTAGCCGGGCGCGAGCCGGTACCCGCCGTACCGTCCGCGCACCGACCGGACCGGCACGTCGAGGTCGAGCAGGCGCTCCACGTACCGGCGGACCGTGCGCTCGTCGACGTCGAGGCGTTCGGCCAGCTCGGCGACGGTGTGGGTGCCGCCGGTCTGGAGGATCTCCAAGAGCGCCAGCACACGGGCGATGGGACGCGTCACGCGAAGATCCTGCTGATACCGGGCGGATCCTGTCCAGTATCGCTCCTAGCGTGTCCGGTGTTCCCGAGGAAAGGACCCGCTGTGCAGTTCGTTTCAGTCCGCGTGATCACCAACGACGTCGCCCGCCTCGCCGAGTTCTACGCACGGGCCACCGGCATCGAGGTGCAGTGGCGCACCGAGCAGTTCGCCGAGCTCGTCGGCCCGTCGTGCACGCTCGCCATCGGCCACGCGGAGACGATGGCGCTGTTCGGCGCCGGGGCCGCGGTGCCCGAGTCGAACAGGACGGCGATCATCGAGTTCCGGGTGGACGACGTCGACGCCGAGTACGAGCGCCTGACCGACGTCGAGGTCGTGCAGAAGCCGACCACCATGCCGTGGGGCAACCGGTCGCTGCTGTTCCGCGACCCGGACGGCAACCTGATCAACTTCTTCACGCCGCCTGCCTGAGAATGGGCACATGCTGATCAGGCCTGCCGACCGCAGGGACGTGCCCGCTCTGGTGCAGCTGCGCCTGGCCAACGCCGCACGGCACGTCGAGCTCGACCCGCACCTCTTCCGGATCCCCGACGAGGCGGCGGTGCGGCGGCACTTCGAGGACGTCGCCGGGCGCGCGTTGATCTCGGTGGCCGAGGTCGACGGCCAGGTGGTCGGCATGGCCGAGGTCGTGCTGGTCCTCGCCACCGGTCCGGACCACCAGATCCTGGTGCCCCGCCGCGCGGCCGACGTGCACACCGCGGTGCTGGACGGCTACCGCGGCCGGGGCATCGGCGCGGCTCTGGTGGCGGAGGCCGAACGCGTCGCCGCCGACCACGGGGCCGAGCTGGTGTTCGCGAACATCTTCGCGACGAACGAGAAGGCGCACGCGTTCTACTCGCGGGCGGGCTACGGGCCGCGCGGAATCCTGCTGAGCAAGCGATGCGGCTGACCGTGCTGTGCAGCTGCGGCGCCTGTCCCGAGCCGGGGCGGGCGTGCAGCGGGTTCGCCGTCGAGGCCGCGCGCTCCGCGTTCGGGGGCGAGGTCGCGGCCGCGTCCGAAGGGGACGTTCACGCCGTCGGCTGACGGTCGTCGGCGCGGCAATGCTGGTCAACGGCTCGTGCCTGCACTAGACACGGTCTGTGCTGCACGACCCGCTCACGGGCCTGCCCGGACACGCGTTGCTGCTCGACCGCCTGGAGCAGTCGCTCATCCGCGCCCGCACGCGCGGCACGCTGGTGACGTTGGTGCTGGTCACGGCACCCGACTCGGTGCTGGAGGCGGCGCGGGTGCTGCGGGAGGGGCTGCGGCCCGACTTCACCGTCGCCCGGTTCCACGAGACGGTGCTGGCGGTGGTCGCCGAGCACGACTTCGGGGACGGCTCGCCGATCTCGTCACTGATCAGGCAGCTCGTCGGTGCGCGGCCGCTGATCCACTGGGTGACCAGTGACGGGGACGCGGCACCCGAGGACGTCATCGCCACCGCACAACACCCTGGACAGCACTGAGCCCCGGCGACACCGTCGTGTCGCCGGGGCTCGGCTTCTTACCGGAGGGAGGGTGTTACGTGGTGCGGGGTGTTACAGCTGGCCGGTCACCGTGTCGAACAGGTGGGCCGGGTCGATCAGGGTCATCGCCGGAGCGGAGAACGGCAGCGCGCGCTCCTGCGCCGGAACCAGGCCCTGGGTGGGGTTGAGGTTCAGGCCGGAGACCGAGGCCGGGCCGTCGACCGGGAGGGCCGGCAGCGAGCGCTCGGTGGGCAGGCCGGGGACCTGGACCGGCAGGGCCGGGGCGGTCACCGGGAGCGACGGCATCGTGGGCAGCGACCGGCTGGTGGCACCCGCCGGGACGAGGCCCTGCGTGACGTCGAGCACCTGGCCCAGGGGCAGGCCCTGGACGTTCGGCGTGATGCCGGCCGTGCCGCCGTTCAGCGGCAGGGCGGAGCGCTCCTGCGCCGCACCGGGCAGCTGACCCGTGAGGGCGGTGAGCTCGGCCGGGTTCGGGAGGGTGTTGACCGGCAGTCCGCCGAGGCCGTGGAACGCCGGGACCTCGTCGGCCTTCATCAGGCTGTCGACGCCCTTGGGCAGCTGGATGCCCTTGAGCTGCGTGGCGCGCAGGGTGCCGGTGTCCTCACCGGTGAGCTGCGTGTCGTCGCTCGTGCCCAGCGTGGTCGCCTGGCCGACGACCTCGACGGGGACGCGGGCGAGCTTGGCGGCCGCCTCGACCGGGACGGTCATCTCGCGGGCGGTCAGCGGGCCGCTGCCGTCCGTGAGCATCTCGCCGCCGGCCTGCGTGTGCGACACCTTGTCGGTGGCCGTCGTGGCGTTGCCCGCAGCCGCCACCGCGTCCGCGTACACGCCGGCGGTGGCGTTGGCGGGGACGTGGATCAGGTTGCCGGAGACCGACGCGTCGTCGGCCGTGGAGTAGCTGTCGCCACCGGACACGACGTTGGTGTCGCTCACCACGTCGGACGTGGTGATGCCCGCCGCGGAGACGCTGTCGCCGGGGACGGCCGGGAAGACCGCCGGCTGCGCGCCGATCAGGTTGCCGGAGACGGCGCCGCCGTCACCGTTGCTGTTGACGTCGCCGCCCGCGACCGAGTCGAGGTCGTTGGTGGCGATGGAGTCGACGTTGCTGCCGCCGCCGACCGACCAGCCGAGCACCTGCGTGCCGGTGGCGACCGGGGCCGAGACGGCGTTGCCCGCGATGGAGCCCTGCTCGCCGCTGGTGATGGCGTCGCCGCCGGCCTTCATGTCGGTGGCGTTGTCGGCCGTGGTGGCGTTGTTGCCCACCAGGGTCGCGCCGTCGCCGAAGACCTGGGCCGGCGTCGAGGTCGGGACCTGGACGATGTTGCCGGCGACCGACCCCTTCTCGCCGGACGCCAGCGGGGCGTCGCCCGCGGTGACCGAGGTGTCGTTCGACGCGATCGACGTGGTGTTGCCGACGAGGCCCGCCGTGACGGCGAAGACCTGCGGGGCCACGGCGGTGGGCGCGGTGACGATGTTGCTCGAGACCGTGCCGCGGTCGTCGATCGTGTTCGGCTTGCCGCTCGAACGGACGTCCTTGACCTCGTCGGCCGAGCCGGTGGCCTGGCCGCCGAGGGTCGCCGCGAGGGCGTAGACCTCGACCGGCGCGGCGAGCGGCGTCTGCGCGATGTTGCCGGAGCCGACCGAGTCGTTGCCGAGCGTGCCCTGGTAGCCACCGGTGGTGGACTTGACGTCGTTCTCGCAGGTGCCGACGGACTGGCCGACGAGCGAGGCGCCGTTGCCGCACACGTCCACGGCGGTGGCCGGCGGCACGTCGGCGATGTTGCCCGACAGCACCGAGTTGTCGCCGATGGTGTAGACGTTGCCGCCCGCCGTCGAGGTCGCGTCGTTGGCGTGGTCGGTCAGGGCGTTGCCCACGATCGACGCGCCGTTGCCGCCCGCGGCGACGGGGAGCGAGATCGGCACGCCGGCCACGTTGCCGGAAGCCGTGGAGCCGTCACCGGTGGTGAAGATCTCGCCGCCCGCGGCCGACTCGTTCGTCGTGTCGCTGATCGCGGTGGCGTTGCCCCCCGCGGCGGCCGCGTTGTCGTCGACCGTGATCGGGCCGGCGAGGGCGGGCGCGATGACGTTGCCGGCCAGGGTGGCCGGGTCGCCGCTGGTGACCGTCTTGCCACCGGCGTAGGCGGCGCCGGTCTGCACGGAGTCGGTGTTGGCGTTGCCGGCACCGGCGACCGAGTTGCCGTTCACCTCGGCCAGCGGGGCGAGCGGGACCGGCACGGTGTTGCCGGAGATCGAGCTGTTGTCGCCGCTCGAGGTGACGTCGCCCTCGGAGGACGCGAACGTGTCGGCCGTCGAGTTGGCCTCGGCGATGCCCACGGCACCGATGCCGTTGCCGGTCAGCTGGACCGGGGTCGCGCCCTGCTCGGCCACGACGTTGCCGGAGACAGCGCCCCTGTCACCGCTGGTGGTGATGTCGCCGCCGGTCGTCGAGACCTGCTCGGCGGTGGTGTTGGTGGTCGAGTTGCCACCCGCCGCGATCGCGTTGCCGGTCAGCTGGACCGGGAGCACGTGGTTGACGGCGACGACGTTGCCGGCGAGGGCCTGGCCCGCGCCGTCCGTGACGATCGTGCCGTCGCGGTGCGTGTACTGCGTGCAGTCGCCGGTCGCCTCGGCGTTGGCGAGGACCGCGATCGCGTTGCCGCAGATGTTGATCGGCACATCGACGTGCGCCTGGATCGTGTTGCCCCGCACCACGTTCTGCAACGCGGTGCCCTGCAGGCGCTCGCCTGCCTGACGGATCAGCGGGTTCGCGACGGGCGCTGCCGTGCGGGTGGGCACCACGCTGGTGACGCGGTCCGTGCTGATCGTCCGGTCAACCTTGGGAAGGGTGACTTCCTTGACCGGGGTGGCGAGCTTGTTCTGGTCGGCCTTGACCGGAATCGAAGCCGCGACGTCGACGGCCGGCGGGGCGGCGTCGGGGTCGACGTTCTCCTGGGCAGAAGCGATGCCCGTACCGAGCATCAGCAAACCACCAGTGACAAACGCGGTCTGAAGTCCGCGCTTTGCCCAGGTCTGCATTAGATCTCCTTCTTCCAAATGTCCCGTCTCGACGACGGGGGATCATGGCGAGTGGGGCCGGACGCGCATGGGGAATGGCGCGTCATCACCGGAGGAGTCGCACGCGGTGATCGACCGAAAGGAGCGCAAGAGAAAAGCGCGACGGTCGACTTCCGGACAGCCTGGGGAGGTGGCTGCCGCGGACCGCGCGCTGGAATCAGTCGGGGTTGATACCGGGCTGCTTGCCCGGCGTCACGGTCACCTCGTCGGTGGACGGCGCGAGAGCGCGCGTCACCGAGGTGCCGAGAGCGTTGCCGGACGCAGCGAGAGCAGCGAACGTGCTGCCCTTGGCAGAGCCGGCACCGTCGGAGCACGAAGAGCACTGCACCGGCGCGGGGGCCGGGACGGGCAGCTTCGGCATCGGGTTGCCGGGCAGGGACGGACGCTGCTCGGAGGGCACGACAGACCTGTCGTGCTCCAGCAGATCCGTCCACGTGGCACCGGACTGGCCGGTGACCTGCGGAACCACCTGCGCGACCGGCGACTGACCGGTCTCGGTGGCGGGGGCCGGGACCTCGGGGAACGTCACGTCGAGGGCCCGCTCGGTGGCGGGGGCCTGCGACTGACCGATCCGGGAGACCTGGGGCAGGATCCGCTCGGCGATCTTCTCGACCGCCTCGGTGACCTGCACCTCCGGCAGAGCGGCACGCGCCTTCTCGTGCTCGGCGCGCAGCGTTTCGTCGATCTTGTGCACCGCGGTGGCAGCGGGGGTGACGACCGGCAGCTTCTCGTCGGTCTTCGCGACGATCTTGCTGACGACGTCGAACTGCTGCGCGTCCGCGGCCGGCACCGTGTCGGCGGCCTGCGCCGACGACGTGGCCAGCGCCCAGGCAACGGCCGTTCCCGCGATCGCACCACCGACGGCGAGCAGCGCTCGGGTGGCGAACCGGCGGATGCCGTTCGCTCCCGTCTTCGCTCGCAGATCGGCAGAGGACAACGCGGAAACCTCGCTACTCGGTGGCGCTCAAGGGATTCGCCGACGATCAACTGATCAAGTCGACGTCGGCGACTCTGCCACCCCGGCCACCCCGAACGCACGCTCTGAGCGCCCGATTAACTACATCGAGTGACTATCAGACTCGCTTCAGCACCCTGGCCGCACCGGCCGCCGCGGTCGACGCGAGCACCCAGCCGACGGCGACGAGCGTGGACGAGATCCACTGCGAGGCGCCCGTGAACTGCCACTTCCCGTCGTGGCCGAAGTCGATGATCGGGATCAGCAGGTCGAGCGCGAGGAGCCACGGGTTCCACACCGGGTCCTCGTCGGAGTTGAGCTTGACCATCGTGTGCCAGTTGAACCAGAGCGCGCCGCCGAGCCAGAACACGCCGAGCCAGCAGATCGCGAGCCACGGCCGGTAGCCGTACCCGACCGTCCACCGCTGGACCTGGCCCCAGCCCCGGCCGAACCTGCCGAGCTCGGAGTAGCGGCGGCGTTGCTTCTCCAGCTGGACCTTCTGCGCGAGCTCCTCCTCGCCGCCCTGCTGGTAGACGGCGGCGAGCTGCTCGTACGGTCCCGGCGCGAAATCCGGCTGCACCTTGAGCAGCCACTTCAGCCGCGTCTCCACCGGCACGTCGGGGTCGGCGGTGATGCCGGCGAACTCGAAGTCGTCGACGGCGACGCCGCCCTCCGCGTCCCACAGGCCCGGTCCGTCGGTGACCGAGACGGCCTTCAGGCGGCTCAGCACGATCTTGCCCTTGGGCTGCTGGCCCTCGGGGATGTGCAGGCGGAACTGGTGGACGGTCAGGCCGTAGGCGTTGAGCGCGATGTCCGCGGCCGTCGAGCCGAGGTGCGAGTCGCTGAAGGTCGCCATCTTGCCGACCTCGCCCAGCCGGATCCGGACGCCGCCGACCGCGGTGAACCCGCGGCTGCACAGCAGGTCCTTGCCGATCGTGATGGCGCGGGCGTCGAGCGACGGCTTCTGGGTGCCGTTGGCGCGCAGGCGGGGCAGCGTCAGCTCGGCGCCGGACATGTCGAGGGTGGAGCCGATGTTCGCGTTCTGCAGCCGGACCGAGCCCTTGGCCCGCAGCTCGCGCAGGAACAGGGTGCCGCCGACGCGGAGCCGGTCGGCGAACAGGACGTCGATGCCAGGGCCGTGCAGCGAGACGCCGGACATGCTGGCGCTGCCCATGATGTGCGCGTTGGACAGCCGGACCTGGCCGTAGGTCTGCAACGGCAACGACCGGGTGCCGGCGCCGTTGACCGCGCTGCGGGCCTCGACGTCGCCGCGGACCTCCATGCCGTCGGCGTGCAGTGCGACGGGGATGCGGTTCGTGACGTCACCGGCGAGCTCCTCGGCGACGTCGCGCGGACCGATCACGGCGCCGGACATCCGCAGGTACCCGCCGATGACCGCGTTGGGCAGCCGGACCGTGCCGGTGCTGGTGAAGCCGTCGTCCAGCTCGACGTTGCCCTCGACCCGGATGCGGTCGGCGACGAGTGTCGCGGCCTCGTCGGCCAGTCCGTGCGGCAGGACCAGCACCTGGTCGACGCGGTGGGTGGAGTGCAGGCGGGCGCCGGTGAGCTCGAGGTTGCCGCCGACGCGCGCGCCGTCGAGCAGCACCCGCCCGTCCACGGTGAACCGGCCGCCCTCGGCGTTGCAGAAGACGTTGCCCGCGACCACGATCCCGGACGCCTCCAGCGCGTCCCGCCCGGTGTTGGCGAGGCGCGCGCCGCCGAGGTGGACGCTGCCGCCGATCTGCGCGCCCCGGAGCCGGACCTCGCCGTTGGCCCGCATCGCTATCGCCTGGACGGAACCGCTGACCCGCAGTCGTGCGCCCAAGAGGGCGTGCTCGGTGTTCGAACGCAGGACCGCGCCCGCGAGCCGGAGCGTGCCGTCGACGGCCGCGTCGGTGAGGTCGACGGTGCCGGTGGAGGTGAAGCCGGCCTCGAGGACCAGGTCGCTGAACACGCGCAGGTTGCGGCCCTGGAGCCCGGGCAGGCGGGTGCCGCGCAGGCGCAGCCCGATGAGCCGGGCCATGCGCAGGTCGGGCGCTTCCTCGAAGGTGCAGTGGGTGAGGTCGATGACCCTCGTGACACGGGTGCCCTCCAGTTCGAAACCGCCGGTGATCCGGGTGTTTCGAAGTCGCAGCGCTGGCAACCCCCTGCGCGGCACTCGGTACATACCGGTCAGCAACCCGGTCAGCACCTCGCCGCGCACGCTCTGCCCGGTCAGGTCGATCTCGGTGCCACCCGCGTAGGCACCGGCGACCTGGCGCTCCACGTCGGTCAAGTCTTCCGGCTTGATCACTTCCGTCCCTCCCCCTGACAAACCGGATCATCCCCAATCAGCTTCCACCTTGGCGAGGGGCAGAACAGTTACCGTGAGGTCCGTGAGCGCACCGGAGTCGGAGATCAGCAGCCGCGTGCCCAGGCTGCTGCGCGTGAGTGCCGCGCTGAGCTGGCGATTCGTCGTCGTGGTGGCCGCGTTGTACGTGGTCGCGTACGTCCTGGGCTATCTCGCCTCGATCGTGATCCCCGTCGCCATCGCCCTGCTGCTGGCGGCGCTGCTCTCACCGGGGGTCTCGAAGCTCGTCGAGTGGCGGGTCCCGCGCGGGGTCGCGGTGACCGTGATGATGATCCTCGGCATCGGCGTGCTGGGCGGCGTGCTGACGTTCGTGATCAGCGAGTTCTCCCGCGGCCTGCCGGAGCTGCAGTCGCAGGTCGGCAACTCGCTCGACACGATCCAGCGCTGGCTCAAGGACGGTCCCGCGCACCTGTCCGACCAGCAGCTGCAGAACTACCTCAACGACATCGTGAAGACGATCAAGGAGAACCAGGCCGAGATCACGTCCGGCGCGCTGACGACCGCGGCGACCGTCGGCGAGGCCCTGACCGGCCTGCTGCTGGCCCTGTTCACCCTGATCTTCTTCCTGCACGACGGCGACGGCATCTGGCGCTTCACGATCCGCGTGGTCCCTGGCGACGTGCGTCAGCGTGTCGACGTGGCCGGCCGTCGCGGCTTCGGCTCTCTCGTCTCTTATGTGCGCGCGACGGCGGCCGTCGCGGTCGTGGACGCCGTCGGTGTCGGCATCGGCCTGGCGATCATCGGCGTGCCGCTGGTGGTGCCGCTGTCGGCGTTGGTGTTCCTCGGCGCGTTCATCCCCATCATCGGTGCAGTGTTCACGGGTGCCATCGCCGTCTTGATCGCGTTGGTGACCAACGGCCCGATCGCGGCCCTGGTCGTTCTGGCCGTGCTCATCGGCGTGATGCAGCTGGAGTCGCACGTGCTGCAGCCGCTGCTGCTGGGCCGCGCGGTGAAGCTGCACCCGCTGGCGGTGGTGCTGGCGATCGCGATCGGCCTGGTCGCCGGCGGGATCGCCGGAGCGCTGCTGGCCGTGCCGCTGCTCGCGGTGCTGAACTCCGGGATCCGGTCGCTCGTGTCCGACGCGGATGCGATGCAGAAGCCCGAGAGGGTGGACGTGTTGAATCCTCAGGACACCGCTCCGAAGGACGACAAGAGCGAACGAGTCAAGGACATCTAGCGTGCGCACCGGCACTTTCGACTACACGATCACCGGCAGGGCCACGGTCGCGGAGGCCGTCGACCTCATGGCCGACGTGCCCCGCCTGACCACCATGCACCCGCTCGCGATCGGGACGGAGGCGCTGACCCCTGGTCCGGACGTGCTGCGCAGCACCGCCGTGACGTCACGGCTGAAGCTGGGCCCGGCGGCCTTCAAGATCACCTACCGGGTGGACCTGCTGAAGCGGGGCGAGGACGAGGTGTCGACCGTCGCCTACCAGCAGCCCCGGACGACGCTGCGCAGCCACGTGCGGGTCTCGGACGTCGGCGACGGGCAGGTGGCGATCAAGGTCGCCATCACGTTCGAGGCGCCGACGCCGTTGTTCTCCTACGCGTTCGGGAAGGCCCGGTTCGCGCACGCCCACATGGCGAGCGAGATCGAGAAGCACCTCGGCCGCTAGGCCATCGACACGAGGTTGCGGCCGTACGCCTTCGCCGCCAGCAACGCCGCGTCCGCCGCGACCAGCAGGTCCGACAGCTCGTACCCGAACCGCGTGGTCGTGGCGACTCCTATGGACACGGTCAGCCCGCACAGCTCGTGCGGCTTGCGGTCGGTCGACATCGTCGGCACGGTCAGCTTCTCCACGGCGTTGCGGACACGTTCGGCCACCGACTCGGCTTCCTCCGGGGTGGCGTCGGGCAGCAGCACGACGAACTCCTCGCCGCCGAAGCGCCCGACCAGGTCGTTGCGGCGGACGGTGCTGCGCAGCAGCAGGGAGATCGCGGCCAGCGCGGCGTCGCCCGCCAGGTGGCCCACCTCGTCGTTGACCCGCTTGAAGTGGTCGAGGTCCAGCAGCATCACGGCCATCGGGCGGATCCGGCCGGCGCCCTTGGTCAGCTCGTAGCGGGCGCGGCTGTCCCAGTGGACGGCGTTGGCCAGTCCGGTCTTGGCGTCGCGCTGGGCGGAGCGGCGCCACTGCGGGAGCTGCGCCGCCCGTTCCAGCAGGGCCAGCGACGGGCCGGCGATCAGGGCGTGGACGGCGTTGGTCTGGGCCACGCAGCCCATGAGGCCGCCGATCGAGACCGCGACGATGCCGAGGATGACGTCGATGGGTTCGCCGACGTTCTCCTCGAAGGTGGCGGACGGGTTGCGCAGCTTCAGGCCGAACGCGATCAGCGCGGCGCGCAGGGCCAGCAGGACGGCCGCGCCGGCGACCATGAGCAGCAGGCTCGCCCGCGGGTCCGTCCAGCCGAGCAGGTAGCGGGTGGCGAAGACGGACAGCGCGGTGGCGCTCAGCGTGAAGGTCCAGCGGTGCGTCTCCGGTCGTTGCGCCAGCAGGCAGTGCAGCGCGGGACCGAAGAGCAGCAGCACCAGCAGGTTCGGCGGCAGGGCGAGCACGCCCGCCGTCAGGTAGGAGAGGTGTGCCGCCCACGGGTTGCGCTCGGTCTCGCCCAGGCGGTGGCTGTAGATGGAGCTGCCGATGATCACCGCGCCCGCCGTTCCCGCGATCGCGGCGAACTTGCCGACTTCGGAGGGTGACGGCGTCTCGGAGGAGACGATGGTCCAGGTGACGGTGGCGAGCGCGGCCACGTCGACCACCAGCCAGTAGCAGAGCGCGGGCCGCCGCAGTGTCCACACCGGCCAGTCGCGCACCTGTATGCCCTCCCCACCTGAACCCGGAGAGCGTCGCACATTCCTCCGTTCGGCAGAAGACGGCCACCTGGGGGTTAGCCAGGCCACGTTCACGCGGCAGGATGGTGTCCGAAGGGAGCACAGCGTGCGCAAAGAGCCTGCCGAACGTGTGACGAAGGTGATCGACGACCCGGCCACGCCCCTGTGGCGCGGGGTGATTGCGCTACGCATAGTCACATTCCTCTTCGCGACGGCGAACATCATCGCGAACCAGTCCGGGTACGTCCGGCCGTGGCTCGCGTGGACGACGCTCGGGGTGATGGCGCTGTGGTCCGTGTTCACGAGCCGCGCGTACAGCACGACGTGGGGCAGGCGGTGGCCGGTCGTGCTCGTCGACCTCGCGGTGACCTGCGGGCTCATGTCGCTGTCGCCGCTGATCATGTCCGACCACCAGCTGCTGACCCTGAACGTCCCGCTGATCACGACGATCTGGGCGTGCGTCCCCGCGGTCGCGCTCGGGGCGCTCGGCGGTGCCTACGCGGGTCTCGCGGGCGGCCTGGTCGTCGGTCTCTCCACCTATCTCTCGAAGGGCGTGCCGAGCCTGGACCTGCTGCGCGACGTCGTGCTGCTGGGCGGCGCGGGCATGGTCGTCGGCATGGCGTCCGCCACCGCGCACCGTTCGGCGGTGCTGCTCGCCCAGGCGTTGCGAGCCGAGGCGGCGACGGCGGAACGCGAACGGCTGGCCCGGTCGATCCACGACAGCGTGCTCCAAGTCCTCGCCCGCGTGCGCAAACGCGGCCTGGAGGTCGGCGGCGAGGCGGCGGAGCTGGCCCGGATGGCCGGTGAGCAGGAGGTGGCGCTGCGGAACTTGGTCGCCGCCGCCCCCACCGACTCCACTGTGGATGGAGAGATCGACCTGCGCCCCGGTCTGCAGCTCCTCGCGACTCCCAAGATCCAGGTCTCCACCCCCGCCACGCAGGTGATGTTCGCCGCAGGAGCCGCCGGCGAGCTCACGTCGCTGGTGCGCGAAGCACTGTCCAACGTGGACAAACACGCAGGTGACGACGCGCGGGCGTGGGTGCTGCTCGAGGACCTCGGCGAAGAAGTCGTGTTGAGTGTCCGCGACGACGGTCCCGGCATCCCGGAAGGAAGGATCGCGTCGGCTGCCGCGGAAGGCAGGATGGGCATCGAGAAATCGATCAAAGGCCGGGTGGAGTCACTCGGTGGGACGCTCGAGCTCCAGACCGGGCCGGGGGAGGGCACGGAGTGGGAGGTGCGGGTGTTCAGGAAGGGGGCGGCAAGATGACGGTCTCGGTGATGGTGGTCGACGACCACCCGATGTGGCGCGAAGGCGTGGCGCGCGACCTGCAGGAGCGGGGCTTCGAGGTCGTGGCGACCGCCGGCGACGCGCCTTCGGCGGTGCGCATCGCGAAGGCGGTGCGGCCCAACGTGGTCCTGATGGACCTCAACCTGGGCGAGCTCTCCGGCGTCGACGCCACCCTGCTGATCACCAGCGAGCTGCCGGACACGCGCGTGCTCGTGCTGTCGGCGTCCGGCGAGCACGACGACGTGCTGCAGGCCGTGAAGGCCGGCGCGTCGGGCTACCTGGTGAAGTCCGCGTCGTCGGAGGAACTGGTCGAGGCGGTGTCGAGGACGGCCGCGGGCGACGCCGTGTTCACCGCCGGCCTCGCGGGCCTGGTGCTGGGTGAGTACCGGCGCATGGCCGCGGCCCCCGACGACTCCGAGGAGAAGCCCCAGCTGACCGATCGGGAGACCGAGGTGCTCCGGCTGGTGGCCAAGGGCCTGACCGCGCGGCAGATCGCGAACCGCCTGGTGATCTCCCACCGCACGGTCGAGAACCACGTCCAGTCGACATTGCGCAAACTCCAACTGCACAACCGGGTGGAGTTGGCGCGTTATGCCATCGAGCACGGTCTCGACGCCGATCCGGAGGCAGAGAAATGACAGACCCGAGAGACTTACGCGTGTCCGATGCGGAACGCGAGCACGTCGTCAGCCTGCTGAACAAAGCGGTGGGCCGGGGCATGATCACGCTCGACGAGTTCACCGTCCGCACGGACACCGCGCTGAGCGCCAAGACCAGGGCCGACCTGAACGTCGTGCTGATCGACCTGCCCGGCATGGTCAACAACGAGCTGGCCCAGGCCCGCACCGAGCTGAAGAACACGATGGGCACCACCAAGCGCAGGGGGCACTGGGTCGTGCCGCGCGAGCTCGTCATCCGCAACACCCTGGGGACCACCGACCTCGACTTCACCGGCGCCGACGTGCCGGAGATCGTGAACGTCGACCTCGACGTGTCGTTCGGCTCGGTGAAGCTGCTGCTGCCGGCCGGGTCGTCGGTGGACGCCAACGCCGTGGAGATCACGGCGGGGGAGCTGAAGGACAAGGTCAACTCGTCGGTGGGGAGCCCGCACTTCCAGCTCAAGGGGGCCGTGCGCGGCGGGTCCGTGGTGATCAAGCGGAAGCGCTGACGGAGGGGTTGGTCGCGTGTCGGTCGACCTGGTCGGGACCCTCCGCACACCGATCTCGCTGGACGCGCTGGTCACGACCGCCGGCGAGACGGTGCAGCGGCTGCTCGGCCTCGGCACGGCTCCGGTCGTCGAGGTCTTCGAGGCCGTGCGGTACGAGGAGAACACCGGACGTCCGCTGAGCGCTCGCGCACTGCGGTCCACCACGATCGGCGGCCACGTCGCAGCGGACCTGTTCGAGCAGTCGGTCCGTCGCCGCTTCGACTTCGAGGTCGCTCCCGGCACCGGCGCCCGGCTGATGGTGTTCGACCGGTGCGGCGGTGCGCCCGACGCCACGCACGACGTGGTCGACGCTGCCTTCACCCCGGTCCGAACCTGCTCCGGCGTCGTCGTGGCCACCGCACTCGCGCTGGCCGCGGCGACGCGGGGCGGTGGCGAGTTCGTCGACGTCAACATCATGATGACGCCGTCGGTGAGCGACCCGGAGCAGGTGGTCGAGCTGACGAGGCTGCGGGACCGGGGTGAGGACTTCGTCGGGCGGTGCGAGCGGTACCTGCGCCAGTTCGCCGCGCTGGACGCCTGGCCGCCCGCCGACGCCGACGCCGACGCCGAGAACTGTCAGACCCGCTGAGTACGTTGGGATGCGAGGGGATCCCAGACCGGGGGGACCCCTGCGTGAGCGTGCTCCGAACAGCAAAGGCCGGGCGCCGGGCACACCGCCCCCGAGCGAGACCCGCGCCACCAAGCCGCGCCGCTGATCTGCACGGACCCCGCCCAGACCGCAGGATCGAGGCATGCGATGTCTCGTGACCGGCGCGACCGGATACCTCGGTGGACGGCTCGTGCCCAGGCTGCTGGCCGAGGGGCACCAGGTGCGGTGCCTCGTGCGGTCGCCGGAGAAGCTGCGCGACGTCCCGTGGGCCGCTGACGTCGAGATCGTGCGCGGGGACGTGCTCGAGAACCTCGACGAGGCGATGCGGAACGTCGAGGTCGTGCACTACCTGGTGCACTCGCTGAACTCGAAGGACTTCGCGAACGCCGACAAGAAAGCCGCCGAGAACACGGCGAAGGCCGCAGAAAAAGCAGGCGTTCAGAGAATCGTCTACCTGGGCGGGCTGCACCCCGAGCACACCGAGCTGTCGCCGCACCTGGCCTCCCGCAAGGAGGTCGGCGAGGTCTTCCTCAACTCGAAGATCCCCGCGATCGTCCTGCAGGCGGCGGTGATCATCGGGTCGGGGTCGGCGAGCTTCGAGATGTTGCGCTACCTGACCGAGCGGCTGCCGGTCATGGTCACGCCGCGCTGGGTGCACAACCGGATCCAGCCGATCGCCGTGCGCGACGTGCTGCGCTACCTGGTCGACGCGACGACGCTCGAGAACACGAACCGGACGTTCGACATCGGCGGGCCGGACGTGTTGACGTACCTGCAGATGATGTTGCGGTACGCGCAGGTCGCGGGGCTGCCGAAGCGGCGGGTGCTGCCGGTGCCGCTGCTCACGCCCGGTCTGTCGTCGCACTGGGTCAACGTCGTCACGCCCGTGCCCAAGTCGATCGCCAGGCCGTTGATCGAGTCGCTGGTGCACGAGGTGGTGTGCCGGGAGAACGACATCCGCGAGGTCCTGCCGGGCGAGAACATCGGCTACGACAAGGCGGTCGAGCTCGCGCTGGCCAAGACCCGCGACGCCGACGTCGAGACGCGCTGGTCGGGGGCCTCCTTCCCCGGCGCGCCGAGCGAGCCGCTGCCGACCGACCCCGACTGGTCCGGCGGGTCGGTCTACACCGACGAACGCGAGCACAAGACCACGGCGACGCCCGAACGGCTGTGGGAGGTCGTCGAGGGCATCGGCGGCGAACGGGGCTGGTACTCGTTCCCGCTGGCCTGGGCCGTGCGGGGCTGGATGGACCGGCTGGTCGGCGGCGTCGGGCTGCGCAGGGGCCGGCGTGATCCCCAACGGCTGCACGTCGGGGAGGCGCTCGACTTCTGGCGGGTCGAGGAGATCGAACGCGGGCGGCTGCTGCGGTTGCGGGCCGAGATGAAGGTGCCCGGGAAGGCGTGGCTCGAGTTTCGAGTGGCGGCCAACGAGGGGTCCGGGTCCACTTACCGCCAACGCGCCGTGTTCGTGCCCAAAGGGCTCGCCGGGCAGCTCTACTGGTGGGCTGTCTGGCCGTTCCACGGCGTCGTGTTCGGCGGCATGGTGCGCAACATCGCCAATGAAGCTGAGCTGCACAAGAACTTCAGAAAGTCCTGATGGACTGCACAAGCAGCAAAGGGTGAGACTTCCCGCATGAAGGCTCTCGTCAAGGTCGCCGCTGGGCCTGGCCTCGAACTGACCGACGTCCCGGACCCCACTCCCGGACCGACGGACGTGCTGGTCAGGGTGCTGCGCACCGGTATCTGCGGCACCGACCTGCACATCGACTCGTGGGACGACTGGGCCGCCTCGAACATCGAGGCGCCGCTCGTCATCGGGCACGAGTTCGTCGGCGAGGTCGTGGAAACAGGCGCGTCCGTCACCAGCGTGAAGCCGGGTGACCTGGTCAGCGGCGAGGGTCACCTCGTGTGCGGGAAGTGCCGCAACTGCAAGGCCGGCCGCCGCCACCTCTGCGCCAACACGCGCGGTCTCGGCGTGCACTCCAACGGCGCGTTCGCCCAGTACGTCGTCCTGCCCGAGCAGAACGCGTGGGTGCACCGCACGCAGGTCGACCTGGACGTGGCCGCGATCTTCGACCCGTTCGGCAACGCCGTGCACACCGCGCTGAGCTTCCCCGTCATCGGCGAGGACGTGATCATCACCGGCGCCGGCCCGATCGGCATCATGGCCGCCGCCGTCGCCAAGCACGCGGGCGCGCGCAACGTCGTGATCACCGACATCTCCGAGCACCGCCTCGACCTGGCCCGCAAGGTCGGCGTCGACCTCGCCGTGAACGTCGCCGAGCGCACGATCGCCGACGCACAGGCCGAGCTCGGCATGGCCGAGGGCTTCGACATCGGCATGGAGATGTCCGGCAAGCCCGTCGCGATGCGCGACATGATCGCGAACATGGCCCACGGCGGCCGCATCGCGATGCTCGGGCTGCCCGCGGACGAGTTCTCCGTCGACTGGAGCAGCGTCGTGCTGAAGATGCTGCACATCAAGGGCATCTACGGCCGCGAGATGTTCGAGACCTGGTACTCGATGACCGTGCTGCTGCAGCGCGGCCTCGACCTCGCACCGGTCATCACGCACCGGTACGACCACACGCAGCACGCGGAGGCGTTCGCCACCGCGCGCGAGGGCAAGTGCGGCAAGGTCATCCTCGACTGGACGGGAGCCTGATGTACGGCGAGCTGAAGAACGACCTGGTCAAGACGATCGGGGAGATCCGGGAGGCCGGGCTCTACAAGTCCGAGCGCGTGATCGGCACCCCGCAGAACGCCGCCGTCCGGGTCGGTTCCGGTGACGAGGTCCTGAACTTCTGCGCCAACAACTACCTCGGCCTCGCCGACCACCCGACGCTCATCGAGGCTGCGAAGAAGGCCCTGGACGACTGGGGCTTCGGCATGGCCTCGGTGCGGTTCATCTGCGGCACCCAGGAACCGCACAAGGAACTGGAGCGCAAGCTCAGCGAGTTCCTCGGCACCGACGACACGATCCTCTACAGCTCGTGCTTCGACGCCAACGGCGGTCTGTTCGAGACGCTGCTCGGCGCCGAGGACGCGATCATCTCCGACGAGCTGAACCACGCGTCGATCATCGACGGCGTGCGCCTGTCGAAGGCCAAGCGGTTCCGCTACAAGAACCGCGACATGGACGACCTGGAGCGCCAGCTCAAGGACGCGTCCGACGCGCGCTACCGCCTTATCGCGACCGACGGCGTGTTCTCGATGGACGGCTACCTCGCGCCGTTGGACGAGATCTGCGACCTCGCCGAGCGCTACAACGCCCTGGTCATGGTCGACGACTCGCACGCCGTCGGCTTCACCGGCCCGACCGGTCGCGGCACCCCGGAACTGTTCGGCGTGCAGGACCGCGTCGACATCGTCACCGGCACCCTCGGCAAGGCACTGGGCGGTGCGTCGGGCGGTTACACGTCCGGCCGCGCGGAGATCATCGAACTGCTGCGCCAGCGCTCGCGCCCGTACCTGTTCTCGAACTCGCTCGCGCCCTCGATCACGGCCGCCGCGATCGCGACGCTCGACATGCTCTCGTCGTCCACGGACCTGCTGGCCCAGCTGCGGTCGAACACCGAGCTGTTCCGCCGGCGCATGACCGAGGAGGGCTTCGACCTGCTGCCCGGTGAGCACCCGATCATTCCGGTGATGATCGGCGACGCGGCCGAGGCGGGACGGCTCGCGGACCTGTTGCTGGAGCAGGGCATCTACGTGATCGGGTTCTCGTACCCGGTCGTGCCGCACGGCAAGGCGCGCATTCGCACGCAGATGTCCGCCGCACACACGACCGATGACGTCAATCGCGCCGTGGATGCATTTGTGGCCGCACGGGCGAAGATGTAACCGTAGGACTTGGACCGGTTCCAAAAACTACTTCCTTCAGGGACATTCGGAAGTAAAAGATGGAGCCGGTCTTCGCGTTCCTTCTAACTTGTCCGCCATGCCACTGCGGAAGTCCAGCGTGGTGGGCCGCGAGTTCGGCGACGGTGTCCGCAAGGTCATCGCGCGAACCAAGCTCACCCAGCGCAAGCTCGCCCAGGATCTCGACTGGGACGAGGCCAAGCTCTCCGACCTGGTGCGCGGCAAGGGCGGCGTGACCGAGTTCGACGTGACGCTGCTGCTCGGGTACTGCCGCGCCACCCCCGACGAGATCACCGTCTGGTCGACGGTGCTCGTGCCAGGCCATCTCCAAACCGCGGACTACATGCGCGCCGTTCTCGACGGGGCTGTTCGCACCGAATCCGTCGACTACGAGAAGGTCATCGCGGCGAAGCTCGAACGCCGCAACCTCTTCCACTGGAGCCGTACGTTCGTGTTCTACATCTACGAACCGGCCTTGCGCGTACCGGCGGGCGGGCCGGAGGTGATGAACGACCAGTGAGACTTCCGGGCTTTTCATCGAGAACAAGAAATCGCTCGCCGCCTACTCCTCCGTGCTGAAGCGGCTCGACGCTCAGGCTTTGGATCCGGAACAATCCAGGAGGCTGATCACCGGCCTGCTTACCTGAGGAGGCGTTCCGCATGACGAACTGGCGAAAGAGCTCCTACAGCCCCGACGCCAGCGACTGCGTCGAGGTCGGACGTGGCGTCGGCATCCGGGACAGCAAGGCGCCCACCGCCCACGTGCCGGTGTCGGCCGAGGCGTGGTCGGCGTTCCTCCACGATGTGACCCGCGTCACTTCCGAGTAAGAACCGGCTCGTCCGGCGCACTTCTCGACGTGGAGGAATTCGCGACCGTCTACCGCGAGTGCTACCCGCGGGTGCTCGCCTATGCGGCGAGTCACGCGGGGCAGCGGCTCGCCGAGGACATCACCAGTGAGACCTTCACGATCGCGTGGCGCAAGTCGGCGCAGATGCCGTCGAACGCGCTGCCGTGGTTGCTCGGCATCGCCCGCAACCTGGTGCGCGCCACCCGCCGGCAGACGACGCACTACGAGCTCACCGACTTCCCCGCGGAGGACGAGTTCGCGGTGATCGAGCTGCGGTCGGCGTTGTCGAGCCTCTCCGAGACCGACCAGGAGGTGCTGACGCTGATCGCGTGGCACGGGTTGGCGGCGGCGGAGGCTGCGCAGGTGCTCGGGTGCACGACGGCGACGTTCTTCGTGCGGCTGCACCGGGCTCGGCGGCGTCTGCAGGCTGCTCTCTGGACCCCGAAATTCGACAGTGCGAGGGACTCGTGGAAGACCTCATGAAGGACCTGGCGCAGGCCAGGCCGCCCGTTCCCGAGGTCGACCAGGACCGGATGGAACGCGACCTCGCCCGCATCATCACGCTGCCCAAGGAGCGGCCAGCCCGCAGGCAGTTCGTCCGGCGGTTCGCTCCGCTGCTGGTCATCGCGGCGGTGGTCGTCCTCGCGGTCGTCCTGCTGCCCGCGCCGCCCCAGCCGGTGCAGCCCGGCGCGGCGCCGCGCTGGTGGCACATGCTGTCGCAGCTCAACTCGACGATGATCGTCGGCGACCCGGCGAAGCCGTACATGGCGTACTTCTCCTCCGTGACCGAGCAGTGGGTGACCGCCGACAGCCGGATCACGGTCGGTCAGAAGGAGGGCGACGTCTCGGCCTCGGCGATCACCAGGGACCGCGACTGGTGGGTGAACACGGACAGGCCGGAGACCGCGCCCCTGGTCGGCGGGAGCCGCTCGGTGCGGTTCGGGCCGATGAAGCCGTACATGCAGAAGACCACCGTGTCCGGCTTCCAGATGTCCGCGCACAGCCAGGTGCGCATCGACTCGCTGGACGCGCTGCCCACCGATCCGGCGGAGCTGAAGAAGGAGCTCGAGACCATCGTCGGTAAGGACTCCTATCGAGTCGCGACGCTCGCGATGGAGCTGATGACCTCCAACATCCGCGACGACCAGCGCCGCGCCGCGTTCGAGATGCTCAAGACGCTCGACGGGATGCGGTCACTGGGCCAGACCCAGTGGCGTGGGCAGGACGGCGTCGGCGTGGCGATCGACGCGCCGTCGACCTTCCAGTTCACCGACGTCGAGACGCGGTTCGTCGTCAACCCCGACACCGGCTTGCCGATCGTCAAGTTCGACCTGACCACCAAGCCCCAGTACGGCCTGCCCGCCGACATGGTCGTCTCGAGCGAGGAGTACCTCCTGCTCGACCAGGTGGACTTCGAGCCGATCCTGCCGAAGGACATCCCCATGAACGGCGCGGTGGAATCCCCCATCATTGAGAAGTGATCGACCCACGACGGCTCCGCGTGCTGCGCGCACTGGCTGACCACGGCACCGTGACGGCCGCGGCCGCGGCACTGCACCTCACGCCGTCAGCGGTGTCGCAGCAGTTGGCCGCTCTCGAGTCCGAGGCCGGACATCCGTTGCTGCTGCGCAAGGGACGCCGTGTCTCACTGACGCCCGCAGGTTCGTTGCTGGTGGCGCACGCCCACGTCGTGGCCGCCGAACTGGAACGCGCACAGGCCACTTTGGACGCTCTGGCCTCGGGCAACGCCGGCCGGGTGGCGATCGCGTCGTTCGCGTCGGCGATCACGCAGGTGGTGGCGCCCGCGCTGGCGGCGTTGAAGTCGCGGTCGATCGAGCTGTCGGTGCGTGACGCCGAGGGGCACGAGAGCGTGCGGTTGTTGCTGGACGGCGAGATCGACGTGGCGATCACCGAGGAACACCGGACCACCGACCGGCTGACCCGGTTTCCGCTGTACACCGAGCCTTTCGACGTCGTGCTGCCGCCGGGGCGGGGTTCGGGCCAGCCGGTCGACCTCGCCTCGCTGGCCGACGAGGACTGGGTCGTGACGCTGCCCGGCAACCCGCTGCGGGACGTGGTGGAGATGGCGTGCGCGCAGGCCGGGTTCACGCCGCGGATCCGGCACACGTCCGACGACTTCCGGGCGATCGAGGCACTGGTCGCGGCGGGTGCGGGGGTGGCGCTGGCGCCGCGGAACGCCGTGCGCGGGGTGCCGGTGTCGGGGGTCGCACCGTTGCGGCGGGTGGTGGCGGCGGTGCGGCGCGGGTCGGAGGAACACCCGCTGATCAGGGCGGTCTTGGACGAGCTCCAAGCGGCTCGTTAGACGCGCGGGAGATAGGCGGCAACCTCGGCGAGCGCGTCCAAGGTCTCGTGGTCGACGTTGCCGGTCGCGGTCTCGGCTTCGGCGATGGTCACGGTCTTGCCGTCGCGTTCGCTGCCGTAGCGCAGACCGGTGAACTGGATCTCGGCCAGGTCGAGCAGGTGGCTGCCGAGCGGGTGGACGTCGCCGCTGCCGTGCCTGTTCATGACGGTCTGGAAGTCGCGGGCGTCACCGGTCGACGCGAGGCCGATCCACACGACCGAGATCACGGCGGTGTTGCCGGCGCCGTCCGTCACCGCGAACAGGACCCGGTCCAGCGATGTGCAGCGGTTCCGGGTGAAGAACTCGCGGATCTCGCCGAACGACACGGCGACGCACTCCGCCTGCTGCCTGGCCGTGCGCTTGAGCTGCCGCATGCCCATGCGCTGCCAGGCACCGTCCACATCACCCTTGCGCGCGGCCTTCTGACCTTCGGCTTTGCGCGGGCCGAGCCGCAACGACGATCCGCCGGAGCCGCCTCGGCGCGGGCGGACCGGTCGTGCTCAGGCCGTCTGTGTCCGCCGCGACGCTCAGCGCCAGGGCCCCTGCCACGATCAGGTGACTCCGCTACGGCGGCGGGATCGACACCCGCAGCTTCGCCGCGATCCTCGTCAACGCCTGCCGGTCCTCGTCGTCGAGCGGGTCCAGCACGAGTTGCCGCACCGCCCGCAGGTGCACCGGCGCGGCCGCCTCCACCACCTCGAACCCCGAGTCGGTCAGCGACGCGATCGTGTACCGGCCGTTGTCCGGGTCCGGGTAGCGCTCGACCCAGCCGCGTTGCTCGAAGCGCTTGACCACGTTCGACAGGCGCGAGAGCGAGCCGTTCGCCAGGAAGGCGAGCTCGCTCATGCGGATGCGGCGGTCCGGGGCCTCCGAGACGTGGCTGAGCACCAGGTAGTCGAACAGGCTCAGGCCCGACTCCTCCTGCAGCGGCGCCTCGAGTCGTCCCGGCATCAGCAGCAGCAACGAGACCAGCCCCGTCCAGGCTTCCTTCTCCTGCGCGTTCAGCCACTCCACGTCGCAGACCTTACTTCACGCTTGAAGTCGTGTACGGTTGACTTCAAGCGTGAATTCAAGCATGAAGTCAGAGGAGACGACGATGAGCGAGGTCGAGTTCTTCGCGACGCCCGGCTACGGCGTGACGCAGGCGGAGAACATGCACTACAGCCAGGCCGTGCGGATCGGCGACCGGGTCGAGATCTCCGGGCAGGGCGGGTGGGACGACGAGTTCGGGTTCCCCGAGACGCTCGAAGAGGAGATCGTCCGGGCCTTCGACAACGTCGAGCGGACCCTGCGGGAAGCAGGAAGCACGTGGTCGAACGTCGTGCACGTCAACTCGTACCACGTGCTGCGCGACGAGACGTTCGACGACCACAACCGCGTGATGGTCGAGCAGTTCCGCAAGCGGATGGGCGAGCGCAGGCCCATCTGGACCGAGAGCGGGGTCACCGCCCTCGGTCACCCGAAGATGCGCATCGAGATCCGCGTGACCGCGGTGGACTAGTGCGGGGCGCGGGCCGCGAGCTTGGCGGTGCCGGGGTCGCCCGCGGACAACGCGCCGCGGGCGGCGAGCTGGCAGATGTCCATGCTGGACGTGGCCAGGCGGGCGCCGACGCCGGCGAGAGCGGTGTGGTTCATCGACAGCGACGTCACGCCGAGGCCGATGAGCACGCACGCCAGCAGCGGGTCGGCCGCTGCCTCGCCGCAGACGCCGACGGGCTTGCCGGTGGCGGTGGCCGCCTCGCCGACCAGGGCGATCAGGCGCAGCAACGCCGGCTGCCACGGGTCGTTCAGCGCGGCCACACCGCCGAGCTGGCGGTCGGCGGCGAAGACGTACTGGGCCAGGTCGTTGGTGCCGATGGAGATGAAGTCGACGACCTGGAGGATCTCGCGCGCCGACAGGGCGGCCGACGGGACCTCGACCATGACGCCGGCGCGGGCGATGCCGGCCTTGCGCGCGCGGTCGACGAACCACGCGGCTTCGGCGGCGGTCGCGACCATCGGGGCCATGACGGAGACGTCGGCGCCGGAAGAAGCAGCCGCCGCGGCGATGGCTTCGAGCTGGCGGTCCAGCACCTCGGGACGGTCGAAGGCCACGCGCAGGCCGCGGACGCCGAGTGCCGGGTTGGGCTCGGGGTCCGGGTTCAGAAACGCCAGCGGCTTGTCCGCGCCCGCGTCGAGGGTGCGCACCACCACGGGCTTGCCCGCAAACGGCGCCAGTACGGCCTCGTATGCAGCAGTCTGCTCAGCAACGGTCGGCTCCTCCGCGGCGTCCAGGAAGCAGAACTCCGTGCGGAAGAGACCGACGCCCTCCGCACCCGCGGCGGCAGCGGCGGCCGCGTCCGCCGGCGAGCCGACGTTGCCGAGGACCTTCACGCGGTGGCCGTCCTTCAGGACGCCGACGCCGTTCCACGTGACCTTCTTGCCGGTGCCGGCGGTGCGGACCTTGCCGTCCGACTCGCGGACCTGACCCGTGTCGCCGTCGACGTCGAGCGAGGTGGCCTCGAACGCCAGGATGCCGCGGCACGCGACGACGGCCGGGATGCCCAGCGAACGGGCGAGGATCGCCGTGTGGGAGGTGGGGCCGCCCTCCTCCGTGACCAGGGCGAGGACCTTCGACGGGTCGAGGCCCGCGGTGTCGGCGGGTGCCAGGTCGCGGGCGACCAGCACGGACGGCGAGGCCAGGTCGGGCACGCCGGGGGCGGGCAGACCGAGCAGCTCGGCCACCACGCGGTCGCGGACGTCCTGGACGTCGCGGGCGCGTTCGGCCATGTACCCGCCGGCGGCCTGCAGTGCGGCGATGAACTTCTGCGCCGCCTGGTGCACGGCGCGGGCCGCGGGCAGCGACTCGTCGGACACGAGCTTCTCGGCGGACTTGATCAGGGACGGGTCACCGGCCATCGCCGCCGTGGTCTCGAGCACCGCGCGGGCGTCGCCCTCGACGGTCTTCGCGCGCTCCATCAGGCGCTGCGCCACGACCTCCGTCGCCGGACGGATCCGGGAGGCCTCCTCGGCTGTGTCCGCGGGGCGGGGACCCGTGGGAGGTTCGGGCAGGGCCTCGGAGACCCTCACGACGGGGCCGGAAGCCCGGCCGCTGCTGACACCGACACCGCTCAGCCGCGCGCTCGACATGGTCTAGACCATACCCTTCCACCGGGAACCGACGACAGCTCAGTGTGACTAAAAGTCCGGCGGAACGCGGAAAGGCGCGTGGGACGTCATCTCGGCTTAACACGTACGACGGACAGCGGCGTGACGGTGAGCCGTTCGGACCCGGGGGCGTCAGTCCGTGCGTGACTCGACTTCGGCCGCGGTCGGGTACGACGGCTGCGCGCCCGCCTTCGTGACGGACAGGGCCGCGACCTTCACCGCATAACGGGCAGCGGCAACCAGGTCGTCGCCCTCGGCCAGCCGCGCGGACACCGCACCGGCGAACGCGTCACCGGCACCGGTCGTGTCGACGACCTCGGCCACCTCGACGGCCGGGACCTCGACGATCCCCGACTTCTCCACCACGGAGGCACCGCGCGAGCCGAGCGTGACGATCGCCGACGCCGGTCCCAGCGCGAGCAGGCCGGACCACTCCGGCGCGAGCTGCGCGGCCTCGTGCTCGTTCACGACCAGCACCGCGAGCTGCGCCAACGTCTTCGCGGGCAGCTCGGCCACCGGCGACAGGTTGAGCACCGTGCGGACACCGGCTTCGGAAGCCACGCCGATCGCGTGGACCACCGTCTCCAGCGGCACCTCCAGCGAGCACGCCAGCACCTCGACGCCGTCGAACGACAGTCCGTCCACATCGGACGACGACACGTCGGCGTTCGCACCGGGGGAGACGACGATCGAGTTCTCGCCGTCGGGCGTCACGGTGATGTACGCGATCCCGGTGGGCCGCGCGGAGGTCCTCACCAGCGCCGTGTCGACGCCGGACGACTCCAGCGACTCGCGCAGCAGCGAGCCGTACCCGTCCCCGCCGACGGCACCGACCAGTGCGACGGACGCGCCGACCCGTGCGGCGGCGACGGCGGTGTTCGCGCCCTTGCCGCCGGGCAGCACGACGGTGTCGCCACCGAGCACGGTCTCACCGCCGCCGGGCCGCCTGCCGACCTCGACCACGAGGTCGGCGTTGGCGGACCCGAGCACGAGCAGAGGCTTCGTCACTTGAGGAACTCTGCCACGTTCTGCTTCGTGACGACCTTGACCTCGACGTCCACGACCTGCTGAACGGTCTCGCCCTTCGCGGCGTGCACCGCCTGCTCGACGGCCTTCGACCCGAGCTGCTTCGGCTGCTGCGCGACGGACGCGGCGAGCGTGCCGTCCTGGATCGCCTTCAGACCGTCGGGCGTGCCGTCGAAACCGACGACCAGGACGTCCTTGCCGGCACGGGCGCCGAGCGCCTTGATCGCGCCGAGCGCCATCTCGTCGTTCTCGGCGAAGATGCCCTTCAGCGTGGGGTGGCCCTGCAACAGGTTCGTGGTCTCGTTGAGGCCCTTGGCCCGGTCGAAGTCGGCGACGGCGGTGGCGGCGACCTTGATGTTGCCGCTGTTCAGGCCCTGTTCGAAGCCCCGGCCGCGGTCACGCGACGCCGAGGCGCCCTGGATGCCCTTGAGGTGGCCGACCTCGCCCGAGGTGGCGCGGCCGAGCTCGATGGCCGCGAGGCTGCCGCCCTGCACGTTGTTCGACGCGACCTCGGCGGCGACCTTGCCCTCGACCGAGCGGTCGACCGAGATCAGCGGGATGCCCGCCAGCTCGGCGGCCTTCGCGGCGGGTGCGGACTGCTGGGAGTCGACCGGGTTGAGGAGGATCGCCTTGACGCCCTGGGTCACCAGCGTCTGCACCTGGTTGACCTGGTTCGTCGCGTCGTTCTGCGCGTCGACCACGGTCAGCTTGGCACCGAGCTGGTCCGCCATCTCCTGCGCGCCCCGCTGCAGCTCCACGAAGAACGGGTTGTTCAAAGTGGACACCGCGAGCCCGATGGTGATGTCGCTTCCGGACGCCCCGGTACCGCTGCACCCGGTCGCGACCAGTGCCGCGGCTCCGAGGGTCAGCGCGATCCGTCGGGTCACCTTCATCAGTGTCTTCCTTACCTGTTGCGGGGTTCTTGCTCAGCGACGGCGAAGTGAGTCGAGCAGCGCGGCGAGAGCGATCACCACGCCGATGACGACCTGCTGCCAGAACGGGTGGACCTGCAGCAGATTGAGGCCGTTGCGCAGGACGGCGAGCACGAGTGCGCCGACCAACGTCCCGGTGGCGCGGCCGACGCCACCGGACAGCGACGCACCGCCGATGACGACCGCGGCGATGGCGTCGAGCTCGTAGCCGGCCGCGGCCTGCGGGCCGGCGGACCCGAGCCGTCCGGCGAGCACGAGGCCCGCGGCGGCGGCGAACAGGCCGGACAGGGCGTAGATCCACAGCTTCTGCCTGCGCACGTCGATGCCGCTGAGCTTCGCGGCCTCCTCGTTGCCGCCGATCGCGTACATGCGCCGGCCGAGGTTCGTGCGCGTGAGGATCAGGCCGGTGATGCCGAAGAACGCGAGCATCAGCAGCAGCGGCAACGGGAGCATCGGCGCGAGGTTCGAGCCGAGGAACGTCACCAGCTCGTCGGTGTTGTGCGGCTGACCTTCCGAGACCACGAGCGTGAGGCCGCGGGCGACGCTCAGCATGGCCAGCGTCGCGATGAACGGCGGCAGCTTGCCGTAGCTGATCATCGCGCCGTTGACGAGACCGCACAGCGCGCCGACGACCAGGCCGACCGGTCCGGCGGTGAGGGCGCCGACCATCGCGGCGAGCGCGGCGATGCTGCCCACGGACAGGTCGATGCCTCCCGCGACGACGACGAACGTCATGCCGAACGCCAGGATCGCGATGGCCGCTGCCTGCACGCCGACGTTGACGAGGTTCTGCGCGGTGAGGAACGCCGGGTTGGAGATCGCGAGTGCGAGGGCGAGGATCAAAAGCCCTGCCAGAGCGCCGTTCTCTGCCAAAAAATTCTTGGCTGTGTACCTAGGCTTGCTGATCGTGGTCATGCGGAGATCTCCTGCACGGCGAGTGCCATCACCTGGTCTTGGGTCGCGCCCTTCGGCAGCTCACCGGCCACGCGGCCGTGCGCCATCACGACGACGCGGTCGCTCATCCCGATCACCTCGGGGAGGTCGCTGGACACGAGCAGCACGGCCCTGCCCTGCGCGGTCATCCGGTTGACCAGCTCGTAGATCTCGACCTTGGCGCCGACGTCGACGCCGCGGGTCGGTTCGTCGAGGATCAGCACCTTCGGGTCGGCCAGCAGCCACTTGCCGATGACGACCTTCTGCTGGTTGCCGCCCGACAGCTCCTTCACCGGCTGGTCGACGCGGCCCTTGATCCGCAGCTTGCCCGCGATGTCGCGCAGCCGCCCTGCGTCGCGGTTCTCCAGCGTCACCAGCTCGAGGTTCTGGCCGACGGTCGCCGTGAGGACCAGGCCCTGGCCCTTGCGGTCCTCCGGCACGAGGCCGAGACCTGCCCTGATGGCGGCCTGGACGTCGTTGCGGCGCAACCGCTTGCCGTCGACCTCGACCGTGCCGCGGTCGTAGTCGTCCACGCCGAACGCCGCCCGCGCGACCTCGGTGCGGCCGGCGCCGACGAGTCCCGCGATGCCGACGACCTCGCCCGCGTGGACCTCGATGTCGATGTCGCTGAACACGCCGTTCTTCGTCAGACCCGAGATCCTGAGCAACGGCTGCCCGGCGCGCTGGCGTTCGCGGGGGTACTGCTCGTCGATGGGACGGCCGACCATCAGCTCGATCATGTGCCTGGTGGTGGCGCGCGGGCCGAGCACTCCGACGGACCGGCCGTCGCGCAGGACCGTGACGCGGTCGGCGATCCGCTGGATCTCGTTGAGGTGGTGGGTGATGAAGACGAGCCCGACGCCGTTGTCCCGCAGCTGGGCCATGATCTGCAGCAACCGGTCGGTCTCGGTGTCGGTGAGGACCGCGGTCGGCTCGTCGAGGATCAGCACGCCGGCGTCCCTGTCGAGCGCGCGGGCGATCTCGATCATCTGCTGCTGCGCGATGCCGAGGTCGCGGACCTTGGTGTCCGGGTCGACGCGCAGGCCGACGCGGTCGAGCAGCTCCGGTGCGCGGCGGCGCATCTCGGCGCGGTCGACGAACCCGAACCGGCGCGGCAGGCGGTTGAGGAACAGGTTCTCCGCGACGCTGAGCTCGGGGACCAGGGCCAGCTCCTGGTGGATCACGGCGAGGCTGGCGCGCCCCTCGATCGTGCCCGAGTCGTGGCCGTGGATGCCCGCGAGGACCTTGACCAGCGTGGACTTGCCCGCGCCGTTCTCGCCGAGCAGGACGTGGACCTCGCCCGCGTTGATGTCGAGGTCGACGCCGTCCAACGCCAAGGTGCCGCCGAAGTGCTTGGTGATGCCGCGTGCGGTGATGAGCGTGTTCACAGCTCGGCCTCCCCGAGCGAGCCGCGCAGCACGAGCTTCGCGGTCAGGCGGACGTCGTCGGGCTGGCGGCCGTCGATCAGGGCGAGCAGGCTGCGCGCGGCGGCCTTGCCCATCTCCACGGTCGGCTGCGCGATGACCGTGATCGGCGGGTCGAGCAGCGGGAACCACGGCTGGTCGTCGAACACCGCGAACGCGATGTCGTGCGGGATCTGCAGGCCGCGGGCCCTGACCTCGCCCAACGCGCCCAGGCCCATCAGGTTGTCCATGGCGACGAGCGCGGTGGCGCCGTCGTCGAGGAGCCTCGCGGCGGCCTGGCTGCCGCTCTCCTGCCGGAAGTCGCCGTGCACGACCTGCGCGAGGCCGCCGAGCGAGCCCGTGAGCACCTGCGTTCGTTCTCTTCCGGTGGAGGTGTTCGGCGGACCCGCGATCACTCCGATGCGGGTGTGGCCGGCGCCGACGAGCCGCCGGGCGAGCGCGGTCAATGCCTCGCTGCCGTCGGCGCGGACGACAGGGCATGTCGCGCCCTTGACCGTCCGGTCGAGCAGAACCAGTGGTACGCCGCCTGCGCTCACTTCGCGGACCAGACTCGGGTCGTCGGTCGCGGGGCACAGCAGGAGGCCGTCCACCCGGCGGTCGAGCAGGGTGCGCACGTAGGTGGCCTCCTGCTCGGCGCTCTCGTCGGCGTTCCCGATCACGACGCAGTAGCCGTGTGACCGGGCTTCGTCCTCGACCGCTCGCGCGATCTCGGCGAAGAACGGGTTCAGCAGGTCGCTGATGACCAGACCGAGGGTCTGGGTGCTGGTGGTGCGGAGGGATCGCGCCAGGGCGTTGGGCCGGTAGCCGAGCTCCTCGATCGCGGCGAGCACGCGCTCCCGGGTCTCGGGCGTCGGCGCGGCATGGCCGTTGAGCACGCGCGACACGGTGGCCGTGGAGACGCCGGCGTGCTGCGCGACGTCCTTCATGGTCGTCACGAGGCCTTAGTTAATCGATTACACATCTATGTAGTCAAGCTGAGACCGGTGGATGAGTAGGTGTACGGATGTCACTCGGCATGCTCTGCCGCACTCTGATCACATGGACGGACAGGATCGCCTCGGGGACGAGCAGCGCCTCGCGCTGGAGCTCGCGGCCATCGGGCAGCGGCTGGTGACGATCAGCTCGGAGATGCGGGAGCGCACTGCGGGCCCGGTGGCGGCTGCCGCCACCGCCGTGGCCGAGATCGTCGCACCTCCGACGCCCCCGCGGCCGATGCCCGCTCAGGCACCGGTTCCCGGTCCGATTCCACAGCAGGCACCGCCGCCGCCTCCCGTGCAGCAGCAGGTGCCGGCCAACCCGTGGTCGCAGCAGGCCGCCTCCGCACCGCTGCCTCCGCCCCCTGGCCCCCAGTTCCCCCCGCCTTCGCAGGCGCCGTGGCCGCCGCAGCAGCCGTGGGGTCCGCCCCCGCCGCGGGAGACGTTGTTCGAGAAGCTCGGCAAGGACGGCGCCGGAGCCAAGCTGCTGGCGTGGGTCGGTGGCGCGATCACCGTGCTCGGCTTCGTGTTGCTGCTGGTCCTGGCCGTGCAGCGCGGCTGGCTCGGCCCGCTGCCGCGGGTGATCGGCGGCGCGGTGTTCAGCAGCGCGCTGATCGGCATCGGCGTGTGGCTGCACCGCACCCCGGCCGGACGCGTGGGGGCGTTCGCGCTGGCCTTCACCGGTTTCGCGGGGCTCTACCTCGACGTCATCGCGGCCACGAGCCTCTACCACTACTTCCCGCCCGCGGCCGGGCTCCTCGTCGGGCTCGCCGTCGCCGTCACCGGTGTCGTGCTCGCGGTGCGCTGGGACTCGCAAGCGCTCGCGGTCACCGTCGTCACCGCCTGCGCCGTCTGCTCACCCGCGCTGACCGAGGGCTTCACGGTCCTGCTCGTCGCGTTCCTGCTGGTGCTCAAGATGGCCAGCACGCCGGTGCAGATCCGGCGCAACTGGCCGGGTCTCGCCATCGCCGGTGGCTTCCCCGCGATCGTCGCTTCGCTGGTCACGACCGCGAACGCCATCCCGCGCAGCTACGAGTGGACCGTCGTCGGGGTCGCCGCGGCGACGACCGTCGTCGGCATCGTGGTGGCGTTGCTGACGATCAGGAAGCGGCGCGACGACGTCGTGGCGATCGCGCTGGTCGCCGGGTCGGCCCTGCCGGCGTTGTTCGCGACGACGTTGCTGGACAGGACGTCCGCCTCGGTCCTCGCCGGTGCGGTGGCCGCGGTGCTGCTCGCGATCTGGATGGTCCCGGACCTGCCGCGAGCGTTTGCGACGGCGGCCGGTGCGACGGGCATGCTCGCGTTGTTCCAGACCACGGTCATCGCTCTCGACGGCAACGTGCGCACGGCGATCGTGCTGGCAGAGGCGGTGCTGCTGGCGTTCCTCGCGGCACGGCTGGGCAAGCGGAGCGCGCTGGTCGGGTCGATCGTGTTCGGCGTCGTCGGGTTCTTCATGGCCGTCGGGTTCGCCGTGCCGATCACGTGGCTGGTCGAGGAACCCCGGTTCTTCAACACCGTCTCGCCGGGTGACTACGCGGCCGGGCTCGTCACCGCCGTGGTGCTGGGGATCTACGCGGCCGTCGCACCGTGGGCCGCGCTGAAGATGCAGGTGCTGCGGGAGCCGGCGCGCCACCCGTTCCCGTGGATCGTCTCGGGCCTGGTGCTGCTCTACGGCGCGGCGGGTGTGGTGCTGTGCGCGGCGCTGCTCGTGTCGCCGGACGAGACCGGGTTCCTCTTCGGACACTCGATCGTCACCGTGTCGTGGACGATCGCGGCGTTGTTCCTGCTGGTGAAGGGGATCGGCAACAAGGCGCTGCGGATCTCCGGCCTGATCCTGGTCGCCGCCGCGGTGGTGAAGCTGGTGCTGTTCGACCTGTCCGCGCTCGACGGCATCGCCCGCGTGCTGGCGTTCCTCGGTGCCGGTCTGGTCCTGCTCACCGCGGGCACCCGGTACGCCAAGCTGGTGGCGTCGGCCAACGGTCCTCGTTAGTACTACGAGAAGGCAAAGATTTCGCTCGACCGGGTGACCGAAGTGGATTGAAAGCACCCGGAAGTGGTCCCATCGCCGCATGGCAAAGCCACGCCTCGTGGCCGCGGTTATCGCGCTCTCGGCGGCCTTCGCGGCGATGGGTGTTCAGCAACGGCTCGAGTACACCACCACTTCCTCCGCTTCGGTCGCGCCGCTCGCGTACGTGGTGGGCAAGTCGGGTCTCGTCCAGATCGTCGACACGAGAACCGGTGCCGTTCTCGCCAAGGCCGACACCGGCGGCCGGGCGACGGGGGTCGCCGTGTCGCCGGACGGGCTGCGGCTCTACGTGGTCAACGGCTGGACCGGCGCGATCACCGTGGTCGACCCGCGTTCCGGGGAGATCCTCGACCGGATCTTCACGCAGGTGCAGCTGTCGCACGCGGTGATGCGCCCGGACGGCCAGCGGCTCTACGTCTCGGCCAGCGGCGGCGTCGCGGTGGTGGACCCGGAGGACTTCCGGCTGGTCGCGGCGATCAGGGTCGGCGGTCAGCCGCAGGGCCTCGCGGTGCACCCGGACAACGAGGTGCTCTACGTCGCGAACTCGCAGGACGGCACGGTCGGCCTGGTCGACACCGCGACGGCGTCCCAGACCTCGACGATCGAGGTGGGCGGCATGCCGCAGTTCCTGGCGATCTCCCCCGACGGCAGCCGGCTCTACGTGAGCACCCTGCGCCTGGGCGAGCAGACGCCCGGCACGCTGCTGGTGATCGACACGGTCGCGAACCGCGTGGTCGGTTCGGTCGAGGTGGGCAGGGGAGCGGGCAGCATCGCGGTCACGCCGGACGGTGCCACGGTCTACCTGACGCTGCCGAAGGAGAGCGAGGTCGTGGTCGTCGACGCGGCCACCATGACGGTGCGCGAACGTTTGCCCATCGACTCGCCGGGCGTCGCCATCGCTCCGGGCGACTCGAGGGTTTTCCTCGCGACCGGAGCGACGACGACGGTGCTGGACAGCTCGAACACCGTGCTCACCACGTACCGGATGACGACGGACGGGCTGGGGGAGATGGGGCCGCGCCGGTTCGACGCGGCCATGATCGCCTTCTCCGCCGGTCAGCGCACCCCGACGGGCTCGCGGATCTCGTCGTCCCAGTCGTCGAAGTCGTCGACCGGCTCGTCGTGAAGCGCGAGGCGTTCCTGGATCCGCTTGAGCGGACCGGGTGACCACCACGCGGCGTTGCCCAGGAGCTTGAGCACAGCGGGCACGAGCAGCATCCGGACCACGGTGGCGTCGAGCGCCAGCGCGAGGATCATGCCGACACCGACGAACCGCATCATCGCGACCTGCGAGAACGCGAACGCGCCCGTCACGACGATCAGCAGCAGCGCCGCCGACGTGATCACCCGGCCGGTCTTGGCCAGACCGGTGGTCACGGCCTCCTCGGTCGTCGCGCCCTGGCTGCGGGCCTCGACCATGCGGGAGAGCAGGAAGACCTCGTAGTCCGTCGACAGGCCGAACACGATCGCCGCCATCAGCACGACGATGCCGGACTCGAGCGGCCCCGGCGTGACGCCGAGCCAGCCGGCGCCGTGGCCCTCCTGGAAGACCCAGACCAGCACGCCGAACGTCGCCGACAGCGACAGCGCGCTCATCAGCACCGCCTTGATCGGCAGCACGACCGAGCCGAACGCGAGGAACATCAGGATCAGCGTGGCGCCGACGAGCAGCGCGATCATCAACGGCAGGCCCGCCGCGATGGCGTCGAGGGAGTCGCTGACGATGGCGGTACTGCCGCCGACCAGGACCTCGGCGCCGGCGGGCGGCGTGAGCGCTCGGACGTCCTTGAGCGCCTGCTTCGACTCCTCGCTCAACGCGTCGTTGTCGAGCCCGGCCGAGGCGGACGTGACGCCGTTGGCGGCGCCGGTCGGCTGGACGTCCTTGACGCCCGCGACGTCCTTGACCTTGCCGAGGTACTCCTGGACCGCGGCCTGGTCGCCGCCCTTGACGACGATCTTGAAGCCCTGGCTGGAGAGCGCGGAGAAGTTCTGGTTGATGTTCTCCGTGGCGACGCGCACCGCGTTGCCCTCGGGCAGCACCTTCTCGGTGACCTGGCCGAACTGCACGTTCAGGAACGGCGAACCGAGCGCGACCAGCACGCCGATGATCGGCACGGCGATCAGCACGGGCCGCTTCATGACCGCGCCGCTGAGCTTGCGCCAGCCGCGTTCGCTCGGCTCCTTCTTGCGCCACGGCATGGCGAGCTTGTCGACCCGCTTGCCCAGGACGCCGAGCAGCGCGGGCAGCAGGGTGAGCGAGACCAGCGCCGCGATCGCGACCGACGCCACACCGCCGTACGCGAGGGACTTCAGGAAGCCGTGCGGGAAGAGCAGCAGGCCGGCCAGTGCGATGACCAGCAGCGTCGCGCTGAACACGACGGTGCGACCGGCGGACGCGACCGTGCGGCCGACGGCCTGTTCGGTGGTGCGTCCCTGCGCGAGCTCCTCGCGGAACCGGCCGACCATGAAGAGGCCGTAGTCGATCGCCATGCCGAGGCCGAGCAGCGACGCGACGTTGACGGCGAACGAGTTGACCTCGGTGAAGATCGCGACGGCGTGCAGCACGCCGAGCGCGCCCATGATCGCGAGACCGCCGACGACGACCGGGAGGCTGGCAGCGACCAGGCCGCCGAAGATGATCACGAGCAGGAGCAGGACCAGCGGCAACGAGAACATCTCGGCGCGCGTCAGGTCTTCCTGCGACATGTCGTTGATGGCCTTCTGGGTGGGCACGAGCCCACCGACCTGGTGCGTGAAGCCGTCGATCGCGAGCTGGCCCTCGACGTCCTGGAACTGCTTGATCTGCTCGTTGGAGTCGCCGCTGCTCAGCGTGATGGCGACGAGCGCCTGCCGCTGGTCGTCGGACGGCACCGGCCCGACGGTCTTGAGCACGTCGTCCTTGGGGAAGCCGCTGATGTGGTCGGCGACCTTCTTGAGCTCGAGCGGGTTCGCGAAGTCGCCGCGGTAAATGACGATCACGTCACCGTTCTGCCGCCCGAACGCCTCCTCGGCTACCTTGTCGGCCCGCGCCGCCTCGCTGGAAGGAGCCTCGTAGCCGCCCTGACTGAGCTTGTCGAACACGCCCAGGCCCCACACGCCGCCCAGAACGGCGAGAAGCACCGTCGCGACCAACACCACCCATCGGCGGCGATATGCGATCGAGCCCCACTTCGCGAACATCGGCGACGGCCTCCTGGGTTACCGTTCTGTAAATCCCGTGAACTTGCGTAAACACCGTTCACTGAAACCGTACGGGGCCGTGGACAGGGTCTACAACCCGATGGAGTGACATATGACCGAGGCCACTCGCCGAGAACGACTCCGTGCTGAGACCGAGCGTGAGATCCGGCAGGCGGCCCGCGCTCTATTGGTGGAAAGCGGACGTGACGCGGTTACCCTCCGTGCGATCGCACGCAAACTGGGGATCACCGCACCAGCCCTGTACCGCTACTACGACTCGCACGACGCCCTGCTGCGCCAGCTGTGCGACGACATCTGCGACGACATGGCCTCAGCCCTGCACGCGAACCTGGCAGCGGAGACGTCAGGCCAGGTCGGCTGCAAGGTGAGGGCGGTGTGCCACGCGTTCCGCCGGTGGGCTCTGGCCCACCCGCAGGAGTTCGCGCTGGTCTTCGCGTCGCCACGGGACCCGATCGGCGCCGACCAGTTCGGCTCGGTCTTCCTGCAGCTCGCGGGTCCGCTGATCGCGTCCAACGAGGACGCGAACCACGTGGGCGAGGAGGTGCCCGCGATCCTGCACGAGGACCTGGTGCGGTTCCAGCAGGTGCTGCGGGACGCGGTGGCCACGCACGGGGTGACACTGTCGGACGAGGTGCTCAACCTGGGCAAGATCTACCACGTCGTGCAGTCGTGGGTGCGGCTGTACGGGCACGTGGCGCTGGAGGTGTTCGGGCGGTTCCCGTTCGCGGTGAGCAACCCGGAGCCGATGTTCGACAGCATGCTGGACCAGATGCTGGAGGAGATCGGGTTCGCGGAGGCGGCCGGTCGCTGATGTAGCGCGGGGCGGCCGTTCGGCGACATACGACCCGTGGTCGACGCCAAGAACCCGGAAGAACCCGCTGATCTGCCTGCCGTCGTCGAGGAACCGGTCTCGCCGGGCGGTCCCGGCCAGGCGATCCTCGACCTGCTGGACAAGGCCATCGGCCTGCAAACACCGCTAATCCGCAAGAACATCGCGCGTGCCCGGCAGCGCAACCCCGAGGCGACTCCGGCGGAGGTCATCGGCACGCTGGAGAAGATGTACGTCAGCGCCCTGGCCGGCACGGGTGCCGCGGTCGGGGGAGCCGCGGCCGCGCCCGGCGTCGGCACAGGAGTAGCCCTGGCGTTGTCGGCGGGCGAGGCGCTGACGTCGTTCGAGCTCAGCGCCCTGTTCGTGCTCTCCGCAGCCGAGGTCCACGGCATCCCGCTCGACGAGATCGAACGCCGCCGGACTCTCGTCCTGGGCATCCTGCTCGGCGAGTCGGGGTCCAAGACCATCGGCAAGGTGGCCGAACGCACCGGCCGGCACTGGGCGCGCCAGATCATCAGCGCGGTGCCGACGACGACCCTGAAGCAGATCAACCGCGTCCTGGGCGTCAACTTCGTCACCAAGTACGGCACCAAGCAGGGGATCGTCGTACTGGGTCGCGTGATCCCGTTCGGCATCGGCGCGCTGATCGGCGGCGGTGCCAACGCGACCATGGCCGTACTCGCCGTCAAAGCCGCGCGGCACGCGTTCGGCGACGCCCCCGAGTCGTGGCCGGAGCCGGCGCAGCCCGCAGCCGCGGAACCACGTGCGCGGGCGGACGGGTGAACCGGGTTCCGCGGCATTGAGCGAATGCGCACGCTGGACGGGTGGCAGATCGCCCGGAGATGCGCAACGAGGTGGTCGGCACGTCGGCCGGCGCGGTGGTCCAGGCGGGCACCCTCCACGGCGACGTGCACGTCCACGCCGCACAAGACCCGGTCGTCCCACGCCAACTGCCCTCCCGGTCGGGACTCTTCGCTGGTCGTGTCGACGAGCTGACCGCGCTCGACACCCAGCTGGGCAGGGCACCTTCCGGCAGCACGATGCTGATCTCGGCCGTCGGCGGCGCGGGCGGGATCGGCAAGACGTGGCTGGTGCTGCAGTGGGCGCACCGGCAGCTGGAGAACTTCCCCGACGGACAGCTGTTCGTCGACCTGCGCGGGTTCAGCCCGGACAGCGAGCCGATGGCGCCGGCGGTCGCCGTGCGGGTGTTCCTCGACGCGCTGGGCGTGGATCCCGCCAGGATGCCGGTCGACCTCACGGCGCAGGCCGCACTGTTCCGCAGCCTCGTCGCCCGCAAGCGGATCCTGATCGTGCTCGACAACGCGGCGGACGCCGGACAGGTCGTCCCCCTGCTACCCGGCGGTGACTCGTGCACCGTCGTGGTGACCAGCCGCCGTGCCCTCACCGGCCTGATCACCCGGCACGGCGCGCACCACCTGAGGCTCGACACGCTCACCGCGGTGGAAGCCCGCTTGCTGCTGGTCAGGCGGCTGGGAGCGGACCGCATCGCAGCCGAGCCCGCGGCGGTGACCGAGCTGGTCGAGCTGTGCGGCGGGTTCCCGCTGGCGCTCGGCATCATCGCCGGACGAGCCCTGGTCCACCGGCACGTCCCGCTGACGGAGCTCGCCGCCGAACTGCGCGACCTGGGCTTGGCAGCGTTGGTCGACGACGACCCGTCTGCTGGTCTGCCGACGGTGCTGTCCTGGTCCTTCGCCGCACTCACCGCACGTCAGCGCACGTTGTTCGTCCTGCTCGGGATCGCACCCGGTCCGGACATCGGTCTCCCGGCGGCCACGAATCTCGCCGGACTGGCGGTGGCGGAGACCGTCAAGGTGCTGCGAGAACTCGAAGAAGCGTCGCTGGTGTTGCGAAACGCGCGCGGCCGGTACTCGATGCACGACCTGATCCGCCACTACGCCGCCGACACCGCGCACGAGCAGCTGACCTCAGGCGAACGGGAGGCCGCACTGCGGCGCGTGATCGACTTCTACCTGCACACCGCGTACGCCGGCGACCGGGTCCTGGCTCCGAACCGGACGGCGCAGCAGCTGGATCCCCCGGAACGCGGCTGCACACCCGAGCCAGTGCCCGACGGAAAGACCGCCCTGGCGTGGTTCGACGTCGAACACCCATGCCTGCTGGCCGTTCTGCGCACCGCGGTCGACCAGAACCGGCACCGGACCACGTGGCTGCTGGCGTGGAGCTTGTCGATCTTCCATACCCGTCGCGGGCACGAGCGCGACAACCACGCCACCTGGCAGAAGGCGACGATCGCCGCCGAGCACCTGGACGATCCCCAGTTCCTGCTGGTGGCCCTCCGATTCCTCGGTGCCGGCTGTTCCACCCTCGGCAGGCACGACGAGGCGATCACACACCTCCGGCGCTGCCTGGAACTCGCCGAACGGCAGAACGACAAGGCGAACATCGGCGGCATCCACCGGGCCATCGCGTGGACCGCGGGCCGGCAAGGGCGCCACGAGCAGGCCGCGGCGCACACGGTCGAAGCAGTGACCCTGTTCCGCGAGATCGGCCACGGCCTGTGGGAGGCGTGGGCTCTCAACGACCTCGGTTGGTACACCGCTCAGCTCGGTGAGTTCGACCAGGCTCGCGGCCACTGCCAGGCGGCGCTCGCGTTGTTCGGCCGCCACCACGACGCCGACGGCGAGTCGGTCACGTGGGACAGCCTCGGCTACATCGAGCACCACAGAGGCAACCACCAGGACGCGGTCGGCCACTACCGCCGAGCGCTCGCGATGTGCCGCGACCTCGGCGCCACCTCGCAGCTCGCGGACACCCTCGACGGGCTGGGCCACCCGCTCGCCGCTCTGGGCTCGGACGACGAGGCGCGAGCAACGTGGCAAGAGGCGTTGGGGATGTACCTGGACCAGGGGAACGCCGAGGCCGCCGCACGGGTGCGACGGCAGCTCGACGCCCTCTGAGCTCCTGCTACAGAACGATGTTCACCAGGCGACCAGGCACCACGATCACCTTGCGCGGCTCACCACCCGCGACCAGTTCCGCGATCTTCTCCTCGGCCAGGGCCGCGGCCTTGATCTCGTCCTGGGCCGCGGACGCCGACACGACGACGCGCGAGCGGACCTTGCCGTTGACCTGGATCGGGTACTCGACGGTGTCCTCGACCAGGTACTGCTCGTCGGCGGCCGGGAACGGGCCGTGGGCCAGCGAGTCGGTGTTGCCCAGCTTCGTCCACAGCTCCTCGGCCACGTGCGGGGCCTGCGGAGCCAGCATCAGCACCAGGGGCTCGGCCAGTGCGCGGGGCGTGCCGGCGGCGTAGTGCTTGGTGACGTAGTTGTTCAGCTCGATCAGCTTCGCGCCCGCCGTGTTGTAGCGCAGGTTGGCGTAGTCGTCGTGGACGCCGGCGATGGTCTTGTGCAGCAGGCGCAGGGCCTCGGCGGACGGCGCGTCGTCGACCACGCGCAGGGAGCCGTCGGTCTCGTCGACCAGGTTGCGCCACAGGCGCTGCAGGAACCGTTGTGCGCCTACGACGTCCTTGGTCGCCCACGGGCGTGACACGTCCATCGGGCCCATGGACATCTCGTAGAACCGGAAGGTGTCGGCGCCGTACCGTTCGCACATCTCGTCGGGCGTGACGACGTTCTTCAGGCTCTTGCCCATCTTCCCGTACTCACGGCGCACTTCCTCGCCGTTGTAGAAGTACTTGCCGTCTTCCTCGACGACCTCGTCGGCCGGGACGTAGACGCCGCGCGGGTCGACGTAGGCGTACGCCTGGATGTAGCCCTGGTTGAACAGGCGGCGGTACGGCTCGTCGCCGGTCAGGTGGCCCAGGTCGAACAGGACCTTCTGCCAGAAGCGCGAGTACAGCAGGTGCAGGACGGCGTGCTCGACGCCGCCGATGTACAGGTCGACGCCACCGGGGTCGGTCGGGCCGTGCTCGGCCGTGCGCGGGCCCAGCCAGTACTTCTCGTTCTCCGGGTTGACGAACCGCTCGGTCTCGACCGGGTCGACGTAGCGCAGCTGGTACCAGCACGAACCAGCCCAGTTCGGCATCGTGTTCGTGTCGCGGCGGTAGGTCTTCGGTCCGTCGCCCAGGTCCAGTTCGACCGTCGTCCACTCCGTGGCGCGCGACAGCGGGGGCGACGGCTCGGTGTTCGCGTCCTCCGGGACGAACGTGCGGGGGGAGTAGTCGTCGACCTCCGGCAGCTCGATCGGCAGCATCGACTCCGGCAGCGCGATGGCGGTGCCGTTCTCGTCGTAGACGACCGGGAACGGCTCGCCCCAGTAGCGCTGGCGGCTGAACAGCCAGTCGCGCAGCTTGAACTGGACGGTGCCGTGGCCGTGGCCGTTCTCCTCCAGCCACCCGATGATCGTCTTCTTGGCGTCGTCGATCGCCATGCCGTCCAGGAAGCCGGAGTTGATCGCCGGCCCGTCGCCCGTGTAGGCGTCGCCCTCGAACCCTTCGGAGGGCTGGACGGTGCGGATGACGGGCAGGTCGAACTTGACGGCGAAGTCCCAGTCGCGCTGGTCCTGGCCGGGGACGGCCATGATCGCGCCGGTGCCGTAGCCCATCAGCACGTAGTCGGCGATGTAGACCGGGATCTCCTTGCCGTTCACCGGGTTCGTGGCGTACGCCCCGGTGAAGACGCCGGTCTTCTCCTTGTTCTCCTGACGGTCCAGTTCGGACTTCAGGGACGCGGCGCGCCGGTACGCGGCGATGTCTGCCACGCGATCGGGCGTCGCAATCTGGTCCACCAGCTCGTGTTCCGGTGCCAGGACCATGTAGGTCGCGCCGAACAGCGTGTCCGGACGGGTCGTGAAGACCTCAATGTTCTCGCTTCCCACCGCAAATCGGACTCGGGCACCGTGCGAGCGCCCGATCCAGTTGCGCTGCATGGCTTTGACCTTGTCGGGCCAGTCCAGCCGGTCCAGGTCGTCGATCAGCCGGTCCGAGTACGCGGTGATGCGCATCATCCACTGGCGCAGGTTTTTCCTGAACACGGGGAAGTTGCCACGCTCACTGCGACCGTCCGCGGTGACCTCTTCGTTCGCCAGCACAGTACCCAGTCCGGGACACCAGTTGACGGGCGCCTCCGACATGTAGGCCAGCCGGAAATCGCCCAAGATCCTTTGCTGGTCGGCAAAAGACAGCTCAGACCACGTCCGGCCACCCGGAACGTCCCGCTCGCCGGACTCGAACTGCGAGATCAACTCGGCGATGGGACGCGCCGTGCGGGCGTTCGCGTCGTACCAGGAGTTGAAGATCTGCAGGAAGATCCACTGAGTCCACTTGTAGTACTCGGGGTCGATCGTCGAGATGCGGCGCCGCTCGTCGTGACCCAGCCCCAGCCTGCGGATCTGGCGCAGGTAGGTGTTGATGTTGTCTTCGGTGGTCTTGCGCGGGTGCTGACCCGTCTGCACCGCGTACTGCTCGGCGGGCAGGCCGAACGCGTCGAAACCCATGGTGTGCAGCACGTTGCGGCCGTTCATGCGGTGGTACCGCGCGAAGACGTCCGTGCCGATGAAGCCCAGCGGGTGGCCGACGTGCAGGCCGGCGCCGCTCGGGTACGGGAACATGTCCTGCACGAACAGCTTGTCCGCGGGCACGTCACCCTTGAGCGCCCCCACCGGGTTCGGCGCGTAGTAGGTGCCGTGGTCCTCCCAGTACCGCTGCCACCGCTCCTCGATCTGGTTCGCCAGCTCGGCGGTGTAGCGGTAGGCGGGGATCTCCGCCGCGTCCGTGCTCATCTCAACGTCCCTCTCACATCGATCCTGCCCCTGACATGACGAAACCCCCCAGCCCAGACGGGCATGGAGGGTGGCCGCGCCGACCGTCTTGCGATCAGGTCGTCGCGGCTAGATAAGGAGCAGGCGGGCCGTGCTCATGTCCTCAACGGTATCAGCGCAGCGCAAGCGCGATGCACCGGGCGGTGGCGTGCGGCACACCAGGCCGGGGTGAGTCCGGGGGAACGCCGGCCCCGGCTTACCCTCATGGGGTGAACATCGTGCTGTCGGTCGTCCTGGGTCTGCTCGGCGTCGCTCTCGGCGCGGTCGGTCTGCTGGGTCTGCAGGGCAAGCTGCGCCGCAACCGGTACGTCGGTGTGCGCACCGCGGCCGCCGTGCGTGACGAGGAGACGTTCGCGCTGGCCAACCGGGTCGCGGGCGTCCCGAACGTCGCGGCAGGGGTCGTGGCTGTCGTGTCGGGCGCGATGGCGTTCGTCATGGAGGACCTGGCCGTCACCGCCGGGATCATCGGCCTGGTCGGCGCGCTGGCCATCGCTTTCGCCGGCGGGATCGTCGGCAGCCGCGCGGCGGCGCTGGTGCCCGAGCCGGTCAAGCCCAAGGGCTGCGGTGGCTGCGCCTGCGGTGGCGGTGGTTGCTCGCCCCTCGCCGGGCTCTGAGCCCACCAGACGCAGAAGGCCGGATCAGCGGATGATCCGGCCTTTTTGTTTCACGTGAATCAGTTGTCCCGGACGTCCTTCGGGTAGGTCGACAGCAGCGCCAGCGGCATGCCCTGGCGGCGCAGCACCCGGCCCCAGAGGTCGACGTTCGCCCCGACCAGCACGTCGTCGGCCAGTCCCGTCACGACCATCCAGTCACCCCGTTCGATCTCACCCGCGAGCTGACCCTCGCCCCAGCCCGAGTAGCCCGCGAACACGCGCAGGCCCCGGACCAGCGGCATCAGGTCGTCCGGCTCGGCGTCCAGGTCGATCAGCGCCACCGGGCCCTGCACGCCGACCAGACCCTCCACCTCGGACGGGTCGGTGCCCGCCTTCAACGCCGCCAGGCACAGCGCCGTCTTCTGCTCCACCGGACCGCCCACGTAGATGCACTGCGGCTTCGTCACGCGGTCACCCCACGGCGGCAGCACGTCCACCACCGCCACTTCGGACGGACGGTTCAACACGACGCCGAGGGTTCCCTCAGGGCGTTGGTCGATGATGTAGACGACGGTGCGCGTGAAGTTCGGGTCGTTCAGGCTCGGAGCGGCAACCAAGAGGGAGCCTGGCTCGACTTCGGCATCGGGACGCACGTCACCATGAAATCACCCGTGATCGTCGGAACAACTCAGGGCCGCGCCCCGTTAGACTCAACTGTCGGATGTCTTTGTGTCCCCCGGGCTCAACAGACAACTGCCTTCGCGGAATACCGTTCGGCTGGAGCCGCGTAGTGCACCGCGCCGTGAGGCGACCTGGCATCCGATCCAGGGGAGCCGGACCGCGAGGTCCGGCTTTCGTGGTTTTCACGGCAGCGCGCATAGAGTGCAGCGGTGACAACGCTTGCGGTGGAGAAGCACCACTGGGGATCACGCCGGTTCCTCGGCATTCCCGAGTACCGCAGGCTCCTCGCCACCCGCCTCGCCTCGCAGTGGGGCGACGGGCTCTTCCAGGCCGGTCTCGCGGGCGCCGTGCTCTTCAACCCCGAACGGCAGGCCGACCCCGCGGCGATCGCGGCCGGGTTCGCCGTGCTGCTGCTGCCGTACTCGCTGATCGGACCGTTCGCGGGTGCGTTGCTCGACCGGTGGGACCGCCGGAAGGTCATCGTCGTCGCGAACGTCCTGCGGGGCGTGTTCGTGCTGTTCACCGCCTTGGCCGTGGGTGCGGGGCTGAGCGGGGTGCCGCTCTACGTCTCGGCGCTCGTCGTGATGGGCATCGGCCGGTTCGTCGGGTCGGGCCTGTCCGCCTCGCTGCCGCACCTCGTCCCCGAGGACCACCTCGTCGAGGCGAACGCGCTGGCCACGACGGCGGGCGCGATCATGGCCGTAATCGGTGCCGCCTGCGCGATCGGGTTCCGCACGGTCCTCGGCGCGGGGGACGGCGGGTCGGGCTGGACCACCAGCATCGCCGCGGTCGGGCTGCTGCTCGGCGCGTTCATCGCCAGCCGGTTCAAGCCGGGCGTGCTCGGGCCGGACGAGGTCGACGAGCCGCACCACGCCGTCACGGCCGTGGCCCGCGGCCTGCTCGACGGCGGCAAGGCCACGCTGCAGACCCCCAGCGTCACGGCCGGGCTCGTGGCCCTGCTCGCGCACCGGGCCGGGTTCGCCATCAGCCTGATGATCACCCTGCTGTTGATGCGCTACAGCCTGGAGGACGTCGGCATCCTCAAGGCCGGCATCGGCGGGCTGGGCGAGATCGCCGTCGCGGGCGGGGCGGGCATCCTGCTCGCCGGGCTGCTCACCGACCGGATCGTCGACCGGTTCGGCGTGAAGCGCACGATCTGCGGCGCGCTGCTGCTCACGGCTGCCGCGCAGGTCGGGCTCGGGCTGCCGATGACGCTGCCGACCATCCTCGCCGCCGGGTTCTTCGTCATCTTCGCCGGTCAGGTCGTCAAGCTGTGCGTGGACACCGCGGTGCAGCACGACGTCGGCGACGAGGTGCGCGGGCGCGTGTTCGCGCTCTACGACACCCTCTTCAACGTCACGCAGGTCACCGCGGTGTCCATCACCGCGACGGTGGTCCCCCTGGACGGGCGCTCGCCCGGCCTCCTGCTCACCGCCGCGGGTCTCTACCTGCTCGGACTCGCCGCGTACCTGGCACTGTCAGCGCGGAAACGGCAGGTGCAGCATCCCGGCCTCGTGCGCGAAGACGACGGCGGCGACCCGATCGGGTAGTTCCAGGCGCCGCAGTATGTCGCTGACCTCGTCGGCCACCTGTTGCAGCCCCAGGCCGAGCACGCGGGCTATCTCGTGGTCCTCGTGACCACGCGCCAGGCACCGCAGCACGACCCGCTGGTCGTCGGTCAGCACGTCGAGTCCGTTCACGGCAGGACCTGCGGAAAGTCCCCAGGAGAACATCGGCACCACCCCCATGAGCACATGCCCATGGTGCCCCCTCCCGCTGACGCTTCGCTAACGCGGGGATGTCACCCCGTCACGACGCGTCACGACGACGGCGGAGTGATCCCCTGTTCGCGCGCCCAGTCGAGCAACGCAGCCTCGGCCTCGTCACGGTCCAGCGGTCCCCGGTCGAGCCGCAGCTCCTTGAGGAACTTCCACGCGGCACCGACCTGCGGGCCCGGCGGCAGGCCGAGCAGCTTCATGATCTCGTTGCCGTCGAGGTCCGGGCGCACGCGCGCGAGGTCTTCCTCGGCCGCGATGCGCGCGATGCGCTCCTCGAGGGAGTCGTACGTCCGGCGCAGCAGGTTCGCCTTGCGCTTGTTGCGGGTCGTGCAGTCGGCGCGGACGAGCTTGTGCAACCGCGTCAGCAGATCGCCGGCGTCCGTCACGTACCGGCGCACCGCCGAGTCGGTCCACTCGCCGTTGCCGTAGCCGTGGAACCGCAGGTGCAGGTAGACGAGCTTGGCGACGTCCTCGGTGATCTCCTTCGAGTACCGCAACGCCCGCAAGCGCTTGCGGACCATCTTCGCGCCCACGACCTCGTGGTGGTGGAACGAGACGCCGCCGCCGGACTCGAACTTCCTGGTGGCCGGTTTGCCGATGTCGTGCAGCAGCGCGGCGATCCTCAGCACCAGATCGGGTGACTGATCGACTTCTTCAAGATCGATTGCCTGTTCCAGCACAACCAGGGAGTGGTCGAAGACGTCCTTGTGCTGATGGTGTTCGTCGATTTCCAGCTTCATGGCCGTGAGCTCTGGCAGCACGACGTCTGCCAGCCCGGTCTCGACCATGAGCTCGATGCCGCGGCGGGGGTGCGCCCCGCACAGGAGCTTCGACAGCTCGACCTGCACGCGCTCCGGCGTGATGCGGGTGAGCTGTGCTGCCATCGACCGCATCGCCTCGACCACCCGCGGCGCCGCGGTGAAGCCGAGCTGGGAGACGAACCTGGCCGCCCGCAGCATCCGCAGCGGGTCGTCGCCGAACGACTCCTGCGGGGTCGCCGGCGTGTCCAGCACGCCCTCGCGGGCCGCCTGGAGGCCTCCGGTCGGGTCGACGAACTCGCCGGCCGCGATGTCGAACGCCATCGCGTTGACGGTGAAGTCGCGCCGGACGAGGTCGCCGTCGATCGAGTCGCCGAAGGTGACCTCGGGGTTGCGGGTGACGCCGTCGTAGACGTCCGCGCGGAAGGTCGTGATCTCGATGATCTCGCCCTTCTTCGAGGCGCCGACCGTCCCGAACGCGATGCCGGTGTCCCACTGCGCGTCGGCCCAGCCGCTCAGCAGCCGCTGGATCTCCGCAGGTCGCGCGTCGGTGGTGAAGTCGAAGTCGTTCGTCGGACGCCCGAGCACGGCGTCGCGCACGCTGCCACCCACCAGGTAGAGGCGCTTGCCGTCGGCTGTGAACCGGGCGGCGAGGTCGGCGACGACGGGTGTGATGGCGGGCGTTTCCACCACCGCATTCTGCTGGAGCGATCGAGACACGAGAAACCAGCGTACTTAAGGTTCGTAAGTACGATCGGGCGTATGTCCCCGTCAGCCGCACGTTCCGGGAGTCCCAAGCCGGGGCGCCGGAAGAAGCGCAGGGGCCGCAAGCTCAAGACGGTCGACGAGACGTCGGCGGGTGGCCTGGTGCTCGACGGCGAGCAGCGGGCCGCGGTGATCGGAAGACTTGACCGGCGGGGCCGGTTGCTGTGGTCTTTGCCCAAGGGTCACATCGAGGCCGGCGAGACCGCGGAACAGACCGCGGTGCGCGAGGTCGCCGAGGAGACCGGTATTCATAGCAGGGTGCTGCGCCCGCTGGGGTCGATCGACTACTGGTTCGTCGCTGACGACCGCCGGGTGCACAAGACGGTTCACCACTTCCTCCTCGAAGCGCTGGGGGGAGAGCTTTCCGACGAAGACGTGGAGGTCACCGAGGTGGCGTGGGTGCCACTCGGCGAGCTGGACGAGCGACTCGCGTATGCCGATGAGCGCCGTCTGGTCCGCCGAGCAGCCGAACTGCTCTCCGACCGCTGCCCGAACGGGGCGGAGTCGGCGTGAGCCTGAGGAAGCTCTTCTGCACAGCCGCCGCAGCCGCGTTCCTGGTGACAGCGACGCCGCTCGCGAGCGCCGTGGAGTCGCAGCCGGACGAGATCGACGCGCTGCCGTTCCTGCCCGCCCCCGCCACGCAGGTGTGGGCGACCAGATCCCTCTCCGCCCAGCCGGGCCAGCAGGCGCCGCAGTTCCTGCGCCTCGACATCGCCCAGCTGACACCCCGGTTCGTGACGAGCGACTCGCCCGGCACCGTCACGATCACCGGGTCGATCGTCAACGTCGGCGACCGCAAGGTCTCCGACATCGTGCTGCGCCTGGAGCGCGGCGACTCGCTCGACACCGAGGACGACCTGCGCAAGGCGTTGCGCGAACCGGCGGCGGCCGAGGCCGTGCAGCCGAAGTTCACGCAGATCGCGGACGCGCTCGAGCCCGGTCAGCAGAAGGACTTCACGCTGCAGGTGCCGCTGCGCGGCACCGACCCGACGTCGTTGCAGGTCGAGCAGCCCGGCATCTACCCGATCCTCGCGAACGTCAACGGCAGGCCGGACTACGGCGGCCAGGCGCGGCTTGCGGCGCTGTCGACGCTGCTGCCCGTGCTCGGGGTGCCCGGCGGCGAGACGAAGGGCAAGGCGGGAGCGCCCGCGAAGCTGACCGTCCTGTGGCCGATCGCCGACAAGCCGCGGCTGGTCCGCCTCGGCGGCCAGGGCCGGTCGGAGCTGATCGACGACGAGCTGACGGCGTCGCTCTCGGTCAACGGCCGGCTGTACGGCCTGCTGCAGGCCTACGAGCAGGCGATCTCGTCGATGAGCACGGGCATGTGCCTGGCCATCGACCCCGACCTGCTGCGGACCGTGCAGGCCATGAGCACCGGCTACACGGTCCGCGGCGGCACGAAGGGCAAGGGCGAGGTCGAGGCCAAGCTGTGGCTCGACCGGCTCAAGCTCGCCGTGACGGGCCGGTGCGTCGTCGCGCTGCCGTACGCCGACGCCGACCTCGTGGCGTTGAACAGGGCCAAGCTCGGCCCCATGCGCTCGCTCGCGGTGTCCGACGGTCCCGAGCTCATCCAGGACGTCCTGTCCGTGCAGCCGCTGCCCGACCTGGCGTGGCCGGAGGACGGCGTGCTGGACCAGTCGACGTTCGACGAGCTGGTCACCCCGCAGCCGGACAAGCGCTATCCCGGCGTGAAGTCGCTGCTGCTCGACCCGACCGGTGTCGCCGACGCCCCCGGCACCGCGCCGGTCGTCATCGGCGGCCAGCACCCGGTGACCGCGGTGAAGATCGACTCGATGGTCTCCGACGCGTTGCAGGGCAGCGAGTCGCGGCCGCGCACGCTTTCCGGGGTCACCTCGCCGTTCGAGAACCAGCCGGTGTCCGTGCAGAACGCGCTGGCGGTGCTCGTCTTCCGCGCCGGGTGGCAGGGCGACGGCCGGAACGTGCTGGTCACGCCGCCGCGCCGGTGGAACGCCCCGATCTCGGAGATGACCGAGTTCCTGACCGCCGCCCAGAAGCTCATCGGCGGCGGCTACGCGGCCCAGACCGGGCTCGAGGAGCTCACCAGGGCGACGCCCGCGGTGACGAACGCCAAGATCTCCTACCCGCCGGAGGCCGGTGCGCGGGAGATCTCGTCGATCATCTCCGACTCCGTCGCGAACCAGAGCGTGCAGCTCACGGGCCTGGTCGCGTCCATGCAGCAGGAAGACAGCGAGCACGCCTCGCCCGCCGACCTGGCCGACCCGCTGTGGCTCGGCCTGCTGCGCGCGATGTCGGGCGCGTGGCGGTCGAACGAGCAGGGCGCCCGGTCCGCCGCCGACATCAGCCAGGGCGAGATCAACGCGCTGACCGGCATGGTGGGCGTGACGCAGCCGAGCAGCCCGATCCTGCTGGGGTCCGGCGACAGCCCCATTCCCGTCACGATCACGAACAAGCTCGACGTGCGCGTGACCGTCCGGATCGCGCTGGCCGACACCCCCGGCATCCGCAAGCTCGACCTCGCCGACCAGGTGCTTCCCGCCCGCGGCGAACGCGTCGTGCGGGTGCCGGTCGAGGTGCTGCGGTCCGGCCGGTTCCCGGTCAACGTCCGCCTGACCACTCCCGAGGGCGTCGCTCTGGGTGACAGTGTCAAGCTGGAGGTGTCGTCCTCCGCCTACGGCACGATCACGGTGATCGTCACGGTGATCGCCGGGATCGCGCTCGTCCTGCTCTCCGGACGGCGCATCTACAAGCGGGTTCGCGCCCGCAACGGCGAGAACGGCGACGCACCGTCCATCGAGAACGTGACACCGGAGAAGTCGAGCGCGTGAGCGAGACAGCCACGACCACCGAACCAGAGCAGCAGAAGCAGGCACCGTCGGTCGCCAAGGCGAGCGGCTCGATGGCGATCGCCACGATCGTCAGCCGGGTCACAGGCCTGCTGTCGAAGGTGCTGCTGGTCGCCGCACTCGGCATCGGCACCCTCAACGACTCGTACCAGGCGGCCTCGACGCTGCCGACGATGATCAACGAGCTCCTCCTCGGCGGCATCCTGACCAGCGTGGCGATCCCGCTGCTGGTCCGCGCCGAGAAGGAGGACGGCGACGGCGGCGAGTCGTACGCCCAGTGGTTGATCAGCATGGGCACGGCGATCCTCGCGGCCGGCACGGTGATCGCGGTGGCCTGCGCCCCGCTGCTCACCTCGCTGTTCATCGCCGACTCGCCGAACGCGAACCGCGACCTGGTCACCGCGTTCGCCTACCTGGTGCTGCCGGGCATCGTGTTCTACGGCCTGACGGCGCTCATCGGCGCGGTGCTCAACGCCCGGCACGTGTTCGGCCTGCCCACCTGGGCGCCGGTCATGAACAACGTCGTCGTGATCGTCGTCCTCGGCGTCTACTGGATGCTGCCCGGCGAGATCACGCTCAACCCGGTCTCGATGACCGACACCCACCTGCTGGTGCTGGGTCTCGGCACCGCGCTCGGCGTGGCGGTGCAGGCGCTCGTGCTGTTCCCGGCCCTGCGCAGGACCGGTTTCCGGTTCAGGTGGCGGTTCGGCTGGGACGCGCGGCTCGCCGAGTTCGGCAACCTCGCGTTCTGGGTGCTGCTCTACGTCGGCCTCGGGTTCGCGAGCATGACGGTGCTGACCAAGGTCGCGACGCACGGCGAGGGCGCGCTGGGCGCGTTCAACTACCAGTGGCTGATCGCCCAGGTGCCGTACGGCGTGCTCGGCGTCTCGCTGCTGACCGCGCTGATGCCGAAGATGAGCCGGGCGGCCGCGAACAACGACAACGACGCGATCGTGCGCGACCTGCTGTTCGGCAACCGCATGTCGTCGATCCTGCTGATGCCGTTCAGCGTTCTGATGACGGTGTCCGGCGTGGCCATCGGCGTCGCGGCGTTCGGGTTCGGCAAGTCGGGCGTGGAGGGCGGCACGGCCGTCGGCCTGGCGCTCGCGCTGTCGGCGTTCGGCCTGGTGCCCTACGCGATCACGCTGCTGCAGCTGCGGGTCTTCTACGCGATGAAGGACGCGCGCACGCCGACGTTGATCCAGGCGCTGATCGTGGTCGTCCGGATCGCGTTGCTCTACTTCTTCCTCGCCGTGTCCGAACCGGAGCAGCTCGCGGTCGGCGTCTCGCTGGCGATGTCGCTGAGCTTCGTGTTCGGCGCGGTGGTCGGCCAGGTCTGGCTGCGGGTCCGCCTCGGGCGCCTGCGGACCGGCTTCACCATCTGGACCGTGTGCCTCACGGTGGTGGCCTCCGCGGTGGCCTTCGCCGTCGCCAAGGGGGTGAACGCGCTGGTCCTCGGCGCGATCGACTTCTCGAACCCGATCGTGGCCGCCTGGTTCGAGACCGTTCTGGTCACGCTGATCGGGTTGCCGCTGGCGTTCGGCCTGCTGGCCGCGTTCCGGGTGCCCGAGATGAAGCCGGCCATCGACAAGATCAACCGTTTGGTGCGGCGAAGGTGACTCCAGGCCGTGACCGTCTTCCCGTAACCTGGTCTCCGTGAGTAGCGGAGTCCACGCCGCCCTGGTCCCCGGCGGTGTCATCGGCAACGGCCGCTACCGGCTGCTCGCGAGCTCGGGCGCGGACGCCCGGTCGAACGCGGAGCTGTGGCGTGCGCGCGACGGTCAGCTCAACCGGGACGTGGCGCTGACCATCCTGCTCGGCGACCTCGCGGACAACGAGGCCGCCGCCCGTGCCCGTCGAACGGTCGAACGCGCGATGCACGCGTCGTCGTTCACGCACCCCGGCGTCTCCAGGGTGATCGACGTGCTGACGCCCGGCACCGGCATCCGCCCGGACGAGGGCATCCTCGGCATGGTCGTCGCCGAGTGGACCCAGGGCACCGACCTGATGGACCTCATCGCGGAGGGCCCGCTGCCGGCGGGCGCCGCGACCCGCCTGCTCGAACCGCTGGGCGCCGCCATCGAGGGCGCGCACCACGCCGGTCTCGTTCTGGGCGCCGACCACCCGCAGCGCATCCGGGTCACCTCGGACGGCCGGCTGCGCCTCGCGTTCCCCGGTCCGAGGCCCGATGCGATCGCGCGCGACGACGTCAAGGGCCTCGGCGCGATCCTGTACCTGCTGCTCACCGGCCGGTGGGCGTTGCCGGGCGGCCCCCAGGGCGTGCCGGCGGCCCCGACCGGCCCGGACGGCACGGTCGTCGCACCGAACGCACTGCACCCGTACCTCCCGCACGACCTGTCGTCGGTGGCCGTCCGATCGCTGGAAGACACGTCGGTGGGCGGCATTCGCACGTCGGCGGCGATCCTCCAGGTCCTCGACCAGATCGCGGCCGAGGAGGCCCAGACCGCGCTGATCCCCGCCGTCTCGTCGCGCGATGACGACGACCAGGTGGTGTGGACGACCCAGCGCCCGCGCGAGGACAAGCAGCAGAAGAAGAAGCTGTGGATCAGCGTCGGCGTGCTGGCACTGGCGACGGTGGCCGTCATCGTCTGGCTGAGCGTGCAGATCGTCGGCTTCTTCAGCGACGAGCCGTCCAAGGGCGGCGGCCCGACGGTGGTGATCAACCAGCCGGGCTCGAACGGCCAGACCGCACCGCCCGCCGTGGCCGCCGGCCCCGTGCAGCCGGGCCAGATCGGCGTCTACGACGTGACGAACCAGCCCGACAGCGCCAACCAGGCGAGCAGGGCGGTTGACACCAACGCGACCACGTTCTGGCGCACCGACAACTACTTCCAGCAGTTCCCGGCCCTCAAGCCGGGGATCGGGCTGATGGCGTCGTTCGCCGAGCCGGTGAAGCTGGCGTCGATCACGATCACCTCGCCCAGCAAGGGCACGCACGTCGAGATCCGGGTGGCGTCCGCGCAGAACTCGCCGCTCGAGGAGACGAAGGTCATCGGCGTCGCGGACCTGTCGGACGGGCAGACGCAGATCCAGCTGAACGAGCACGAGCCGACCGGGCACGTGCTGATCTGGATCACGAAGCTGGCCAGTGCGGGTGGCGGGAAGAACCAGTCGGAGATTCGGGAGATTCTGTACACGCGTGCGCAGTGATTTCGCGTGTGTAGTGATCTTGGCTGCTGTGTTTATTGGCCGCTGGCGCGGCGGCGAGTTCGTCTTTGAGCCGGTCGTGGGGGGGGGCGCAGGGGAGGAAAAACAGCCGCGAAGTGCCACCAGAAAAGGAAAAAAAAAAAAAGAACAACACCCACACACCCCACCCCCCCCCCCTTCTAC
>NZ_JBHYGW010000013.1:182994-237848 GCF_042738015.1 Lentzea sp. NPDC059081
GGTGGGGGGGCGGGGGGGGGGGGGGGGGGTGTTGGTGGGGGGGGTTGTTGGGCCGGCGCGGGGGGGGGGGGTGTTGGGGGGGGTTGACCCTGGGAGCGGCCGAACGACCGGCACGAACTCGCAAACTCCTCGTCTGGCCCCGTGTGGCACCGGGAGTTGGGGTCCTGCCGTGTGGCACCGGGAGTTGGGGTCTTGCCGTGTGGCGCCGGGAGTCGGGCGTCTTGCGTGTAGAACTACCCGCACACTGTGAGTAGGCCTGTTCAGGTCCCGTGTGATCACTGTCGCTAAAGTGCGATCCGTGACCGCCGCAGCCAGCTCGGACGCCGATCTCATCTCGGCCCACGCCGCAGGTGACCCCTACGCGTTCTCGGAGCTGGTGAAACGGCACCGCGATCGGATGTGGGCGGTGGCGTTGCGCACGCTGCGCGATCCGGAGGAGGCCGCGGACGCCCTTCAGGAGGCGTTCATCTCGGCCTTCCGGGCGGCGTCGTCGTTCCGCGCGGAGTCACAGGTCACCACCTGGCTTCACCGGATCGTGGTGAACGCGTGCCTCGACCGGATGAGACGGCGACAAACAAGACCGACAGTGCCGTTGCCCGAGGCAGGACCCGGCGAGCCCGTCGCGCCCCGTGACGCGATGAGCGACCGCGAGACCAGCCTGATCGTGCAGCAGGCGTTGATGGAGCTGCCGGAAGAGCAGCGGGCGCCCATCGTGCTGGTCGACGTCGAGGGGTACTCCGTCGCGGAGACGGCGAAGCTCCTCGGCATCGCGGAGGGCACGGTCAAGAGCCGGTGTGCGCGAGGTCGCGCCAAGCTCGCCAAAGTTCTCGGGCACCTCAGGAACCGAATCGCAGATGCGAACGTCCCAGCTGACGGTGTGAATGTGCAAGAGCAACGTCAGTGGGAGGGTCGATGACCGGCATGGAGCGCGTGCCGATGGGTCCGCCGTGGTCTGTCGACCTCATCGCGGACCTGCACGCGGGCGTGCTGCCCCCTGAGGTCGCCGCACAGCTGCGCCCGAGGGTCGAGGCGGACGCGGAGGCCCTGGAGATCCTGCGGGCGCTGGACGCGACGCTGGCGGACCTGGAGGCGTTGCCCCCGATCCCCATGCCCGACGACGTGGCCGCCAGGATCGACGCCGCGCTGGCCGCCGAGGCCAGGCCGGTCGCGCCCGTCGTCTCGCTCGACGACGCCCGCAAGCGCCGCAACCGCAGGCTCGGCCTCGGTGGTGGCGTGCTGGTCGCGGCGGCCGCGGCGTTCGGCATCGTGTTCGCCGTCGCCCCCGGTGGCAACGAGGCGAACACCCCGCCGGCCGCTCAGCAGACGCCCACGACGAACTCGAACGTCTCGGCCCAGCCACCGCTGTCGGTGAAGGAGTCGGAACTCGGCGCCGCGTTCGGCGAGGTGCTCAAGGCGCAGAACTACGGCCCGCTCGAGACGCCCGACCGCCTGGCGGGGTGCCTGCAGGGCGGCGGCATCAAGAGCTCCGGCAACCCGCTCGGCATCAGCCCGATCAACCTCGAGGGCAAGGACGCCGTGATGGCGATCCTGCCGGCGGGTCTCGGGCAGTACCGGCTCGTCGTGCTCGACCCCAAGACGTGCGGTCCCGACAAGCCCGAGGGCGTTCTGGAAGACGAGACCATCAAGCCGAGGTAGTCGCGAACGTCACGGAATTAGCTGCACCTACGATCCGTTGAGCCAGTCAGACGACGAGATCGAGGAGTTGCAGGCCAGTGAGCGTGCGCAACGTGATCATCATTGGATCGGGACCGGCGGGCTACACCGCGGCGGTCTACGCGGCACGCGCGCAGCTGGAGCCCCTGGTCTTCGAGGGTTCGCAGTACGGCGGCGCCCTCATGACGACGACCGAGGTCGAGAACTACCCCGGCTTCCGCGAGGGCATCATGGGCCCGGAGCTCATGGAGCAGATGCGTGAGCAGGCCCAGCGCTTCGGCGCCGAGCTGCGCGCCGAGGACGTGGAGTCCGTCGAGCTGACCGGCGAGGTCAAGAAGGTCGTCGCGAACGGCGTCGAGTACGAGGCCAAGGCCGTCATCCTCGCGATGGGCGCCGCGGCCCGCTACCTCGACATCCCCGGTGAGCAGGAGCTGCTCGGCCGCGGTGTGTCCGCCTGTGCGACGTGCGACGGCTTCTTCTTCCGCGACCACGACATCGCCGTGGTCGGCGGCGGCGACACGGCGATGGAGGAGGCGACGTTCCTCACCCGCTTCGCCAAGTCCGTGACGGTCATCCACCGCCGCGAGGAGTTCCGCGCCTCGAAGGTCATGCTCGAGCGCGCCCGCGCCAACGAGAAGATCAAGTGGCAGCTGAACACCCAGGTCACCGACGTGCTGGGTGACGGCACGGTGTCGTCCATCAAGGTCAAGGACACCCGGACCGGTGCCGAGTCCGAGCTGCCCGTGACCGGTTTCTTCCTGGCGATCGGCCACGACCCGCGCTCGGCGCTGGTGAAGGGCCAGGTCGACCTGGACGCGGAGGGGTACGTCCTCACCAAGGGCAAGTCCTCCTACACGAACCTCGACGGCGTGTTCGCCGCCGGCGACCTGGTCGACCACGAATACCGTCAGGCGATCACCGCCGCCGGTTCCGGCTGCAGCGCCGCGATCGACGCCGAGCGGTGGCTGGCCGAGCACGGCACCGAGCAGGCCGAGATCGCCGCCGAAGCCGTCGGTGGCGGCTACGGCAAGAGCAACTGAAGTCCTTCTGCGAGACCTCTAGGAGAGCAACATGGCAGGCGCCACCGTCACGGTGACCGACAAGTCGTTCGCGGACGACGTGCTGACCAGCGAGAAGCCCGTGCTGGTCGACTTCTGGGCGACCTGGTGCGGCCCGTGCAAGATGGTTGCGCCGGTGCTGGAGGAGATCGCCGCCGAGCACGGCGAGAAGCTCACCATCGCCAAGGTCGACATCGACGCCAACCCGTCGATCGCCCGCGACTACCAGATCATGTCCGTGCCGACGCTGATCCTGTTCCAGGGCGGTCGTCCGGTGAAGCAGATCGTCGGCGCGAAGCCCAAGGCCGCGCTGCTGAACGACCTGCAAGACGTCCTGGCCTGACAAAAAAGTTTGCACCGGACAACAAGTCCGCTGCAACGCGCAACGTGACCCGCCCGTCTATCGATAAGACGAGCGGGTCACGTTCGTTTTGGTGCCGGGGCGGTGATCCCGGTACGACTGTGAGTAGCCCTGCATCGATCACTGAGCGCAGCAGGGCACAATGAGGACTTCCCAACTGACGCGCCGACCAGGTTCGGCGCCCTAGTCGAGCGAGGGTGCATGCAGCTGCTCCGCCGCGGGGACGTCGGAAGTGATGTTGCCGAGATCCGGTCGACCCTGACCAGGCTCGGACTGCTTCCGCCGGCCGACCCCCAGGCGCCGCCGGTGTTCGACCAGCAGGTCGAGCACGCCGTGCGCGCGTTCCAGCAGCAGCGGGGGCTGATCATCGACGGCGTCGTCGGCCCGGCGACCTACCGCTCGCTGCGCGACGCGACGTTCCGGTTGGGGGACCGGCCGCTCGCGTACCTGATGTCGCAGCCGACGACCGGCGACGACGTGCTGATGCTGCAGGAACGCCTGCTGGAGCTCGGCTACGACGCCGGCCGCGCCAACGGCGTGTTCGGCCAGCAGACCGAGGGCGCGCTGCGGAACTTCCAGCGCGACTACGGCCTGATCGTCGACGGCATGTGCGGACCGGACACGGTGCGCGCGTTGCGGCAGCTCCAGCCGAAGGTGCGCGGTGGCCGTCCGCAGCTGCTGCGCGAGCAGGAGCGGCTGCGCGGTGCCGGGTCGCGCCTGTCCGGCAAGCGCATCGTCATCGACCCCGGGCACGGCGGCCAGGACCGCGGTGTCGTGGTCGGCGGCCTGTCCGAGGCCGACCTGATGCTGGACCTCGCGCGCAGGCTCGAGGGCAAGATGGCCGCCACCGGCATGGAGGCGCTGCTCACCCGCGGGCCGGACAACTGCCCGGACGAGGCGGAGCGCGCCCGGTTCGCGAACGAGGCGGGCGCCGACCTGATCCTGTCGCTGCACAGCGACGGCAACTCGTCGCCGAACGCGCAGGGCGTGGCCACGTTCCACTACGGCACGGGCAACGGCACGTCCTCCACGGTGGGCGAGGCGCTGGCCGGGTTCATCCAGCGCGAGGTCACCGCCCGCACGACGATGTCGAACTGCGGCTCGCACCCGAAGACGTGGGACCTGCTGCGGCTCACCCGCTGCACGGCCGTCCGCGTCGAGGTCGGCTACCTGACCAACGCCGAGGACCGCGCCCGCCTGGCCACGCCCGGCTTCCGCGACATCGTGGCCGAGGGCATCCTCGTGGCCGTGAAGCGCCTGTACCTGCTGGGCAAGGACGACCAGCCGACGGGCACGTTCACGTTCAACGACCTGCTGCGCTACGAGATGTCGAAGAGCTGATCTGACGAAAAAGGCCCCCTCGCTGCCGGCGAGGGGGCCTTTTTCGTTGCTCTAGACCGGTCGGAAGCTGGGTTCCGCGGTGGAGACGGTGACGCTGTTGAGCAGGCGCTCCAGGGCGGCCTCCACGTCTTCCTTCCAGGTGATGGAGCTGCGGAGCTCCATGCGCAACCGGGGCCAGCGGGGGTGCGGCCGCACGGTCTTGAAGCCGACGCTCGTGAGGAAGTCGGCGGGCGTGACGCAACTGGGCTCTTCGTCGTCCGGGCGCATGTCGCCGAACGCCTCGATGGCCTTCACGCCACGACGCGTCAGGTCCTTCGCCACGGCCTGCACGAGCACGCGGGCGAGTCCGCCCCCTCGGAACTCCGGGAGGACGTCCAGCGACGTCATGAGGACCGCGTCCGGGCTCACCGGGGACGTGGGGAAGGCAGCGCTGCGCGGAACGGCCGCCGGTGGTGCGTAGAACACCGAACCGGCAGGGATGCCGTCGCAGTAGATGAGCCGGCCGCACGAACCCCATTCGAGCAGGACGCTGGACACCCAGGCTTCCTTCTCGAACTCCGTGTCCCCGTACTCCTCGGCCTGTTCGCGCAGGTGAGGAGCCAGTTCCCAGAAGACGCACGTCCGGCTGTGCTTGGAGAGATGCTCCAGGTTGTCCAACGTGACGCCCACGACGCGACGGGACACCCCGACCTCCACCCGTTAACACACACAGCGAACTCATACGAGGGTAGGCGAATGTGACGGAACCGGGAAGGCGCGTGCCCTGAACGGGACGACGGTTACACTCGCTCGGGACATTTCCTATTCAGGAGTCCCACATGACTGTGCCCGGACAGCCCGCGAAGCAGGGCCCCAGAAGCCTTGACCCCCACCTCCGCCGCTACGCAGCGCGCACGGCAGGGATGACGGCATCCGAGATCCGGGCACTCTTCGCGGTCGCGTCCCGTCCCGAGGTGGTCTCGCTGGCCGGCGGCATGCCGCACCTGGCCGCACTGCCTCTCGACTCGCTGTCCGCGGAGATCGGTCAGCTCGTCGCCACCGAGGGCCTGGTGGCGCTGCAGTACGGCTCGGCGCACGGTGTCCCGCTGCTGCGCGAGCAGATCTGCGACGTGATGGCGCTGGAGGGCATCAACGGCCACCCGGACGACGTGGTCGTGACGGTCGGCTCGCAGATGGGCCTCGACATGGTCACCCGGATCTTCTGCGACCCCGGTGACGTCGTGATCGCCGAGGGTCCGTCGTACGTGGGGGCCCTCGGGTCGTTCACCGCCTACCAGGCGCAGGTCGTGCACGTCGCGATGGACGCCGACGGTCTGGTGCCGTCGTTGCTCCGCGAGGCCCTGGAAGCCTGCAAGCGCGCCGGGCAGCGGGTCAAGTTCCTCTACACGATCCCGAACTTCCACAACCCGGCCGGCGTGACGCTGGCGGTGTCCCGGCGGGCCGAGATCCTCGAGATCTGCCGCTCGTACGGCGTGCTGGTCGTGGAGGACAACCCGTACGGGCTGCTCGGGTTCGACGGCCAGACCTACCCGGCGCTGCGGTCGATGGATCCGGACAACGTCGTGTACCTCGGGTCGTTCTCCAAGACGTTCGCCGCCGGTCTGCGGGTCGGCTGGGTGCTGGCGCCGCACGCGGTGCGCGAGAAGCTGGTCCTGGCCGCAGAGTCGGCCACGCTGTGCCCGCCGACGCTGAACCAGATGGTCGTGTCCCGGTACCTGTCGACCCAGGACTGGAAGGGCCAGATCAAGACCTACCGCGAGGCGTACCGGGAACGGCGTGATGCGGCGATCTCGGCGCTCGAGCAGCACATGCCGCAAGGTTCCACGTGGAACATTCCCGACGGCGGTTTCTACGTCTGGGTGACGGTGCCGGAGGGCATCGACACGAAGGCGATGCTTCCCCGTGCCGTCACGGCCCGCGTGGCCTACGCGTCCGGCACCGGGTTCTACGCGGACGGGTTCGGGTCACGGCAGCTGCGCATCTCGTACTGCTACCCGACCCCGGAGCGCATCCGAGAGGGCGTCCGCCGCCTGGCGAACGTCATCGAGGAGGAGATGCAGCTGGCCGCGACCTTCGGGGCGACGCCGGGCCGTCAGCTGTCCGGTCCGCAGACCCCGTCGCCTGACACCGCCTGATCCTTGGAGTTGTGCTGTGGCTGACCGCATGGTCGCTGTGCTGTCCGGTGGGCTCTCCCACGAACGTGAGGTCTCGATCCGCTCGGGTCGCCGGCTGTCGGCCGCTCTGCGGTCGGTGGGCATGACGGTGGAGGAGTGGGACGCGGACGCGTCGCTGCTGGCCCGTCTCGGCTCGGACCGGCCGGACGCCGTCGTCGTCGCCCTGCACGGCGGTGAGGGCGAGAACGGGTCGGTGCAGGCGATCCTCGAGATGTTCGGGGTGCCGTACGTCGGCACCGACTCGCGGGCGTGCCGCCGGGCGTGGGACAAGCCGACCGCCAAGGCCGAGCTGGCCCGTGCCGGGCTCGCGACGCCGGAGTGGGTCGTGCTGCCGCACGCGACGTTCCGGGAGCTGGGTGCCAAGCCGGTGCTCGACGCGATGGTGTCGACGCTCGGGCTGCCGTTGATGCTGAAGCCGGACCAGGGCGGGTCGGCGCTGGGCGCGCAGGTCGTCCGCGATGCGGCCGAGCTGCCGCCCGCGATGGTGGGGTGCCTGGCGTACGGCGACACCGTGCTGGCCGAGCAGTTCATCTCCGGCGTGGAGGTGGCGGTTGCGGTGGTCGACGGGCCCGAGGGTCCGTACGCGCTGCCGGCGGTCGAGATCGTTCCGGAGAGCGGGGTGTACGACTACACCGCTCGGTACACCGCGGGCCTGACCGACTTCCACGCGCCGGCTCGGCTCGACGCCGCTGCCGCCAAGGCGGTGGGGGAGCTCGCCGTCGCGGCGCACCGGTTGCTCGGACTGCGGGACGTCTCGCGGACCGACGCGGTGGTGGCCGAGGACGGGACCGTCTACTTCCTCGAAGTGAACGTGTCGCCGGGACTGACCGAGACGTCGCTCCTGCCGATGGCCGTCGAGGCGGCGGGGCAGTCGCTGGGTGAGATCTACGCCGGTTTGATCGAGCGCGCTGTCGCTCGTTGATCTTTCTTTCGTAGGTGACGCCCCGTATCCAGGTGGATGCGGGGCGTCATCGTCACCGTGACATAAGGCCCGTGGGTGATCCTATGGGCCTACTCCGATGTCCGAATTGCCGTGTTCGGGCTGATCATGCCGACGATGCGCTCAAGATCGTCAACTGACCCGAACTCGACGACGATCCGGCCCTTCCGCTGCCCGAGTTCGACCTTCACGCGGGTGTCGAAGTTGTCGGAGAGGCGCTCCGCGAGCTCCTGCAGACCGGGTGCGTGCATCTGCTTCCGGGGAGCGGGCTTCTCCTTCTTCGGCTTCTCGTTCTTGGCGATCGTCACCGCTTCCTCGGTCGCGCGGACCGACATGCCCTCGGCGACGATCCGTGCGGCGAGGTCCTCCTGCGTTCCGGCGTCGTCCAGACCGAGGAGCGCCCGCGCGTGGCCGGCGCTCAGCACACCCGCCGCGACCCGTCGCTGGACGGGGAGGGGGAGCTTCAGCAGCCGGATGGTGTTCGTGACGACGGGACGACTGCGGCCGATGCGATCGGCGAGCTCCTCGTGCGTGACGCCGAACTCCTCCAGCAGCTGCTGGTAGGCCGCCGCCTCTTCGAGCGGGTTGAGCTGGACGCGGTGGATGTTCTCCAGCAACGCGTCGCGCAGCATCACGTCGTCGGCGGTCTGCCGCACGATCGCCGGGATGGTCTTGAGCCCGGCCTGCTGCGTCGCCCGCCACCGCCGCTCGCCCATGACGAGCTCGTAGGTGTCGCCACCGAGCTCGCGGACCACGATCGGCTGCATGAGCCCGAACTCCTTGATGGAGAACGAGAGCTCGTTGATCGCGTCCGGGTCGAACACCTGGCGCGGCTGCTTCGGGTTGGTCTTGATCGCGGTGACCGCGATCTCCCGGTAGTGCGCCCCGGCGACCTCACCGACCGGCGCGGCCGGAGCCTTGGTCCCCGTACCGTTGCCGACCGCGGCGGGCCGGCTGATGGCAGGCGCACCAGCCGGTGGACCCTGCGGAATGAGCGCGGCCAAGCCGCGCCCGAGTCCACCCTTGCGCTGTTCCGTCATGCGCTTCCCCTGTTCGCCCCGCGGTGTGCGATCTCCTTGGCGGCGTCGAGGTAGCTCATCGACCCGCGTGAACCCGGATCGTAAGTCAACACCGTCTGCCCGAATCCTGGCGCCTCGGAGACCTTCACGCTGCGCGGAATCACCGTCTTGAGCGCGACGTCGCCGAAGTGACCGCGCACCTCGCTGGTCACCTGGTCGGCGAGCTTGGTGCGGCCGTCGTACATCGTGAGGAGGATCGTCGAGATCGAGAGGTCAGGGTTGAGGTGCTGCTGCACCAGCTCGATGTTGCGCAGCAGCTGGCTCAGTCCCTCCAGCGCGTAGTACTCGCACTGGATCGGGATCAGCACCTCCTGCGCGGCGACCATCGCGTTGACGGTCAGCAGACCGAGACTCGGCGGGCAGTCGATGAAGACGTAGTCGGGCTGCAGCTGGTCGAGCGCCTCGGGGGAGAGCGCCTCCTTCAGCCGCGACTCGCGGGCCACCATCGAGACGAGCTCGATCTCGGCGCCGGCGAGGTCGATCGTCGCGGGCACGCAGTAGAGGTTCGGCGACGTCGGACTGACCTGAGCCGCCTCGGCGATGGAGATCTCGCCGATGAGCACCTCGTAGACGGACGGCGTGCCGCTGCGGTGTTCGACCGCGAGCGCCGTGCTGGCGTTGCCCTGCGGGTCGAGGTCGATCACGAGCACCTTGAGCCCGTGGATCGCGAGCGCCGCGGCGAGGTTCACCGTGCTCGTCGTCTTGCCGACGCCACCCTTCTGGTTGGCGACGGTGATCACCCGGCGATGTGTCGGGCGGGGGAGCAGTGACTCGTCGGGGTGCAGCACGCTAGCCGCACGAGCCGCCTCTTCTGCAATCGGGGTCCACACCACGGCGCTGTCATCTCCGTTGTTGGTCGGCTTGGCTTGGGGTTGAGGAGGCGCGGTTTCACGTGAAACGTCGGCGGACTGGAACTCCGGGTACACGCTCACCGATCCCTCCGTGTCTGGCGCTCGACGATGAGCACCGTCGTAGGCACTTCAAGTACGTCAGCCCCCACGACGACGACCTGAGCGTTGCCGCCCCCGGCCTTCAGCACCGCGTCGCCGTCGCGATCGAGCTCTTCCTGCGCGCGCTCGCCCTTGAGCGCCACCATCCGCCCGCCACCCTTGAGAAGCGGAAGGCACCACTTCGTCAGCTTCTCCAACGGAGCCACCGCCCGCGCCGTCACCGCGTCGCAGTTCAGCAGCTGCTTGCGGATCGGCCCCTCTTCCGCCCGGCCGCGGAGCACCGTGACGTTGTCGAGCTCAAGCCGTTCCTTCACTTCCTCGAGCCACGCGATGCGGCGCGCCATCGGCTCCAGGAGCGTGATCCGGAGGTCGGGCCGCGCGATGGCAAGCGGCACGCCCGGCAGCCCCGCACCCGAGCCGACGTCGACGACCCGCTCGTTCGGCTGGAACAACTCCTCGATGACCGCCGAGTTGAGCACGTGGCGATCCCAAATCTTGTCGACCTCGCGAGGACCGATGAGTCCACGCTCGACGCCGTGCTCCTCCAGGAGCCTGACGAACTCGGCGGCACGGTCGACGTGCTCACCGAATACGAGCTTCGCGTTGTCGGGCAACTCCCCGGCCATGTTCTCCGTCCGCGAGCGTTTCACGTGAAACCACACGGCGGCGGCTGTCCGGCGGCCGGGTGGAAAAGCTGGCGAATGCCAGGGGACCATCATGACGGATCGACCGTGTGGTGCGCCAAATCCTGAGCGTTGTTTCACGTGAAACTTGGGGAAAGTTGGGTTGGTTCTGGGTTGGCGTGGTGTTGTGGTCGTGGCTTGGGGCGGTTTGGTGGGGGAGTCGTTGGGGGTTTCACGTGGAACAGTGGGTTCTGGGGTTTAACGCGGTTGGGTTCTGTTGAGACCAGTGGCTGTTCCGGCGTGGTCGCCTTTGGTGGTCCCGTGTCTGTTCCAGCGTGGGCGTGCACCTCGGACGACGCGGCGGGGTTCATCGCCGCTGCGCGACGATTGCGATTGGGGCTTGACTTCGAGGCCCTTGCGAGGCGCTCAGTCGGCCGGAAAAGGCCGGATGCTTCGCAACCGGCCGATCCCGAAAGGGGTAGCACCTCGCACCCAAAGTCAAGCCCCAATCGCCTAACCACGAGTGGGTGCACCGCTACCCATCGGCGCAAGGTCTGCACGGCTCGCCTTCGGCATCGCGGTTGTGGGAGTGCGTGGGGAGTTGTTACTGCTCGCCTTCGGCATCGCTTGCTAGCGCTCGTCCCGTGAGAGGAGAGCGGGTCCCGACAGGGGAGCCGAATCGCGGGCTTGGCTCATCGCGCATGTGTCCGAGGTTCGCGATACGCCGTGTCCCCGCCGGTCCATCCGCGTCTTTCTATTCGCCCCTCGACCTCCGCCCCTCGACCTCCGCCCGTCCACATCCGCCCGTCCACATCCACACCTCCACGTCCGTGCCTGCGCCTCCGCTCGTCCACATCCGCGCCTTACCCCTCCGCGCCTGACCCCCGCTCGCCCGCCTCCGCCCCTGCGCTTCCGCTCGTCCACCTCCGCCGCATCCCCGTGGTCTCATCCCGTGCTCGCGTTCCTTCGCGCCCGACTCGGTTTGCCCGCGTCCCTCAGCCGCGCGGATCCGGGAATGCGAACGGCCCCTGGTTCCGGGGAACCAGGGGCCGTTCGCGGTGGAGCGGGGGAGTGCGGTTACGGCTTCGGGAAGATGATGACCCGGCGCTGCGGCTCTTCGCCTTCGCTTTCGCTGTGGACGCCGGCGACTGCCGCGACGGCGTCGTGGACGACCTTGCGCTCGAACGGGGTCATCGGGTGCAGGCGGGAGCGCTCGCCGGAGGCGGCCACCTTCTCCGCCGTGGTGCGGCCGAGCTCGGCCAGTTCTGCCCTGCGGCCTGCTCGCCACTGGGCGATGTCCAGCATCAGGCGGGAGCGGACGCCCGTCTCCTGCTGCACGGCCAGGCGGGTGAGTTCCTGCAGTGACTCGAGGACGTTGCCTCGGGGGCCCACCAGCTTGGCCAGGTCCTCGCCGCCGTCGATGCTGACGACCGCGCGGCCGCCTTCGACGTCGAGGTCGATGTCGCCGTCGTAGTCGAGCAGGTCCAGCAGGCGCTCGAGGTAGTCGCCCGCGATGTCGCCTTCCTGGACGAGCAGGTCCTCGGTCTTGCTCTGCGACTGCGGCTCGGCCTCTTCGGTCCCGGCTTCTTCAGCCGGCGTCGACGCCTCCACGTCGTCGGTCGCCTGCAAGGTCTCCGACACGATGTCTCCTCTCCGGGGCAACGCCCGAAATCAGCGGCGCTTCTTGCTGCCCGGCTTCTTGCTGGTGGATCGGCCTGGGGTCAGGCCGGGAATCTCGGTGTTCGACGAGCCGTTGGCGGCGGTCGAACCGGAGGCCGGCGTCGCGCTCGAACCCGAGCCGCCGGGGCCCGCGGTCGGCTGGCGCTTGACGCCGTTGGCCGGCTTGGCGCCCGGTGCGGGCTTCTTCGGGTTGGTCGGCTTCACGCCCGGCTTGGGGGCGAGAGCCTGACGTGTCTCGACGGCCGTCGCCTTCTTCTGCTCTTCCTCGGCGTCGATGCGCTTGTACACGAAGTGCTGCTGGCCGAGCGTCCAGGCGTTGTTGGACAGCCAGTACATGAGGATCGCGACGGGGAAGAAGAAGCCACCCGCGAGGACGCCCAGCGGGAAGATGTAGAGCGTCAGCTTGTTCATGATGGCCGTCTGCGGGTTGTCCAGCGCCGACGCGTTCTGACGGGCGACCGAGTGGCGGGCCGTGAAGTGGGTCGCGATGGACGCCACGATCATCAGCGGCACGGACACGAGGATGACGTTCAGGCGTTCGGTGCCGAACTGCGCGAGCTGGTCGGCCGGCATCGTGATGAACGTCGAGAGGTTCGCGCCGAAGAGCTTCGCGTTGACGAACGACTCGACGCCCTTCGCGTCGAAGAAGTAGACCTCGCCCCAGCCGGGCTTGAACGAGCGCAGCACGTGGAACAGACCGATGAACACCGGGATCTGCACCAGCATCGGCAGGCAGCCGCCGAGCGGGTTCACGCCGTGCTCGGACTGGAGCTTCTGCATCTCCTGCGCCTGGCGCTGGCGGTCGTTCGGGTACTTCTTCTTGATCTTCTGCATCTCCGGGGCGAACTCCTGCATTCGCCGCATGGAGCGCACCTGGCCGACGAACGGCTTGAAGAGGATGGCGCGGAGGGTGAAGACCAGGAAGATCACGGACAGCGCCCAGGCGAACCCGCTCGCTTCACCGAAGACCTTGCCGAACACCCAGTGCCAACACCACAAGATGAAGGACACCGGGTAGTAGATGAAGTTGAGCACGGACTACTCCTCGGTGGATACGTCGGGGACCTGCCGCCTCGGCGGAACGGGGTCCAGGCCTCCAGGGTGCCAGGGTCCGCAGCGCAGCAACCGGCGGATCGTCAGCCAGGTTCCTCGCAGCGCACCGTGGACGGTCAGCGCCTCCACCGCGTACGCGCTGCAGCTCGGGTAGAAGCGGCAGGTCGGCGGCAGCAGCGGTGAGACGAACTTCCGGTAGAAGTGCACCGGAAGCAGCGCGACCTTCGCGGGCAACGTGGTCATCGCGGCACCTTGCCAGTCAGAAGTGTGCGCAACGCGGACGAGAAGTCCGCGGCGAGCTCCGAGCTCGACGCGTCGGCTGCTGGTGCCAACGCCCTGACCACGACGAGAGTTCCCGGCGGCATGTCTTCCAAGCGCGGGCGCACGACGTGGCGGAGACGGCGGTACACGCGGTGGCGCACCACCGAGTTGCCAACTGCCTTGCTCACGACGAAGCCCACCTTGGACGAATCCAAGGTGGGCACGTCGGGCTTCAAGACGTGGACGACCAACCGGGGTCGTCCGGCGCGGCGGCCTCGGCGGACCACCAGGCCGAAGTCCTGGCTGCGGGTGAGCCGGGCGGCCGGTGGGAGCACGACGACGCTGCGCTTACCAGCCGCTGTCAGGCGGACAGAGTGGCACGGCCCTTGCTGCGGCGCGCGGCCAGAATGGCGCGGCCGGCGCGGGTCCGCATGCGCAGCCGGAAGCCGTGCGTCTTCGCGCGGCGGCGGTTGTTGGGCTGGAAGGTGCGCTTACCCTTGCTCACGGTCGGTTCTCCCGGTGCTTCACTGCTGACAAAGCCTCTGTGGTTGCCCCCGATGGCAGTGGACGTAGGCGCGCGAAAGGCGCCCGTCGCAAGCGGGAGACACTACGAGGGTACGCATGCCCGGGTGCGGCGACCAAATCGGGGTGGCCGATGCCACGTCTTGTGAGGCGTGCCGCGCCTTGTTACCGTTCGTCCTTCGCGCGTGGCCGGGTTGGCGTGGGAGCCGCCATCGGACCGGCAACACAACGCACCTTTTAGTGCACAGTTGTGGATAACTCTGTGGATACCTCTATTCTCCGTGTCCACAAGTGGAGTCGTGGGCTCCGGCGGAGGGGAGGGGAGCGCGGAGGTGTCGAACCAGCAGGTCGACCTTGGTCTCGTGTGGGCCGAGGTGGTGCAGGAACTGGCGACGAGCCACCTGTCCCCTCAGCAACGCGCGTGGATGAGGGTCACCCGTCCCATCGGTCTGCTGGACGGAACGGCCCTGCTCGCGGCCCCCAGCGACTTCGCCAAAGAGGCGATCGAACGTGCGTTGCGCGACCCGATCACCGACGCGCTGTCCCGCCGGCTCGGCCGGTCGGTGTCCCTCGCGGTGAAGGTCGACTCGCCGGAACCGGTGAGTCCCGTCGTGAGCCCGCCGACCACGCCCATCTCGGTGCAGGCGATCCAGGCCGTTCAAGCAGCTCAGGCCGCCCAGGCGGCGCAGCCGGTCACGGCACCCGTCGTGGCGGGCGTCCCCAACGGCGACACGCCCGTCCTCGCGGACGAGGGCGTCGGCGCTGACGGGGGAGAAGAAGAGGTGGACGAAGCCGGCGACGCGCTCGCCGCCGTCACCGAGATCTGGCCGACCTTCAACTCGGCGAACACCGCCGCGGTCGCCACGCCGAACACGAACCTCCCGTACACGCGACCGGCGAACCCCTCGCCGTCGCAGACCCGGCTGAACGAGAAGTACAACTTCGACACGTTCGTCATCGGCGCCTCGAACCGGTTCGCGCACGCCGCGGCCGTCGCCGTCGCCGAGGCTCCCGCCAGGGCGTACAACCCGCTCTTCATCTGGGGTGAGAGCGGCCTCGGCAAGACGCACCTGCTGCACGCCGTCGGGCACTACGCCCAGCGCCTGTTCCCCGGCATGCGCGTGCGGTACGTGTCGACCGAGGAGTTCACCAACGACTTCATCAACTCGCTGCGCGACGACCGCAAGGTCGCCTTCCAGCGCCGCTACCGGGACATCGACGTCCTCCTCGTGGACGACATCCAGTTCCTGGAGGGCAAGGAAGGTACGCAGGAGGAGTTCTTCCACACGTTCAACACGCTCCACAACACGAACAAGCAGATCGTGGTGTCGAGCGACCGGCCGCCCAAGCGGCTGGAGACGCTGGAGGACCGCCTGCGCACGCGGTTCGAGTGGGGTCTGATCACGGACATCCAGCCGCCCGAGCTGGAGACGCGGATCGCGATCCTGCGCAAGAAGGCGGCCCAGGACCGGCTCGCGGCCCCGGCCGACGTGCTGGAGTTCATCGCCTCCCGGATCGAGCGGAACATCCGCGAGCTCGAGGGCGCGCTCATCCGCGTCACGGCGTTCGCGTCGCTCAACCGCCAGCCGGTCGACATCCAGCTCGCCGAGATCGTGCTGCGCGACCTCATCCCCGACTCGCACGCGCCGGAGATCACCGCGCCGACGATCATGGCGGTCACCGCCGAGTTCTTCGGAGTCTCGATCGACGACCTGTGCGGCCCGGGTAAGACGAAGGCGCTGGCGCAGGCGCGGCAGATCTCCATGTACCTGTGCCGCGAGCTGACGGACCTGTCGCTGCCGAAGATCGGCCAGACGTTCGGCGGCCGCGACCACACGACGGTCATGCACGCGGACAAGAAGATCCGCAAGGAGATGGCCGAGCGCCGGCGGATCTACGACCAGGTGCAGGAACTGACGTCGCGGATCAAGCAGCGCGCCCGCCACGCTCCCTGATCCCACCCGGGTACCGCGAAGGGGTCCTCCGACACGGAGGGCCCCTTTTTCGTTCGCCCGCAACGGGACCGCGTTCCGTACCCCGACGGCCGCCTATCGGGACGCACCGACGTACGACCAGCACACGGCACGTACGCGCGCGCTCGAACCCGGGTGGGATCAACGGGTTCCGGCCGCTCGCCAGAGGTTTCTGTTACCCCCCGGCACTCGAAGGGGTGGGGACAACTGGAAAAGTTTGTGGCCCCGGCCACGATCTGGCCACAGAAGCCTGTTGAACACCCGGGTACAACTGCCCCGCACCCGGGGACGCACCCGGGGACAACTGTGGACGATCTGTGGATCGCGAGGTGTGCACAACTGGCTGTCCCCGGGTGCGCCGATCTGTCCCCGGGTGCCATCCCCGTTCGGTCCACATGGTGGGTGACACCTTGACCAGCAGGTTTAACGCCTGTCCCCACTATCCACAACCCCTACTGTTACTGCTGTTGATCTCTTCCAATGAAGAACTCAAAAGCAAAACAGCGGGGGATGGTTCCCGGGGATCGGTGCCCGAACCCCGAAGTGACGGGAAGGGCCAGGACGCTCTAACGTGGTTGCTCCGCACCTCGGTCAGCCGAGGGTCGAGGCTCCCCGAACCCCCACTGGCACGTTGTCGTGGTGGGGCTTGCCGACTGCCGAGGAAAGGACGCCTCATGAAGATCCGCGTCGAACGCGACGGCCTGGCCGACGCAGTCGCCTGGGTCGCCCGCAGCCTGCCGTCCCGACCGCCGGTTCCCGTGCTGGGCGGCGTGCTGCTCGACGCGGAGTCCGACGACTCGCTGACGGTCTCCGGGTTCGACTACGAGGTCTCCGCCCAGGTCGGTGTCCCGGCGACGATCGCCGACGGCGGCCGCGCCCTCGTCTCCGGCCGGTTGCTCGCCGACATCACCAAGGCGCTGCCGAACCACCCCGTCGAGATCGCGGTCGACGGCTCTCGCATGATGATCAGCTGCGGCAGCGCCAGGTTCAGCCTCCCGACGATGCCGGTCGAGGACTACCCGGCCCTGCCGTCGATGCCGCAGTTGATCGGCGAGCTCCCGGGGGACGTCTTCGGCGAAGCGGTCGGCCAGGTCGCCGTCGCGGCCGGCAAGGACGACACGCTCCCGATGCTCACCGGTGTCCGCGTCGAGATCGGCGAGGGCAAGCTGACCCTGGTCGCCACCGACCGCTTCCGCCTGGCGATGCGCGAGTTCCCGTGGGAGCCGGACGCGACGCTCGGCGACGTCGCGGTCCTCGTCCCCGCCCGCACCCTCGGCGACGCGGCGAAGACCCTCGGCTCCGGCGGCAGCAAGGTCGAGATGTCGCTCGCCGCCAACGACGGGCTGCTCGGCCTGTCCGGCTCCGGCAAGCGCACGACGACCCGCCTGCTCGACGCGGACTTCCCGAAGTACCGCCAGCTCCTGCCGAGCGAGCACTCGGCCGCGGCGATCATCGAGGTCGACACGCTCGTCCAGGCGATCAAGCGCGTCTCACTCGTCGCCGAGCGCGGCACCCAGGTCCGGCTCGAGTTCGTCGACGGCGGCCTGCGCCTGTCCGCCGGTGGCGACGACGAGGGCTCGGCGGAGGAAGAGCTCCCCGTCGAGTACACCGGCGACGCGGTCACGATCGCGTTCAACCCCGGGTATCTCCTCGACGGTCTCGGTGCGGTGCGCACGCCCCGCGTCCACTTGTCCTTCACCACACCCAGCCGACCGGCGCTGCTCAAGCCGGTGGACGAGGATGGCAACGTGGCGCCGGGCTACCTGTACCTCCTGATGCCCGTGCGCCTGCCCGGCTAAACCCTTACCGGGTAACAGAAACGTTGGGAGAGAACACCGTGCAGCTCGGACTCGTCGGCCTCGGCAAGATGGGTTTCAACATGCGCGAGCGGGTGCGGCGTGCCGGTCACGAGGTGATCGGCTACGACCGCAACCCGGAGGTCAGCGACTCGGAGTCGTTGGCGGACATGGTGTCCAAGCTCGAAGCGCCGCGCGTGGTGTGGGTGATGGTGCCCGCGGGCGACATCACCAGGAACACGGTGAAGGAGCTGTCCGAGCTGCTGTCGCCGGGCGACCTCGTGATCGACGGCGGCAACTCCAAGTTCACCGACGACCGGATCCACGCGGACCTGTTGGCGGAGAAGGAGATCGGCTACGTCGACGCCGGTGTGTCCGGTGGCGTGTGGGGCCTCGACAACGGCTACGCGCTGATGGTCGGCGGCACCGCGGAGCACGTCGAGCAGGCGATGCCGGTCTTCGACGCGCTGCGTCCGGAGGGTCCGCGCGAGGAAGGCTTCGCGCACGCGGGCAAGGTCGGCGCCGGCCACTACTCGAAGATGGTGCACAACGGCATCGAGTACGGCCTGATGCAGGCGTACGCCGAGGGCTTCGAGCTGCTCGACAAGACCGACGTCGTGGACAACGTGCCCGCGGTGATCTCGGCCTGGCAGCGCGGAACCGTTGTGCGGTCGTGGCTTCTCGACCTGCTGGTGCGCGCGCTCGAGTCGGACCCGGAGCTCGACGACCTCCGCGGGTACGTCGAGGACTCCGGCGAGGGCCGGTGGACCGTCGAGGAGGGCATCAACAACGCGGTGCCGCTCCCGGTGATCTCCGCCGCGCTGTTCGCCCGGTTCACCTCGCGCCAGGAGGACTCGCCCGCGATGCGCGCCGTCGCCGCGCTGCGCAACCAGTTCGGTGGTCACTCCGTGCACCTCGCCGGTCCGTCGTCCGGTTCCGGCAGCACCCAGGGCTAGTCCGAGTGCACGTCAGACACCTCCAGGTCAGCGACTTCCGCTCGTGGGAGCTCGCCGACCTGGCGTTCGACCCTGGCGTGTCGGTGCTCGTCGGCCGCAACGGCCAGGGCAAGACGAACCTGGTCGAGGCGATCGGGTACGTGGCGACGCTCGGTTCGCACCGCGTCGCCACGGACGCTCCACTGATCCGGCACGGCGCCCAGCGCGCCGTGGTGCGGGCGGCCGTGGTCAACGACGACCGCGAGCTGCTCGTGGAACTCGAGATCACGGCGGGCAAGGCGAACCGGGCGCGGATCAACCGCGGTCCGGTGCCGCGCCCCCGTGACGTGCTCGGGATTCTGCGCACCGTGTTGTTCGCACCGGAGGACCTCTCTCTCGTGAGAGGCGATCCGAGCGATCGGCGGCGGTTCCTCGACGAGATGCTCGTGCTGCGCGCACCGCGTTATGCCGGTGTGCGCAGTGACTACGACCGCGTGCTCAAGCAGCGCAGTGCGTTGTTGAAGACGGTGAAGCACTCGCGGTCGGCGGAGCTGTCCACGCTCGACGTGTGGGACGGGCACCTCGCCAAGCACGGCGCGGAGCTGCTGGCCGCACGGGTGAAGCTGGTCCGCGACATGGCGGACCACGTCACCTCGGCGTACGCGGAGGTCGCACCGGAGTCGCGGCCGGCGCTCATCTCGTACCGGTCGAGCGTCGGCGAGCTGCCGGAGGACCGGGAGAGCATCGAGGACCTGCTGCTGGCCGAGCTCGACCGGGTGCGGCGGCAGGAGATCGAACGCGGCGTGTGCCTGGTCGGTCCCCACCGCGACGACCTGGACCTGACGCTCGGCGAGCTCCCCGCGAAGGGCTACGCCAGTCACGGAGAGTCATGGTCGTTCGCGCTCGCCCTGCGGCTCGGGGGGTACGAGCTGATGCGTGTCGACGGCATCGAACCGGTGCTCGTGCTGGACGATGTCTTCGCGGAGCTCGACCGCGGCCGCCGACAGCAGCTGGCGAAGGTGGCGGCCGGCGCCGAGCAGGTGTTCATCACCGCGGCGGTGGCGGAGGACGTTCCCGACGAGCTCAGCGGTGCCCGGTTCGAGGTCCACGGCGGGGAGGTGCGGCGTGTCTGACCCGACGCCTGACTCTGGGGGTTCGAAGCCCCCACATGTAGCTCGATCGGGTGTGTCCGCCCACACATCTGGGGACAAGTCTGTGGATGGTGTGGATAACTCCGTCACAAATCCGGACTTGTCCACAGGTTCATTCACACCCGAGGGTGAACAACTCAAGGGTTCGGACCTCGCGCGAGCAGCGCTGGAGGCCGCCAAGGCCGCCGCGAAGGCCCGCGGCAGGGTGCCGGGGAGCAAGTCGAAGGGCCGTCCGGTCAACCGCCGCCGGCGTCGCTGGTCCGGTCCCGGACCCGACGACCGCGACCCCCAGCCGCTCGGGCGGATCGCGTCCAGGATCGCGGCGGACCGCGGCTGGGTCGAGCAGCTGCAGGGTGGCCAGGTCTTCGCCCGGTGGGCGAAACTGGTGGGAGAGGACGTCGCCGAGCACGCGAAACCGATCGCGCTCAGTGACGGGGAACTGACGGTCCAGGCGTCGTCGACGGCGTGGGCCACCCAGCTGCGCCTGCTGCAGCGCGAGCTGATCAAGCGGATCGCCGCGGGCATCGGTCACGGCGTCGTCAAGAAGCTCAAGATCAAGGGTCCGGACGCTCCGAGCTGGCGACACGGCCCCAGGCACGCGCCTGGGCGCGGTCCGCGTGACACCTACGGGTGAGGCGACGTCGGGGGCTCAGCGGCCGTTCTGTGGCTCAATGAGCGTTCACCAGCGGATTTGAACCCCCTTTTCAGCCGTCCTGACCCGTTTTGGGTCCCGTGAGGGCGTCTGTGACCGATTCAAAGGTGTCCTTGGCCCCTTTCTGTCGGGGTAGCCCGGTAGAATCACGGGAGCGTCACCCATCACCGTGCGGCTCTGCCCGCATCAGCGAGGAGACTCCAGGCCCGTGTCAGCTAAGAAGAATGAGTACGGCGCGTCCTCGATCACCGTCCTCGAGGGTCTCGAGGCAGTGCGCAAGAGGCCGGGCATGTACATCGGCTCGACCGGCGAGCGCGGTCTGCACCACCTGGTCCAGGAGGTCGTGGACAACTCGGTCGACGAGGCGATGGCCGGCTTCGCGACGACGGTCGACGTCACCCTGCTGGCCAACGGCGGCGTCCGGGTGATCGACGACGGCCGCGGCATCCCCATCGACGTGCACCCGGTCGAGGGCAGGCCCACCGTCGAGGTCGTGCTCACCGTGCTGCACGCGGGCGGCAAGTTCGACAGCGACTCCTACGCGGTGTCCGGCGGTCTGCACGGCGTCGGCATCTCCGTGGTGAACGCGCTGTCCACGGCCGTCGAGGTCGAGATCAAGCGGCAGGGCCACGTCTGGACCCAGCGCTACGAGAACTCGAAGCCCGCGCACGAGCTGCGCCAGGGCGAGGCGACCGACGAGACGGGCACCACCGTCACGTTCTGGGCCGACCCCGACATCTTCGAGACGACCGAGTACAACGTCGAGACGATCGCGCGCCGCCTGCAGGAGATGGCGTTCCTCAACAAGGGGATCACCATCGTCCTGCGCGACGAGCGGGTCTCGGCCGAGGACGAGGAAGCCGACGCCGACGGCCACAAGGCCGCGGTGAAGGAGCGGGTCTACCACTACCCCGGTGGCCTGGAGGACTTCGTCCGCCACATCAACCACACGCGCGAGGCCGTGCACCAGAAGGTCATCGGCTTCGAGGCGCAGGGCGACGACCTGCAGGTCGAGGTCGCGATGCAGTGGAACACGGGCTACACGCCGTCGGTCTACACCTTCGCGAACACGATCAACACGCACGAGGGCGGCACCCACGAGGAGGGCTTCCGCGCCGCGTTGACGCGCGTCGTCAACGAGTATGCGCGTGAGAAGAAGCTCCTCAAGGAGAAGGACGCGAACCTCACCGGCGACGACATCCGCGAGGGTCTCGCGGCGATCATCTCGGTGAAGCTCAAGGAGCCCCAGTTCGAGGGCCAGACGAAGACCAAGCTGGGCAACAGCGAGGCCAAGTCGTTCGTGCAGAAGTCGACGAACGAGCACCTGGCCGACTGGTTCGAGCGGCACCCCAACGAGGCCAAGACGATCGTCACCAAGTCGGTGTCGTCGGCGCAGGCCCGCATCGCCGCCCGCAAGGCGCGCGAGCTCGTTCGCCGCAAGGGCGCGCTCGACATCGGCGGCCTGCCCGGCAAGCTGAAGGACTGCCGTTCGACGGAGCCAGAGCGCTGCGAGCTCTACATCGTCGAGGGCGACTCCGCGGGCGGTTCGGCCAAGGAGGGCCGCGACTCGATGTACCAGGCGATCCTGCCGATCCGCGGCAAGATCATCAACGTCGAGAAGGCGCGCATCGACCGCGTCCTGAAGAACACCGAGGTCCAGTCGCTGATCACGGCGCTCGGCACCGGCATCCACGACGAGTTCGACCTCACCAAGCTGCGCTACCACAAGATCGTGCTGATGGCCGACGCCGACGTCGACGGCCAGCACATCCGCACGCTGCTGCTCACGCTGCTGTTCCGCTTCATGCAGCCGCTCATCGAGCACAACCACGTCTACCTCGCGCAGCCGCCGCTCTACAAGATCAAGTGGCAGCGCGCCGAGCCGGAGTACGTCTACTCCGACCGCGAGCGCGACGCCGTGATCAAGGCCGGCATCGAGGGCGGCAAGAGGCTCGGCAAGGACGACAACATCCAGCGGTACAAGGGTCTCGGCGAGATGAACGCCGAGGAGCTGTGGGAGACCACGATGGACCCGGCCAACCGGATCCTGCGGCAGGTCACCATGGACGACGCGGCCACCGCCGACGAGCTGTTCAGCGTGCTCATGGGCGAGGACGTCGAAGCACGCCGCTCGTTCATCACCCGCAACGCCAAGAGCATCAAGTTCCTGGACATCTAGTGGTGCGGCGCGGTCTGCGCCGCACCACCGGTCCGGCCTTGACTCCTGAGCACCCCGGCGTTTCCGGCGAGAAGGAAAGAGATCAGTGAGCGAGACGACTCTGCCCCCGGAGCACGACCGCATCGAGCCGGTCGAGATCCAGCAGGAGATGCAGAACTCGTACATCAACTACGCGATGTCCGTCATCGTGGGTCGTGCGCTGCCGGACGTGCGCGACGGGCTCAAGCCCGTGCACGTCCGCGTTCTGTACTCGATGTTCGACTCGGGCTTCCGCCCCGACCGCGGCTTCAACAAGTGCGCCCGCGTCGTCGGCGACGTCATGGGCAACTACCACCCCCACGGCGACTCGGCGATCTACGACGCGTTGGTGCGCCTCGCCCAGCCGTGGGCGATGCGGTACCCGTTGATCCAGGGCCAGGGCAACTTCGGCTCGCCGGGCAACGACCCCGCCGCCGCCATGCGCTACACGGAGTGCCGGCTCTCCCCGTTGGCCATGCAGATGCTGGCCGACATCGAAGAGGAGACCGTCGACTTCCGCGACAACTACGACGGCCGCATCCAGGAACCGACGGTCCTGCCGTCGCGCATCCCGAACCTGCTGATCAACGGCAGCTCCGGCATCGCGGTCGGCATGGCGACCAACATCCCGCCGCACAACCTCCGCGAGGTCGCGGACGGCGTGGTCTGGGCGCTCGACAACCACGAGGCCTCCGACGAGGAGACCCTCGAAGCCATGATCGCCCGGATCAAGGGCCCCGACTTCCCGACCTACGGCCAGATCCTCGGCACGTCCGGCATCGAGGACGCGTACCGCACCGGCCGCGGCTCGGTCCGCATGCGCGCCGTCGTCGAGATGGACGAGGACGCCAAGGGCCGCACGATCCTGGTCGTCACCGAGCTGCCGTACCAGGTCAACCCGGACAACCTCGTCGAGAACATCGCCGCCCTGGTGCGCGACGCGAAGCTCACCGGCATCGCGAACATCGCCGACGAGTCCAACCGCCGCATCGGCATGCGTATCGTCATCACGCTCAAGCGCGACGCGGTCGCGAAGGTCGTGCTGAACAACCTCTACAAGCACACCCAGCTGCAGTACTCCTTCGGCGTCAACATGCTGGCGCTGGTCGACGGCGTGCCGCGCACGCTGCGGATCGACCAGATGATCCGCCACTACGTGAAGCACCAGATCGAGGTCATCCAGCGGCGGACCAGGTTCCGCCTGCGCAAGGCCGAGGAACGCGCCCACATCCTGCGCGGTCTGGTGAAGGCGCTCGACCACCTCGACGAGGTGATCGCGCTGATCCGCCGGTCCGAGACGCCGGACATCGCGCGCACCGGCCTCATGGAGCTCCTCGAGGTCGACGAGGTCCAGGCCAACGCGATCTTGGAGATGCAGCTCCGCCGCCTGGCCGCCCTCGAGCGTCAGAAGATCATCGACCAGCTCGCCGAGATCGAGCTGGAGATCGCCGACCTCAAGGACATCCTCGAGAAGCCCGAGCGGCAGCGCAAGATCGTGCGCGACGAGCTCACGGCGATCGTGGAGAAGTTCGGCGACGACCGCCGCACCAAGATCATCCCGTTCGACGGCGACGTGTCCATGGAGGACCTGATCGCGGTCGAGGACGTGGTCGTCACGATCACGCGCACCGGCTACGCCAAGCGCACCAAGACCGACCTCTACCGGGCGCAGAAGCGCGGCGGCAAGGGCGTCCAGGGCGCGCAGCTCAAGCAGGACGACATCGTCGCGCACTTCTTCGTGTGCTCCACGCACGACTGGATCCTGTTCTTCACGAACAAGGGCCGCGTGTACCGCACGAAGGCGTACGAACTGCCCGAGGCGAACCGCAACGCCCGCGGCCAGCACGTCGCGAACCTCCTCGCGTTCCAGCCGGAGGAGGAGATCGCGCAGGTCATCCAGATCAAGAACTACGACGTGTCGCCGTACCTCGTGCTGGCCACCCGCAAGGGTCTGGTGAAGAAGTCGAAGCTCTCCGACTTCGATTCCAACCGATCGGGTGGACTCATCGGCATCAACCTGCGCGAGGACGACGAGCTCGTCGGCGCCGTGCTCTGCTCGGCCGACGACGACCTGCTCATGGTCTCCGCCGACGGCCAGTCGATCCGCTTCCACGCCACCGACGACGTGCTGCGTCCGATGGGACGAGCCACGTCGGGCGTTCAGGGCATGCGGTTCAACGCGGACGACGAACTGCTCTCGGTCGGTGTCGTCCAAGAGGGACTCTTCGTTTTGGTGGCCACCGACGGTGGGTATTCGAAGCGGACTCCGATCGAGGACTACCCGGTCCAGGGCCGGGGTGGCAAGGGTGTGCTGACCATTCAGCACGACCGCCGACGTGGCAGGCTGGTCGGAGCGCTCATCGTCGACGTCGACGACGAGCTCTACGCCATCACCTCGAGCGGCGGGGTCATCAGGACCCGAGCCGAACAGGTGCGCAAGGCTGGACGGCAGACGAAGGGCGTGCGGCTGATGAACCTCGGCGAAAGCACCACTTTGATCGCCGTCGCGCGCAACGCGGACGAGCCCAGCGACGTCGTTAACGGTGAGACGTCTGCCGCGGAGGGCTCTGTCGCCGACGCCGACCAGGCAGCACCCCCCACCGACTCGGCCGAGTAGTCGGAACTTGCTAGCGAGAGGGTAAGGAACAGCTCGTGACTCCACCCGAGAACCGCGAAGGTCGGGACGCGGACAAGACCGCGGTGATCACCAAGCCGACTCCGCCGAGTGCTGCGCAGAACGCGGAGAAGGCGGAGAAGGCCACACCGGCGGCCTCCGGTTCCTCGGGTGGAAACGCGCAGGACAAGACGAAGCCGGTGTCGGCGGAGAAGGCGGCCGAGGCCACCAAGTCCGCCGAGAAGCCGGCCACTCCTGCTCCGGCTGCTCCCGCTCCCGCCGAACCCGCAGCGAAGGCCGCACCGGCCGAGGAGCAGAAGACGGTCTCGCTCAGCACACCGGAGAAGTCCGCACCGGCGACGCCCGCCCAGGCCAAGCCCAAGCCCGCGCAGACCGCACCCGCTGAGGCGGCTCCGGCGCAGGCCAAGCCCGCGCCGGCAACGCCCGCACCGGCGCCTGCCGCCGCCACCCCGGCTCCCGCTCCGGCGGACGAACCCGTCGTCGTCTCGACACCGCCGCCCTGGCAGCGCGTGACGAACGACACGGAGGCGTCGCACCAGGACTCGCACGAGGCGTACGTGGTCCCGGGCGCACCGCCCGTGCCGTCGTCGTCCCAGCCGGAGCCCGCCTTCCCGTCGACCGACCCGGACACCGTCAAGGTGCAGAAGCCGGTGGTCACGGGCTCGGCGGTGCCGGTCGGACTCGGCAGCAGCCGCACGTCGGTGAACCTCGGCAACGCCGGAGCCCGGCCCGCCGCGTCCACCCCGTCGGCCCGCCGCCCCGGTCGCGGCCCGCGCCGCGCCTCGCTCCAGGTGAAGCGCGTCGACCCGTGGTCGGTGCTCAAGCTCGCCCTGGTGCTCGGCGTCGCGCTGTTCTTCGTGTGGCTGGTGGCCGTCGGCGTGCTCTACGGCGTGCTGCACGGCATGGGTGTCTGGGACAAGATCAACAGCACCGCGAACGACCTGCTCCAGGCCAACGAGCCGGGCGAACCGCTGATCAGCGCCGGCCGCGTGTTCGGCGTCTCGGCGATCATCGGCGCGGTCAACATCGTCCTGTTCACGGCCCTCGCGACCGTCGGCGCGTTCGTCTACAACGTGTCCGCGGATCTGGCCGGTGGCTTGGAGTTGACGCTCTCCGAGCGCGAGTGACCCCCCTGATTTGGGGCAGCGAAGGCGATCCTGTAAGGTTCTCCTCGTTGCCCCAAGGGGTGATGATCGAGGGCCTATAGCTCAGGCGGTTAGAGCGCTTCACTGATAATGAAGAGGTCGGAGGTTCAAGTCCTCCTAGGCCCACTCGATTTTCTTTCGAATCATCATTCTTGTCTGGGACCGCGTCCCGGAGCCCCGGCCCAAGTCTCGCAAAGCCTGTAGGCTGGTGCGGTAGGTCGGGGCATAACAGTCTTGGAGGGGTTTCCAGTGGCTAAGAAGATCATCGCACTCGTCGTGGTCGCCGGTGCGGTCCTGTTCTTCGTGAAGCGCAGCCGTTCGGCCAAGGCCGACGCGGACCTGTGGCGCGAGGCCACCGCCCCCACCGACTGATCTCGCGGGGCGGCTTTGTCCGCCCCTGATCTTCGGGGACGTAGCTCAATTGGCAGAGCACCGCCTTTGCAAGGCGGGGGTTAGGGGTTCGATTCCCCTCGTCTCCACGTATCCGGCTCGTACCTGTTGTGGGTACGAGCCTTTTGCGTTCCGGAATGCGAGTTCCGGCGTGGTCGCCATTGCGGTCTGGTGCCTGTTCCAGCGTGGGCGTGCACCTCGGACGAAAGACTGGGTACATCGCCGCTCCGCGACGATTGCGATTGGGGCTTGACTTCGGGGCCCTTGCGAGGCGCTCAGTCGGCCGGAAAAGGCCGGATGCTTCGCAACCGGCCGATCCCGAAAGGGGTAGCACCTCGCACCCAAAGTCAAGCCCCAATCGCCAAACCACGAGTGGGTGCACCGCTACCCATCGGCGTCAGGGAAGACGGCTCGCCTTCGGCATCGCGGTTGGAAGTGCGGGGTTGTCACTGCTCGCCTTCGGCATCGCTTGGGGGCTTGGCTTCGCCGTTGCGTCTGCTGGTGTGCGAAAGCCCTGCTCGCCTCGTTGCGAACAGGGCCTCTGTGCAGCATCGGTCGGACTCACGCTGTGGCGAGTGCCTTCTTCTGCGATTTCGTGCGGAGCTGGTCGATGCTCCACGCGCCCGCTCCTGTGAACACCAGCAGCAGGAACGCCCACGAGTAGACGGCTGCCAGTTCGCCGCCGTTCTCGATCGGCAGCAGGCCCTTGGGCTGGTGCACCACGAAGTAGGCGTAGGCCATGGCGCCGGAGGTGAGCAACGCTGCCCAGCGCGTCCACAGGCCGATCAGGATCAGGCCTCCGCCGATCAGTTCGATGAGGCTCATCGGGCCGGCCGGCCAGGACAGCAGTTCGGTTCCCTTCGAGATCTTCTGCACCCCGTGAATCACGAAGAACAGACCGAGGACGATGCGGAAGAGCGCCAGGGCGTGCTCTCGTCGTTGCTCCAGGAACTCCATGGTCAAGGTCCTTCCGGGGCTCGGGGGCAAGGGTCAGGGCACAAAAGGTATGGACCAATTTAGAGTGTCCCGCTCGAGGCGCTTTTGGTATCTGGTTGACTGTTGCCCCTATGAAACGAGCACTGTTGCTGCCCCTGCTCGGCGTACTCGCCGCGTGCGGCACGGAGGTCTCCCAAGGTGTGCCTGTGCCGGACACCCGGACGACGCAGGTCACCACCACGACCAGCGCCGCACCGACAGTGCCGCCCGCGCCACAGCCCGCTACCGACGGCACCTGTCCGTACCTGGCGACGGCGTTCGTCGCCGAGGCCAACGGGCAGCGTGTACCCAAAGTGAAACTGTCAACGGAAAAACCTCACCCAGCGTGCTTTTTCTACGCCAACGCAACTGAGATCCAGTTGACCGTGCGCGTGTACGTGGGGGATGAGCGGGTCGCCAAGCTGATCGTGAACGAGGCGGCGCCGGACGGGTCGCAGCCTGCCAGTCAGCCCACCGGGTGGACCGGAGGGTACGTCAGCGGTGACACGGGTGTCGTCTACGCGGTCTCCAAGGCGGATGCCGCCGTGGTCGTGACGACGAACCAGAAGCAGTCGATCAAAGCTCGGCGGATCGCGGAAGAGGCGATCAAGGGCCTCAAGCTCTAGGACGCACGAAAACGGGGTGGCTCTCGGCGTCGAGAGCCACCCCGTTCTGCGATCTTGCCTACTTCGCCGGTTCCTTCTGGGTCGGCACCTGCCCGTTCAGAACGGGCTCCGGCAGCGGAGCCTGCTCCTCCTCGTGCAGCTGGACCTCCTGCGGCTGGCGCGTCAGCGCGACGTAGCCGGCAGCGGCGGCCGCGATCAGGAGACCGAGGACCCACGGCCAACGGCGGCGCTTCGGCGCGTCGCCGCTCAGCTGGGCCGCGGCCTTGCGGATCTCCTTGGCGCGGACCTTCGCGTCCTTGCGCGCGGTCTTGGCCGCCTTCTTCACTTCCTTGCGCACCACTTCGGCCCTGCCCATGAGGTCGGCGCGCGTCTTCGCGCTCTTCTTGGCCAAGCGCTTGCGGGAGCGGCGGGTCTGCTTCTCCCAGCTCTCGGCCTTGCTCATGAGCGTGTCGGCCTGGTCGACGAGGGCGCCACGCACCTGGTCGGTCGTGATGCCGCGGTCGGCGAGCTTCGCCTCGGCGGCGTGACCTGCGCGAACGACCCCCTGGCGCGCGGCCTTCAGACCCGTGCCGACTGCCTTGCCAACGGACTCGCCGGCACGGGTCATGACGTCCACCTCGTCCATTCTGCGCTCCACACGTTGTCGTCAGCTTGTGAGCCTGAGGTACCCCATCGTGCCCCTTCCTGAACATCCGCGCCTGTGATGGCACGATGGTGTGGTGGCTGACAGCAACGAATCCTTCGTCGGGACCAAGGTGACGGCGACCCTGCACACCACGCAGGGCGACATCCGCATCAACCTGTTCCCCGACCACGCCCCCAAGACGGTGGCGAACTTCGTCGGACTCGCCGAGGGCACCCGGGAGTACACCGAGGCCAACGCGAGCGGCGGGAAGACGGGTCCGTTCTACGACGGCACCCTGTTCCACCGCGTCATCGCCGGCTTCATGCTCCAGACCGGCGACCCGACCGGCACCGGCCGCGGTGGCCCCGGCTACCGCTTCGCCGACGAGTTCAACTCCGAGCTCCAGTTCAACCGCCCGTACATCCTCGCGATGGCGAACGCCGGGCCCAACACCAACGGCTCGCAGTTCTTCATCACCGTGGCGCCGACCACGTGGCTCAACTTCAAGCACACGATCTTCGGTGAGGTCTCGGACCAGGAGTCGCGCGACGTCGTCGACGCGATCGGCAACACCACGACCGGTGCGGGCGACCGCCCCGTGAACGACATCAAGATCGAGCGGATCACGATCGAACGCGCGTGAGCGACGCACTCGTGCCACCGGACGGGCCGGTCGGAGCGCAGCCGGAGACCCCGGTCTGCGCACGTCATTCCGATCGGCCCACCCGGCTGCGCTGCACCAGGTGCGACCGTCCGGCGTGCCCGGACTGCCTGCGCGACGCCTCGGTCGGCATGCAGTGCGTCGACTGCGTCAACGAGGGTGCCCGCACGGTCCGCCGTCCGCGCACGCTCGCGGGCGCGCAGGTCTCGAACGGCCGGCCGATCATCACGCAGGTGATGATCGCGCTCAACGTGCTCGCGTACGTGGTCACGGTCGTCCAGTCCGGCAGCCCGATGAACAACTCCAGGTCGGAGCTGTTCCAGGCGACGTCGCTGTACCCCGACGTCACCGCCGGCGGTGAGTGGTGGCGGATCGTCACGTCGGGCTTCATGCACTTCGGCCTGATCCACCTCGCGCTCAACATGGCCGCGCTCTTCGTGGTCGGTCCGGTCGTCGAGCAGGAGCTGGGCAGGCTGCGGTACAGCGCCGTGTACTTCTTGTCGCTGCTCGGCGGCAGTGCGGCGGCGTTCTACTTCGGCACGGTCTGCCAGCAGCTCGCCGGTGCGTCCGGTGCGGTGTTCGGCCTGATGGGCGCGCTGCTGATCGTGTTCAAGCGGCAGAAGCGCGACATCTCGACCATCGTCGTGGTCGTCGGGATCAACCTGGTGTCGAACCTCTTCACCAACGCGTCGCTGCTCGGGCACCTCGGCGGGTTCGTCGTCGGCGGCCTGCTGACGCTCGCGATGGTCAGGGCGCCGCAGAAGAACCGCGATCTCTACCAGATCGCCGCGGTGGTCGCCGCGGTCGTGTTGCTCGGAGGCATGTTCCTGTTGCGCGCCACCGAACTCGACACGGACGCGGAAGTCCTCCTCGAGATCGCCAGGACCTGCACCCCGAATTAGGGGCGCAATGCGTGCAGCACTCCGGCGACTTCTTCGGGATCGACGCCGAGGTCCAGTTTCGTGAGCACCACGAGACGGTCGTCGGCGTCGAGTTCCAAAGTCTGTTGTTCCCTGCCGAGCCGGCGGGTGGTCTGCAGCTTCACCTTCACCTCGTGCCACGGCAGCCGCGTCGTGCTCGCGAGCCCGCGCACGGCGAGCCCGTCCGCGTTCGCGGTGAGCCTTGGCCGCGCGATGGTCGCGAACGCCGCGAGGTAGGTGACCAGCAACGCGGCCAGCCCGACGAGGAGACGGCCCGCGTTGTCGTCGACGAGGACCGCCGCGACGGCGAGGACGAGCGCGCCGACCCACGCGAAGGCGACCATCGGGGCGGGAGTGGACCAGGTGCGTGTCACACCGTCGAGTGTGCCGCATGAAATGTGGACAGCCGAACGGGTCCTTATGAGGGGAAACCGTCGCTTGTGCATTTTGGTGCAAAGTTGTCCACAGGACTTGTCCCCAATGGGGATGACTTACAGCGGTGTGCTTCGGTGACGCTCGGATGAACCCGGTGAACGGAGCCAGAACAAAGGCCGGCCCGGACGTGTGACGTCCGGGCCGGCCTGTACGAGCTGTGACGTGCCGAGCGCCTAGCGCCAGCGCATCGTCATGAGCAGACCGATGATCATGAGCGCGAAGCCGATCGCGAAGTTCCACGCGCCCAGTTCGAGCATGAACGGGATCTTCTCGGCCGCGATGTAGTTGACGACCAGCCACGAGAGGCCCAGCAGCATGAAGCCGAGCATGACAACGACGTAGACCGGGTGTGACGGCCCCGCTGCCTTGACCTTGACCGGCGTACGGCGGTCAGTGGGTGCGGTGTAAGCCGCCTTCTTCCGGACCTTGGACTTTGGCATGCTGTCCTCGCCTGACGTGGATATCCCTGAGTGACGCGAGTTTACGTGCACTACTCAGGAGACACGTTAACGTAGCGACCGTGGTGAGCGAACCACCTGGAAGACGCAGTTGTTTTCAGTTCACAGTCCGCGCGGAGGTGCTCTGGTGAACTCTGGACCGCAGCAGCCGCCGCCCCGGCGTCCTGCACCCCGCCGTGACGACCTTCAGCACGTGCGGGCCACCCCTTCTCCCCGTCCGCTGCCGCCGCCGGAAGCAACGCAGTTCACCAGCGCTTTCTCCGGCAGCCTTCCCCCGGCGGGTGCTCCGCCGCGCGGTCCCCAGGGCCCGCCCCCCGGCACCCCGGCACGCGGAATGCCCCTGGGCACGCCGCCCGGTGGCATGCCCCGCGCGGGAATGCCACCGCGCGCGATGCCCCACCGCGGAATGCCCCCTCGTCCGCCCCGTCCCCGCCCGGTCGATCCGCCCACGGAAGTGATCCCGCGCGTCCAGGACGACTACGACGACGAGTACTACGACGATGACGACTACTTCGACGGCGAACAGGAGAAGCCGGCTCCGCCTCCGGAGAGCATGGCGCGCAAGGCCGTCCGCGGTGTGGGCGAAACCCTCATCACGCTGGGCCTGGTCGTGCTCCTGTTCGTCGTCTACGAGGTCTACGTGACCGACCTGCTCTCCGCGGAGAAGCAGGAGGACGCCACCGCGGCCCTCGACTCCGAGTGGAGCTCGAACACCGTCACGCCGCCTCCCGCCGACCCGAACCGCCAGTCGAAGCTGAACCTCATCGAGGGCAAGGCCTTCGCGAAGATGTACATCCCGGTCTTCGGCAACGACTGGAAGTTCTCCGTCGTCGAGGGCACGACGGACAAGCACCTGGAGATCGGCCCCGGCCACTACGTCGACACCGCCCAGCCGGGCGAGGCCGGCAACTTCTCCATCGCCGGCCACCGCGTCGGCAAGGGCGCGCCGTTCAACGACCTGGACCTGCTCCGCTCCTGCGACGCGGTGGTCGTGCAGACGCAGACGCAGTGGTTCGTCTACCGCGTCCTGCCCATGAGCAGCGAGGTCGCGGGCTGGGCCTCGAACCCGCGGTCGAAGGAAGCGGCCTGCACCGGTGTCGCCCCGCTGTCGACGACGCTCGGCGACGCCTACGCCAAGACCGTCGGCCAGGAGATCGTCGTCCCGACCCAGGGCGAGGTCATCGCCCCGATCCCGCACCAGGTGGGCACGTCCGTGCCGGCCGACAAGCAGGCCCGCCTGCTCACCCTGACGACCTGCCACCCGCGCTTCTCCGACCGGCAGCGGCTGATCGTGCACGCCATCGAGACCAAGAGCTACCCCGTGGCCGACAACTTCGTGCCGCCAGAGATGACGGAGGGCTGATGTACGGCTGGGTCTGGCGGCACCTGCCGGGGCCGCTGTTCCTCAAGGTCATCGAGGCGGTCGTGCTGGTGACGGGCATCGTCGCGCTGCTGATGTTCGTCGTGTTCCCGTGGGCGGAGCCGAAGCTGCCGTTCAACAACGTCACGACGCAGTAGCCGGCCGGAACTGCTGAAGCCGCCACCGCGCCCACGCGCGATGGCGGCTTCATCGTGGAACGGCCCCGTGCCTTTCGAAGGACAGGGCCGCTCAAGCCGGTCAGCCGTTCGCGACCGCGGTCATCTCCTCGCGCGCCACGACCTTGACGCGGTCGCGGCCCTGCACCGCGCCCAGCGCCACCTCGTGCAGGTCGAGCCGGCGCCAGCCCTCGTTCGTCACGAACGGCACGCCGCGCTGCGTCAGGAACTCGACCACGGCCTCGGGCGAGGGCGAAGCGCAGCGGGGGAGGGACTCGGCGTCCTCCAGCAGGCTCGTGACGGTCTCCAGGGCGTCGCCCTTGGTGTGGCCGATCAGGCCGATCGGGCCGCGCTTCACCCAGCCCGTCGTGTAGACGCCGGGCATCGGGACCTCGTCCAGGTCCAGCACGCGGCCGGCCAGGTGCGGGATCGTGCCCGAGACGTGGTCGAACGGGATGCCGGGCAGGTGCGTGGAGAGGTAGCCGACGGCCCGGTACACGGCCTGGACCTCCCAGTCGGTGTGGACGCCGGTGCCGCGGACGTTGCCGTCGCCGGTCAGCTCCTGGGTCTCGGTGCGCAGGCCCGTCACGGACGACGTGCCGAGCACCTCGATCGGGGCCTCCAGGAAGTGCAGGTGCAGGCGGCGGGGACGGGTGCCGACGTCGCGGATCGCCCACTCCTGGAGGGTCTTCACGATCATCTCGACCTGCTTGCTGGTCCTGATCGCGTGCATCGAGGCCTCGTCGAACTCGATGCCCTCGGCGTGGACGATCACCTCGACGTTCGGCGAGTGGTCGAGCTCGCGCAGCTCCAGCGGCGTGAACTTCGCCTGGGCGGGTCCGCGGCGGCCGAAGACGTGCACGTCGGTGACCGGGGACGTGCTCAGGCCTTCGTGGACGTTCGGCGGGATCTCGGTCACCAGCAGCTCGTCGGCGGTCTTGGCCAGGATCCGCGCCACGTCGAGGGCCACGTTGCCGACGCCCAGGACCGCCACCGACGTCGCGGTCAGGGGCCAGGTGCGCGGGACGTCCGGGTGGCCGTCGTACCAGGAGACGAAGTCCGCCGCGCCGAAGCTGCCGGGCAGGTCGATGCCGGGGATGTCGAGGGGGCGGTCGGTGGCGGCGCCCGTCGAGAAGACCACCGCGTCGTAGAGGTGGCGCAGGTCGTCGAGCTTGAGGTCCACGCCGTACTCGACGTTGCCGAAGAAGCGGACCGCCGGCTTGTCGAGCACCTTCTGCAGGGCGGTGACGATGCCCTTGATGCGCGGGTGGTCCGGGGCGACGCCGTACCGGACCAGGCCGTAGGGGGCGGGCAGCCGGTCGAACAGGTCGATCCGCACGTCCACGTCGGACTTGGTCAGGATGTCGGCCGCGTAGACGCCGGCCGGTCCGGCACCGATGACCGCTACGCGCAAGGGGCGACTCATGACACCTATTTTAGGATAGCCTTACCTCAGTGAAGACGAGAGCTAACTCACTCGACTCGACCGACTAGGCTCCACCCATGCGCGTGCTCGTGGTCGACAACTACGACAGCTTCGTCTACAACCTCGTCCAGTACCTGGCCCAGCTCGGTGCTGAGTGCGTCGTGCGGCGCAACGACGAGGTGGACCTCGACGAGATCGGCCAGGTCGACGGGGTGCTCGTCAGCCCGGGGCCGGGGACACCCGAGCGCGCCGGCGCGAGCGTGGACGTCATCAAGAAGTGCGCCGACACCGGCAAGCCCGTCTTCGGCGTCTGCCTCGGGCACCAGGCCATCGGCGTGGTGTGGGGTGCCACGGTCGACCGCGCGCCCGAGCTGCTGCACGGCAAGACGAGCATCGTCTTCCACGAGGGCCAGGGCGTGCTCGCGGGTGTGCCGCAGCCGTTCATCGCGACCCGCTACCACTCGCTGACGGTGCTGCCGGAGACGATCCCGGCGGAGTTCGAGGTCACCGGCAAGACCGAGAGCGGCATCGTGATGGGCATGCGCCACCGGGAGCTCCCGGTCGAGGGCGTGCAGTTCCACCCCGAGTCGGTGCTGACCGACGGCGGCCACCGCATGCTCGCCAACTGGCTGAAGGTCTGCGGCTTCGAGGTGCCCGAGACGACGGTCGCGCAGCTCGAGAACGGCATGCGCACCCTCGCCTCCGCCGCCCGCCGATGAGCGAAAGGGCGGCCTTCCCGCAGGAAAGCCGCCCTTTCGCACTGCCTCGTCGCCCTACGAGGTGATGATCCCGAACTTGCCCACCGTGATCGTCACCGTCGAGCCCTTGGTGAACGGCTGACCCTTGCCGGGGTTCTGCGTGATCACCTTCTTGTCCTGCTGCGGGCTGCTGACCTGCTGCTCCTCGACGTTGAGGTTGCCGTTCCAGCCCAGCGCCTTCAGCTTGTTCTCGGCTTCGCGCTGCGTGAGACCGGCCAGGTCGGGCATCTCCAGCTGGTTGCCCTTCGACACCCTCAGCGTGACCGTCGTGTCCTTGGCCGCCTTGTTGTTGGCCGTCGGCGTCTGCGAGATGACCTCGTTCTCGGGCTTCGCGCTGTCGACCGTCTCGACGTTGACCTTGAAGCCGGAACCGACCAGCGTCTGCCGGGCGTCCTCCACGTCGTCGCCCACGACGTTCGGCACGTTGATCTTGTCGGGTGCCCTGCCCAGCTGGATGCTGATCGAGCCGCCCTTCTTGAGCTTCAGGCCGCTCGCGGGGTTCTGGCCGGCGACCTTGCCGACCTTGTTCGTGTCGTCGACCTCGACCTGGTCGGCGGCCTGCGTCAGCTTGAAGCCGTTCGGGTCCTTGTCGAGGATCGCCTGGGCCTCCTGCGGCGTCTTGCCCACGAGGTCCGGCACGGTGCCCTCACCGGGAGGCGCACCGACGGAGATCTTGACCGTCGACCCCTTGTCGACCTGGCTGCCGCCGGGCGGGTTCGTGGCGATTACCTTGTTGATCTGGTCGGCGTTGCACGGGGCCGCCGCGCCGTTCGCGCCGGGTTCGCAGGCGACGTCCTCCTGCGTGGGCACGAGACCGGCCTTGGTGATCTTCTCCTTGGCCTCGAGCGGGCTGAGGCCCTCGATCGAGGGGACGCCGACCTTGGTGGTGGCGTCGCTGCCGGAGTTCATCACGCTCGCGGTGATCCACGCGGCGAGACCGAGCACCGCCGCGCAGAGGATCACCACCAGCGTGACCATGATGGCCTTCTTGCGCCGCGCGCGACGCTCTTCTTCCTCTTCGGCGAGCGGGTCGTAGTCGTCCTCGGGTTCCGACTTCAACGCCGCCGGGCGGTGCCTGCCGCCGGTCACCACCTGCGTGCGAGTGGCGCGCGCCTGCTCGTTCATCACGGCGGTGCGGTCCTCGGCGGTCATGACGGCCGGCGCGGACGGGCGCTGACCCGACAGCACGCGCACCAGGTCGGCGCGCATCTCGGCGGCCGACTGGTAGCGGTTCGCCGGACCCTTCGACATCGCCTTCAGCACGATCGCGTCGAGCTGCGGCGACACCTTCGGGTTGAGCTGCGACGGGGCCTTCGGGTCCTCCCGCACGTGCTGGTACGCGACCGCGACGGGCGAGTCACCGGTGAACGGCGGCTCCCCGGTCAGCAGTTCGAACAGCACACAACCGGCGGCGTAAACGTCGGAACGGGCGTCGACGGACTCGCCGCGCGCCTGCTCCGGTGACAGGTACTGGGCCGTGCCGATCACCGCGGCGGTTTGCGTGACCGCGGCCTGGCCGTCGTGCAGCGCACGGGCGATGCCGAAGTCCATCACCTTCACGGCACCGGACTTCGTGATCATCACGTTGGCCGGCTTCACGTCGCGGTGGACGATGCCGTGGCGGTGGCTGAAGTCGAGCGCGGCCGAGACGTCGGCCATGACCTCCATGGCGCGCTTGCCCGACAGCGGTCCCTGCGTCTTCACTATGTCGCGCAGCGTTCGCCCGTCGACGAACTCCATCACGATGTAGGGCAGCGGGCCGTACTCGGTCTGCGTCTCACCGGTGTCGTAGACGGCGACGATCGCCGGGTGGTTCAGTGCGGCGGAGTTCTGCGCCTCGCGGCGGAAGCGCTCCTGGAACTGGGCGTCACGGGCGAGGTCGGCTCGCAGCACCTTGATCGCCACGTCTCTGCCGAGGCGGACGTCCCGCCCCTTGTGAACCTCGGACATGCCGCCGTACCCGAGGGTCTCACCCAGTTCGTAGCGGTTTGAGAGCAGTCGCGGAGTGCTCATCGGTGCTTCGTCCCGCTCCTCGTCGACGGTGTTCCCAAGTCGGTTCTGGTCTTGCTCATGGCGCGCACGTCACCTTCACCTGCGAGCCCGCCGGCACCTCGCCTGTCGGCTCGATGGCGGTGACTCGGCACTTCTTCAGGTCGCCCGGAGATGCACCCTGGGGGCTCTGCACCTTGGGCACCAAGCCGTGGTCGATCAGGTCTGTCCTGACCTGGTCGGCGGAACGACCGATGTAGTCGTCCTCGTCGAGCAGCTTCGTCGCGTTGCCCGGTATCCGGTCCGCGGAGTCCGGCTTCTGGCCGTTCGCCGGCGGGCTCGCGTTCGTCGAACTGGACGTCGCCGGCCGGTTCCCCTGCCCGTTGCCGTCACCCGTGTCCACGGTCAGCTTCCACAGGACGACCACGCCGAGCACCAGCAGCACGGTCACCAGGAAAGCGACCATAACCCAGATGACGGTCCGGTTTCTCGCCGGTGGGGTCGGCATGGGGGTGAACGTGCCGGTGTGGTGCGGAGGCTGCATTCCAGGCGGAGTTCCGAGACGAACCGGTCCCGTCGGGTGGTGCGGCAGCTGCGCGGGAATCGGCAGCGGCTGCGACACCTGAGGGGGCGGCGGAGCCTGCTGGGGAACGACCTGCTGCGGCACCCCTTGGGGCACCACCTGGGGCATCGAGAACCCCGACGGCGTCGGCAGCGGCTGGCCCACCCGCACCGCGCTGACGGCCGCGGCGAACTCGCCACCGGTCCGGTAGCGCTGCCGCGGGTCCTTCACCAGCGTCGCCTCGATCAACGCCCGCGCTCCCGGCGGGACGTCCCGCGGCAGCGGCGGAGCGATGTCGCGGATGTGCATCATCGCGACGGTCACCGCGTTGTCCGACAGGAACGGCCGGTGACCGGCCAGGCACTCGTAGCCGCACACCGCCAACGAGTAGACGTCGCTCGCCGGTTCGGCCTCGCCGCCGAGTGCCTGCTCTGGCGCGATGTAGTGCGCCGTGCCCATCACCATGCCGGACCGCGTCACGGGTGCCGCGTCCACGGCCTTCGCGATGCCGAAGTCGGTGATCTTCACCTTCCCCGACGGCGTGACCATGATGTTGCCCGGCTTCACGTCCCGGTGCACGAGCCCGCGTTCGTGGGCCGCCTGCAACGCGTTGCCGGTCTGCTCCAGCAGGTCGAGCGTCACCTCGGCGGTGAGCCGGCCCCGCGAGATGATCGTCGCGAGCGGCTCGCCCTCGACGAGCTCCATCACGAGGTACGCCGTGTCCTCCGGCCCCTCCGCGATCGACGCGGTCTCGCCGTAGTCGTGCACCGACGCGATACCGGGGTGGTTGAGCGACGCGGTCATCCGCGCCTCGGTGCGGAAGCGGTGCAGGAACTCGGGATCGCCCGACAGCTCGGCCTTGAGCACCTTCACCGCCACCCGGCGGTCGAGCCGGTCGTCGGCCGCCTCCCAGACCTCGCCCATGCCGCCGACCGCGATCCGCCTGGTGAGGCGGTAGCGGTCGGCGAGGAGCTGGCCCGTGGTCAGCATCAGCGACCCGCCAGGTACGCGGTCATCACGGCGCGCCCGATCGGCGCGGCGACCTTGCCACCGGTGGCACCCAGACCGCGGTCGCCACCGTCCTCGACGATGACCGCGATCGCGATCTCCGGCTTCTGCGCCGGGGCGAACGCGATGTACCAGGCGTGCGGCTTGTTCTGCAGCGGGTTGGCGCCGTGCTCGGCGGTACCGGTCTTGGACGCCACCTGCACGTTCTGCAGACGGCCCTCGCCACCGGTGTTGATCTCGGACTGGATCATCATGTCGCGCAGGGCGTTGGCGTTCGCCTTGCTCATCGCCGTCTCGACCTCGTCGGGCTTCGTGTCGTCGATCGACTTGAGGTCCGGGCCGAGGATCTTCGACACCAGGTACGGCTGCATCCGCTCGCCGTCGTTGGCGATCGTCGCCGCGATCACCGCGTTCTCGAGCGGGGTGATCTGCACGTCGCGCTGGCCGATGCCGGTCTGCCAGAGCGCGGCCTCGTCCGGGATCGAGCCGAGCGTCGAGGTCTCGACGGCCAGCGGCACGGTGAGGTCCGGGTCGTTGAACCCGAACTTCTCGGCCTGCCGGCGCAGCTTGTTCGCGCCGACCTGGCCCGCCATCTCACCGAACGCCGTGTTGCACGACTTCGCGAGCGCGGTCTCCATCGACACCGTCTCGCCGGGCCCGCACGGGGTGCCGTTGAAGTTCGGCAGGTCCGTCTGCGTGTTCGGCAGCTTGACGGTGCCCTTGGCGGTGTACTGCGAGTCCTTGTTCTTGCCGTCCGCGAGCGCGGCCGCGGCGACCACGACCTTCAGCGTCGAGCCCGCCGGGTAGAGGGCCTGCGTCGCGCGGTTGACCAGCGGGTCGTTCGACTCCTTGGCCGTGAGCTGCTTCCACGCGTTCACCTGCTCGTTCGAGTCGTGGCTCGCGAGCGTGTTCGGGTCGTAGGACGGCGTGCTCGCCATCGCCAGGATCTCGCCGGTCGCCGGTTTGATCGCGACGACCGACCCGGTGAAGCCCTTCGCGGTCAGCTGGTCGTAGGCGACCTGCTGCACCTTCGAGTCGAGCGTGAGCTGCACGTTGCCGCCCACCGGGTCACGACCGGTGATCAACGCGGAGACGCGGCGCGCGAACAACCGGTCGTCTGAGCCGTTCAGCAGGTCGTTCTCGGCGCGCTCCATGCCGGAGGTGCCGTAGGTGACCGAGAGGTAGCCGGTGACGGGCGCGTAGACCGGGCCCGCGTTGTAGGTGCGCAGGAACCGGAGACGGTCCGTCGTCTCCTTGACGTCCGCGATCACCGTGCCGTCGGCGACCGTGATCAGACCGCGCTTGCGGGCGTACTCGTCGAGCAGCACGCGGCGGTTGTACGCGTTCTTGCGCCACTCGTCGGCGTTGATCACCTGGACCCACGTGGCGTTGCCCAGGAGCAGCAGGATCATGACCATCATGGCCATGCCGACGCGGCGGAGCGGTGTGTTCATTTGGGACGCTCCACCATCACAGTGTGCTGGTCGGCGATGGCCGGCTGCTGCGGTTTCGGCTTCGGAGCCCGCTGCGGTGCCCTCGCCGCGGCAGAAATTCGCAGTAGCAACGCGACCAGGATGTAGTTCGCGAGCAGCGACGAACCGCCGTAGGACAGGAACGGGGCGGTGATACCGGTCATCGGGATCAGCTTGGTGACACCGCCGACGACGATGAACACCTGGAAGCAGACCGCGAACGCCAGACCGCCGCCGAGCAGCTTGCCGAAGCTGTCGCGCACGGAGATGGCGCTGCGCAGGCCGCGCAACGCGAAGACCATGTAGACCAGCAGCAGCGCCGCGAAGCCGACGAACCCGAGCTCCTCGCCGATCACGGCGGTGATGAAGTCGGTGTTCGCCTCGGGGATCATCTCCGGCCGGCCGGCGCCGAGACCCGCGCCGCCGATGCCGCCCGTCGCGAGCCCGAACAGCGACTGCGAGATCTGGTAGCCGCCGCCGATCTTGTCGTAGCGACCGATCGGGTCCTGCCAGTTCGCGACACGTTGCTGCACGTGGTTGAAGAGCTTCCACGCGACGATCGCGCCGCCGGAGAACAGGCCGAGACCGAGCACGACCCACGCCGCGCGTTCGGTGGCGACGTAGAGCAGCACGAGCACGATGCCGAAGAACAGCAGCGAGGAACCGAGGTCCTTCTGCAGCACCATGACCGCGACCGTGACGCCCCACGCCGCGAACAGCGGGCCGAGGTCGCGGGCGCGCGGCAGGTCCATGCCGAGGAACCGGCGGCCCGCCACGGTGAACAGGTCCCGCTTCGACACCAGGAACGCGGCGAAGAAGACCATCAGCAGGATCTTGGCGAACTCACCCGGCTGGATCGACAACGGGCCGATGCGCAGCCAGATCTTCGCGCCGTTGATCTCCGGCGCGATGAAGCCGGGCAGCACACCGGGCAGCATCAGCGCGACGAGGCCGATGAGGCCGAACGTGTAGCCGAAGCGCGCCAGCATGCGGTGGTCGGTGAGGAACTTCAGCGTCGCCGCGAACAGCAACAACCCGATGCCGGTCCAGATGACCTGCTTGAACGCCACCGGGTCCCACGTGGAGCCGTCCGGGAAGACGGTGCCCTCCATGGCCAGGTCGATCCGGTGGATGACCACCAGGCCGAGCCCGTTGAGCAACGCGACGCACGGCAGGATCGCCGGGTCGGCGTACGGAGCCCACCTGCGCACGGCGAGGTGAGCGCACGCGAACAGCGCGAGGTACGCGAGACCGAGGTAGAGGATCCTCAGGCTCAGCGAGCGCTCCTGGTTGAGCTCCACCAGGATGAGAGCCAGCGTCACGAGACCGGCGGCGAACGACAGCATCACCAGTTCGGTGCCGCGCCTCGTCGGCGCCCGCAGTCCTGGCGACGTGTTGGTCGCCGCCGACGCGCCTGGTGAGCCTTCCCCGGTGGGGGCGGGCGAGCCCTTCAACTACGGACCCTCCCGGCATTCCACACCCGGCTTCTGCTGCGAGGGCGTGAGCGAAGGCTCGGTTGACCCCGTCTCCGGGTTCGGCGAACCGTTCGCCGGCGGGGTGCTCGAGGAGCTCGTCGAGGCGGAGCTGGACGGCGCGCTGGTCGTCGTCGGGGGCGTCGTGGTGGTGGTCGTGCTCGACGTCGACGACGTGTCCTTGCACAGCGGCAGCATGTGCTCCGTGCGCAGCAACCGGACCGCGGCGCGTGCTCCGTCGAGGCCGTTGTCGCTGCGGATGCCGGCGGTGATGGTCTTGCGACCGGCCTCCTGCAGGTCCTTCAGCGTGATCGGCGTGCAGCCCGTCGACCCCGGCGGACACGAGTCCTCGACCTTGGACGACAGCTTGAAGCCGAGCACGCTGCCGTTGAGCCCGCGGAAGATCGCGACCTGGCCGTCCTCGGTGGCACCGACGTAGAACTGGGTGTTGAGCCACAGCTTGCCGCCGACCGCCACGACAGAGGCGAGGAGCAGCAGCACGAAGACGATCGCGATCGCCTTGATCGTGTTGCGCTTCTTGCGCTTCGGGTCCTGCGGCGGGGGAGGCGGTGCCTCCATGCGCTGCGGCGCCGGCGGGCGTTGCTGCGTGAGCGTCGCCGCTCGCGAGGCCGCCGAGTCGGGAGGAGTGTTGTGCTCCTCGCTGCCGTCACCGGCCGCGCCACCGACGATCGGGTAGTCGTCGCCGAAAGCGACGTCCTGGACGTCCGCCACGATCACCGTGACGTTGTCCGGGCCGCCGCCCTTGAGCGCGAGCTCGATCATCCGGTCCGCGCACGCCTGCGGGTCGGGGATGCGGATCGCCTCGTCGAGCGTCTCCAGGCTCACGACGCCGGACAGACCGTCCGAGCAGAGCAGGAACCTGTCACCGGAGCGCGCCTCGCGCACGGTGAGGCTCGGCTCGAAGTCGTGGCCGGTGAGCGCGCGCAGCAGCAACGAGCGCTGCGGGTGCGTGGCGGCCTCGTCCGGCGTGATCCGGCCCTCGTCGATCAACGACTGGACGAACGTGTCGTCGTGCGTGATCTGCGCGAAGGTGCCCTCCCTCAGGAGGTACGCGCGCGAGTCGCCGATGTGCACGAGCCCGAGGCGGTTGCCCGCGAACAGGATGGCCGTGAGCGTGGTGCCCATGCCCTCCAGGTCCGGGTCGCTCGTCACGAGCTCGGAGATGGCGCCGTTGCCACTCGCGACCGCGTCGCGGAGCTTGCCGAGGAGGTCGTCACCGGGCTCGTCGTCGTCGACGTGGGCCAGCGAGGCGATGACCACCTTGCTCGCGACCTCACCGGCGGCGTGGCCACCCATGCCGTCGGCGACTGCGAGCAGGCGGGGGCCCGCGTACACGGAGTCCTGGTTGTTGGAACGAACCAGGCCCCGGTCGCTTCGGGCCGCGTATCGAAGAACCAAGGTCATGAGCGCAGCTCGATCACCGTTTTGCCAATGCGGATCGGGGTGCCGAGAGGTACGCGCAGGGGTGCGGTGACCTTGGCTCGGTCTAGGTAGGTGCCGTTCGTGGAGCCGAGGTCCTCCACGTACCAGTCGGTACCGCGCATGGACAGCCTCGCGTGCCTGGTCGACGCGAAGTCGTCGTCCAGGACGAGAGTGGAGTCGTCAGCGCGGCCGATCAGGATCGGCCTGCCGTCGAGCGAGATGCGGGTGCCGGTCAGCGCCCCGTGGGTGACCACGAGTTGCCGAGGCGCCTTGCTTCCCCTCGCCGACTTCTCGGACCTCCGGAATCCGGGCAGACCTGACGCCCGGAGCCCTGAGGCTGCGTAGAGATCAGAGCGGACCACACGTAGGGCGGCCAGCACAAAGAGCCAGAGGAGCACGAGAAAGCCCGCTCTGGTCAGCTGCATCACCAGCTCTGGCACCGGTTGTAACCGCTCCTGCCTTGAGTTGCTTACCGACGCCCGTGTCGACCTCTAGCCCGCGGTGCGGAAGACCAGTGACGAGTGGCCGATGCGGACGACGTCGCCTTCCGCGAGCTGCCAAGTCTGCACTGGCGTGCCGTTCACCGTGGTGCCGTTGGTCGAACCGAGATCAGCGAGCATCGCATTCTGCCCGTCCCACGAGATTTCCAGGTGTCGCCTGGAGACCCCGGTGTCCGGGAGGCGGAAGTCGGCTTCCTGCCCACGTCCTACGACGTTTCCACCCTGCTTGAGGTTGTACGTGCGGTTGGAACCGTCGTCGAGGTGCAGCGTCGCGTTCAGCTGACGGTTGCCGCCCTGGGTTGCCGGGGGAGCGTATCCGCCCTGGTTGTAGCCCTGGTCGTAGCCGCCGCCCTGCTGGCCGTAGCCCTGCTGCTGGCCGTACCCCTGGTCGTACCCGCCCTGCTGGCCGTACCCCTGGTCGTAGCCGCCGCCCTGCTGGCCGCCGCCGTAGCCCTGGTCGTAGCCCTGCTGGCCGTAGCCCTGCTGCTGGCCGCCGCCATAGCCCTGGTCGTAGCCGCCGCCCTGCTGGCCGCCGCCGTACCCCTGGTCGTAGCCCTGCTGCTGGCCGCCGCCGTACCCCTGGTCGTAGCCCTGCTGGCCGCCGCCGTAGCCGCCGCCCTGCTGGCCGTAGCCCTGGTCGTAGCCGCCTTGCTGGCCGTAGCCCTGGTCATAGCCCTGCTGCTGGCCGTAGCCCTGCTGCTGGCCATAGCCCTGCTGGTCGTATCCCTGCTGGCCGTAGCCGCCCTGACCATAAGGGTCCTGGCCGGGCTGGCCCTGTCCTTGTCCGTAGCCGGGTGGCTGGCTCATGGATCGGTCTCCTGCGGTGCGAGGTGGTGCTGACCGTCGGCTGGCCGCTTTCACGTCGGGGTCGACGGACGAGCTGGTTCGGAACTGTCCGGTGTGCAGCGCCTCGGAGCGCTCCAGGGAGACTACGACGTCACCATAGGTATCCCATCCGGACTCGGCCAGGTGCTCTCGCAGGCCCTCTGCGAGTAGCTGGGTGATGCGTAGTTCATCCTGCTCGTCGCCCGCAAGACGCTCGTGGTCCTGGGCTCCGAGCAACACTTTGTAGTGGTTGGGGGCTAGCAGTCTGCCACCCGCGAGCTCGCGGATGTTGCTGTCACCCTCCCGTTGCAGCGCCTGTGCCACCTCTTGGGGCACGACGTTGCCGCCGAACACCCGCGCGAAGGTGTTGCCGACGAGACCTTCGAGCTTCCGCTCGAAGCGTTGCAGGCCCATGTCGACTCCTTCCACGCGGACGGGCTCCTGTACCGATCGTATCCGGGTACGACCACGCCTACAGGGGGCGATTAGGAACCTGGTTTGGACGCGTGCTAGTGTTCCCAACGTCTCCAGGGGCAAGTGGCGGAATGGCAGACGCGCACGGTTCAGGTCCGTGTGTCCGAAAGGACGTGGGGGTTCAACTCCCCCCTTGCCCATCGAAAGACAGAGGGAACCCCTCTCGCGGAATCGCGAGAGGGGTTCTTTCGTTGATGGGTCGTATCGGGTTCGTTGATCCAACAGGTGATGTCTGTCACTCGTTCGGGGGCACGCATGTGGGCGATAGCGGCGGCGGACTTCGGCGCGGAGCTGGAGCTCGTCGAGCTTCCCGAGCCGGAACCGGGGCCCGGCGAGCTCGAGGTGCGGCTCCTCGCCGCGAGCGTGAACCCGTTCGACCGCAAAGTCGTGGACGGAATGTTCCGGGGTTCGGGCGAACACCGGTTCCCATTGGTTCCCGGAACTGATGGTGCGGGTGAGGTCATCGGTTCCGGAGAGACGATTTTCGGAACCTTCTTCCACCACCCCGTCGGCATCGGCACATACGCCGAGTACGTCACAGTTCCGGCCACGAACGCATTGGCCCCGATCCCGGAGGGCCTCGATCCCGCCGTCGCCGCCGCGTTGCCCACGGCCGGGATGACGGCCGTGCAGTTGGTCGAGGCGCTGGGGGACGCCGAGTCCGTCCTGATCGTCGGTGCGTCCGGCGGTGTGGGGTCGTTCGCCGTCCAGGTCGCCCGCGCGGCCGGCAAGCGCGTGATCCCGATCGGCCGCGGTGACTCCCTCGTGGAGGCCGACGCGCTCATCGACCTCGTGAGCACCGACCGCTCGTCCTTCGAGGCGAACGCGCGCTTCGCGCCGTTGGCGTTCAACACCAACTACGTCTCCAGCGACTCCGCGCAGAACTTCGGCATGAAGGGGTCGCGCGAGGCGTTGGAGCGGCTGGCGTCGTTGGTGCTGGCCGGCGAGCTGGAAGTGCCGATTTCGCGCCGTGTGCCGTTGCGCGAGGCTGCTGACGTTTTCGCAGGTCGCGGGCCCGGCAAGACAGTGATCATCATGTAGGTGGTCGTTCTGGCGCGGTGAGCGGTCGGCGGACGGTGTCGCCCACCGGTGGGCGGCGATTTCCACTCACGCGTGATGTACCCACCGTGAGCAGGTCTTTTGGTGCGTCCATCCGGCGCAACGTCACCCAGACGGCAGCACCGTAGGACCGAACTCCCCGCGCCCCTCTTCGACCGGTCACCGACCGGTCGGCGCCGTCGATCGCAGGGGGTCCTGTGACCTGGGGGCGGGCCGTGCGCTTCCTGCTAATTCTTATCCAGAGCACGAGTCGAAACGCGGCGGATCGCCCGCCGCGGGTGACGAGGAGGCACTGGCGTGAGCAGCACCCCAGCAAGGATCGCGGCCCTCGACAGCTCGAACGGTCTGTCGACGACCCCGGTCCCGGTTCCGGAACTGCCCGCGTCCGTCGAGGAGTTGGCAGCCGCCGCGGCGATCCGCCTCGGCTGGCACGGAGTCGTTCTCCCCGAGATGGTCCTCATGGGCCGCAAGGTCGTCGTCGTGGCCGAGCTCCTGGCCGACGCCCACGCCGAGCGCGTGTGCGTGGGTGCCGCTCCCGAGGCCGACAAGACCACCGTCTCCACGTGGGTGTGGCCGGAGATGGAAGGCCGCGTCCCGCCGGTCGCCGTCCGCATCGTCGGCGTCCTGGCCGTCGCCCGCCACTGGCGCACAGCGCTCGCCTCCGCCGTCCCCTTCGCCCGCTACGGCAACGCCGCGGTCGTGCTCCCCGAGTCCGTCGCCTTCTCGCACGACTACCTCGCGAACTGCCTGCCCCGCGTCCGCCGCTACGGCGTCTCGGTGCTGCTCGCCGACGACGAGAAGGACCTCTCGGTCGATGTCACCGGTCGCCAGGAGAACGTGCCCGCCGAGGACACCGCCATCACCCGCTGGGTCAACGAGCTCGTCTACGAGCAGGTGCTCGCCACCGCTTCCTGATCTACGGTCGGACCTATGCGAGTAGTCATAGCCGGCGGACACGGGCAGATCGCGCTGCTTCTGGAGCAGCAGCTGGCCGCTCGTGGAGACGCCGCCACCGCGCTGGTCCGCAATCCTGATCATTTTGGTGATGTGTCCGATGCCGGGGCTGTTCCGGTGTTGTGCGACCTGGAGTCCGAGGACCTGGACTCGGTCGCTGCCTATCTGAACGGTGCTGATGCGGCTGTGTTCGCCGCCGGGGCCGGGCCCGGGTCTGGGGCCGCCCGCAAGGACACCGTGGACTACGGGGCCGCCGCCCTGTTCGCCTCTGCCTGTGCGGAGGCCGGGGTTCGGCGGTTTCTGCAGGTTTCGTCGGTGGGGATCGAGGACGTCGAGTCGCCTGAGGTGGATGCCTCGTTCGCCGTGTACCTGAAGGCGAAGGGGCGGGCTGAGGAGGACCTCCGGTCGCGGGATCTGGAGTGGACGATCCTGCGGCCTGGACGGTTGGTTGATGAGCCTGCTACTGGGCTGGTGACCCTTGCCGCGCCTCGGTTGCCTCGGGGGTCTGTTGCTCGGGCGGATGTTGCGGCTGTGTTGGTTGAGTTGCTCGAGGCTCGCAACACGGTGGGGAAGACGTTGGAGTTGTTGAACGGGTCGACGCCTGTTGCTGAGGCGGTTCGGGCTGTTCTCTGATGGTGCTGTTCTCTGATGGCGCGATTCTGTGAGCGTTCCCCTGGTGCGGGCGGCGTGTGTGCGTTGCGTGCTTCCCCTCAGGGGCTCTGCCCCCGAACCCCCGGCAATCTGATCGGGGGCCCAGCGCCGTCGGCGGGTTGATGGCACGCCTGTTTGTGTTGGGCGGCTGTCGGTTGCGTTGGTGGTTGCGTTGCGGTGGGAACCCACCGCGGGCTCGCTTGCTCAGGTCGTCTTTCGTCTCGGGCCGTTGGCCCTCGATCGTTAGTCGCCCAGCACTCGGTCCAGGTATTGGTTGCTGAACGTCCTGTCTGGGTCTACCTCGTTGCGCACTCGCAGGAAGTCGTCGAAGTGCGGGTACAGCGGGCGGAGGTCCGTGGCGGTCAGGTCGTGCATCTTGCCCCAGTGGGGGCGGCCGTCCACGGACTTCGCGATGCTCGCGTAGGCGTCGAAGAAGGCCTTGTGCTCCATGCCCAGCGCCTGGTGCATGGAGATGTAGGCGGTGTCCCGGCCGTTGGCCGTGGAGAGCCAGATGTCGTCCGCCTGGGCCACGCGCACCTCGCACGGCACGATCAGGTGGTCGCGGTCGGCCAGTTTGGCGGCGACGGCGCGGAGTTCCGCGATGACGTCCAGCAGGGTCTCGCGGGGGATGGAGAACTCCGTCTCCACGAAGCGGACTCGGCGCGGAGTCACGAAGACGTTGTGCGAGTAGTCCGAATAGGAGCGTTCGGAGATCATCGCGCCGCAGAACTCGTTGAGGCGCTTGGTGTGGCGGGGGAAGGCCTTCGCCACCTTGGTCACCACGCCGAAGGCGGCGTTCTCCATCACCTCGTACTCCCACTTCTGGCGGAGCTTGGAGAGGGGACGGGCCGGCTCGGTGATCCTGTTGTTGCGCTTCAGGATCACGCGGTCCGAGTGGGTGAACCAGTGGAACTCGACGTGGTCCTCGACCGCGCAGAGGTCGTCGAACCGTTCCAGCACGTCGTCGAGGCGGCCGGGGGACTCCGAGGCCTGGAGCACGAACGCCGGGACGCAGCGGAGGGTCAGGGTGCTGATGACGCCGAGTGCGCCCAGGCCCACTCGGGCCGCGTTGAAGAGGTCCGGGCGTTCGGTGCGGGAGCAGGTGACGACCGAGCCGTCGGCCAGGACCAGTTCCAGGGACTCGATGGCGGTGGCGAGGACGCCCAGTTTCGCGCCGGTGCCGTGGGTCGAGGTGGAGACCGCGCCGGCGACCGTCTGGGCGTCGATGTCGCCCAGGTTCGGCATGGCCAGGCCCAGGCGGTGCAGGTCGGCGTTGAAGGCGCTCAGCGGGGTGCCGGAGCGGACTGTCACCAGGCCGGTGTCGGTGTCCGCGCGTACGATTCCGGTCCAGCGGTCCAGGTCCAGGGCGGTGTCCGGGGCGACCGCGATGTCGTTGAACGAGTGGCCGCTGCCCCTCGCCCGGACTCGGCCGCCGGAGGTGACGGCGGCGGCGATCTCGTCCGTGCTGGCGGGGTGGACTACGCGCGTTGGGGTGCAGGACGCCGTCTTAGCCCAGTTCGTCCACACGCGTACCTCCACGAGAGAGTGTGACCTGCGAGTAACGTAAGTGAAAGCTCTTCACGTTTCAAGGGTTCACGACGTACCGTCAGTGCATGCGCAGAACTCGACTCGACGCCGCTACGAAGGACCTGGATCCTCCGTTCGCGATCGTCGACCTGGACGCCTTCGACCACAACGCGGCGGACCTCGCCCGTCGCGCTGCCGGTCATCCGATCCGGGTGGCGAGCAAGTCGATCCGGGTGCGCGACCTGGTGAGCCGGGCGCTCGACCGGCCCGGTTACGCCGGGGTCATGTGCTACTCGCTGGCCGAGGCGCTGTGGTTGTCCGAGCAGAACGTCAGCGAGGACCTGCTGGTCGCGTACCCGACCGCCGACCGGGCGGCGTTGCAGAAGCTCGCGGCCAACGAGACCGCCCGGCAGCGGGTCACGATCATGGTGGACTCGCTGGAGCACCTCGACTTCGTGGACTCCGCGGTCGGGCCGCACTCCGACATCCGGGTGTGCCTGGAGCTCGACGTGTCGTGGCGGCCGTTGCCGGGGGTCCACATCGGACCGCGCCGGTCGTCGATCCACACGCCGGAGCAGGCCAGGGGCCTCGCTTCGAGGATCGTGCGGCGCACCGGGTTCAAGCTCGTCGGGATCATGGCCTACGAGGGGCAGATCGCCGGTCTCGGCGACAACCCGCCCGGTCAGCCGTTCCGGGCGATCGGCATCCGCTTCATCCAGCGCAAGTCCGGGCCCGAGCTGATCGAGCGGCGGACGGCCGTCGTCAACGCTGTCAGGCAGGTCGCCGAGCTCGAGTTCGTCAACGGCGGCGGCACGGGGAGCCTGGAGCTGACCGCGTCGGACCCGTCGGTCACCGAGCTCGCGGCGGGCAGCGGGCTGTTCGGGCCGACGCTCTTCGACGCCTACCAGTCGTTCAAGCCGGAGCCCGCGGCGCTGTTCGCGTTGTCCGTGGTGCGCAAGCCGACCAAGCGCACCGCCACGCTCTTCGCCGGCGGGTACATCGCGTCCGGCACGCCCACGCCCGACCGGCAGCCGTCGCCGTACCTGCCGGAGGGGCTGACGACGCTCGGCCTCGAAGGTGCCGGCGAGGTGCAGACGCCGGTCACCGGCAAGGCGGCCGAGCTGCTGAAGATCGGTGACCGGGTCTGGATGCGGCACGCCAAGGCCGGCGAGCTGTTCGAGCGCTTCGACGAGGTCCACCTGGTGCGCGGGGACCGCGTCGAGCGCACTGTGCCGACCTACCGCGGCGAGCACCGCAACTTCGGCTAGTCGGGCAGGCGCGACGACAGGTAGCCCCTGACCAGCGCCTTCGCCTCGGCGAGGATCGCGGGGTCGCCGTTGGGGTTGTTGCGGAAGGCCATCTTCAGCACGGCGTCGGCGGCCTCGACGGCGATCGCGATCGGCAGCCCGACCTCGCCGAACGGGATGCTGAACTTGCCCGAGATCAGCTCGGAGATCTTGTCCGAGATGACGGCGTTGTTGTCGCGGCGGTCGTCGAGCAGCCGCATGTCCACGACGTCGCCGAAGTGCAGCTTCCCGAACGCGGGGATCTCGCGGTGCATCGTCACGTAGACGTCGAACACCGTGTCCACGGCGTCCCACCAGTGCTCGAGCGTCGCCTGTTCGAGCTTGGTGGTGATGCCCTGGGAGAACTTGTCGACGTTGCGCAGGGTCAGCGCCTGCACCACGGCTCTCTTGTCGGGGAAGAACTGGTACAGCGAACCGACCGCCACCCCGGCTCTCTCCGCGATCAGGGTGGTGGTGACGCCGTCGTAGCCCACCTCGTCGATGAGAGTCGCGCAGGCCTCGAGCATGCGCTCGACTCTCTTGGCGCTGCGCTGCTGGACGGGCTGACGGCGGAGCGGGGTGGTGCTCGTCACGGCGACTCCCAGTAGTTCGGGTTCTTCCATCTTGCCCGTTGCACGGCTCTTTCACTTCCCTGAACCTGTCAACACGCCTACGATCCGAACAAGTTTCACATTTGGAGGATCGATGAGCGACTTCCTGTGGGGAGTGTCGACGTCCGCGTTCCAGATCGAGGGCGCGTTCGACGCTGGCGGCCGTGGCCCCTCCGTGTGGGACGAGTTCACTCCGGTACACGACGACGACAGCGCGTCCGTTGCGTGCGACCACTACCACCGGTGGCGCGAGGACGTCGGGCTGATGAAGCTGCTCGGTGTGAACGCGTACCGGTTCTCGATCGCGTGGCCGCGGATCCAGCCCACCGGCAAGGGACCGGTCAACGCCGAGGGGCTCGACTTCTACGACCGCCTGGTCGACGCCCTCGTCGACGCCGGCATCGCTCCGGTCGTGACGTTGTACCACTGGGACACGCCGCTGGAGCTCGAAGCCGAGGGGGGCTGGCTCAACCGGGACATCGCCGACCGGTTCGCCGACTACACCTCGCTCGTCGCGGACCGCCTGGCCGACCGGGTGAAGATGTGGATCCCGATCAACGAGCCCGCGATGGTGACGTTGCAGGGGTACGCGATCGGTGAGCACGCCCCCGGCAAGACGTTGCTCTTCGACGCGCTGCCGACCGCCCACCACCTCAACCTGGCCCACGGCCGTGCGGTCGAGGTGCTCCGCTCGGCGAACGCGCAAGCGGTTGGCACGGCGAACAACCACACACCGGCCTGGCCTGCTACGCCCGACGACGTACCAGCTGCCGAGGCGTACAGCGAAATCCACAACTGGTTGTACGCGGACCCACTTCTGTCGGGCCGATATCCCGGCGCAGTCGCCGATCTCCTGCCGGTTCAGGACGGAGATCTGCAGGTCATCCACCAGCCGCTCGACTTCTACGGGGTCAACTACTACAACCCGACGCGGCTGAGGTCGCCGTCGGAGGGCAACCCGCTGCCGTTCGAGCTCGTGGAGATCGACGAGTTCCCGCGCACCGGGTTCGGCTGGCCGGTCGTGCCGTCCGGGCTCACCGAGATGATCTCGGCGCTGCGCGAACGCCACCCGAACCTGCCGCCGGTCCACGTCACGGAGAGCGGGTGCAGCTTCCCGCACCGGATCGACGACTCCGACCGGATCTCCTACCTCGACGGACACCTCAAGGCCGCGCGGGCGGCCGACGTCGCCGGGTACTTCGTGTGGTCGCTGATGGACAACTTCGAGTGGGAGGCCGGGTACTCGCAGCGCTTCGGCCTGGTGCACGTCGACTACGAGACGCAGGTCCGCACGCCGCGCGACTCGTTCCACTGGTACCGCGAGGTGATCAGCGGTGAGTGAGGCGCTGGCCGAACCGGTCGTCCCGGTTCGACGAGGCTGGATGGCCTGGCTGTTCGTCGCGAACCTCGGGCTGTGGCTCGCGATCTACGCGCCGATCCAGGTGCTGTTGCCGCAACAGGCCGAGCTGCTCGACAAGGCGAACAAGGAGCTGGTGTTCGGCATCGTCACCGGTGTCGGCGCGCTGGTGTCGTTGCTGGTGGTGCCGTTGATCGGCTTCCTGAGCGACCGCACGACCTCCCGGTTCGGCCGCCGCCACCCGTGGACGCTGGCCGGCGCGGTCGTCGGCGCCCTCGGTCTGGGCGTGCTGGCCGGAGCCCCCTCGATCCTCGTGATGACCGTCGGCTGGTGCCTGGTGCAGGCGGGGATCGGCGGGATGCTCGCGGCGCTGACCTCCGCGGTGCCCGACCGGGTGCCCGTCGCGCAACGGGCGCAGGTCGGCGGGCTCATCGGCATCAGCCAGATGCTCGGCACCGTGCTGGGCGCGGTCGTGGTGACGTTGCTGGTCAGCGGACTGCCCGCCGGTTATCTGGCGTGTGCGGTCATCGTCCTCGCGGGCGCGCTCTTCTTCGTGCTGCGGACGCCGGACATCCAGCTGATCGCCAAGCCGGTCAAGCCGACGTTCTGGATCTCGCCGCGCGAGCACCCGGACTTCGCCTGGGCGTGGGGCGGCCACCTCATGATCAACCTCGGCAACGCGTTCGGGACGCTCTACCTCCTCTACTTCCTCGGCGACGTCGTCCACCACCCGTCTCCGGAAGACGGTCTGCTCGTGCTGATGGCGCTCTACGGGGCGGCGCTCGCCGCAGGAGCGGTGCTGTTCGGCGCACGAAGTGACCGAACGGGCCGCCGGAAGCCGTACGTCTACCTCGCGTCGTTCGTCATGGCGCTGGCCGCGCTGCTGCTGGTCGTCTGGCCGACCTGGACCAGTGCGCTGGTCGCGGCCCCGCTGCTCGGCGTCGGGTTCGGCACGTACTGGGCGGTCGCGATCGCGCTGCTGACCCAGGTGCTGCCGGCCGCGTCCGATCGGGCAAAAGATCTGGGTGTGCTCAACGTGGCCAACGCGTTGCCCCAGGTCATCGCCCCGTTGCTGACCGCGCTGATCCTGGCGAACCTGGGCGGCTACCGCGGCCTGTTCGCGACGTCCGCACTGGCGACGGCGCTGGCCGCGTTGTTGATGAGTCGAGTGCGATCGGTGGTCTGATGCAGCTGTCGGGCAAGAACGTCATGGTCACGGGCGCGTCCCAGGGAATCGGCGCCGATACCGCGTTCCGGTTCGCCGCGCACGGCGCACACGTCCACCTTGTGGCCAGAAGCGCCGAACTGCTCGATCAACAGGTCAAACGGATCAAGGACTTCGGTGGCTCGGCCTCCGCCCACGTGGCCGATCTCGCGGACGCCGCCCAGATCCGCGCGCTCGCCGAGGAGGTCCCGGCCCCCGACGTGCTGGTCAACAACGCCGGCGTCGGCCGCTGGCTGTTCCTCGACGACACCTCCGCCGACGAGCTGGTCACGATGACCGCCGTGCCCTACCTGGCGGCGTTGTTGCTGACCAGGGAGTACCTGGGCGCGATGCGGGCACGTGGTTCGGGCTGGATCGTCACCGTGAACTCACCGGTCTCCCGCCTGCCGATCCCCGGCTGCGTCGGCTACCAGTCGTCCCGCTGGGCGCTTCGGGGTTTGACCGCGTCGCTGCGCCTTGACCTGCGCGGAACCGGCATCGGCGTGAGCGAGGTCGTGCCGGGCAAGGTGTCGAGCGAGTACTTCGCCAACAACCCCGGCGCCGAGGAACGCATCCCGGCCATCGCGCGCCTGATGATCCCGACCGTCACGCCGGAGCGGTGCGCGCGGGCGATCGTGGACGCGGTGGTGAAGGAACGCACGGAGCACCTGTTCCCGTGGCAGCTCAAGGCGTTCGAGCTCTCCGGCCGGCTCTTCCCCGGCCTGACCTCGTACCTGGCGTGGCGGACGGGTACGCACCGCTGAGAGTGGGAACTCCCCGGTCACAGACCCAGAGGGAGGACGCCATGACCGGAACGATCGACGGCCACCAGGTCCGCGACCCGCACGGACTGCACGCCGACGCCGAGGACCAGCTGCGTCAAGCCGAGTCCGAGGTGCAGCGCCGCGTGGGCGACCAGTACGACGACCAGGCTGTTCGGGGCGCTGTGCGCGAGGCCTACGACGAGATCGCGGAGCAGGCGAAGGTCGAGTCGTTCCTGCCGATCCTGGTGGCGCGGTCGGCGGAGCAGAAGCTCGAAGAGGCCTGAGCCGTGCCGATTGCGGCGGCCTCGCCACACGCGAAAGTCGCGCCGAGCAGCTGAGTCGCTCTCATCGCGGAAGTCGCGACGAGCACGGAAGTCGCTGAACGTGAGGCAAACACGGCCCCGCCCACCCAGGGGGCACCAACCAGCCACACTGCCACCGACCCTACCTGCGGAAACGGCCTGTCAACCGGCCGCCTGGCGATCTGTGGACAGCCGTGGGCTCAGGGCGGGAGCTGTGGACAACTCGCGATCTCGGCCCGGAACTGTCGGTGCGGCCTGGAAGAATTGCAGCAAGGGTTCCCCTTCGCGGGGCAGGGCTTCGGCAAAGTCGTTTCACCTGGACGCAAGGCGGGCACGGCGCTCGTTGATCATGTGAGTGTCTAAGTCGCATGATCTTGTGGGAGT
>NZ_JBHYGW010000014.1:0-207823 GCF_042738015.1 Lentzea sp. NPDC059081
GCCGAAAAGCGTGGCCGTTTGACATCCCCCTCCAGGTGCAGCAAGAGCTGTGGTGCGACTCGTGACGGGACCCCACCGCCGGAGCTCTTGGCTCAAAGCAAAACTGCTCGCCTTCGGCTTTGCGGCTGCTCGCCTTCGGCTTCGCTCAGGTTGCGTAGGTGATCAGTAGGGCGGCCAGTTCTGTTGGTTTGCTTAGAGGTGCGCAGTGGCCTGCTTTCAGTTCTGTCGGCGTCACTGTTGGTAGGCGGGTTGCCAGGACGCTTCGCATGAACGTTGGAGTGAAGAAGCGGTCCTCTGTGCACAGGATGAAGTGTGTTGGTACGTCTGGCATTGCTGGCAGTGGCCAGGGTTTGGCCATGGGGGACTCGGCCATGCCGCGTGACCGTTTCTCGCCCTCCGCTGCCAGGTCTGGGGGGACGTCGTGCCAGAACTGGTCGTCCAGGCCTGAGTCCTGGTAGCCCGTGTTGGACCACCAGTCTCCTGGGCACTCGCCTGGGGTGGGGAGCATTGCGGTCAGGTAGACCAAGGCCTTGGCGTTGAGGCGTTCTGCTGCCAGTGGGGCTACGAAGCCGCCGAAGGAGTGGCCTACTACCACCACGTCCTCTTGGGACGGGAGGGCGTCGATGAGGGTCGACGCCCAGTCCGTGAGGTCCTTCGACTCGTCCTCTGTGGGGAGGTCGGGGGCGATGGTGGTGTGGCCCTGGGCTTGCAGGGCGGCGGCCACCAGGTGCCACGACCAGCCCACGTCGCCTGCTCCGTGCGCGATTGCGAAGGTCGTCATGGGCGGAGCCTATTCTCGGCGTTCCACTGGTAGGCGGGATCTGGTGAACAGGGCCGCGCCCAGCATGGCCACTGCTGGGATGACCAGCAGTGAGGTCAGGACGGTGGGCCAGGGGATGGTCAGCGGGTTGAGCGGGGGATGGGGCCACTGGGTTTCGTAGCCGACGTTGAAGGCGGCCAGGAGGGCCAGGGCTGATCCCACGCCTGCTGCTGTGCCGAGGATGCCGCCTGTGCCGGCGATGACGCCTGCCTGGCTCAGGGACAGCAGTTTGCGGAGGGTGGGGGTGGCGCCCACGGCGGCGAGGGTGGTGAGGTCTCGGCGGCCGTCTGCTGCTGCCAGGCCTGTGGCCAGGGCGGCTGCTGCCAGGGTGATGAGGCCGGCCACGAGGCCGAGGATGCCCAGGGCTCGTTGAGTCTCTGTTTCTGTCGGACGGTCCACGTGCACCTCGTACTCGCCGCCCAGGGCTGCGGTCAGGGCGTCCTGTTCCGCTGTCGTGGGCATGCGGGTGGTGGTGGCGTACATCGTGAAGCTCTCGACCGCGAAGCCCAGGGAGATGGCGGTCTGTTCGGTCATCAGGGCCAGCGGGGCGGTGGACGCCGGGACGGTGTGGGACGGGGCCGGGGTGGTCACGGACTGCAGGCGGGTCGAGATGAGGATCTGGTTGTTCTCGACGAGCTCAGGCGTGTTGACGACCACCTTGCCTTCGCGCATGGCCGTCCGGGCCTGGGCGGCGTCCTGGGGCTGGAGTTTGAGGATCGTTCCCACCGCGTCCGGTTCGGTGATGGCCAGGAAGCCGTTCGGGCTGGTGAAGGCGCCGAAGTAGCGGTGGGCGCGGCCGACGTTGTCGCAGCGGCGGTCCTGGAGGGCGGCCTGTTCCTCGGACTTGCTGGGTTCGCGGTTGAGGACGTCCAGGGAGTACGGGCACTCCTTGCCCTCCGGTGGGCGGACGTAGGCCATGCACGCCGCGCCGTCGCAGGCCAGGAGTTTGACCTCGTGGACCTCGGCGGTGGGCATGGTGTTGCGGAGGGTGGTGGCGACGGAGGGCGGTAGGGCGGTCTTGCTGTCCTTGGTGAGGTTGTTCTTGGTGTAGACGGAGACGTCACCGATGGTGCCCGCCAGTTGGCTCGCTTCCTGTTGCGCCTGGGAGGTCAGCATCACGCTCACGGCCACGGCGCCGATCACCGCCGCCATCACCGCCGAGATGGCGGGGGCGGCGGCCGTGCGGTTGCGGGAGGCGTCGCGCAGGGCGATGCGCAGGGCCACCGGGAGCCAGCGGCCCGCTCTGGCCAGCAGGCCCAGCAGGGCCGGGGTGCAGAGGACGAGGCCCACCTCGGTCAGGATCAGGGCGCCGAGGATGCCGACGACCTCCATCCTGACGGCGCTCAGGACGCCCGTCGCCACGCCCAGCGCGATCAGGACCAGGCCCAGGACCAGCCAGCGGCGGCGTGAGCGGGTGATGCCGCGGCGGCCCGCCAGTGCGGTCACGACGTCCTGGCGGGCGGAGATCCACGCCGGGACGACGGCCGCGAGCACGCCGGTGACGATCGCCAGGAGGGCCAGGGTCGCCAGGGCGGTGGGGTAGAGGCGCTGGGCGCCGAAGCGTTCTTCGAGGGACCACTCGATCAGCGGGCGGGCCGCGACGGCGGCCAGCGTGCCCAGGACGACCCCGCTCAGGGCCGCGAGCACGCCGACCACGACGCCGTCGGCCAGCACGATGCGGCGCACGTGGGACGGGGCGCCGCCGACCGCGGCCACCAGTGCCAGGTCGCGCTTGCGGCGGCGGGCGCCCACGGCGAGGGCGGAGCCGGCCAGCAGGGCCATCTCCAGGACGGCCAGGCCCGCGATCAGGACCAGGACCTCGGCGCGCAGCTCGTCGGGCCCGCCGAGCTGGGAGTAGCGCTCGGCGGGGGACGGCGGGTCGCGCAGGACGGCGCGCGAGAGGGCGACCACGCCGGACCTGTTGAGCTCCTTGACCTTCGCCCAGTCGAGCGGCGTGGTCACGAGCCAGATCTGGTCGGCGCCGGGGAACGCGCCCGGCAGCGTGACGACCGTCGTGTTCTCCAGCGCGCCAGGTTCCTCGACGACGCCGACGACGGTGAATGAGCGGCCGTCCTCCGTGGTGACGGTGCCGCCGAGACTCGCGCCGGTGCGGTTCATCGCGGTCCGGGACAGCGCCACCTCGGTGGTCGTGCCAGCCGCGCGGCCCTCCAGGACGGTGATCATCCCGTTCGTCAGCGGGTTGGTCACGTCGACCATGAGGACGCCAGCGCGGCCGATCCCCGCGGTGGTGCGGAGGGTGACGCCGGCGTTCTGGACGGAGATCAGCTCCGCGCCGGGCAGGAGCGCCCGGAGACGCTCCTCCGACGGCTTCGAGCCGTCCTCCTCGCCGTTCGGGATGGCGAAGAGCTGGTCCGGCTGCTGCATGACCGGACCGCCGTGCGGCCAGCGGACCATCGCCTCGGTGGCGCCCATGTGGCGCGAGGCGTCCTCGTCCGGGGTCAGCGTGGTCGAGTCGTAGACCACCGCGGCGAACGACAGCGCGGCGACCGGGATCGCGATCAGGGCGATGACGAGGGCGGTGCGGACGCGGGACCGGCGGGCCTCGCGCCAGGCGATGCGCAGTGCTGCGCGCCATCCGTTCACGGCGTGCTCAGCAGTTCTTCTGGCTGGTCGCGCCGCGAGACGTCGACCACAACGCCGTCGCGCAGGAAGACGACGCGGTCGGCCCAGGCGGCGTGGCGGGCGTCGTGCGTGACGAGGACGGCGGCGGCTCCGGCGTCCACCTTGGACCGGAGCAGGCGCAGGACCGTCTCGCCGGTGCGGGAGTCGAGGGCGCCGGTGGGCTCGTCGGCGAGCACGAGGCGGCGTTCGCCGATCAGGGCGCGGGCGATCGCGACGCGTTGCTGCTGGCCGCCCGACATCTCGTCGGGGAACCGGTCGGCGAAACCGTCGAGGTCCACTTCGGACAGCGCTTTCTCCGCCTGCTGACGGGACCTGCGCACGCCGTCGAGGTCGAGCGGCAGTGCGACGTTCTCGGCGGCGGTGAGGCTCGCAATGAGGTTGAGGTTCTGGAAGACGTAGCCGATCCGCTTGCGGCGCCAGGCGGCGAGCTGCTTGCGGGACAACGACTGCAGGCTCGTGCCGTCGACCAGCACGGTGCCGGAGGTGGGGCCGTCGAGGCCGCCGCAGAGGTTCAGCAGCGTCGACTTGCCGGAGCCGGACGGGCCCATCACGGCGACGAGCTCGCCGGGGCCGACGGTCAGCGAGACGCCGTCGAGGGCGTTGACCGCGGTCTCGCCGGTGCCGTGCACGCGGCGGACGTCGCGCAGTTCGAGAACGGTCATCTCGGCACCTCGACGTCCGTCGCCGCGGGGACCGAGGTCGGTCCGGGAGCGGGCTCGTAGCGGACGAGGCTCGCCTCGCAGTGGTCGAGCCAGCGCAGCTCCGCCTCCGCCTGGAAGATCATCGCGTCGAGCACGAGCAGCCACGGCAGGTCGCCGGGCTGGGTCTTGAGCCTCGTGTATTCCTGCAGCGTGCGCATGGTCGACGTCCGCTGGGTCATCACGACCTTGGCGACGTCGACGCCGGGCGTCGTGATGGCGAGGGCGAGCTTGATCGCCACCTCGTCGCGCGGCCGGTCGCCGCGCTGCACGGGCGTGGTGAACCACTTCGCCAGCTCGTCGCGGCCGTGCGCGGTGATCTCGTACGGCCGCTGGCCGTCGTTCTCGGGCAGCGCGGCGACCAGGTCGTCGCGCTCCAGGCGCGACAACGTCGTGTAGACCTGCCCGATGTTCAACGGCCACGTGCCGCCGGTGGCGGAGTCGAACGCCGCCCGCAGCTGGTAGCCGTACATGGGCCCGCGCTCCAGCAGCGCGAGCAGACCGTGTTTGACCGACATACCTACCGAGTATGCATACTGAGTATGTTCCTGGCAAACGGTGACGGCGAAACACGAGTGCGCGCGGCTGCGTCTTCAGGAACCCTGGACGGTGCCGGAGACGTCCGGCTGCTGGGGAGCGGGTTGGGGGAGGACGTGGCGGACGCCGCACGAGGGCGACCAGGGGGACTGAGCCTGCTCGGGGCCGCACACCGGGCGGGGGCGCCGGAAGAACGGCCGGTGGGCGAGGCCGGGCCGCCGGGGGACGTCAGGGACTACGAGCCGGCCGACGAACCGTCGTGGCTGCGCTGCCGGGTGCTCGGGCTGCTGGGCACGAGCGGCCACGACGGCGAGTGGCAGTCGAGGAGCCGCGCCGATCTGGAGCTGGTCGCCGCCGGCGACAACGTGGTCATCGGGCTGCTGGACGTGTCGGTGCCCGGCGAGGACGCCGTCATCGACACCCTGGTCGTGCACCCGGACCACCAACGGCGTGGCGTCGCGTCCGCGTTGCTGGCGGAGGCGGTGCGACGGCTCGAACGGTGTGGTGTGCGCACGGTGGAGGCGTGGGTGCAGGACGACCCGGCGCTGGCCTGGTTCGCGCACCACGGGTTCGTCGAGGTGGAACGACACCTGCGGGTGCACGCGTCGGCAGCCGAGGCGGGCACCGTGCTGAGCGCGAAGTACGGGCTGGAGCCGGTCAGCGCCGTGCTGCGCGTCCGGGTGGAGCGGGAGGCCGAGATGCGCCAGCGGTTCGAGCGCGTCCACGTGTGCCGCAGGGTGGTGCGCGAGCTCAGGCCGTGATGCCGGTCAGCCGCGGGATCGTCGCGGTGCGGCCGGCCAGCAGCATCACCAGCGCCTCGATCGGGCCGCTGATCTCGGCGCCCTCGCCCACCGACCAGTCGGTGTCGGTGGCGACCAGCCGGTGCCCGGCCAGCCGGCGGCGCGCGTGGAACGGGAAGCCGATCCGCCAGAGGTCGTCCGCGGCGACGACGGCGGCGTCGATGGGCATGTGGCGTTCGACGCCGAGCGGCAGTGCGATGTCCTGCGCGTGGACCATGGCGTCCATCAACGCGTTCTTCAACGACTGACCGGGGGCGAGCCGGTGGCGTCCGACGGTCCCGCGCAGCTCCGCGACGATCTCGCCGGTGGGTCTGCGCGCCTCGGCGCGGGCGGTCTGGTCGACCATGCGGTCGAAGCTCCCGCGGGCCCGGACGAACGCGCCCAGGGTGGCGCCGATCCGCATCCGCGGCCCGAGCGTCAGGTGGGCCGCGACCTCGCGCACCGTCCAGCCCTCGCACAGCGACGGGTAGGTCCACTCCACGTCGGTGAGCCCGGCGAGCAGGTCCGCCGTCGCCGCGCGTTCGGCGTCGATGACCTGCCACGTTCTCGTGTCGTCCATCGTCGTCCTCCTCTTGATTTAGTTCGAGAGGCTGACTAATTTAATCAGAGTATCTGACTAACACAACGGGGGGACCGGGTGAACATCGGTCTGCTGCTCTTCATCCCGAACCGCGACGTGGAGAACCGCGTCCTGGCGGCTGTGAACGCTGCCGGGTTCGAGGTGACGCAGGCGCAGGCGCGCGTGCTCATGCGCGTCGATCCGGGCGGAACGCGGCTCACCGTGCTCGCCGAGGCCGCGCAGGTGACCAAGCAGACCGCCGGGTTCCTGGTGGACCAGCTGGAGAAGGCGGGCTACGTGGAACGCGTGCCCGACCCGGCGGACGGCAGGGCGCGGCTCGTGCGCGTCACCGGGAAGGCGATGGAGGCCGTGCCCGTCGCGAACGCGGAGCTGGCCAGGATCGAGGACGAGTGGGAGCGGCACCTCGGCAAGCGGCGCATGGCCCAGTTGCGGGAGGCGCTGGAGATGCTCGGCGAGATCACCGACCCGTACCGGTGAGGGTCGTGCGACAGGGATGCTCGCGCCGCGCGGCGCGTTCCACTCGGGACCCGAGCAGGCCGAGCACCTCGTGGAACGCGCCACCGCCCGCTAGGGCCGGTAGATGCCCAGCGCCGCCGCCCGTGAGACGAACTTGAAGGTGTTGCCGCGCTCGCGCACCTCGCCGTCGGTCGCGATCGAGATGGGCGGGCCGTGCACCTCGACGTTCAGCGACGCCACCTCCAGGTGCTTGTACATCCGCGAGTGCTCCAGGGCGCCGAGCAGCGCGCCCAGGAAGAACCTGGTCCGCGAGTACCGGCGGTCCGCCCGGACGTAGCGCACGTCGAGCAGCCCGTCGTCCAGCCGCGGGCGCATCGTCGGCGCGAAGCCCTTCGGCCGGTACGGGCCGTTGCCCACGAAGAGCAGCCACACGAGGTGCTTGTCGCCGTCGATCGTGATGTCCAGCGGCTTGGCGCGCTGCAGGACGCGGAACAGCGCCAGCGCGGCGGCCGGCCACTTGCCCCAGCGGTGCTCCAGCTTCTCGCGGATCCGCACCATGTCCGGGTAGCCGCCCAGTGACGCCGTGTTCACGAACCACTGGCCGTTGACCTGCGCCAGGTCGACCCGCACGCCCACGCCGTCCGCCACCGCCTGCGCCGTGTCGTGCAGGCCGGTGATGCCCACGTCGCGGGCGAAGTGGTTGAGCGTGCCGGAGGGGATGAGCACCAGCGGGAGGTCGCGTTCGGCCGCGATCGACGCCACCGCCGCCACGGTGCCGTCGCCGCCCGCCACGCCCAGCGCCTTCGCGTCGGGCAGGTCGGCCAGCTCCTGGATCGTGACGACCTGCGCCTTCGGCCACTCCTCCGCGATCTGCGGCGTCGGGTCCGGCCCGACGCCCGAGTGCGGGTTCACGACGACGACCAGGCCTTCGCCGTCCTGCAACGACGTCAGGTCGGCGTGCTCGTAGGCCGACGCGGGCTCGTTCATCCCGAGCGGCCACCAGCGGCGCGTCAGGTACGCGGCACCGACTCCCACGGCCGCGCCGGCGGCGACGTCGGACGGCCAATGAACGCCCGTGTGAACACGTGAATAGGCGACGGCGGCCGCGATCGGTGCGACGACCGCGCCTGCTTTGGGCGATTCCAGCGCGACCGCCGTGGCGAATGCGGCCGCGGACGCCGAGTGGCCGGAAGGAAACGACGAGGACGTCGGGCGTTTGGACAGACGGCGGTCCATCGCGAGCAGGTCAGCGGCGGGCCGGCGGCGCGGGAAAAGCGACTTCCCGACCAGGTTCGCGCTGGCAGAGGCCCCGGCGATGGCCGCGAGACCGCGCAACGCACCCCGCCGGAACGGTCCCTTCCCCGTCGCCAGGATCGCCGCGATGACGAACCACAGCAGACTGTGGTTGGCGGCTTTCGAAAGCCTCTTCAAACCCCTGTCGAGCCTGCTCGGAGGCAGTCCGGCAGAGGAGCCCATGAGCTTCTTGTCGAGAGCGCTGACGCGTTTCCACACACCCCGACACTAAACCGCAACCGGCGTGCCGCCCGAACGGATCACCCTGCTCCACCTACGAGTCGCCTACTGTTGGGGTATGCAGCGGCGGATCTTCGGCATTGAGACAGAGTTCGGGGTGACGTGCACCTTCCACGGGCAGCGTCGTCTGTCCCCGGACGAGGTCGCGCGGTACTTGTTCCGCCGGGTCGTCTCCTGGGGGCGTTCCTCCAACGTCTTCCTGCGCAACGGTTCCCGGCTCTACCTGGACGTCGGCTCTCACCCGGAGTACGCCACGGCCGAGTGCGACGACCTGGCCCAGCTCGTCACCCACGACAAGGCGGGGGAGCGGATCCTCGAGGACCTGCTCGTCGACGCGGAGCGCAGACTGGCCGACGAGGGCATCGGCGGCGACATCTTCCTGTTCAAGAACAACACCGACTCGGCGGGCAACTCCTACGGCTGCCACGAGAACTACCTGGTCGCGCGGGCCGGCGAGTTCTCCAGGATCGCGGACGTGCTGCTGCCGTTCCTGGTCACCCGCCAGCTGATCTGCGGCGCGGGCAAGGTGCTGCAGACGCCGCGCGGCGCCGTGTACTGCCTGTCGCAGCGCGCCGAGCACATCTGGGAGGGTGTGTCGTCCGCGACCACCCGCTCCCGCCCGATCATCAACACCCGCGACGAGCCGCACGCCGACGCCGAGCGCTACCGGCGCCTGCACGTCATCGTCGGCGACTCGAACATGTCCGAGGTGACGACGCTGCTCAAGGTGGGCAGCGCGAACCTGGTGCTCGAGATGATCGAGCAGGGCGTCCAGTTCCGCGACTTCTCGCTGGACAACCCGATCCGCGCGATCCGCGAGATCTCCCACGACCTGACGGGCCGCCGCACCGTCCGCCTGGCGGGCGGCAAGGAGGCCTCCGCGCTCGACATCCAGCGCGAGTACTACGAGAAGGCCGTCGAGCACTGCGCCAAGCGCTCGCCCGACCCGATGGCCGACCGCGTCCTCGAGCTGTGGGGCCGCACCCTCGACGCCGTCGAGTCGCAGGACCTGACGAAGATCGACCGCGAGATCGACTGGGCCATCAAGAACCGCCTCATGGAGCGGTACATGGCCAAGCACAACATGGACCTGTCGAACCCGCGCATCGCCCAGCTCGACCTGGCCTACCACGACATCCGCCGCGGCCGGGGCGTGTTCGACCTGCTGCAGCGCAAGGGACAGGTCGAGCGGGTGACCGACGACGGCGAGATCGAGGCCGCGAAGGACACCCCGCCGCAGACCACCCGCGCGAAGCTGCGCGGTGACTTCATCGCGGCGGCGCAGGCGGCCGGGCGGGACTTCACCGTCGACTGGGTGCACCTGAAGCTGAACGACCAGGCGCAGCGGACCGTGCTGTGCAAGGACCCGTTCCGGGCGGTGGACGAGCGGGTGGAGCGGCTGATCGCGTCGCTGTGACAGCGTTGTGAGGAGTGGCAGAGTGCCGTCGCATGAGGATCATCGCGGCGGCATTCGCCGTCTTACTCGTCTTGCCGGGAGTCGCGCACGCCGACTCCTTCTGGCAGCTGAAGCCGACCGGCTCGGACGCGCGCCTGCGCGGTCTGTCCGCGGTCAGCGGGCAGGTGGCCTGGGCCAGCGGCTCCAAGGGCACGGTCCTGCGCACGACCGACGGTGGCCGCAGTTGGGAGTCGGTGGGCCCGCCCGGCACCGAGGCGCTGGAGTTCCGCGACATCGAGGCGTTCGACGCGCGCAACGCCGTGGCGTTGTCGATCGGCGAGGGTGAGTCGTCGCGCATCTACCGCACGTCCGACGGTGGCAAGAACTGGCAGGAGGAGTTCCGCAACACCGACCCGAAGGCGTTCTACGACTGCGTGGCGTTCTTCGACCGGTTCCGCGGGCTGGCGTTGAGCGACCCCGTCGACGGCAGGTTCCGGGTCCTCAGGACGTGGGACGGCGGGCGGTCGTGGCACGTCAACGACACGAAGGGCATGCCGGACGCGTTGCCGGGCGAGTTCGCGTTCGCGGCGTCGGGGCAGTGCGTGACGACCAGTGGCAACCACGCGTGGATCGCGACCGGCGGCGGCGCGAAGGCACGGGTGCTGGAGTCGCGTGACGGTGGGCGGTCGTGGAAGGCGTCCGAGGTGCCGCTGCCCAGTGGAGAGGCGGCCGGGGTGTTCGCGGTGGCCTTCAAGACGCCGTGGCGCGGGGTGGCGATCGGCGGGGACTACCTCAAGCCGACCGATCCGACGCCGGCGTTCGCCACGTACGACGTGCGCGGCTGGAAGGCGGGGACCACGGCGCCGATCGGCTACCGGTCCGGCATCGCGTACCGGGGCGACAGCCTCGTCGCGGTCGGTCCGTCCGGGACGGACACCAGCAGGGACGGGCGGAGCTGGAAGGTCGCGGACACCGGCAGTTTCGACACCGTGGACTGCGTGGGACCCACCTGCTGGGCCGCCGGCGAGAAGGGCCGCGTCGGCCGCACCTGAGAGGAGCGGGAGATGCGGCTGCATCCCGGGGAGACCGAGGCGGCCGGGTGGCGCGTCGTGGCGCTGGCGGACGTGGTGCGGCGGTTGTGCGGGGCAGAGGTCGCGGGACGGCCGCTCGTCGTGGCCGTCGACGGGCGTGGTGGCGCCGGGAAGTCCACGTTCGCCGACCGGCTGTGCGAGGCCGTTCCCGGGTCCGCTGTCGTGCACACCGACGACGTGGCCTGGAACCACGCCTGCTTCGACTGGGGCGGGCTCCTCGCCGAGCACGTCCTGGCTCCGCTGCACCGGGGCGAGGCGGTGGCGTTCCGGCCGCCCGCGTGGGTCGCGCACGGCCGTTCCGGTGCGATCCACGTCCCCGCCGGGAGGCGCGTGGTGTGGGTCGAGGGCACCGGGGTCGTGCGCGACGAGCTCTCGCCGTGGGTTGACGCGTCGGTCTGGGTGCAGGGCGATCTGGACGAGCAGGAACGGCGGCTGGTCGCCCGTGACGGCGACTCCGAGGAGCAACGGCGGCACGTCGCCGCGTGGCTGGCCGAGGAGCTGCCGTTCCTGCTCCGCGAACGGCCGTGGGCGCGGGCGACGGTCGTCGTGGACGGAACGTCGCAGGTCGCCCATGATCCCGCGACCGAGGTCGTCGTGGGTGTGTAACGCCGTGCGGCCCTGCGGCGAAAAAGGACGTGTCGGCCACTTCTCAGCGGGGTAGCCGAAGCAGGTGTTCGAGGGATTCTCGTTGCGTCGCAGGGACGTTGGCGAGGCCGTGCTGAGGGTGAGGACCGGCGGGGCAGGGCCGCCGGTTCTCCTCCTGCACGGCCACCCTCGGACCCACACGACCTGGCACCGCGTCGCGCCGTTGCTCGCCGACGACCACACCGTCGTGTGTCCCGACCTCCGCGGGTACGGCGAGTCCGGCAAACCCGGTGACTACTCGAAACGCGCCATGGCGCGCGACTTCGTGAACCTCATGCGCGACCTCGGCCACGAGCGGTTCGCCGTCGCCGGGCACGACCGGGGCGCCGCCGCGGCGATCAGGCTCGCGCTGGACCACCCCGACCGCGTGACGGCGCTGGCCGTGCTCGACGGGCTGCCGATCGGCGCCCACCTGCAACGGGCCGACGCGCGGTTCGCGCAGGCCTGGTACCACTGGTTCTTCCTGGCGCAGCAGGAGATCGCCGCGCCGATGATCAGCCAGAACCCCGAGCAGTGGTACGGCGGGCGCTACCGGGACACGCCGCTCGCGATGGGCGTCGAGAACTGGGCCGACTACCAGCGCGCCATCCACGACCCCGAGACCGTGAACGCCATGTGCGGCGACTACCGCGACGGGCTGGAGGTCGACCGGTTCCACGACGACGAGGACCGCGCTCGCGGGCGCAGGATCACGTGTCCCGTGCTGGCGTTGTGGTCGGCCAAGGACGACCTCGGCGACCTGTACGAGGACCTGCCCGGCATCTGGGCCGAGTGGGCCGACGACGTGCAGGTCCGTTCGATCGACTGCGGGCACCACATGGCCGAGGAGGCACCCGCCGAACTGGTGCGTGAGCTGCGGACGTTGTTCTGAACGGACCGTTGACGACAGGTGGTGATGAGGTTTCCGTGCGCGCACGCGTTAGGGTTTGTCCGTGGCCATCGCACGCGCCGAACGCCTCGTCAACCTGGTGTTGTGCCTGCTGTCGACCCGTCAGTACCTGACAGCGGAGCGCATCCGCGCCATCGTCCCGGGCTATCACGAAGCTCCGACGGACGAGGCGTTCTTCCGCATGTTCGAACGGGACAAGTCCGAGCTGCGGGACCTCGGCGTGCCGCTGGAGACCGGCAGGCAGACCAACGCCGAGGGCGCGGAGGACGGGTACCGCATCGCGCGCCGCGACTACGAGCTCGGCGACATCGACCTCGAGCCCGATGAGGCGGCCGCCGTCGCGCTGGCCGCCCGGCTGTGGGACTCGCCGCAGCTCACGGGCGCCGTGCACGGTGCGTTGATCAAGCTGCGGGCGGCCGGGGTGGACGTCGACCAGGACGCGCCCGCCGCCGTCGAGCCCAAGGTCAGGGCGAACGAACCCGCGTTCCCGCCGCTGTTGCAGGCCGTGCAGGCGGGCCAGGTCGTGACGTTCGGGTACCGCAAGCCGCCGCCCGGTGGCCACAAGGACCGCACGGTCGAACCGTGGGGCGTGGTCGCGTGGCGCGGTCGGTGGTACCTCGTCGGCTGGGACCGCGACCGCAACGACACGCGCTGCTTCCGGCTCTCCCGCGTCGTGGGCACCGTGAAGCCCGTGGGCAAGCCCGGCGTCGTGAAGGTGCCCGAGGGTACGGACCTGATGAGCCTCATCGCGCGCACGCAGGCCGATCCGCACCAGACGGCGCCCGCGCGGATCTGGGTCGCCAAGGACCGGGCGCTGGGCGTGCGCCGGCACGCCAAGGTCGTCGAGGAGCGCGACGGCGGCGACGTCGTCGAGATCGACCTGAAGTTCCCCGACTCGGCGGCCAAGTGGCTCGCCGGGTTCGGCCCCGACGTCGTGGTGCTCGAACCCGAGGTCCTCGCCAAATCGGTCCGCGACCGCCTGCAGGGCGCACTGGAAGGAGCGCGGTGACCGCGTCGAACGAACGGCTGCCGCGGCTGCTCGCCCTCGTGCCGTACCTGCTCACCCGTCCCGCCATCACCATCAAGGAGGCCGCGGCCGACTTCGGCATCACGCCGAAGCAGCTGCGCAAGGACCTCGAGCTGCTGTGGATGTGCGGCCTGCCCGGCTACGGGCCCGGCGACCTCATCGACCTGTCCTTCGAGGGCGAGACGATCACCGTCTCGTTCGACGCGGGCATGAACCGGCCGCTGCGGCTCACCGCGGCCGAGGCGGCGTCGTTGCTGGTCGCGCTCAGGGCGCTGGCCGACACCCCCGGCGTGGTCGACACGGACGCCGTGCAGCGCGCGCTGGCGAAGATCGAGTCGGCGGTCGGCAAGGCGCAGCCCGCGGGCATGGTCGTCGGGCTCGGCGCGTTCGAACGCGAGGAGACGGCCGAGATCCGCGCCGCGGTGCAGGACGCCGTGAAGCGTGAACGCGCCGTGCGCATCCGGTACTACTCGCAGTCGCACGACGCGATCAGCGACCGGGTCGTCGACCCCATGCGCCTGCTGCTCCTGGAGGGCCGCGGCTACCTCGAGGCCTGGTGCCGTTCGGCGCTCGGCGTGCGGTTGTTCCGGCTGGACCGGATCGACCACGTGGAGGCCCTGGACGAGCCGTCGTCGCCTCCGCCGCACGCCCAGCAGACCGATACGTCGGAGGGCTTGTTCCAACCACGGGACGATCAGAAGATCGCGGTCCTTCTGCTCGAACCGGACGCGCACTGGGTCGCGGAGTACTACCCGGTGGACCACGCGGCGGAGCTGTCCGACGGCCGCACCCGTGTCCTCATGCGCTACGACGACCCGTCCTGGATGGTGCGCCTGCTCCTCGGGCTGGGCGGGGACGTGCACGTGGAGCAGCCGGCGGAGCTCGCGGTGCAGGTGCGGCGGCAGGCGGAGGAAGCCTTGCGCCGGGCAGATCACCTGCTGTCCACCTGAGACGTATAACGTGTGATCGTGCCGTCTACACCGACCCTGGCGCTGATCGCGCTCGGCCTGGTCGTGGTCATCGTGATCGCGGTCCGAGTCGTCCGATCCTTGCGCCGATTCGCCCGCGCCCGCACTCTGGTGGGGGACAGGGTCGGCGACCGAGTCGGCCTGCTCCAGGCCCGCAGGGCGGCGCTGAAGGTGGCCTTCGCCGAGAGGCGGCGCAAGGAACCCGCCCAGACCAGGGCGAACCCCGCGTACGATCGTCGTGGCGGGGGAGACAGGAGGATCACCAATGGGTAACCTCGGACCCACCGAGCTGATCATCATCGCTGTGGTGATCATTCTGCTGTTCGGTGCGAAGAAGCTCCCCGACATGGCCCGGTCGCTGGGCAAGTCGGCGAAGATCTTCAAGGCCGAGACCAAGGGCCTGCGCGACTCGGACTCCGACGACACGCCGGTCCAGCCGCAGCAGCCCGTGCAGCAGCCGGTCCAGCAGCTCCCGCCGGCCCAGCCGCCGGTGCAGCAGCAGCCCCAGGTCGCTCCTCCCATCGAGCAGACGGCGCAGAACAAGGCCACCAACAACTGACCTTGCGGTCCCACTGACTTGTAAGGGCGGTTAGCGCGGTGGCAAGTCCGTTCCGGTGGATCGCCGAGCGCCGGGAACGCGGCAAGCGCCGTCGGGGCAACCCCGACGGCACCATGTCGCTCAAGGATCACCTCTACGAGCTGCGGCACCGGCTCGGCATGGCGATGCTGATCATCGCCATCGGTGCCATCTTCGGCTGGATCTGGTTCGGCGTGAAGCTCGGCCCGATCCCGTCGCTGGGCGACATCATGACGGCCCCGTACTGCCAGCCGGACCTGGAGCCGTACCGGGTGAAGTTCGACGGGGAGATCGGCTGCCGGCTGCTGCAGACCGAGCCGTTCGAGAGCTTCATGATCCGGTTGCAGGTCGGCACGGCGGCCGGTGCGGTGCTGCTCAGCCCGTTCTGGCTGTACCAGTTCTGGGCGTTCATCACGCCGGGGCTCTACCAGAAGGAGCGCAAGTTCGCGCGCACCTTCGTGTTCTTCGCCGCGATCCTCTTCGCGGCCGGCGCCGTGCTGGCCTACCTGGTGGTCCCGGAGGGCCTGCAGGTGCTGATCAGCTTCGGTGGCGACGACTTCATCACGGCGCTGACCGGTGGCAAGTACGTCTCGTTCATCATCACGATGCTGTTCATCTTCGGCGTGAGCTTCGAGCTGCCGCTGATCGTCGTGATGCTGAACCGCGCGGGCGTGATCAGCTACGAGATGCTCGCCAAGTGGCGGCGCGGTCTGCTGATGGGCCTGTTCGTGTTCGCCGCGATCGCGACGCCGGGCACGGACCCGATCTCGATGGTCGCGCTGGCGCTCGCGTTGTCGGCGCTGTTCGAGATGGCGATCCAGATCGCCCGCGTGCACGACAAGCGCAAGGCCAAGCTGCGCGCGGCCGAGGGCTGGGACGCGCTGGACGACGACGAGGCGGCGCCGTTCCACTACGTGCCGTCCGACGCCGACGGCAACGACCCCGGTGAGAAGGCCATCGCTTCGGAACCCTCGAAGCGCGTGAACTACGACGACACCACGTGACGCGGGCGGCCCTGCTGGTCTGCCCCGCGTCGGGCAAGGGGCGGGCGGCCCGGATGGCCGGGTCGACCGCCGCCGCGCTGCGTCCGCACGTCTCGTCGCTGACGCAGCTCGTCGCCCACGACGCCGCCGGAACGCTGGCGATGGCCAGGGACGCCGTGGCCGACGGCGTCGACCTGCTGGTCGTGCTCGGTGGCGACGGAGCCGTCCACCTGGGCGTCCAGGCGTGCGCGGGCACCTCGACGGCGCTGGGCATCGTCCCGGCGGGCACCGGCAACGACCTGGCGGCCGCCGTGGGGTCGCGGTCGGTCGAGGACGTCGTGCACGGCACCCGCAGGACGCTGGACCTGGGCCGGCTGTCGACGGGGCAGTGGTTCGCGACGGTGCTGTGCGCCGGGTTCGACTCGGCGGTGAACGAGCGGGCGAACGCGATGCGCTGGCCCGCCGGTCCCCGCCGCTACGACCTCGCGATCCTGGCCGAGCTGGCGTCGCTGAGGTCGGCGCCGCTGCTGGTCACGACGGAGACGGAGCAGTTCTCGCTGGACGCGACGCTGGTCGCTGTGGGCAACACGCCGAACTACGGCGGCGGCATCCCCGTGTGCCCCGCCGCGGACGCCTCCGACGGCCTCTTCGACGTGACGGTCGTGGAGGGCGGCAGCAGGACGACGCTGGTGCGCATGCTGCCGACGTTGCGCACGGGCAAGCACACCGAGCACCCTGCCGTGCGGACGTTCCGGGCCCGTGAGGTCTCGCTCGCGGGCGGTAACGGCTGGATCGCCTACGCCGACGGTGAACGGCAGGAGGCACTACCCGTCTCCGTTCGCACGGTCCCCGGCGCGCTCACCGTGGTGGGTCGCTAAATTAGTGGGCTGTTCGTTCCGCTTTCGTTCTTTCGGTGGGGATGCATGGAAACGCTCGAGTTCCAGTCCGAGGCGCGCCAGCTGCTGCAGCTGATGATCCACTCGATCTACTCGAACAAGGACACGTTCCTGCGCGAGCTGGTGTCGAACGCCTCCGACGCGTTGGACAAGCTGCGGCTGGAGTCGTTCCGCGACAAGGACATGCAGGTCGACGTCGACGACCTGCACATCGTGATCGAGTCCGACCCGTCGGAGCGCACGCTGACCGTGCGCGACAACGGCATCGGCATGACGCGCGAGGACGTCGTGCGGCTGATCGGCACGATCGCGAAGTCCGGTACCGCGGAGTTCCTCAAGCAGCTCAAGGAACAGCAGTCGTCGACGTCCGACCTGATCGGCCAGTTCGGCATCGGCTTCTACTCGTCGTTCATGGTGGCCGACAAGGTCACCCTCGTGACGAAGCACCCGCACGCCGAGAAGGGCGTTCGCTGGGAGTCGTCCGGTGAGGCGACGTACACGATCGACGACGTCGACGAGGCGCCGCAGGGCACGTCGGTCACGTTGCACCTGAAGCCGTCCGACGACGAGGACAAGCTGCCCGACTACACCGAGCCGGCGAAGATCCGCGAGATCGTCAAGCGCTACTCGGACTTCATCACCTGGCCCGTGCGCCTGGGCGGCGAGGACATCAACTCCCGCAAGGCGCTGTGGGCCCGCCCGGCCTCCGAGGTGACGGAGGAGGAGTACGCCGAGTTCTACCGGCACGTCAGCCACGACTGGAACGCGCCGCTCGAGACCATCCGCATGCAGGCGGAGGGCACGTTCGAGTACCAGGCGCTGCTGTTCCTGCCCGCGCAGGCACCGCTCGACCTGTTCATGCGCGACGCCAAGCGCGGCGTGCAGCTCTACGTGAAGCGCGTCTTCATCATGGACGACTGCGCCGAGCTGATGCCGGAGTACCTGCGCTTCGTGAAGGGCGTCGTCGACGCGGCCGACCTCTCGCTGAACGTGTCGCGCGAGATCCTGCAGCAGGACCGCCAGATCCAGCTGATGCGCCGCCGCCTGGTGAAGAAGGTGCTGTCGTCGATCAAGTCGTTGATGACCGCCCGTCCTGACGACTACCAGAAGCTCTGGGGCGAGGTCGGCGCGGCGCTGAAGGAGGGCCTGCTCTCCGACCACGACAACCGCGACGCGATCCTCGACGTGTGCTCGTTCGCCTCGACGCACTCCGAGGACGCTCCGACGACGCTCGCCGAGTACGTGTCGCGGATGAAGGACGGGCAGGAGCACATCTACTTCATGACGGGTGACTCACGGGTGGCCGTGGAGAACTCGCCGCACATGGAGGCGTTGCGCGCCAAGGGGTACGAGGTCCTCATCCTGACCGACACCATCGACGAGATGTGGGTCGACTCGGTGCCGTCCTTCGACGGGAAGTCGTTCCAGTCCGTCGCCAAGGGGCAGGTGGACCTGGAGACGGAGGAGGAGAAGTCGGCGGCCGCGTCGAAGGCCGCCGAGTTCGCCGATCTGCTGTCGTGGATGCAGGAGCTGCTGGCCGAGGACGTCAAGGAGGTCCGGCTCTCGTCGCGGTTGACGACCTCGCCTGCCTGTGTGGTCGGGGACGCCCATGACATCACTCCCACGTTGGAGAAGATGTACAAGGCGATGGGGCAGGAGCTGCCGAAGATCAAGCGGATTCTGGAGCTGAATCCCTCGCACGGTCTCGTGGCTGGGTTGCACGGGGCGTTCGTGGCTGGTGAGCGGGAGTCCCTGGCTGATGCCGCTCAGCTGGTTTACGGGTTGGCGTTGCTGGCTGAGGGCGGGGAGCTCGGGGATCCGTCCCGGTTTGTGAAGCTGGTGGCTGATCGGGTGCAGCGGACGTTCTGAGGTTTGGCGGCGCGGGTCTTGGTGGCCCGCGCTCAGTTCCGGCGTGGTCGCCGTTGCGGTCGGGTTCCAGCGTGGTCGCCATTGCGGTCAGGTGCCTGTTCCAGCGTGGTCATGCACCTCGGACGAAGACCTGGGTTCATCGCCGCTGCGCGACGATTGCGATTGGGGCTTGACTTCGGGGCCCTTGCGAGGCGCTGGTTCGGCCGGAAAAGGCCGGATGCTTCGCAACCGGCCGATCCCGATATGGGTAGCACCTCGCACCCAAAGTCAAGCCCCAATCGCCAAACCACGAGTGGGTGCACCGCTACCCATCGGCGTCAGGGAAGACGGCTCGCCTTCGGCATCGCTTGGGCGCCTCGGCTTCGCCGTTGGCGGTGCTGGGGTTGTCCCGGCTCGCTTCGCATCGCCCTGCCCACCCGCTGCCGGGCGTTCCTCGCCTCCCTGGTCAGCGCCCCGCCTGCGCCCCAGTGTGCTTGATGACTGCAGTGCTGACTGAAGTTAATCAATGTCGGCGGCGATTGTCGGGGGGATGTGACAGCCTGGTGGGGTGTCACGTGCTTCGCGGTCCCCGGCCGAGGCCTACGCCCACTCGCGGCGCAACGCCCAGCGGCCCAAGCTGACCGACTTCGGCTCCGTCATCTCGTTCGAGCTGGACCCGTTCCAGCGCCAGGCCTGCGAGGCCCTGGAGGACGGTCACGGAGTGCTCGTCTGCGCGCCCACCGGTGCCGGTAAGACCGTGGTGGGTGAATTCGCGGTGCACCTGGCCCTCACCGAGGGGCGCAAGTGCTTCTACACGACGCCGATCAAGGCGCTCAGCAACCAGAAGTTCGCCGATCTCACCGCGCGGTACGGGGCGGAGAGCATCGGGTTGCTGACGGGCGACACGAGCGTCAACGGCAACGCGCCGGTCGTGGTCATGACGACCGAGGTGCTGCGGAACATGCTGTACTCGGGTTCGTCCACTCTGGACGGACTCGCGTACGTCGTCATGGACGAGGTGCACTACCTGGCCGACCGGTTCCGCGGGCCCGTGTGGGAAGAGGTCATCCTGCACCTGCCCGAGCACGTGCAGGTGGTCGGGTTGTCCGCGACGGTCAGCAACGCCGAGGAGTTCGGCGAGTGGCTGGTCGAGGTGCGCGGGGACACGGCCGTCGTCGTCGACGAGCACCGGCCGGTGCCGCTGTGGCAGCACATGATGGTCGGCAACCAGATGCTCGACCTGTTCGAGGGCGACGAGACGCACGCCCGGATCAACGCCCAGGTGCTGCGCAAGACCGAGGAGCTGGCGCGGTACCACGTGCCGTTCAGCCGGGGGCGCAACCGCAACGCCAACAACGCTCGGGCGGGGCGCAACAGCGGGTACAAGCCGCCGTCGCGGACCGACATGATCCAGCGGCTCGACAACGCGTCGCTGCTGCCGGCGATCGTGTTCGTGTTCAGCCGGGCCGGGTGCGACGCGGCGGTCGCGCAGACCGCGCGGGCCGGGTTGCGGCTCAACACGCCGGAGGAGACCGAGCAGGTCCGGCGGATCATCGACGAGAAGACGCGCGACCTGCCAGAGGCCGACCTGATGGTGCTCGGGTTCTGGGAGTGGCGGGAGGCGCTGGAGCGGGGCATCGCGTCGCACCACGCCGGGTTGCTGCCCGCGTTCAAGGAGACCGTCGAGGAGCTGTTCGTCCGCGGGCTGGTCAAGGTCGTGTTCGCGACCGAGACGCTCGCGCTGGGCATCAACATGCCCGCACGCACGGTCGTGCTCGAGAAGCTCGTCAAGTACAACGGCGAGGCGCACGTCGACCTCACGCCCGGTGAGTACACGCAGCTCACGGGTCGTGCGGGCCGTCGTGGCATCGACGTCGAGGGGCACGCGGTCGTCGTCTGGCAGCCGGGGATCGACCCCAAGGCGGTCGGCGGGCTGGCGTCCACGCGCACGTACCCGCTGCGGTCGTCGTTCCGGCCCGGCTACAACATGGCCGTCAACCTCGTGCACCAGCTCGGGGCGTCGGCGGCGCGCGAGATCCTGGAGCAGTCGTTCGCGCAGTTCCAGGCTGACCGGTCGGTGGTCGGCCTGGCGCGCCGGATCGAGCGCAACAAGGAGGCGCTGGGCGGCTACAGCGAGTCGATGACCTGCCACCTCGGCGACTTCACCGAGTACGCGTCGCTGCGGCGGCGGATCGCGGACCGCGAGAAGCAGCTGGCGAAGCAGAACACGAACGCGCGTCGTATCGAGACGGCCAAGTCGCTGGAGCGGCTGCGCAAGGGCGACGTCATCGCCGTGCCGTCCGGGCGCCGCAGCGGCCTCGCGGTCGTCATCGACCCCGGCCTCGAGCCGCTGGGCGAGGCGCGGCCGCTGGTCGTCACCGAGGACCGCTGGTCGGGGCGCCTGACGTCGGCGGACTTCCCGTCGCCGGTCGAGGTGCTCGGCCACGTGCGGCTGCCCCGGCAGGTCGACGTGCGGTCGCCCAAGTCGCGGCGCGACCTCGCCTCGACGATCCGCAACACCGGCATCACCGTGCCGTCGCGCGGACGCCGGCAGACCACCGCGGACGACGACCCCGAGCTCGCGACGCTGCGCCGGGCGTTGCGCGCGCACCCGTGCCACGGCTGCGACCAGCGCGAGGACCACGCCCGCTGGGGCGAGCGCTACCACCGGCTGCTGGCCGAGACCGAGCAGCTGGAGCGCAAGGTCGCGGCGACCACGCACTCGCTGGCGCGCCAGTTCGACCGCATCCGCGGCTTGCTGCGCGAGCGCGGCTACCTGTCCGAGGCGGACGAGGTCACGCAGGACGGCAAGCGCCTGACCAGGCTCTACAGCGAGTCCGACCTGCTGGCGGCCGAGTGCCTGCGCCAGGGCGTGTGGAAGGGCCTCAAGCCGGAGGAGCTCGCCGCCGTCGTGTCGTCGCTGGTCTACGAGGCGCGGCGGGACGGCCCGGTCGAGGCGCGGCTGCCGCAGGGACCGGTGGCGGACGCGATGCTCAAGACCGTGCGGCTGTGGGCGGAGATCGAGGACGACGAGCGCCGCCACAAGCTGGAGCGCATCACCCGGCAGCCCGATCCCGGCTTCGCGTGGCCGGTGTACCGGTGGGCGCGCGGCGAGTCGCTCGAGAAGGTGCTGAGCGCCGCAGAGGCGGGCGGCAACGAGCTCGGCGCGGGCGACTTCGTGCGCTGGTGCCGGCAGGTGATCGACCTTTTGGACCAGATCCGTGAGGTGGTCGGACGAGGCGACTCCGTCGGTTCGGCCGCCGCCAAGGCCGTCGACGCGCTGCGGCGCGGAGTTGTGGCGATGATGTGACCTGAGCCTGACGAAGGTTTTGCGAGTCGGAGTAAAGACTGACGTCAGCGGTGTGATTGGATTCCGCCGCAACGTCGTACACACGGAGGTCGACAGATGAGCAGCCCGTACGGACCGTCCGGAGGGAACGATCCGCAGCAGCCCTGGGGCCAGCAGCCGCAACAGCCGCAGCAGCCCTACGGTGGCGGCTTCCCTCCCGGCACGCCGTCCGGCGGCTTCCCGGCTCAGAACCCCTACGGCCAGCCGCAGCAGCCCCAGCCCGGGCAGCAGCAGCCGTACCCCGGTTTCGATCCGTCACAGCAGCAGACGCAGCAGTACGGCATGCCGGGTCAGCAGCAGCCGCAGTCGAACCCCTACGGCACGCCGGCGCAGGACCCGTACGCGCAGCAGACCCAGCAGTACGGCATGCCGGGCCAGCAGCAGGACCCGTACGGCCAGCAGCAGCCCAACCCGTACGGTCAGCAGCCGGGCTACGGCCCGCCGATGCCGCAGAAGAAGAAGTCCAGCGCCGCCATCTGGGTGGCCGCGGTGGTCGTCGTCCTGCTCGTCGGTGGCGTGCTGTTCACCGGGTTCGTGTCGCCGGCGTTCTTCAAGAAGAAGATCTTCGACAACACCGCCGTGCAGAACGGCATCGTCCAGATCCTGAAGGACGAGTACAAGATCTCCGACGTCGGCAGCGCGACCTGCAGCGGTGAGAACGAGGTCAAGCCCAACACCTCGTTCGAGTGCAAGGTCCAGGTCGGCGGCAAGGACAAGAAGGTCAAGATCGTCGTCAAGACCGAGGACGGCGAGTACGAGGTCGGCCAGCCGACCGGCTGATCGCCACCGTTCGTCGTGAAAGCCTCCTCCGGACGTTCCGGGGGAGGCTTTTCCGTGCGGAAACTGAGGTGCGCCCACCGTCGTGCTGAGTCACGATCGCGGGCGTGACGGAGATCCGCGTTCTCACCGACGAAGCGCAGTACCGCGCCCACAACACGCTCTTCCGCCGTGCGCTGCACGGAGGCCCGCCGACCGACGAGCAGTGGCCGGTCACTCTGCCGTCCTACGAGCCGGATCGCGCGCTCGCCGCGTTCGACGGCGACCAGATGGTCGGCACGACCCAGTCCTACGGCTCCTCACTGGTGGTGCCCGGCGGCGCCCGAGTACCCCACGCCGCCGTCTCGCGCGTGGGCGTCCGTGCCGACTACACGCGCCGTGGCGTGCTGACGGCCCTGATGCGCGAACAGCTCTCCTCGCTGCCCGACCCGGTGGCGACCCTGCGCGCCTCCGAGAGCCGCATCTACGGCCGTTTCGGCTACGGCCTCGCGGGACGTGTGCGCGAGCTGGAGATCGACACGAAGCTCGCCGTGATCGCCGGCGGCATGACCGGCCGCGTCCGGATGCTCGACCCGGACACCGCCGACAAGCTGCTGCCCGAGCTGCACGAGGCGATCGGCCTGCGCAGGCCGGGGCAGATCTCCCGGTGGCCGGGCTGGTGGGCTCGGATGCGCAACCGCAAGCCGGAGACCGAGAACTCCGTCACGGTCGTCCACAGTGGACCGGATGGCGACGACGGTTTCCTGACCTACAAGGTCACCGGGGAGAAGGACTTCAAGCACCGCCTGGCCGTCGAGGACTTCGAATGGGCCAACGACGACGCGTGGCGCGACCTGTGGATCTACGTGACGCGCCTGGACCTGGTCGACCACGTCGAGAGCGACGTGGCGCTCGACGACCCGGTGAGCTGGCTGTTCGAGGACCCGCGCGCGCTCGTGACCAAGGACGTGTTCGACCAGATCTGGCTCCGGCTGGTCGACGTGCCGCGCATGCTGTCGGCCCGCACCTACGGCGCCGCCGAGTCCGTCGTGATCGAGGTGCACGACAGGCTGCTGCCCGCGAACTCCGGCTGCTACCGGGTGTCGGCCGACGGTGCCGAGCGCGTCGAGGAGCAGGCGGACCTCACGGTCCCCGTGGACCTGCTCGGTGCCGTGTACCTCGGCGACGTCACGTTCACGCAGCTCGCGTCGGCCAGACGGATCGAGGGGACCCGTCTGGCCGACGCGGACGCGTTGTTCGCCGTGCCGCAGAAGCCGATCTGCGGCACGTTCTTCTAGGCTCGCCGCTCCATCGCGTTGACCAGGCGCGGGACCGAGCTGCCCAGGCCCCAGCGCTGCGTGAGCTCACGCAGCCGCTCGGGGTCGGCGGGCACGCGCGGCACCTCGTCGTCGCGGTCCTTGACGACGGGGGCGTCGATGGCGGTGCGCACGACCGTCGGCGCGGCCGCCAGGTACTCCTCGGCCGCGATGAGCGAGTTGCGGGCCTTGGTCGTGAGCTTGCGGTCCATCGGGTCGCCGACGGCCTTGAGCACGGCGTCGAGCGAGCCGAACTCGGTGATGAGCTTCGCGGCGGTCTTCTCGCCGATGCCCGCGACGCCCGGCAGGCCGTCGGAGGGGTCGCCGCGCAGCACCGCCATGTCGGCGTAGGCGGAGCCGGCGTTCTCGACGGGCAGCGAGTACTTGGCGGCCAGCTCCTCGGGGCCGAGGATCTCGACCTTGTTCCAGCCGCGGCCCACGTACAGGACGTGCACGGGCGTCGGCTCGTGGCGCACGACCTGGAACATGTCGCGGTCGCCGGTGACCACCTCGACGGGGGACTTCTTCTCGTGGTGGGCGAGGGCGCCGATCACGTCGTCGGCCTCGTAGCCCGCGGCCTCGCCGGTGCAGATGCCCGCCGCGTCGAGCACGTCGAGGATGATCGGGATCTGCGGCGTGAGGGTGTCCGGCACCTCCTCCGACCCGTCGGAGGCGTCCTCGGCGACCCGGTGGGCCTTGTAGGACGGGAGCGCCTTCACGCGGAACTCGGGGCGCCAGTCGGCGTCGAGGCAGGCGACCAAGCGGGACGCGCCGCGGTCGGTGATGACGCGCGCGATCTGGTCGACGAACCCGCGCACGGCGTTCACCGGCGTGCCGTCGGGCGCGGTCATCGAGTCCGGCAGCGCGTAGTACGACCGGAAGTAGAGGCTCGCGGAGTCGAGCAGCACCAGGGGAGAGCTCACGGTTGGACAAGCTACTAGGCTTTCCGCCATGGCAACGATCACCGGGCCCATCGACGTGTCCGCGCTGCGTGCGCGACTTGACCGCGCCACCGAGGCGGCCGAGCGGGCGGGCGTCGACGCCCTCCTCATCTCGCCCGGGTCGGACCTGAGGTACCTGATCGGTGCCGGCGGCGACTCGTTCGAGCGCCTCACCTGCCTCGCGCTGCCCGTCGGCGGCACGCCGAGGCTGGTCGTGCCGAAGCTGGAGCAGCCCGGTTACGCGAGCATCCCGACCGACGAGCTGGGCGTCGAGGTCGTCACGTGGGTCGACGGCGAGGACCCGTACGCGCTGGTCAAGGCCGCGCTGAAGGGTGCGCGCGTCGCCGTGGCGGACATGATGCCCGCGCTGCACACCCTCAAGCTGGGTGCCGCGGTCGGCGGCCCGCAGACCCTGGCGGGCCCGATCCTGCGCGAGCTGCGCATGCGCAAGGACGCCGCCGAGATCGACGCCCTGCGCAAGGCCGGTGCCGCGATCGACCGCGTGCACGCCCGCATGGGCGAGTTCCTGCGCGTCGGCCGCACCGAGCGCGACATCGCCCGCGACATCGCCGCCGCGATCGTCGAGGAAGGCCACACCGTCGCCGACTTCGTCATCGTCGGCTCCGGCCCGAACGGCGCCTCGCCGCACCACCGCGACTCCGACCGCGTGGTCGAGGCGGGCGAGGTCGTGGTCATCGACATCGGCGGCCCCGTGGCCGAGGGCTACAACTCCGACTCCACCCGCACGTACGTGATGGGCGAGCCGGCGTACGACGACGTGTGGGACACCTACGCCGTCCTGCAGGCAGCCCAGCAGGCGGCCGTGGACGCGGTGAAGCCGGGCGTGACCTGCGAAGAGGTGGACGCGGCCGCGCGTTCGGTGATCGCGGACGCCGGCTTCGGCGAGTACTTCGTCCACCGCACCGGCCATGGCATCGGCCTGGACGTGCACGAGGAGCCCTACATCGTCAGCGGCAACTCCCTGCCGCTGGAACCCGGCATGGCCTTCAGCGTCGAGCCCGGCATCTACCTGCCCGGCCGCTGGGGCGCCCGCATCGAGGACATCGTCGTCGCCACCGCCGACGGCGTGGAGTCCTTCAACAACCGACCTCACGAACTGGTGGTGCTTTGACCCTCGAGCAGATCGACAGAGCGATACTGAAGGAGCTCGCCTCGGACGGCCGGTGCAGCTTCACCGACCTGGCCGAACGCGTGGGCCTGTCCGTGTCGGCGGTGCACCAGCGCGTGAAGCGCCTGGAACAGCGCGGCATCGTGAAGGGCTACGCCGCCCGCCTGGACGGCGCCGAGATAGGCCTGCCGATGTCGGCGTTCATCTCGCTCTTCCCGATCAACCCCTCCGAGCCGGACGACTACCCGAAGCGCCTCGAACACCTGCCGGAGATCGAGGCGTGCTACTCGGTGGCGGGCGACGCCTCCTACGTGCTGCGCGTACGGGTGGCGTCGCCGGTGGCACTGGAGGAGCTGCTGCAGAAGATCCGGGAGTCGGCAAACGTGTCGACACGGACAACCGTGGTGCTCTCGACGCCTTACGAGGACCGGCCGCCGGCGGTCTGAGCCTGCGGGCGGGCAACGCCAACGCCAACGGCGAAGCCGAGGCCCCAAGCGATGCCGAAGGCGAGCAGTAACAACCCCTGCGCACTCGCGACCGCGATGCCGAAGGCGAGCCGTGCAGACCTTGCCCAGATGGGTAGCGGTGCACCCACTCGTGGTTAGGCGATTGGGGCTTGACTTTGGGTGCGAGGTGCTACCACTTGTGGATCGGCCGGGTGCGAAGCATCCGGCCTTTTCCGGCCGAACCAGCGCCTCGCAAGGGCCCCGAAGTCAAGCCCCAATCGCGGATCGTCGCGGAGCGGCGATGTACCCAGTCTTTCGTCCGAGGTGCACGCCCACGCTGGAACAGGCACCAGACCGCAATGGCGACCACGCTGGAACCCCAGAAACCCGCGTCAGCGAACCCGCCCATCCGCCAACACCAACACCCGATCCGCCACCTCATGCACCGCGTCATGATGAGTAGCGATCAACACCGCCGCCCCCTCATCCGCAACCCGCCGCAACACCCCCACCGCAGCCACAGCACTGGCCGCATCCAGATGCGCCGTGGGCTCATCAGCAAGCAAGGCCGAAGGACGAGCGACAACCGCCCGAGCCAACGCGGCCCGCTGCTGCTGCCCAAAGGACACCTGGCCGGGAAACCGCGCCCCCAGGGACCCGATCCCCAACTCCACCAACAACTCCGACACCCCGACCACCGGCCGCCCAGCCAACCGCAACGGCAGAGCGACGTTCTCCTCCAACGTGAGCTCGGAAGCCAGCCCAAGCGACTGCGGCAGCACCGCACAGGCGGACCAGGACGCGAGACCGGGCGACACCGACCCGCGGTCGGGAAGGTCGAAGCCGCACAGCAACGACAGCAGAGCGGTCTTCCCCGACCCGGAAGGCCCGCTCAGCGTCACGAGCTCACCGGCACCGACAGCCAGGTCGACCCCACGCAGCACGGAGACCCCGCCGAACGCCCGGTGCACGCCACAAGCCTGGATCATGACGCCGCCAGCGGCACGCAGAGGTCCGCCAGCTCCACCAGGCGCGGGTCGTGCGAGGCGACCACGGCCGGCACGGGCAGCGAGGCCAGCGTCTCCAGCACCAGGTCGGCGGAGCGGACGTCCAGCTGGGAGGTCGGCTCGTCGGCGACCACGACGGAAGCCCCGCGGGCCAGGGCGCACGCGAACGCGAGCCGTTGTTGTTGCCCACCCGACAAGGCGCCGATCCGCCACGTGGCGGACCCCGCCAGTCCCAGACCGTCCAAAAGGGAGTGGTCGGCGGCTCCGGCGGCGCGCAGGTTCTCGCCCACGGTCAGGTGCTGGATCAGGTTGTCGGCCGGGTTCTGGAACACGACCGCGATCTCCTTGCGCCGCAACGCCCGCAGCTCCGCCCACGACAGCGAGGACGTCGCCACGTCGCGCACGAACACCTCGCCGGACGACGGTCGCTCGACCAGCGAGAGCACGCGGAGCAGCGTCGACTTGCCGGAGCCGGACGGGCCGGACAGGACGGTCAGGCCGGGTGCGATCGACAGGGAGACGTCCGCCACGGCGCGCACGGCACCGTAGGACACCCCCACGCCACTGGCACGGATCACCTGAGCAGCTCTCCCATCCGCGCGGTGCGGATGCCGCGCAACGCAAGCCATGCGGCCACCACGACGACCAACAGGCCGCCCAGCAGCATCGTGCCGACCAACGGGGTCAGGTCGGGCAAGGAGGGCGCCGGGTTCAGCCACGGCGCGGGGTCCAGTCTCGGCACGGCCGCGCCGGCGCTCGCGAACGACGCCAGCGCCCCCACCGCCAGTGCCAGCGACGCCAGTGCTCCCACCTCCAGCAGGTGGCTGGACCACAGCACGGCCGGGCGCATGCCCATGCGGGCCGACAGCGCGCCGGAGACCGCGTTCTGGCGGCGGCGGACCTCGACGGCCAGCAGCAGCGCCACGGCAGCCACCACGGCCAGCACCACGCCGATCGCCGTCACGAAGCCGAAGGTCCACTCCACCGTCAGGAACGGCAGGCCGTCCAGCACGCGGGCGCGGTCGGCGACGTTCGTGTAGTGGATGCCCGCCGCCTGCAACGACGAGGTCAGCGCCGGCAGCGGCAGCGACGACCACAGGTGCCACGACCCCACCTGCTCGGCGGCGGGCACCGCCTCCCGTGAGATCACGTAGCCGCGCGTACCGAGCTTCGGGAACGTCGGCAGGGACGCCACGGGCTTCAACAGCGGCAGGCCGGGGATCTGGATCTCCTGGTTCGGCGCGCGGCCGATGCGCAGCGCGGGCGCGGTCTCGCCGGTGCGGCGCAGGCCGGAGATCAGCGTGCGGACCTCGGCGGGGTCGTCGAGCACGGCCGCGTCGGTGAACGTCGCCGGGTCCACGACGAGAGCGCCGGTGCTCACGCCGACCAGGGTCGTGGTGCCCCGCAACGACGACGGCAGCGCCACCCGGCCCAGTGCGACGTCCTGCGACACCTGGACCGTGCTGGTGGCGCCCACGAACACGCCGGACTTCGAGTCGAGCGCCGACCGCTGCGCGCCCGCCACCGCGCTGCCCACGGCGATGGTGCCGACGGCCAGCACGCCCACCAGCAACACGCCGGTCACGGGTCCCACGGCCGCCGCGAGCCGGCGCAACGCCAGCTGAGCGGCCGGAACCCGCCACCACTGCACCCGGTGCGACCACGCGAGCGACCAGCGCAGCAGCCGGGTCGCGAGCAGCGCGGCCGCCAGCACCACGAGCAGCGGGAACGTCAGTGCCGCCACGTCGATGCGCGGCAGCTCGGCGGCCTTCAGCGTGGTGCCCAGACCGTTGCGGGACAGCCGGACCCACGCCAGCACCGCCAGCCCCGCGACGACCAGCTCCCACGGCACCAGGGCGAGCCGCCACGACCGCGCGCGCCGCTGGAACGTCCGGTGCGCCCGCCACGCCGCGACGAACACCGTCACGGCCAGCGACGCGACCACGACGGCCAGGACGACACCCAGGGCCACCCACACCGTTCCGGAGGGCAGCACGACCCCCGGCGCGTACAGCGGCAGCAGCAACCGGGCGGCCGCCAGCCCGAGCAGGCCGCCGACGACCAGCGGAAGCCCCAGCTCCAGCACACCGCGGACGCCGAGCGCCAGCGGGCCCGCCCCGCGCACCCACAGCAGCCGCAGCTCGGAATGCCGCCGCTGCGCCCACTGCACGGTCACCGTGCCGACGCCCGCGAGCCCCACCAGCACGCTGATGAGCACCAACGGCAGGAGCGCGGACGAGACGTTGCGCTCCGAGGTCCGCGCGGCGGTGATGGCACCGGACAGCTGGTCCGTGCGCGTCAACGGCAGCCCGAACGACGTCACGAGCGCGTTGCCCCTGTCCCGCAGGGCTTCCGCGTCGGCCAGGGTCGCCGGCGGCGCGGTGGGGAACCGCAGCGACACCGTGGCGTTCGAGGAGAACCCCGGCGGCAGGGCGGCGAGGTCGGACGACTGGCCGACCCAGATGACCGAGGTGCTGTCGCCGTCGCCGCCCAACGGGTTCGGCACGACGTTCTTGGCCTCGGAACACCACCAGTCCGCGACCGGCTGCGCGAGGTCGGCGTAGATCGCGCTGACGGTCAGCGGTGACCCGGTCAGCCGGTCGCCGACGCGCACCCGTGCGGCGGTCGCGATGGTCTGCGGCACCCACAGGCCCGTGCCGCCACCTTTGACGACGGTCAGGTGCGCCGTCGCGTCCGGCCGGTAGCCGAACCGGCCGTAGGTCGCGAGGCCGTTGAAGTCGGGACGCCCGATGCGCGTGTAGACGGCGCCCAGGTCACCACGTGCCGCCATCGGGACGGCGTCGCTCAACGGCAGGCCCTCGCCGTCGAGGGACGGGTGCACGGACTGCGAGCACATCCGGCCCTCTTGGTAGGAGAGGGCGGCGCTGCCGGACGAGGAGGAGTGCAGCACGGCCGCGGCCACGACGAAGCCCAGCAGCAACGTCGTCGCGATGCTCACGACCAGCGTGAGCGGGCTCGACAGCGCTGCCCCGGGCGCGGCTCTCCACGGCAACTGCACGAGCGCACGCTAACCGGCGCTCTACCGTTTCGGGAGGCTTTCGGAGGTAACGGAACGCATCACGCCGAACCTGGCACCGAACGGGTCCGCGACCACGGCGATCCGGCCGACACCGGGCAGGTCGAAGGGCTCGTCGACCACCCGCGCCGCGCCTGCCGCCCGATCCACGTCGGCCACCTCGAAGTACGGCAGCCAGTACGCCTCGGCGTCGGTCACGATCGCCCCGAACGTGTGCTCCGGCCCCGCGTCCTCGGTCCGCAGGAACTCGCCGGGAGCGCCGGGGATCCGCTGGACGTCCCACGAGAACACGGACCGGTAGTAGAGGGCCGACCCGGCGGGGTCGGGGGAGCGCAGCTCGAGCCACGCGAGCGCCCCGGTGGAGGTCACGGCGTCCAGCCCGGCGCGTTCCCCGCCCTCCCAGACGCCGAACCGCGCGCCCTGGGCGTCGGTGTGCCGGTACGTCCGCCCGAGCCCGGCGAAGTCCCGCCCCAGCCGACCGGCGTCCCGCGTGCGGAAGTACACGGTCCACCCCGCGGGCTCCGCCGGCACGTGCGCCGCGACCGTGCGGCCCTCGTAGGTGAAGAGCCCGGTGCCGGTGCCGAGCGGCTGGTGCTCCCAGCCCAGCACGCGGCCGTAGAACGCCGCGGCGGCGTCCGGATCGGGGGAGCCCAGGTCGATCCACGCCGGGGCTCCCGGCACGAAGTCGGTGGTCAGCATCCAGGCAGTTTGCTAGAGCGTGAACCCCTCCGGGAACGGGTCGGTCGGATCGAGCAGGTACTGGCCCATGCCCGTGATCCAGGCCCGGCCCGCCACCGTCGGCACCACCGCCGTCCGGTCGCCCAGCGGGACCTCCTCCAGCAGCCGGCCGATGAACCGCGTGCCGATGAACGACTCGTTCACGTAGTCCGCGCCGATCGCCAGCCCGCCGCGGGCGTGCAGCTGGGCCATGCGTGCGCAGGTGCCCGTGCCGCACGGGGAGCGGTCGAACCAGCCGGGGTGGATCGCCATCGCGTTGCGCGAGTCGGCGCCGTCCTGGCCGGGGGCGGTGAACTGGACGTGCTTGCAGCCGCCGATCGCCGCGTCCAGCGGGTGCACCGGGCGGTTCACCTGGTTGATCCGGTCCATGATGGACAGTCCGGCGGCCAGGATCCTGTCCTTCTCCGCGCGGTCGAAGGGAATGCCGAGCTGCTCCAGCGGCAGGATCGCGTAGAAGTTGCCGCCGTAGGCCATGTCGTACCGGACCTCGCCCAGCCCCGGCACGTCGACGACGGCGTCCAGCTCGTGCGCGTACGCCGGCACGTTGCGGATCGTCACGAGCTTCGTGCGGGTGTCGTAGTCGGCGAGGACCAGCCCGGCCGGGGTGTCGAGGCGCACGGTCGTGACGGGCTCGGTCACCTCGACCATGCCGGTCTCCACCAGCACGGTCGCGACGCCGATCGTGCCGTGGCCGCACATCGGCAGCAGGCCGGACACCTCGATGAACAGCACGCCCCAGTCCGCGTCCTGACGCGTCGAGGGCTGCAAGATCGCGCCGCTCATGGCCGCGTGCCCGCGCGGTTCGTTGACGAGGAACTTCCTGATGTGGTCGTGGTTCTTGATGAAGTTCAGGCGCTTCTCGGCCATGGTCTCGCCGGGGATCACCCCGACGCCACCGGTGATCACGCGGGTCGGCATGCCCTCGGTGTGCGAGTCGACGGCGCTGTAGTACTTGGCGAACCTCATGACGTGGCCAGCTTCATGTCGGCGGTGACCTGGTCGATCTGCTCCTGCGTCAGCGGACCGCGCGGAGGACGGCACGGACCGCCGTAGCGTCCGACGAGGTCCATCGACAGCTTGATGGCCTGCACGAACTCGGTGCGCGAGTCCCAGCGGAACGCGGGCACGAGCTTCTCGTACAACGCGCGGGCCTCGGCCAGCTCTCCGTCCAGCGCGAGGGTGAACAGCTCGACGCTCTCGGCCGGGAACACGTTGGGGTAGCCCGCGAACCAGCCCGTCGCGCCCATCAGCAGGCTCTCCAGCACGACGTCGTCCGCGCCCGCGACGACGGTCAGGTGCGGTGCGGCCGCGCGGATCTCCAGCACCCGTCGCACGTCGCCGGAGAACTCCTTCACCGCTACCACGTTCTCGATCTGGCCGAGCTCGGCGAGCAGGTCCGGCGTGAGGTCGACCTTGGTGTCGATCGGGTTGTTGTAGACCATGATCGGCAGCCCGGCCTTCGCGACCTCGCGGTAGTGGTGCACGACCTCACGCGGGTTGGCCCGGTACATGGTGGGCGGCAGGCAGAGCACGCCGTCCGCGCCGTCCTCCGCCGCGAGCTCGGCCCAGTGCCGGGCCTGGTGCGCGCCGGCGCCGTGCACGCCGATGACCGCGATGCCCTTCCCCTTCACGGCGGCGATGGCGGTCTGCGCGACCTGGCGGCGTTCCGCGTCGGTCAGCGACGAGTACTCGCCCAGCGACCCGTTCGGTCCCACACCGCGGCAGCCGTTCTCGACGACCCACCGGCAGTGCTCGGCGAACCTGTCGAGGTCCGGGCGCAGTCCCGCCGGTGCCCCGGCGTCCTCGGCGTAGGGGAGCGCGGTGGCGACGATGACGCCGTCGAGACGTTCGGTCATTTCTTCTCCTCCGGAAGGTCGGCGAGTTCGCCCAGGGGGATCGGGACCGCGATCACGCGGCGCTGGCCGTCGAACGGGACGCCGGTCAGCTCGGCGGCGTTGCGGGCGCAGATGCGGCCCTGGCACCGGCCGAGCGCGACCCGGCTGGAGAGCTTGAGCTCCCGCATGCTCGTCGCGTCGGTGAGGTCCTCGAGACGGACCTTCTCGCAGCGGCACACCGTGGTGTCCGGGTCGAGCCACGTCTTCCAGCCCGGCTGCACGGCGTGGACCCTGTTCAGGGCTCCGGCGAACAACCGGCCCCGGCGCACGGCCTCCAGCGCCTCACGCGGCGGTTCCTGTTGTGCCGCAGCGGCTCCGGCGACGACGCCCTCAGCCTCGGCGAGGTCCGCGCCACCGATGCCGGTGACCTCGCCGGCCGCGTAGACGTTCGCGACCGACGTCCGCTGGTGCTCATCGACGTCGAGGAAGTCGTTGGTGCGCTTGGCGTCCGGGACGAGGTCGGTGCGCGGCAGGAAGCCGTACCCGACGCACACCAGGTCGGCGTGCACGGTGCGGTGGCTCACCGGGCGCCACTCGCGGTCGAGCTTCGCCACCGTGACGCGGTCGCCCTGCTTGCCGACGACAGCGGTGCGGGTTTCCAAGTGCCGCAAGGCTTTCCGGTAGCTCGCCAGCTCGCCGATCTTGTGCCGGTTGGCGGCGATCGCCTTCGCCTCGCGCAGCCACCCCACCGGGGAGGAGGCCTCGTAGACGCCGACGAGCGTGGCGCCGAGGTCCTGGAGCGCGGTGGCGACGGGGAGCAGGAACGGGCCCGTGCCGGTGACGACGACGCGTTCGGCGAGGGTGACGCCCTGTTTGGCGAGGGCCTGGGCGGCGCCCGCGGTGATCACGCCGGGACCGTCCCAGCCGGGGAAGGGCAGGGGACGGTCGTAGGCGCCGGTGGCGATGACGAGCGCGTCGAACGGCAGTTGCCGCGGGCCGCGCAGGTGGAGCGTGTTCCCTTCGACGAGCCAGGCTTCGGTGTTCTTGAGGTGCGTGACTCCCCGGTGCTCGAACTTGGCGCGTCCACGCATGTACTGGCCGCCCGCCGCGGGTTCCGAGTCGACCATCGTGACCTCGGCACCGGCGTCGGCGGCGGTGCGCGCGGCGGCCATCCCGGCCGGGCCGGCTCCCACGACCACGACCCTCACGACGTCGTTCCGGTGTGCGTCGTCCCGGTGTGCGTCGTCCTGATCTCGTCGCCGTCGCGCAGCGGATGGCGGCACGCGCGGACCTCGGGCACGCCGTTGATCTCCGCGACGCAGCCGAAGCACACGCCGATGCCGCAGAAGAACCTGCCGGGCAGCAGCTCCGCGACGTGGGCGACCTCGTGCGGCTCGCCGTTGAACGTCACCTTCACACCATCACCTCCTGGCGGTCGACGCGGAACGGGCGGGGGTCGACGAGCGGGGTGCCGCCGGTGAGCAGGTCCGCCAGCAGGCGGCCGGTCGCCGGGGCCAGGCCGACGCCCGCGCCCTCGTGGCCGGTGGCGTGCCAGAGGCCGGGGGTGCGCGGGTCCTCGCCGATGATCGGCAGGTGGTCCGGCGCGTACGGGCGGAAGCCGCCGTACGCACGCATGACCGGCACGTCGGCGAGCATCGGGAACAACGCGATCGCCCTGCGCGCCAACGCTTTCAGGACCCTGCTCTCGATCGTGTCGTCGAAGCCCTTGCGTTGCCGGCTCGACCCGATGAGGACGGTGCCCGCCTGCGTCGACTCGACCACGCCGGACGTCTGCAGGTCGGCGTCACCGCTCGCGACCGCGCCGACGTAGTCCGCGTCGTAGACCTTGTGCCGGACCCGGCCGGGGATCGGGGTGGTCACCAGGACCACGCCGCGGCGCGGCAGGACGTTGACGCCGAAGCCGCGGGCCCACGGGCCGGTGGCGTTGACGACGGCGCCGCAGCTGATCACGCCGTCCGCGGTGGTGACGCTCCGGCCGTCCACGGCGGACACCTCGGCGTGGCGGACCGCGATGCCGCGCAGCAGGGTTCGCGTGGCCTTGACCGGGTTGAGCTGCGCGTCCTGGGGGTAGTGGACGGCCGCGGTGATGGCGGGGTTGAGGTGCGGTTCGCGGGCGAGCGCTTCCTGCGGCGTGATCTCGCAGGCCTCGACGCCCACCGCCCGCTGGCTCGCTGCGAAGGCGTGGAGCGGCCCGGCGGCGTCGGGGGTCGTGGCGACGACCAGACCGCCCTTCTCCTCCCACTCGGCGTCCGCGGCCAGCTCCGGCCACAGCTCCCGGCTGGCCTTCGCGAGGTCGAGCTCCGGGCCCGGCCCCTTGTCGCTGACCAGCACGTTCCCCTCGCCGGCCGCACTCGTGCCCGAGGCCGGTCCACGGCGGTCGACCACGAGCACGTCGAGCCCGCGCGCCGTCAGCGCCTGGGCGCACGCGGCCCCGATGATGCCCGCGCCCACGACCACGACGTCCGGGTGCATCGCCACCTCCGTTCAATAGAATGAACGTTAGTGCTTCGGATACTCCAGCACCAGTACCGAGCTGACCTCACCGCCGACCGTCTCGTACAGGTGGGGGAGCGAGCCGGGGAAGCACACGTAGTCGCCCGGCCCCAGCTCGTACGGCTTGTCCGGCGGCCCGACCCGCAGCTTTCCGCTGGTGACGAGCACGTGCTCCTTGCCGGGATGACCCTCGGTGGTCTGCGTGGCACCGGGCCGGACGCGCTGGTCGTAGATCTCCAGCACGGTGTCGCCGATGTCCATCCGCCGCATGAGCCGCAGGTCGACGGCGTTGCTGGAGAGCACCTCGACGTCCGCCGACCGCACCAGCACGACGTCCGGCGGCGTCCGCTCCGTCACGAGCTCGGACACCGGCACGTCCAAAGCGTTCGACAAACTGAACACCGTCTCGATGGTCGGGTTGCCCGACCCGCTCTCCAGCTGGGACAGCGTGCCCTTGGCGATGGACGACCGCCGAGCGAGCTCCGACAGGGACAACCCGCGCTGCTCCCGGAACGCCCTGATGTTGGCGCCGAGCACCTGACCCGCACTCATAGCCACTGATCGTTGCATAGGCTGACACCCATGACTGCGTACACGGAGGCGGAGGGGCAGACCCTCCGCACGGCCGTTTTCGGTGCCATGGTGCTGGTGTCCACAGCGGACCCCGGCGCCGTCGACGAGGAGAGCCACGCCGGCATCAGGGCCATGACCCTGCTCTCGGACGACCTGCGCGCCGTGGTCGACGCCGCCCCGCCCACGCTGCCACGAGGATCGGCGTCCGACGTGGAGGAGGGCGTGCTGGCCGCGCTGCGCTCCTCGGTGGACATCATCACCGCCCGCGAACCGCGCGACGTGCCGATCTTCCGCGCGGCCGTGGCGGAGATGTGCCGGTCGGTGGCCGGGGCGGACGGCGAGGTGGCGGTGGCGGAGAAGACGATGGTGACGAAGGTCGTCGAAGCACTCGGTTAGCCGGCCGCGGCCTGCTCGTACTCGGCCAGGAGCGCCTGCAGCGCCTCGGTCACGTCGTCGGGCAGCCAGCCGGTGGACACCATGTCGCGCACCGGCTCCACGGCGGTCTTCGCGGCGCGCACCCGGTGCTCGTCCGCGAAGTCGCCGAGCCCGGCGCGGGCGGCCTCGACCGCCGCGGCCGCGTCACCGCTGAACGCCAGCGTCTCCGCGTAGTCCAGCAGGCCCCACGCCTCCGGTTCGGTCCTCGTGACGTACTCGGCGAGCTGGCGGAGGTTGCGGAACTCCTCCAGCGCGGCCTTGCGCGCGGTCGTGTCGTCGCGGGCGAGCAGCACGTCCAGCCGGCGCACGTTGGTCAGCGGGTACAGGGCGTGCTTGTCGATCTGGGAGGCCTCCCAGTAGGCGTCCCTGGCCTGGCGCAGGTTCTCCACCTGGTGGTCGGTCCTGCGGGCCCGCCGCCGGTGGACCCCGCCGAGGATGGCGTAGGCCTCGGAGTCCTGGCCGTTGAGGTTCACGGCCTCCTGCAACGACTTCGCGGCGCTGTCGAGGTCGCCGTGGCGGCTCTGCGCCACGCCCAGCTCCCGCCACCACTCGGCCTGACCGCGGTCGATCCGGATGGCCTGCTCGAGCATCTCGATGGCCTCGGGTTCCTTGCCGGCCCTGGTCAGCTCCTTGCCCAGCTCGCCGAAGGCGTCCGCACGGCCGGGGTTCACCTTGATCACCTGGCGCAGCAGGTCCGCCCGGTGGTGCGCGGTGGACTTCATGGCGGCGGTGAACAGGTCGTCGCCCCGCGCCGACTTCAGCTCGGCGATCTGCCGGTGCAGCGCGTCGAGGTCCGCCCGTCTCACCTCGATCGTGTCGACGTGCTCGCGCACCGGGCTGTCCACGTGAGCCAGCCGCAGTCCGGTCGTGATCACCTCGGCGATGGTCTCCAGCGCCTCCTGCAGCTCGGACGGGTCCTTGCTGTACGGGATCGCGCGGACGTTGGCCACGTTGAACTTCATGTCCTGCGCGGTGTCCTGGCAGACGAGCACCGTCACGTTGTCCCGCAACGCCCACCGGACACCCAGCTCCAGGTACACGTTGGGGTTCGCGCCGGTCAGGTCGGCGATGTAGACCTCGGCGTTCCTGGCCTCGGCGAACATCGACGGGTGGATCGCGCCGGAGATCCGCTTGTCCTTCTCGATGACGAGCTCGACCTCGCGGCCCAGCCGGTCGGCGAGGACCTTGCGCAGCGGCTCGTACAGGTGCCTCTTGATCTTCTCCGGTTCAGCCCACTTGGGGTTGGGGCCGAGTGTCGTCCCCGGCATCGCGACGAAGATCGTCAGCGGCTTCACGGTCGTCTCCCACAGGTCAGGTCGTGCTCGGGCGCGAGGCCAGCCAGGCAGCGTGTTCCTTGCTGATCACGGCTTCGGCCTCGGCGACCGTGGTGGCCCAGTCGGTCTCGGCGGTGAAGGGGAGGTGCCGGTAGATCCGGGCGAGCTCGCTGGCGGCGGCCAGGTAGGCGAGGTTGAGGTTCTCGTACTGCCGCAGGCCGATCCACGCCGCGCCGCCCGCCACCGCCGCGGCCATCACGCCGGACAGGTCGACGTCCCAGACGCCGTTGATGCGCAGGATGGCGAGCACGATCGCGACGAACTCCCCGCCGAACAGCAGGAACCGCCACAGGGTCGCGCGCTTCTCGTTGCGCTCCGCCCGTTCGCGGTACCAGGTCAGCTGGCCGAGCACGCGGATCTCGCGGTAGGCGTCCCTGCGCTCGGTGAACGACCTGCCGCGCAGCTCGGTCATGGCCTGGTCGCCCGCCGCGTTGGTGCTGGTGAGCAGGAGCTTCTTGCTGTGCTCCGCGACGATCTCGTCGATCTTCGCCTCCAGGTCCCTGCGCACGTCGCCCGCGTCGCCGGGGAACGGGTCGCCCGCGACGGCGTAGCGCCAGGCCAGCGACTTCACGCGTTCCGCGACCGCCCTGCCCGCGTTCCACTTCAGCTCGGGGTGCAGGGCCCACAGCAGGAACTCGCTGAACAGCGCCACGAGGAAGCCCCCGAGCGCCACCCACGCCCAGAAGTCGACGCCACCGCCGATCTTCCACTTGAACGCGCCGCCCACCGCGGCGAGCACCGCACCGAGCAGTCGCACGCGGCTGAGCCGCAGGGTGGCGCGCTGGCCACGCGCGGAAGCCGTCTCCGCGTCGTGGTAGACACCGGGCAGGTGCGCATCGTCCATCCGCTTCCGCTTCCTCCTCTTCGACAAAGCTGATCGTGAGAGACGAAACGTGTGTTACCACGTTGGTGCCTCGGCCGAGCGGTGTTCCGAGGCGACGAGCGGGTGTTCACCCGTACAGCGGAGGGGGGCAATGTGCCGGATGCGAAGACGTACGCCGCGTTCATCTCCTACAGCCACGCGGCGGACCACACCCTGGGCCCGTCCCTGCAGGAGGGCATCGAGAGGTTCGCCAAACCCTGGTACCGCACGAGGGCGCGGCGCGTCTTCCTCGACAACTCCGTGCTGGCGGCCGAGTCCGACCTCACCGGGGCGATCCTCGACGGGCTGAGCAGGGCGGAGCACTTCCTGCTGCTCGCCTCGCCGGCGTCCGCGAGCTCGCGCTGGGTCGCGAAGGAAGTGGCGTGGTGGCTCGAGAACCGCGACCGCCGCAGCCTGTTCGTGTTGCTCACCGATGGAGAAGCGGTGTGGGACAACGGGGTTCTCGACCTCGCGCGCACCACGGCGCTGCCGGAGGCGTTGCACGGCATTCCCGAGCCGCGGTGCGTCGACCTGCGTGACCTCCGCGACGTCGAGCTGGACGCCCGCAACCCGCAGTGGGAGTCGGTGCTCGCCGACGTCGTCGCGCCGCTCGACGGTGTGGAGAAGCCCGAGCTGATCGGCCACCACCTGCGGGAACGCCGCCGCACCAGGCGAACCGTCACCGCCACGATCTCCGTGCTCGCCGTGCTGCTGGTCGCGGCCGTGATCTTCGCGGTCCGGTCCGAGCAGCAGAGCGACCGGGCGCAGCAGCAGACGCTCGTGGCCACCTCGCGGCAGCTCGTCGCGCAGGCCGCGGCCATCCGCGACACCCGGCCGGGCATCGCCCGTCAGCTGCTCGCCCAGGCCTACCGGATGTCGCCGACCGCCGAGGTGCTGGGCGCGTTGGTGGAGAGCCCGTCGATCCCGCGCGTGGTGCCGACGGGGCAGAACGTGACCGCGCTGGCTTTCGCGCCGAACGGCGAGACGTTCGCGGCGTTGCGGGAGAACGAGGTGGTGGTCTACGACGGCACCACCGAACGGAAGACGATCCGCCTGGGAGAGCGGGGTTTCGACGTGGCGTTCCACCCTGACGGCAAGTACGTCGTCGTGAGCGGCGACAAGACGATCGAGGTCGTCGACATCACCGACCCGAGCCGCAGGCACGTGCGGCAGGGCGGCGCGAGCTCGCTGGCGTTCGCGCCGGGAAAGCCGGTCCTCGCCGCGGGCGGGCTGGTCCTCGACCTCGCGGACCCGCTGGCACCGAAGGAGATCGCGGTCGTCTCGGCCAGCCGCGGCACGTCGGCGCTCAGCGCGGACGGTGGCACGCTCGCCCTGGGCCAGGCGGGCAACGTCGTCGAGCTGTGGGACCTCTCCTCGGCCCCCGTGCGGCGCGCCTCGTTCGCGGTGCGGGGCGCCGCCGTCGCCGAGCTGCGGTTCTCCCCGCGGGGCGCGGTGCTCGCGGTCACCACCGGTGACGAGGCCGTGCAGCTGTGGAACACGGCGAGCGGCGAGCTGTACAGCGTGCTCACCGGTGCGGAGCAGCACGTCCGGTCGATCGCGTTCTCTCCCGACGGCACGATGCTGGCCGTCGGCGACATCGTCGGCAGGATCAGCCTCTGGGACGTGGTCGACGTGGTCAGACCCAGGGCGACGCCCGCGTTGACCGGCCACATCGGCGAGGTGTCCGCGCTCGCGTTCCGCGCCGACTCGCGGATGCTCGTGTCCGCGAGCCACGACGGCGCACCGGAGCAGCCCGTGCTGCGGTTGTGGAACGTCCTCGCGGCGGCCAGGTCGTCCGCGCTGGCGGTGCTGCCCACGGGCGGCAACGAGCTGGCGTTCGGGGCGAACCGGCAGCTCGCGACGGGACGGCCGACGGTGCTGTACGACCTGAGCGACCCCGCCGCCCCGCGCACCGTCCGCACGCTGCGCACCTACAACGTCGTCCGGCAGCCCGTCGCGTTCAGCCCCGACGGCACCAGGCTCGCGGTCGGGCTGCCGGTCGTGCTCATGGACCCCGGCAGCGCAGCGTCGCCCGCCGGCAAGCAGGTCGAGGGCGCGGAACGGGTGGTGTTCAGCCCGGACGGCCGGCTGGTGGGCACGACGTCGATCGGGGACGGCGCCGTGCTGTGGGAGCGCCGGGGCGACGAGGTGGTGCGGGCGGCCGCCTTGCCGGGCACCGGGTTCACGCGCAACGGCATCTCGTTCGACCCGGACGGCCGCCGGGTGGTCACCGCGGGCCCGACCGGCGAGTCGGTGCTGCTCTGGGACGTCGGCGATCCCCGGCAGCCCCGCCAGGTCCTCGCGATCGACACGAAGGACGACCCGGTCGACGCCGTGCTGTTCGGTCCCGGCGACGGCTACGTCGTCGCGGGGACGAAGGGCGGGTCGATCGCCGTGTGGCGGGTGGACGGCACGCCCGTCGCGCGGGTCGCCGCCCACCTCGGCAGCGTCCAGAACCTGGTGCTGCACCCCGACGGCCACACGCTCGCCAGCGCGGACACCTCGGGCGAGGTGACCATCTGGGAGTTCCGCGACCCGGCCCGGCCGCTCGGCGTCAGCCTGCTGACCTCGGGCAGGCTCTACGACGAGGCCGCGATCGCGTTCAGCCCGGACGGCAGCCTGTTCGGCGCGGCGGACGGCATCCGCACCACCCTCTGGAACATCGAGACGCCGAGGTTGCTGGCGCGGCTCTGCGCGGACTCGCCGGCCATTCCGGAAACCGTGTGGCGGCAGTACCTTCCTGACATCCCTTACGACCCGCCCTGCGCGTGAAGGGACACCATCGTGAGACGTGTTCTCCTGCTTGTGTTGCTGTTGACGGCCTGCGGTGAGCCGTCGATCGGCCCGAAGATCTCCGACCCGGCGCAAGCCGGCGACACCACCGCCGTCACGAGCGCGCCCACGTCCGCCGGTCGGCCACCGCTCGGCGACGCACCGGACGACCTGCGGCAGGTCGACTGGCTGCGGGTGCGGATCCCGGCGGCGTTCTGCGGCGTCGACGACCCCGTCGAGTTCGCGGACGGCAAGGCGAACGCCACCTCCACGACGTGGGGCGAGGTCGGACTGTGGCTCAGCACCGACAACTACGTGCGCTACGGCGACATCGACGCCGACGGCAGAGACGAGGCCGCGCTCGACGTCGGCTGCGACAACGGCGGCGGCACGGCGTCGAGCGAGCTCGCGTTCGGGTTCGTGGTCGTGCGGTCGGCCGGCGGGAAGCTCGAGCTGGTCGGGGAGATCGCCACGACGACGATGCGCGACGACGCGACGCACGTGCCGCTGCTGACCGACCCCCGGTTCGAGAAGGGCGTGATCACGGTGAAGGAGCTCTGGTACCGGCCGAGCGACGCGAACTGCTGCCCGAGCGGGGCCTCGCTGACCCGCTGGTGGCTGCGCGACGGCACGCTCGTGGCCGACCAGGCCGTGCAGGTGTCGTGAGCCTCGATAGGGTGCCGTGCTCATGGGGGAGTTCAACGAGTTGCACCACGCTGTCCTGTTCGGCACGACCAGCGAGGTCGCGGCGCTGATCTCGCAGGCCGACGACGTCGACGTCCTCTTCGACGACCGCACGCCGTTGTGGCAGGCCGTGTTCGCGCGCAAGTACGAGAGCGTGGACCTCCTGCTCGCGGCGGGTGCGGACCCGGCGCGGCCGATGATGTCCGGCTGGTCGCCTGCCCGGCTCAGCCTGGCGACGGACCACCCGATCCCCACCGGCGAGGTGCTCACCGCCGAGGAGCAGGCGGCGATCGTCGAACGGGACCGGCTCGTCGCGGCCCTGGACGGGTACCCGGAGTTCGGCTTCTTCAGCTTCGCGTGCGTCGCGGGCATCGACTCCGACGAGGCCGTGCGGCGGTTGGAGGCCGACGTGGTGCCGTCGGCCGAGGTTCCCGATCCCCTGGACTGGTGGAACGAGCCGTTCGGTGACGACACCGAGGTCGCGGTCGGCATCACCGACGTGCCGGGCGGGTGCGTCGTGGTGCAGCCCTGGTCCTGCGCGGCCTGGCTGCCGGCGGTCACCCTTCCGCTGTCGGTGGGCACGACCGTCCAAGCCCTGCACGACAGTCCCACGAACGGTTACCGGGGCCGTGTCCACCGCGACGGTGTGCCCGTGGACCAGGCTCTGGATCCCGGTGGCCTCCCCGGCCAGGGCCTCGGCACCGCGGAGGTGCTCCTGACCCACCTCTACTTCGGGAACGGCGTCGCGTACTGCTGCGCCTCCGCGGGGGTGCGGCCGGAGAACACCGGGGCGTTCACCACGCCCGCCCGCTGGGCCTTCCTGTCCGACCGGGTCCGCTGGGACCTGTGAGCCGCGCCGTGCGGTTCTCAGCTGCCGGCGCGCATGATGGAGTGATGCTGGAGGCACTGCGACGACAGCTGAGCGAGAGTCTCTTCGAGCGGGTCGCGGGTCCGGACCGCGCGAGGCACGCGCGGCGGATCCACGAGACGCCCGGTGAGCGCATGTTCGCCGACGACAGACCGATCCGGCACGTGCACGCGGACCACGCGATGTTCATCGGCGGGCTGCGGGCGTTGCTGTTGCAGTCGTTGCACCCGTTGGCGATGGCGGCGGTCGCGCAGCACTCCGACTACCGCACGGACCCGTGGGGGCGGTTGCAGCGCACGAGCCTGTTCATCGGCACCACCACGTACGGCACGGCCGAGCACGCGCGCAAGACGATCGAACGGCTCGCACAGGTGCACGAGCACATCCACGGCACCGCGCCCGATGGCCGCTCGTACCGCGCCGCCGATCCGCACCTGCTGGCGTGGGTGCACGTGGCCGAGGTCGACAGCTTCCTGCGCTGCCACCAGCGCTACGGCGACGAGCCGCTCGACGACTACGACGGGTACGTGGCAGACATGGCGGTGATCGCCGACGCGATGGGCATCCCGGACCCGCCGCGCACGACCGCCGAGCTCGAAGCGCGGCTGGGCGCCTACCGGCCGGAGCTGCGCGGGACGGCCGAGGCGCGGGAGGCGGCGAGGTTCCTGCTGGTCAGGGCGCCGTTGCCGGTGCTGGCGCGCGGGCCGTACGCGATCTTGAGCGCCACGGCCGTCGCCACGCTGCCGGTGTGGGCGCGGATGCCGTTGCGGCTGCCCTACCTGCCGATCGCGGAGGCCACCGGCGTGCGGGTCGCGGGCCACGCGTTGATGCGCGGGCTGCGGTGGGTCACGAGCTGAGGAAGTCCGCCACCAGGGGTGTCGCCACGTCGCGGAACTCCTCGAAGTAACCGTGTCGAGCTCCCTCGATCAGGTGCATGCGCGCGCCGGGAATCCGTTCGGTGATGAGCGGGGCGTTGGCCGTGGGGTTGAAGATGTCGTCGGTGCCGTGCACCACCAGCGTCGGCGCCGTGATCGACGGCAGCACGTCCCACGCGTTGTGCTCGCCGCTCGCGAACAGGTGCCGCTTGCGCGCGTAGGGCGGCATGTCCGGGTCGCCGAGGGTGTTGAACGGCCCGCGGTAGGCCGGGGTGTACATCAGGGCTTCGAGGGCCCGGCGGGCCTTCATCGCGTCGACCTGCGCCAGCGACCTGCGCACCTCGGCACTGCGTTCGATCGCGTGCGGGCCGCCGGGGGAGGTGCAGCCGAGCACCAGCCGGTCGACGCGCTCGGGGTGCGAGGCCGCGACCCACTGCGCGATCCGGCCGCCCATCGACGTGCCGTAGACGTGGGCCCTGCCGATGCCGGCGTCGTCGAGGATCGCGACGCAGTCGGCCGCGAACATCCCGGTGCTGTACGGGACGTCCGGTTTGTCGCTGGAACCGGTACCGCGGTGGTCCGTGACGATCGTGCTGAACGTCCTCGAGAGCTCCGGCCGGACCTGTGACCACCAGCGGGAGGAGTTCGCCTGGCCGGCGACCAGCAGCAGGGGCGGGCCCGCACCCTCCACCGAGTAGAAGAGCCTGGTTCCGTCGGCGGCGCGAGCGTGGGGCACGGACGGTCAGTCTAGGACCTTGACTAACGGGTTGATGGTCTAGTCCAATTCCGACAAGGACCCCCTGCCGGCCGCCAAGCGTGGGATGGAGCAGCCATGATGTTGTTCGCTCGAATATCCGCGGTGGCCGCACTGGTGCTCGGCACCGTGATCGTGAGCCTCGCCCCTGCCAACGCCGCCGGTGTCACGGCGACGTTCTCCAAGCAGTCCTGGGACACCGGGTACACCGCGACGGTCACGATCAAGAACGAGACCAGCGCGGCCATCAGCTCGTGGAAGCTCGAGTTCGACTACCCGTCCTCGACGTCCGTGGGCGCCTACTGGGACTCGTTGCTGACCAAGAGCGGCAACCACAACGCGTTCACCAACCGCGAGTACAACGGCACCGTCGCGCCGGGCGCCAGCGTGTGGTTCGGCTTCAACGCCTCCGGCACCGCCGACCCGGCGAACTGCACGATCAACGGCTCGGCCTGCACCGGTGGCGGCACGTCGCCGACGACGACCACGACGACAACCACCACCACTACGACGACCACCACGACCACGACGACGACCGGTCCGCCTCCCACGGGCTCGCTGCCGCGCAAGGTGCTCGTCGGCTACCTGCACGCGAGCTTCGCCAACGGCTCCGGCTACATCCGCATGAAGGACGTGCCGGACGAGTGGGACGTCATCAACCTGTCGTTCGCCGAGCCGACCAGCGCGACGAGCGGTGACCTGCGGTTCGCCCAGTGCCCGGTCGCGGAGTGCCCGAACGTCGAGTCCGAGGCCGAGTTCATCGCCGGCATCCGCGCCCAGCAGCAGAAGGGCAAGAAGGTCAACATCTCCATCGGCGGCCAGAACGGCCAGGTGCGGCTGGAGACCACGGCGGCGCGCGACGCGTTCGTGCGCTCGGTGTCGGCGATCATCGACAAGTACGGCCTGAACGGCCTGGACGTCGACTTTGAGGGCCACTCGCTCTCGCTCAACCCCGGTGACCTCGACTTCAAGAACCCGACCACGCCCGTGGTCGTGAACCTGATCTCGGCGCTGCGGTCGCTGAAGGCGAAGTACGGAGCCAACTTCGTGCTCACCATGGCACCGGAGACGTTCTTCGTGCAGGTCGGCTACCAGTTCTACGGCGGCACGGGCACCGGCGACGCGCGCACGGGCGCGTACCTGCCGGTGATCGAGGCGATGCGCAACGACCTGACGTTGCTGCACGTGCAGGACTACAACTCCGGACCCGTGATGGGCCTGGACAACCAGTACCACAACATGGGCGGCGCGGACTTCCACGTCGCGATGACCGACATGCTGCTCGCCGGGTTCCCGGTGCGCGGCGACGCGTCGAAGTTCTTCGCGCCGCTGAAGCAGGAACAGGTCGCGATCGGCCTGCCCGCCGCACAGTACGCGGGCAACGGGTTCACGTCGGTCGCGGACGTCCAGACCGCGCTCGACTGCCTCACCAAGGGATCGCGGTGCGGCAGCTACAAGCCGAAGGGCGTGTACCCGAACCTGCGCGGCCTCATGACGTGGTCGATCAACTGGGACAAGTACAACAACTACGAGTTCTCGAAGGCGCACAGGGCTTATCTGCCCCGATAACGGTCGTGGGGGCGGCTTGCGGGCCGCCCCCACCCGTCACGCCAGCGTGGACCAGAACTCCAGCTCGTACGCCTGCAGCAGGCGGCCGTAGCGCCACGCGTGCTTCGGCTGCCAGCCGCCGTCCAGCGCCGCCTGCACCGCCGCGATCGCGCGTTCCTCCAGCTGCGGCGCCGGAGTGGCGAAGAAGTCGACGAACGCGCACGCCTCGTCGTCGAACCCGTAGTGCTCGCGCAGGCCCTTGGCCATGCGCGCGCAATAGCCGCCCCACGCCGTGAAGTTCGCCAGGATCGCGAGGATCACGTCGGTCGGCTCGCCGTTGAGCGCCATCCACGCCTGGTAGGCGGGGTAGGACTGACAACCGGGGAACGGCTCGTACCCCTGGAAGTCTTTCGCCGACATGCCCGCGGCCTCGGCCAGCGGCTGCAGCATCGGCAGCACGAGCTCCTCGCCGCCCGCGAGCAACGTGAAGAACGCCCGCGCGTTCGGCTCCTGCGCCTTCGCCGCGAGGGCCAGGAACGTCCGCCAGTCCGACGACACGATGTGGTTCTCCTCGGCCGCGAACGTGGCGATGACGCCGCGCGGGGCCTCGCCCGTCTCGATCAGCTTGACCACGAGGTTGTCGTGCTCACCGGGGTGCAGCTCCGTCCGGATGCGCCTGACCAGCTCTTGTGCGTTCATGGATCATGATTCTCGCGCATCCCGGAAATCGTTCGCCAGGGCCGCGGGTGTTCGGGGACCATCTTCGCTCGTGGCTGAACACACCTACCGAGTACTCGTCCGCGGCCGCTTCGCCGACCTCACCGACGACCAGCGCGCGTCGTTGAAGCAGCGGCTCGCCGGGTTCGACTTCCTGCGCGACGCCGGCTTCACCGAGGAGGGCGCGCTCGCCTACGACGAGAAGCTCGACTTCTTCAGCTACCGGGTGATCCTGACGGCCGCGGACAAACCGGACGAGGCCGGGCTGCGGCGCGCGTCCACCGCGCTCGACGAGCTCGGCGTCGACTTCAAGGGCCTCAAGGCCAAGGTCACCGACATGGACGAGATGAAGATCAACCGGCCGAAGCGGCTGGGCTGAGCGCGACCTCCAGGACCGCCGTCGCGTCCAGGGCCAGGTCCTCCCGGTAGGGCCGGGAGAGCACCTGGACGCCGGTCGGCAGCCCGTCGCGCAGTCCTGTCGGCACCGCCACCGCCGGCACGCCGACGAAACTGCTCGCCTCGCACAGCTTCGTCGCTTCGAGGTACGCGGCGAGAGCGGCCGGGCCGCGCCGGTCCTCGTCCGGCTCGAACGACGGCACGGTGGACACGGGCCCGAGCAGCACCGGGTAGCGGTCGAGCACCAGGGCCCACTCCCGCTGGATCGCGAGCCGCGTGCCGGTGGCGGCGAGGAACTCCGCGAGGTCCAGGCCCGGCCGCACCTCCAGCAGGTGACGGACGTTCAGCGCCACCTCCTCCCCGGCGAACGCGGCGAACTGCGCGTAGCCGAGGGCGATCGGCGTGGTGATCATCCGCGTGGCCAGCTCCGCCGCCTCGTCCAGCCGCGGCAGGACGACCGGTTCCACCTCGTACCCGGCGGCGGCGAGCCTGGCGGCCGCCGCCTCGACCACGGGGTCGCCCGGCACGAACCCGGCCACCGCCGCGACCGGCGGTCCGGACACCGGCACCGCGACCGCGCGGGGGTCGGCCGGATCGGCGCCGCAGACCACCTCGTGCACCATCCGCAGGTCGGCGACGGTGCGGGCGATGGGGCCCTCGACCGTCATGACCTGCGTCGGGTACGCCGGGTCGAGTTGCCCGAGCACGGCACCCTGCGGATAGCGGCCGTGGCTCGGCTTCAGGGCGCACACGCCGTTCAGGAACGCGGGCAGCCGCAGCGATCCGCCGCTGTCGTTGCCGATCCCCAGGCGCACCATGCCCGTCGCCACCGCGACCGCGTCACCGCCGGAGCTGCCGCCCGGTGACTTCGCGGGATCCCACGGGTTGATGGTGTGTCCGGCCAGCTCACTGCAGGTGTGCATGCCACGGGCGTTCAGGGTCGGCATGTTCGCGTGTCCGGCCGGTGTCGCCCCGGCCGCGCGCAGCCGCGCGACGATCGGTGCGTCGGCCTGCTTCACGTTGCCGGTCAACGACTTCAGCCCGTGCGTGGTGGCGGCGCCCGCGACGTCGATGCCGGCCTTGACCGAGAACAGGACCCCGGCGAGCGGCCCGCTCGCCTCGTCGGGCACGTCGAACACCGCGGTCAACGCGGTGTAGACCGGGTTCAAGGCTTCGATGAGCCGCATTTGCTCGGTGAACATCCCCATGCTCCAGTCTATTCGGCCGGAGCACGGGGATGGGGTCGTTACCGCGGAACTCGGTGCGTCATCCCGGGTAGTTGGCGAGGTAGGCCTCGGTCGACCCCGCCGTCACCCGCCCGCCGGAGCTGTTGATGATCCTCTCGATGGTTCCCTTGCCGCCCAACGAGATCGTCACCATGCTGTGGAACTTCACGCCCGGCGTGTTCGGCACCTCGAACGCCCGGTCGGCCACCACGCTCGGGTTGGCGTTGGCGAAGATGTAGCTGCCCAGGCCCCACGCCTCGTGCGTCGTGACGTTGTTGGAGACCTTGTACGCCGCGTAGCCGCGTGTCGAGCCGTTCATCCACGCCGCCTGGTTGGGCGCCTCGTACGGCATCTCGTTCTGGTAGAAGTACGTCCGGCCGCCCTGGCCGTTCCAGATGGTCTGGTACTTCTGGTAGTGCTCGACGAAGAGCCCGTACATCGTCACGTTGTTGCCGTTCACGACCAGGCCGGTGTCCGCGGTGTTGACGTCCCAGCCGACGCCGATCGAGTGGTCGCCGCGCCACAGCCAGAGGTGGTCGCCGATCACGTTGTGGCTGTTGACCACCAACGAGGTCGTCGCCCGCCCGACGGCCGAACCGCCGATGCGCACGTAGAAGTCGTGCACGGACGTCGGGTTGGCCGAGTGGTCGGCGTTGCTGCCCGGTGCGCCGATCTGCGCGAGCAGCGACGAGTTGGTCGGGGCCGCGTCGACGAGCAGGCCGGCGATCTTCACACCGTCCACGTCGGCCACGTCCAGCGCCATGTTCCCGTTGGTGGGCATGACGGTCGCGAGACCGAGGCCCATCACGACGGTGTCCGGGCGCGTGACCCGGATCGGCTCGCTGACCTGGTGGATGCCCGGCGTGAGCAGCAGGTGCTTGCCGGCCGCCAGCTGGGCGTTCATCGTCGCCGCGCTCGTGCCGGGCTTGGCGATGTAGAACTGCGACAGCGGGATGTTCGTGCCCTGCTGCGAGCCGCTCGCCCACGTGGTGCCGCTCGAGCTGGAGCGCAGCGCCGGGACGAAGACGTTGTAGTTGCCGCCGCCGTCGACGTTCAGGAACGGCTTCTCCCGCACGACCGGGGTCTGCCCGACCGTCGTGTAGGGCGGCTCCGGGAACGTGTTCTGCGGGGCGTTGCGTGCGCCGACGAACACCATGTTCCAGTTCTCACCGGTCCACGAGCCCCACTCGGTGTTGCGCGACAGCCACTGCTGCTGCGACCCCGACCGGACCTGGCCCGTCACCACGGAGTCGGCCAGGAAACCACCGCTCGACCAGCCGTTGTCGTCGAGCTGCATGTTGCCGTAGGTCTTGGTGCGGCGCATCGCGGACGCCTGCGAGACGGCCCACGTGTTGGTGCCGCTCGGGGGCCGGATCGCGAGGTTCTCCGCGCCGCGCCAGAAGTTGTGCGTCGCGTTGCCCTGGAACCAGTCGGCCTCGACGTGCACCTGGCCGTTGATCGTGACGCCGTCCGGCAGCATGCCCAGGCCGAGGACCTGGGTGAAGAAACCGATGTTGACGTCGACGTTGTAGCTGCCCGGCTTGAACATGATCGCGTAGCGGCGGGCGTCGTACTGGCCCTGCTCCTGCTGGCGGAACACGTCGTTCAGCCGCGCCTGGATGGTGCTCGCGGACATCGACGGGTCGAAGACCAGCACGTTCGGGCCGAAGTCCGGCTGACCGGGGTTCTGCGTCACCGTGCTCAGCCTGAACGACTGCGCGTTGGTCCCGTTGCAGGTGTACTGGACCAGCTGCACGTCGTTGGTGGTCGCGGCGGGCACGTCGAGGCACTTGCCGCTGTGCCTGCTCACGAACCGGTAGGTGTCGGTGCCCACCTGTTCCGGGCGCCATTGCTGGTTGTTCGCGGTGAAGGACTGCCACATGTGGATCGCCGCGTTGTCCTCGGCGGAGACGTTCGAGACGTCCCACACGGCGCCTTCGCCGACGGTGTAGTAGCCGTCGCTCGTGGCCGTGAACTTCCACGTCTGGCCGGAGCATCCTTGTTGGCGGAGCTGTGCGCCGTTGGCCGATCCCAGCGACTCCACGCACTTTCCGCTGCCGACGTTCGTCACTTGATAAGCGGTTCCGGGCACGACGTCGGCCTGCGCCGCGACCGTCCACACAGGAACGATCGCCGCTGCTGCCAACGCTGCCACCAGCAGGGGGGTTCTCACCGGTCACAGGGTGGGGCGGTTCGTTGCAACCGTCAACGAACTTACCTGTTTCCGGTCGCGTTCCGGTATTGACAAATCGTTTTGTCAAATGCGACCGTGCTGCGCGTGGAACTGTCCCCGTTGCGCCGGTCGTTGCTGGAGCTGCTGAGGTCGCCCGCCTCGGCGACTCAGCTCGCGGCGGTGCTCGACCTGCCCCGGCAACGGGTGAACTACCACGTCAGAGCCCTGGAGCAGGCCGGCCTCGTCGAGCTGGTCGAGGAACGCCAGAGGCGCGGTTGCGTGGAGCGGGTGCTGCGCGCCCGGCCGGGCCGCGAGGTCGACGCCGGCGTCCAGGACCAGTTCGCCGCGACGCACCTGGTCTCCGTGGCCTCCGGGGTGGCGGCGGACGTCGAGCGCATGTCCGGCGCGGCGGCCTCTGCGGGAAAGCGCTTGCTCACGTTCACGGTGGAGACGACGGTCCGCTTCGGCGCGCCCGGCGACGTCCACGAGTTCACCAGCGACCTCGCCGAAGCGGTGCGGCAGGTCGCGTTGAAGTACGACACCGAGTCGGGCCGCCCGTACCGGGTGGTCGCGTTGGGCCACCCAGGAGTCTCCGATGAGCGATGAAGGCGTCCGGATCGAGATCACCGTGGCCGCACCCGTCGACGAGGTGTGGCAGTCGTTCCGGGACAGGGAGAAGCTCCGCCACTGGCACGGCTGGGACATCCCTGAGCTCGACGCGGAGATCGACCAGATCTACTTCACCGACGTCGAGGAGGACGGCACCACGCTGATCGTCCACGGCCACGACACGTTCGCGCTGACTCCCGTCCCGGAGGGGACGCGGGTCGTGTGCACGCGTGCGCCCAAGGGGACCTCGCCGGAGTGGGACGACTACTACGACGACATCACCGAGGGCTGGATCACGTTCCTGCACCAGCTGAAGTTCGCGCACGAGTACCACCCCGGCGAGAAGCGGCGGACGTTGTTCTGGCCCGCCGAGGTCGATCTCGGAGTTTCAGGCAAGCCGTTCTTCGAGTCGGCGAACCAGCGCGGTGTCGTGGTGGAGGAGTGGGGGCCGGGGTTGCTGGTGGTCAGCGCCGGGAAGATGACCGTGGTGACGACGTACGGGTTCTCGGACGAGGAGCTGGAGGCGCTGCGCCGGAAGGGTGACGCGTCGTAACGCGCCAGGGGAAGGTCGCGAAGTGAGGACGTGGGTCACGAGCACGACGTCCGCCTGAGCTGCTCGCCACCGCCGTGAGGTGACGAGACGGGGCAGGTGAGACCGGTGCTGACCATGATGCTCTGCGGGGCCTCGGACATCGACGAGGTGCAGCGGGAGTTCGACGCCGTCGTCGGGGAGTTCGGCGGGGAGTCGCTGCACTTCACCTCCGGTCGGATGGTCTACGACAACAAGACGTCCTCGAGCTGGCCGGACAACTCCAGGGCGACCGTCCGGCGGGCCGACGTCTGCGTCTTCGCCGTCGTCGAGCAGGTCGGGGAGATCACCTGGCAGACCGAGTTCCGCGAGGCGTTGAGCCTGGGCAAGGCACTGCTGATCTTCTGCCGCCAGAAGACCTACCGGGAGTACCTCACGCTCCGCAAGAACGTGGAGGACCTCGACACCCTCAGGGAGGACAAGCGCAAGCTGGTCGAGGTCCTGAGCGAGCTCGAGTCCGGCCGTGCCCAGACGATCGTCCCCTACGAGCCGGGCCTGTTCGGGGTGGAGCTGCGGCGGCACCTGGCGCTGCTCTTCTCCGAGCTGGTGCGCGGCCGGGAGGAACGCGCTGCCCGGTCCGCGGTGCACGGTCTGCTGTCGGAACCGGAGCGGCTCACGACCGCGGACCTGGCGGTCGTGGCGCAGATCGCCGCGGACGAGCTCGAGAACAAGATCGTGCGCAAGCGGGCCGTCGCCGCACTCGCGCTGAGGCAGGCGGCGGACGACGAGCTGGTGCGAGCACTCGTGTCGAGCTCCGAGCAGGGCGTGCAGCGACTGGCCGTCGAGCACATCGCCGCGCTGTACCGAACGCGCCCGGCCGAACTCGAGATGTTCGAGATGCTCGTGTCGGTGGCCAACGCCTCCGACGACGTGGGCATCGGCCGCCGCCTGATCCCGGCACTGCTGGGCATCGACTTCGTCGTCGCGGTGACGGCGTTGTCCGCGTTGGACATGTCGGACGCCGGTGTGCGCCGGCGGTTGGCGCACGAGCTCGAAAGCCGCGAACAACTGGTCGACGGCCCGCACCTCAGGCGTGACGTGGTGGCGCTCCTGAAGAAGTGCCTGGAGGACGGCCAGGAGTCGGGCTGGCGCAAGCAGTGCAGGTCGTTCGTGGCCAGGCTCGACACACCGGCCGGGGACGGCGACCCGCCGTCAGCCTGACGTGGGCGACCCGAAGTAGCGGGTCAGGAACTCGTTGCGGAACACGCCCTTCGGGTCGTGCTCGGTCAACAGCGACCGGAACGCGTCCCACTGCGGGTACCGGGCCGCCAGCAGCGTCGGCGGCACGGTGAAGAGCTTCCCCCAGTGCGGCCGCGGAGCGATCGCCTCCTCCAGCCGGGGCAGCAGCGCCAGCACGGCGGGCGTGTTCGGCACCCAGGTGAAGTGGATGGCGAGGCTGTCGCGGTCGTAGGCGGGGCTGAGCCACGCGGCCTCGTCCGAGACGGTGCGGATCTCGCAGGTCTGCACCAGCGGCGAGATCACGGTCGACATCTCCGCCAGTGCGCGCAGAGCCGTCACGGCGCGCGATCGCGGCACGAAGTACTCGGTCTGCAGCTCCTCGCCCACGGACGGGGTGAACTCGGCGCGGAAGTGCGGCAGGCGCTCGTGCCACGGGCCGGGCACGCCGCCCTGGACCGTGCAGTGCAGGGCGGGCTGGCCTGGTACCGGGTGAACGGGTGACGAGGCGGCGCGGCCGGGGAAGGTGAAGGACGGTTCGCCGACCTTGTGCTTCACGAACAGCGTCGCGCCGCCCTGCCAGTCGACGAACGCGCTCACGCTGTAGGCGCCGGCGAAGATCTGGTCGAGCTGGACCAGCAGCGTCGTCCAGGCCACGTCCTCGTAGACGGTCTGCGCCACCTCGAACGACGGCACGACGTCCAGCGTGACGGTGGTGACGACGCCCAGGCCGCCCAGCGACACGACGGCGCCCGGTGAGGTCAGCGAGACCACCGAGCCGTCGCCTCGCAGGACCTCCAGCGACCGGACCGCGCCGGACAGCGAGTGCGAGCCGGAGCCGTGGGTCGCGGTGGCGACCGCGCCGGCCACGGTGATGTGGGGCAGCGACGGCAGCGTGTGCAGGGCCAGGCCGGCGTCGAACAGCCGGACGGACAGGTCGGCCAGGGTCATGCCCGCGCTGACCCGGACCGTGGAGCCGGAGACCTCGAACACCGGGGGCAGGCCCGCCAGCGACACGAGGGTGCCCGTGGTGTCGGCGATCGGGCTGAACGAGTGGCCCGAGCCCACCACGTGCACGGCCGAGGAGCCGCGGACGAGCGCGCGCAGGTCGTCGGCCGTGGCCGGCGTGACGACCTCGGCCGCCGTGAACGTGACGTTGCCCGCCCAGTTGGTCCTCATACGGACACGGTAAGCGCCGAAGCCAGCAATCGTTGCGTGTAGGGGTCCTGCGGCGCGGCGAAGACGGACGTTCCCTCCTCCACGACGCGGCCCCGGTGCAGGACGGCGACGCGGTCGGCGAGGTGCTGCACGACGGCCAGGTCGTGGCTGATGAACAGGCACGCGAACCGCAGCTCGCGTTGCAGCGACCGGAACAGGTCCAGCACGCGGGCCTGCACCGTCACGTCCAGGGCCGACGTCGGCTCGTCGGCGATCAGCAGGTCCGGGTCCAGTGCGATGGCACGGGCGACGCCCACGCGCTGGCGCTGGCCGCCCGAGAGCTCGTGCGGGTAGCGGTCGCGCAACGCCGGGGACAGCTGCACGGCGTCGAGCAGCGAGTCGACCTTCGCGGCCAGCTTCTCGCCGCGCAGCGCCGTGTGCAGCACCAGCGGCTGGGCGATCGAGCGGGCGATCGTGGCGCGCGGGTTCAGCGACGAGAGCGGGTCCTGGAACACCAGCCCGATGCGGCCGCGGTCAGCCCTGCGCAGCGCCGAGACCTCCTTGCCCGTCACGGTGATCCGCCCGCCGTACGGGGTGAGGCCGGTGATCGCGCCGCCGAGCGACGACTTGCCGGACCCGGACTCGCCGACCAGGCCGAGCGTCTCACCGCGCCCGATCTCCAGCGACACCTCGGAGACCGCGCGGACCTTGCCGTACGTCACCGAGACGTCCGACAGCACGAGCACCGGCTCCTGGACGGCGCGGACGGGCAGTTCGCGGGTTTCCAGCGGCAGCACCGAGTCGAGCAACGTCCGCGTGTACGCCTCGCGCGGTGCGGAGAAGACCTCCTGGACCGGACCCGTCTCCACGACCCGGCCCGCGTTCATCACCACGACCCGGTCCGCCAGGTCCGCGACCACGCCCATGTCGTGCGTGATCAGCAGGATCGCGACCCCGAGCCGGTCGCGCAGGTCCCGCAGCAGCCCCAGGACCTCGGCCTGCACGGTCACGTCCAGCGCCGTCGTCGGCTCGTCGGCGATCAGCAACGACGGCTCGTTCGCCACCGCCATCGCGATCACCACGCGCTGCAGCTGCCCGCCGGACATCTCGTGCGGGTAGGCCTTGAACCGCTCGGGAGGCAGCCCGACCAGCCGCAGCAGCTCCACCGCCCGCGCACGGGCCTCTGCCCGCGAGACGGACCGGTGCACCCGCACGGCCTCGACGATCTGGCTGCCGATCGTGAACACCGGGTTGAGGGCGCTCATGGGTTCCTGGAACACCATGCCGACCTCGTTGCCCCGCACCTCGCGCAGCTCCTCGGCGGACAACGAGTACAGGTCGCGCCCGCCCAGCAAAGCCCGTCCGGACACGGAGGCGGTGGCGGGCAGCAGCCCGAGCAACGACATCGCGGTCACGGTCTTGCCGGAACCGGACTCGCCGACGACGGCGAGCACCTCCCCGGCGGTCAGCGAGAACGAGACCTCGCTGACCGCCGGGGAGGAACCGAAGTCCACCGAGACGTTCTCGACGGACAGCAGGGCACTCACTTGGTGATACCCACCTGGAGGTAGTTCGGGTACGCCGGGAAGTCGGCGATGAAGAAGTTGCCGACCTTCGAGCCGTGGATGAACGAGTTGCGGGTGTAGATCAACGGCACGACCGGCGAGTCCTGGAGGATCTTCTTGTCGATCGCCGCCCACTTCTTGCCGGCCTCGACCGCGTCCACTGTGGACTGCGCCTCCTCGATCAGCTTGTCCACCTCGGGGTTCGAGTACCGCGAGGTGTTGTAGCCGCCCTTGCCGATCTCCGAGGTGGCGAACAACGGCTGGATGTTCGCGTTGGCGCTGGGGAAGTCCGGCTGCCACGACGACAGGGTCAGGTCGTAGGCCGGGTTGTCCGAGAGGTTCGTCTCGGTCTCGTACGCGTCGGCCTCCAGCGACCGCAGCGTCACCTTGATGTTCGCCCGCGCCAGCGCCGCCTGGATGGCCTCGGCCTTCTCGGTCTGGTTGTTGGACTTGTTGAGCACCAGTGTGAGGCCGTCCAGGCCGTTCGGGAGACCGGCCTCGGCGAGCAGCGCCTTGGCCTTCTCCGGGTCGCCCTCGGGCTTGGTCTGGTAGAGGTCGAACTGCTCGCGGCCCTCGATGCCCTGCGTGATCAACGTGGTGGCGGCGTCACCGGCCAGCGCGGCGGTGCCGGCGGAGGCGATCTGGTAGGCGGACTTGTTGACCGCGTACTGGAACGCCTGGCGCACCTTGACGTTGTTCAGCGGAGCCTTCTGCGTGTTCAGCGCGAGGTAGGCGATGGCACCCGACTTCGACGTGACGACGCGCGACTTGGCGGAGGCGTTGGCCTGCAGCTGCGCGAGCTGGGCGGGGGAGGCGAACGAGGCGCCGAACGCGAACCTGTCGTCACCGGAGTCCGCGGCGAGGCGCTGCGAGACGACCGAGGCGTCCTGGCCGAGCTGGATCACGATGTCGTCGGGCAGGCCGGCGCGGACCTGGTCCTTGGAGCCGTCCCAGTTCTGGTTGCGCGAGAGCTTGACCTCGACGCCCTTCGAGTACGTCGCGATCTGGTAGGGGCCCGACGCGATGGCGTGCTCCTGGTAGTCGGGCTCGGCGCCCTTGCCCTTCGGCACCGGCGCGAACGCGGGCGTGGAGGCGATCCACGGCCAGTCGCCGTACGGGCGGGTCAGCTTGAACGTGATCGTCCTGGCGTCGGGGGTCTCGATCGAGTCGAGCTCCTTGCCCTCGAACGGGCCCTGGTAGCCGGCGCCGCCCAGCAGGTCCTTGTGGTAGCCGAGGCCGCCGCCGAACGCCGGCGCAAACGACCGCTCGACGCCCCACTTCACGTCCGCGGACGTGATCGGCGTGCCGTCGCTGAACTTCAGGCCGTCCTGCAGCACGAACGTCCAGGTCTTGCCGCCGTCGGTCGTCTTGCCGGTGTCGCCGAGGTCGGGGACGACCTTCGCGGGCTGGCCCACGGCGTTCTGCCACCCGGTCAGCCTGCGGTGGACGAGGCCGAGCGTGGTGATCGCGAGGCTCGACGACTTGGCCGGGTCGAAGTTGATCGTGCGCGACTCGGACAGGATGCGCAGCGTGCCGCCCTTGTCCGGTTTGGCCGCGGCGTCACCGGGAGCCTTCTGGTCGTTCGCGGCACACGCGGCCACCCCCAGGGCCCCGACCAGCGCCACGGCAAGAATCCTCTTGCTGTACAACGGACTTTCCTCCCTCAGGTGAGCCGTGCTCGCGGGTCGAGCAGGCCGTAGGACAGGTCGACGACGGCGTTGGCGACGACTACGAGAAAACCGGCGAACAACGTGCAGCCGAGCAGCGTCGGCAGGTCGCGGTTGTGGACGGCGTCGATCAGCAGGCCGCCCAGCCCCGGCAGGCTGAACACCCGCTCGGTGATCACCGCGCCGCCGAGCAGCGAGCCGAACTCGATGCCGGTCAGCGTCACGACGGGTAGCAACACGTTGCGCAGCGCGTGTTTGCCGACGACGGTCCGTTCCTTCACGCCCTTGGCGCGGGCGGTGCGGATGAAGTCCTCGCTCATCGTCTCCAGCATCTGCGAGCGGGTGAGCTTCACGTAGTGGGCGCCGTGCGCGAACGCCAGCACGCACCACGGCAGGACCAGGCCCCACGCCCACCGCACCGGGTCCTCGGCGAACGGCGTGTAGTTGCCGACCGGTACCACGTTCAGCTGGAACCCGAGCACGAGGATGCCGAGCAGGCCCACGAGGTAGACGGGCGCGGACACCCCGATCACCGACCCGGCCAGCGCCGCCCGGTCGAACCAGGAGTCCTTGCGCAGCGCGGCGTACACGCCGATCGCCACCCCCACGCCGACCCACAGCACGGCGGCGCCGACGGCGAGCGAGAACGTGACCGGCAACCGGCCGCCGATCAGCTCCAGCACGTCGGTGTTCTGCCGGAACGAGTAGCCGAAGCACGGTGCGGCGCAGTGGATCGCGGTCGCGCCGGTGCCGAACGTCCTGCCGGTGAAGATGCCGCCGACGAACGTCAGGAACTGCTGCCACCACGGTGCGTCGAAGCCCATGAACTCCCGCGCCAGCGCGAGGTTCTCCGGCGTGCACGGCTTGCCGCACGCCAGCAGCGCGGGATCCGACGGAACGAGGTAGAACACGACGAACGTGCAGAAGGCGACGATCAGCAGCACGAGCACCATGCCGCCGAGCCGCGTCAGGGCGAGCCGGATCACCGGGTCACCGACCGGGGGTCGAGCGCGTCCCGCAGGCCGTCACCCAGCGCGTTGAAGCCCCAGGTGACGGCGAAGAGCGCCAGTCCTGGGAAGAACAGGTACGCGGGGTCCACGGCCACCCAGTCGATCGCGGCGCTGATCGAGCGCCCCCAGCTCGGCGTGGGCGGCAGCACGCCGACGCCGAGGAACGACAGCGCGGCCTCCAGACCGATCTTGCCGGGCACCGACAACGTTGCCATCACCAGCACCGGGCCCCAGAGGTTCGGCAGCAGCTCGGAGCGGAACACCTGCCACGGCGAGGCGCCCAGCGTTCGCGCGGCCTTCACGAAGTTGCGCTCCTTGAGCGTGAGCACCTGGGCCCGCACGATCCGCGCCGTCGACGGCCAGCCGAAGAACCCGATCACCACGACCAGCAGCAGCGTCCGCGGGAACTCGGCGGGCACCACCGCGCCGAGCGCGATCATGAACACCAGGTACGGGAAGCCGAGGAACACGTCGGCGCTCCACGTGATCACCCGGTCGACCCAGCCGCCGAGGTACCCGGCGGCGGCACCGATGAGCACGCCCAGCCCGATGGACACCAGCGTGGCGGCGAGGCCGATGAGGAACGACGTGCGCGCGCCGTGCACCACGATCGCGAACAGGTCGCGGCCGGTCAGCGGCTCGACGCCGAACCAGTGCTCACCGCTCACCCCGCCGAGCGACCCCGCCGGCAGGCCGGTGGCGGGGTCGAGCGCGGTCGCGTCGTAGGTGTACGGGTCGTGGCCCTCGAGGGCGGTCAGGAGGTCCGCGAAGATCGCGACCAGTGCGATCACCACGACGGTGACGGTGCCGGTCAGCGCCCAGCGGTCCCTCGCGAGCACCGACCGGATCGCGGCGGGCACCGACCGCGCGACGGGAGTGGACAACGTTGACCTGCTTCATCGGATTGATCTGTCGTGGCGCACGGTAGGCCGTTCCGGTGAAGCCGTCTCCCACGTCCACAACGTGAGAAGTGTTCAGCGCTATTACTTCAGTGTTGAGTGAAATAAATGTTCGCGTGCAGGTGGGAGACCAACGTTCGCCGCGGTCGGGTCACTCGCCGAGAGCGGCGATCCGCTCCTGGGCCTCGGCCAGGTCGTCGGCAGTGGGCGCGTCGTCCTGGGTCAGCGACCGCCGCCAGTAGCCGGCGAACTCGATCTCCTCCTTGGGCACCCCGAGCGCGACGAAGTGCCGCCGCAGGGTCCGCACCGCGGAGGCCTCGCCGCCGAGCCAGACCCACGTCGACGCCGGCACCTCGACCGCCCTCACGGCCGAGACCAGGTCCTCTCCCGCGCTGCGGTGGACCCACCGCACGCCGGGGACGTCCTGTTCTTCCAGCGGGTCCGCGACCTCGATGATGGCGGCGAACCGCTGCCCGGACGGCAGGAGTTCCAGCAGGGAGGCGATCGCGGGCAACGCCGTCTCGTCGCCCGCGAACACCAGCAGGTCCGCGGTTCCCACCGGACGGGCGTAGTCGGGGGACGGCCCGAACCGGCCGATCACGTCGCCCGGCTGAGCCCTCGCGGCCCACGCCGACGCGGGTCCGTGGTCGCCGTGCAGCACGAAGTCGACGGTCAGCACCCCGCCGGCCAGCGACCGGACGGTGAAGCTGCGCATCCACGGCCGTTCGGCCTCGGGCACCGCCAGGTAGGCCTGGTACCAGACGCCGACGTCGGGGGAGTCCGAGACGGACGCGGAGCAGCCGGGCTTGGGGAACAACAGCTTCAGCTGCTGGTCGGGCCACGTCCTGACGTCCGCCAGCCCGTCGCCGGTGAAGGTCACGCGGGTCATCCGCGGGGTGAGGGGTGCCACGGAGGTCACCGTCAGCGTGCTCACGACAGGTACTCCTTCAGGTGCCGGGCGGTCAGGGTGTCCGAAGTGGACACGAGGTCGCCGGGGGTGCCGGAGAACACGACCCGGCCGCCGTCGTGGCCCGCGCCGGGACCCAGGTCGACGATCCAGTCGGCGTGCGCCATCACGGCCTGGTGGTGCTCGATCACGATCACGGTGTTGCCGGCGTCGACCATCTGGTCGAGCAGGCCCAGCAGCTGGTCGACGTCGGCGAGGTGCAGGCCGGACGTCGGTTCGTCCAGGACGTACGTCGAGGCCTTCTCCGCCAGGTGGATCGCGAGCTTGAGCCGCTGGCGTTCGCCGCCGGAGAGCGTGGTGAGCGGCTGGCCGAGCGACAGGTACGCCAGGCCGACGTCGTGCAGGCGGCTCAGCACGGAGCGCGCCTGGCCGGACGGGAAGAACTCGCGGGCCTCGGCCACGGACATGGCGAGCACCTCGCTGATGTTCTTGCCCCGCAACGTGTAGCGCAGCACCTCCGGCGTGAACCGCTTGCCCTCGCACTTCTCGCACACGGTCGCGACGCCCGCCATCATCGCCAGATCGGTGTAGACGAGGCCGATGCCCTTGCAGTTCTCGCAGGCGCCCGCGGAGTTCGCGCTGAACAACGCCGCCTTCACGCCGTTGGCCTTGGCGAACGCGGTCCTGACCGAGTCGAGCAGGCCGGTGTAGGTGGCGGGGTTGGACCGGCGCGAGCCGCGGATCGCGGACTGGTCGACCGTCACGACGTCCTGGCGCCCGCGCAGCGACCCGTGGATCAGGGACGACTTGCCGGAGCCCGCGACGCCGGTGACGACGGTCAGCACGCCGAGCGGGAGGTCGACCGAGACGTCCTTGAGGTTGTTGAGCCGGGCACCCTCGATCGTCAGGAAACCACGGGGGGAGCGGAACTGCGGCCGGATCTTGGCGCGGTGGTCGAGGTGCCGTCCGGTCAGCGTGCCGGACGTGCGCAGGCCCGCCACGTCGCCGGTGTAGCAGACATGTCCGCCGTGGACGCCCGCTCCGGGACCGAGGTCGACCACGTGGTCGGCGATGGCGATCGTCTCGGGCTTGTGCTCGACGACGAGGACCGTGTTCCCCTTGTCGCGCAACCTCAAGAGCAGGTTGTTCATGCGCTGGATGTCGTGCGGGTGCAGGCCGACGGTCGGTTCGTCGAACACGTAGGTGATGTCGGTGAGCGACGATCCCAGGTGCCGCACCATCTTGACGCGCTGCGACTCGCCGCCGGACAACGTGCCGGACTCGCGGTCGAGCGACAGGTAGCCGAGGCCGATCTCGACGAGGGAGTCGAGGGTGTCGCGCAAGGTCGCCAGCAGCGGCGCCACCGACGGGTCGTCGATCGAGTGCGCGAACTTCGCGAGGTCGCTGATCTGCATGGCGCAGCAGTCGGCGATGGTCACGCCGCGGATCTTCGAGGCCAGCGCCGCCTCGTTCAGGCGGGCGCCCCGGCAGCTCCCGCAGGTCGCGAACGTGACCGCGCGGTCGACGAACGCCCGGACGTGCGGCTGCATCGAGTCGCGGTCCTTGGCCAGGATCGTCCGCTGCAGCTTGGAGATCAGGCCGTCGTAGGTGACGTTCGTGCCGCCGATGTTCAGCTTCGTCGTGGGCTTGTGGAGGAAGTCGTCGAGCTGCTGCTCGGTGAACTCGGAGATCGGTTTGTCCGCGGGGTAGAGGCCGGAGTTCGCGAGCACCTGCCAGTACCAGGTGCCGACGCCGTAGTTCGGGGCGTCGATCGCGCCGTCGTTCAGCGACCTGGACCGGTCGACGATCGCGTCCACGTCGATGGTGGTGACCTTGCCCAGGCCCTCGCAGGCCGGGCACATGCCCTCCGGCAGGTTGAAGCTGAACGCGCCGGACGTGCCGACGTGCGGTTCGCCGAGGCGGCTGAACACGATCCGCAGCATCGTGTGGGCGTCGGTGGCGGTGCCGACGGTGGACCGCGAGTTCGCGCCCATCCGCTCCTGGTCGACGATGATCGCCGCGCTCAGGTTGTGCAGCGCGTCCACGTCCGGCCGCCCGATCGCCGGCATGAACGACTGCAGGAACGCGGTGTAGGTCTCGTTGATCATGCGCTGCGACTCGGCCGCGATCGTGCCGAAGACCAGCGAGGACTTGCCGGAGCCGGACACGCCGGTGAAGACGGTCAGCCGGCGTTTGGGGACGTCGAGCGACACGTCCGCGAGGTTGTTCTCTCTCGCCCCGCGGACCTGGATCACGTCGTGGCTGTCTGCGACAGCGTTCACAGCTGTTCCCCCATGATGATTCTTTATGGCGTAAAGTATCGATCGACGAGATTACTTTACGTTGTAAGGAGTCGCAACCGTGGTCGTCTACGCAGGTCAGGGCGACCCGCGCCGGTCCATCGAGCTCCTCTGGCGCGGGCCGGTCGCGGAGAAGCGGCCCGGCCCGAAGCCGGGCTTGGGCGTGGACGTGATCGTCGACGCGGGCATCGCCGTCGCCGACGAGCAGGGCATGGCGTTCTCGATGCGCGCGGTGGGGGAGCGGCTGGGACGCACGGCCATGGCGCTCTACACGTACGTGCCCGGCAAGAACGAGCTCGTCGACCTCATGTACGACCGCACGATGGCCGAGCTGCCCACCTCCTACCCGCTGGAGGACGGCTGGCGCCCGGCGGTCACGCGGTGGGCGCACGACATGTGGGAGTGCTACGGCCGCCACCCGTGGGTGTTGCAGGTGTCGCAGGCACGCCCGGTGCTGGGGCCGCACGAGTTCGGCGTGACGGAGTCGCTGGCGGCGATCCTGGTCTCGACCGGCCTGCCCGGCCGTCGGCTGCGCGGCATCGCGGGCGCGATCAACTACTTCGTGCGCGGAGCGGCCCAGACCGTCGCCGAGGCGCGGGCGGCGAGCGGCGCGACGGGGGAGGCCGACGAGGAGTGGTGGTACGCGCGGTCCGCGGTGCTCCTGGAGATCGAGCCAGGGCTGGCGGAGAAGTACCCCATGCTCCACGTCCTGGAGAGCGACCGCGAGCCCGTCGACCCGGAGCTGCCGTACCTGGAGAACGACGCCGTCGAGAACTTCCGCGGCGGGCTGCGCGTGCTCCTCGACGGCATCGAGGCGGCTGTGGCAGAACCGTGACAAAGCGCGGACGTTCGCGGCACATGGGCTCGATGAGATCGGGTCCATGGCAATCGGGCCCGGACGAATCGGGGGACTTCTCGCGCTCGTCGTGTTCGCGATGGTGCTGACGGCGCAGAGCACCGCGGCCACGACGCCGCCGCACGCCGACGACGTTCCCGCGGTGATGCGGATGGAGTACCGGGAGAACGGCCTGACAGCGGCGGTTCACGCGCCGCGCACCCTCGTCGGCGAGCGGAAGCTGGTGCTGAGCTTCCGGGGCGGCGACGCGTACGCGGAGGAGCTGGCACGGCAGGGGTTCGTGGTCGTGCTGGTGGACGACCGCCTGGCGCTGGACGGGCACCGCGACCTGTGGCGCGAGCTCGCCCGCGGTGGTGGTCCGCTGGTGGAGCGGTTCAGCGGGTTCGTCGGCCACGTCGTTGTGGCAGAACCGTGACACGATCCTCACCGGTCTCCCACGAACACGCGGTGAGATCTGCGCATGGTGATCGGGAAAGTCGTACTGGTGCTCGCGTGCGCGATGGCGCTGACCGCGCCGGTGATCTCGGCGACCCCCCGCGCGTCCGGCCCGCACGAGGTGGCCGCGTCCGTGCGATGCCCGCCCGGCACGACGCGCAAGGCCCACCGGTGCTGCCCGCGCGAGGCCGTCGGCCGGTCCAGGGCCGGGACGTGGCGGCTGTGCCGCATCAACCGATCGGTTAAGCCTCGACGAGACTTTCAGCCGACGCGTCCCCCTTCCGCCGCTGCCAGAGTGGGCGGCGGAAGGGGGAGATTTCCATGCTCAGAACCACAGCGCTGCTCACGGCCGCGCTAGTAGTGCTGACCTCGTCACCCGCCACGGCCCACGCCGGCGGCGACTGGGCGGGGTGGCAGAAGGACCTCGCCGGGTCGAGGCACAACGCCGCCGAGTGGCGCATCGACAGGAACAACGCGGGCAAGCTCAAGCTGAAGTGGGCGTTCGCGCATCCCAGGGGTGACTTCAACGGGGTCCGCAGCCAGCCCGCCGTCGTGGGCGACACCGTGTACTTCGGCGGCCCCGACGGGAAGTTCCACGCCCGCAACGCGCGCAACGGCGACGCCAAGTGGGAGTTCACGCTCCCGCCGGCGAGCCGGTACGCGTACAACTCCGACGGTCCGACCGTGGCCGGCGGCAAGGTGTTCTTCGGTGACAGCACGAGCCGGCTCTTCGCGCTCGACCAGCGCACCGGCCGCCTCCGGTGGCAGGTGCAGCTCGACGACGGCGTCGCCTCGACGACCACCAGCTCGCCGATCGTCCACAACGGACTGGTGTACGTGGGCACGTCGAGCGGCGAGAACACGTTGCCGATCACGTACGCCTGCTGCACGTTCCGCGGCCACGTCGACGCCTACGACGTCGACAACGGGGCGTTGGTCTGGCGCCACTACACGGTGCCGGAACCGGTCGAGGCCGGGACGTGGCCCAACGGCGCCAAGCGGTTCGAGCCGTCGGGCGCCGGGGTGTGGAGCTCGCCGGTGATCGACCGCAGGACCGGCACGCTCTACGTCGGCACGGGCCAGAACTACACCGGCAAGGGCGGCGAGTTCGACTCGCTGCTGGCGCTGAACGCCCGCACCGGCGCGGTGAGGTGGACCAACCAGGTCACGAACGCCGACACGTGGCGCGACGCCTGCAACACCCCGGACGCCGAGGGCTACTGCCCGGGGCTCGAGGACGGCACCAACCTCGACTACGACATCGGTGCCACGCCGAACCTGTTCACGGTCGGCGGCAGGCAGCTCGTCGGCGTCGGGCAGAAGTCCGGTGTGTACCACGTGTTCGACGCCACGACGGGGCAGGTCGTGTGGCGCCGGCAGCTCGGCGTGCCGCTGCCCAGCGGTGGCATCTCCGGCATCCAGTGGGGGTCGAGCTACGACGGCGAACGGCTCTACATCGCGACCTACTACGCCGACCCCGGCAAGTTGTTCGCGGTCGACCCGGCCACCGGTCGCGTGCTGTGGGAGACCCCGGCACCCGAGGACGGCTGCAGCACGGGCGGGGCGGCCGGCCAGGCGGCCTGCGCGCGGGCACACGGCGTGCCGGTGTCGAGCTCGCCGGGCGTGGTGTGGCTCGGCGCGGGGGACGGCAAGTTCCGCGCGTACGACGCCCGGACCGGGCGGATCATCTGGACCTACGACACCGTTCAGGACGTGCGCGGGGTCAACGGGCTGACCGGGCGTGGCGGCCTGATGGCCGGGCCGGGGACCGGTGCGGTGGTGTCGAACGGGATGGTGTTCGTCCAGTCCGGCTACTACCCGGAGTTCACCGGCAACGCGAACGGGCCGGTGCTGCTGGCGTTCGGCCTGTAGCGGGGAGCCGGGGTGGCGCCCGCCGCCCCGGTCTCACCCCGTCAGCTTGGCGAGCACCAGATCGGCCGGCAGCCCCGCCTCCGTGCACAGCTCCACCGACCGCCGCCACGCCCGCCGGGCCAGCTCGGCGTCACCCGCGGCCTCGTGGGTGTCGCCGAGCTCCTCGTAGGAGCGGGCCTCGAGCGCGAGGTCGCCGCTGCGCCGGAAGTGCTCGGCCGACTCGGCGAACGCGTGGGCCGCCCGGTCGTGGTCGCCCAGGCCCAGGTAGGCGGCGCCGAGGTTGTCCCAGGTCTCGGCCTGGCCGAAGACGTGGTCCAGCGCCCGCCACATCGGCATCACGCGCTCGGCGTACTCGACGGACCTCGCGTACTCGCCCAGCTTGGCGTAGCCCCACGCCAGACCGGTCAGCGCGTTGGCCTGCCCGTACTCGTCGCCGCACTCCTCGAACAACGCGAGCCCGCGGCGCGTGTGCTCCATCGCCTCCGCGATCCGGTCGTCCGGGTGCAGCATCGCGAGGTTCAGCAGCACTCCCGCCTGGCCCGCCGGGTTGCCCTGGTAGACGTCGAACGCGCGCTCCAGCGCGGCCGTCGCCTCCGCGAGCCGGTGAACCCGGCTGAACGCGCGGCCGAGGTTGATCAGGGTGCGGCCCAGGCCGTCGGTGTCGTCGAGCTGTTCCAGCGCGGCGACCGCGAGTTGCTGGGAGGTCAGCAGGTCGCGGTAGCGCGCCTGCCGGTCCAGGACGTCGGCGAGCGACCAGCCCATGAGCCACGTCTGCGCCGGGGTGCCGTGGGGCATCGCCGCCATCAGCGCCGGGTGCTCGGACATCAGCCACGCCAGTGCCTCCTCCGGCGTCCCGAACTCCTGCACGACCACGCCCGCGACCGGGTCCGGGGTGGCCGGGCGGTGGCGGGTGGGGGTGAACGCGACGCCCGCCTCGACGCTCGTCAGCGCCAGGTGGTCTAGCAGCCGGTGCAGCGCCTCGTCGCGTTCGCCCTCCAGGGCCAGCTCGGCGGCGTAGTCGCGCAGCAGGTCGTGGCAGGTGAACCGGCCGGGCTCGGACTCGTCGAGCAGGTTGGCCCGCGCCAGCTCCGCGAGCAGCGCCCCGGTCTCGCGCATCGGTTGCCCGGTGAGGGAAGCGGCGCCCGCGAGGCTGATGTCCGAGCCCGGCATCAGGCCCAGCAACCGGAACAGGCGCAGCGCGGGCGGGCTCAACGCCCGGCAGGAGTGCGAGAACACCGACCGCAGGTCCGCCGTGACGTCATCGTCGTCGGCGAACGCGTCGAGGTCGGCCAGCTCGTCCGCCAGTGCCGCCAGCGGGAACTCCGGCTGCGTCGCCGCCCGTGCCCCGGCCACCGCGAGCGCCAGCGGGAGACGGGCGCAGCGGCGCACCACCGTGTCGACGGCCTCGGGTTCGGCCTCGGCGCGGTCGTGGCCGATGCGAGCGGCCAGCAGCTCACGGGCGTCGTCCGGAGGCAGCAGCCCCAGCGGCAACGAGTGCGCGTGCGCCGGCTTGAGCGCCGTCCGGCTGGTGATCACGACGTGGGTGGTGGATGTGCGCGGCAGCAACGGCTCGATCTGGTCGGTGTCGGTGGCGTTGTCCAGCACCATCAGCATCCGCTTGTCCGCCAACGCGTCCCGCAGCAGCTCCGACTGCCCGGCGAGGTCGTGCGGCACCTGCGCGCGCGGCACGTCGAGCGCGGCGAGGAACCGCAGCAGCGCGTCGCCGGGGCTCACCGCCGCGCCGCTCGGCCCGAACCCGTGCAGGTTCACGTAGAGCTGGCCGTCCGGGAACCGCTCCGCCACCCGGTGCGCCCAGTGCACGGCGAGCGAGGTCTTGCCGACACCGCCGGTGCCGGTGATCACCACGACGCCGTGGGGCGCCTGGTCGAGGGCGGCCAGCTCCACCGCCCGGCCGGTGAACGGCTTGGGCGGCGCGGGCAGCTGCCGCGGCGCCGAGGCGGACTGCAGCCGCCGGTGCAGGAGCATGAGGCTCCGCGACGGTTCGGCGCCGAGCTCCTCGGCCAGCCGCACGCGCACGCACTCGAAGTGCTGGAGCGCCTCGGCCGTGCGGCCGCTGCCGTGCAACGCCTCGATCAGCTGGGCGGCCACGCGTTCGTTCATCGGGGACCGCTCGGCGAGCGTCCGCAGCTCGGGCACCAGCGCGCCGTGCTCGCCCCCGGCCAGCCGCACGTCCACGTGGTCGAGCCGGGCGGCGACCAGCTCGGCCGCGAAGTCCGCGCGGCACTGCCGGGCCCACGGCGTGTCCAGCGTGGACAGCAGGTCCTCTCTCGCGAGGGCCAGCGCCTCGGCCGGCCTGCCGGTCCGCACGAGGTGCCGGAACAGGTGCAGGTCGATCTCCAGTGGATCGACCCGCAGCGCGTACCCCGCCGCGCCGCGCTCGATCAGGCCGGGCAGCGTGTGCCGCAACCGGGTCAGCCACGTCTGGGTCATCGCGCGGGCACGGGGCGGCGGCGCGTCGCCCAGGACGCGTTCGACCAGCTCGTCCGTGCCGACGACGCGGCCCGCGTCCACGAGCAGCACGCCCAGCAGGGCCGCGAGCCGCGTCGGGCCGAACTCGGTCAGACGGCCGTTCGTCCGCGCCGAGATCCCGCCGAAGACCGTGAAGCGCACGACGATCACCGTAACCGTTCCCGAGAGAACCTCACAAAAGAAGCACCTCTCGCAGTTCGCTGCCCCGCGTCGGCCGCAGTGCCGGCGGTCTCCTCTGTGAACGCGCGAGGAGCCGATCCGGTTGACGCGGACCGCGGTTTCGCGGGGCGGCGGAACTCTAGAGCTTTTCTCAGGTTGCTGACAGCAGACTCCTAGGCGAGCAGGGCTTAGTGGAGGTCAGGGAGGTCCGCCATGCTGATCGATCGCACCATGCCATTGGGCACCGCGCTCACCGTCACCTACGCGACGGACCGAGGGCCGCGCACGTACAACGCCGACGCGTACGCCTACGGCCGCCGCACGTTCGTCGTCGCCGACGGCGTGGGTGACTCCACGGCCGCCGCCGAGGCCGCGCACGCCGCCGCTCAAGCCGCGGCCCTGCTCACCGACCCGGTCGCCGCGATCCTCGCGGCCCGCGACGCGCTGCAGGTCCACCGGGGTGACGCGGTGATCGTCGTCGCCGCGGCTCGTCCGGACGGCGGCTTCGACGTGGCGTGGGCCGGTGACGCCCGTGCGTACGCGTCGGACGGTGAGGACCTGGTCCAGCTCACGACGGACCACACGGTGGGCGAGTACTTCCGCGAGCGCGGGATCAAGGCGGAGCCGAGGATGGACCACGTCGTCACCAACACCGTCCGCCACGCGACCACCGAGAACATCGGGCGGGCGATGACGCGGGCGCGGCGGCTCGCTCTGGTGTCCGACGGGGTGTACGGGCCGTTGGGGCACAGGGGGATCGAGGCGATCATGGCCGGCGGGGCGTCGTCGGCGCGGCTGGTGCGGGCGGCCCTGCACGCGGGCGGCACGGACAACGCTACCGCGCTCGTCGTCAGCTGACCTTCTTCTTGCCCGCGCGCTTCTTCTTGCTCGCCTCGACGCTGCGCTGCAACGCCTCCATGAGGTCCACGACGTCCGTGGCGGCCGCGGGCTCGTCCTCGACGACGATCTTGCTGCCCTTCTGCTTCGCCTTGATCAGCTTGGTGACGCGCTCGGTGTAGGTGTCGCGGTAGGCCTTCGGCCGCCAGTCGTCCGCCATGGACTCGACCAGCGACACCGCCATGTCGAGCTCCTTGCCGCGGGGTGCCCTGCCCTCCGGCGCCACGTCGAGCACGTCCTTCGGCTGGCGGATCTCGTCGGCGAAGTAGAGCGTGTGGACGGCGAGGACGCCCTTGTCCTCCTTCATCGCCGTCAGGTACTGCTTGCCGCGCATGACGAACATCGCGATGCCCGCGCGGTTGGTCTTCTTCATCGCCTGCGCGAGAAGCAGGTACGGCCGGGAGAACTCGGCCTTCGCCGGGCCGAGCCAGTAGGTCTTCTGGAAGTGCACGGGGTCGATCTCGTCGAGGTCGACGAACGCCTCGATGTCGAGCGTGCGCGACCGGCCCGGCGCGATCTCGTCCAGCTCCTCCGGCTCGACGACCACGTACTCGCCGCTCTCGACCTCGTGTCCCTTCACGATCTTGTCGTAGGGCACCTCGCGGCCGGTGCGCTCGTTGACCCGCTTGTACCGGATGCGGTCGGACGTCCCGCGCTGGAACTGGTTGAAGTGGACCGTGTGGTCCTCGGTGGCGCTGTACAGCTCCACCGGGATGCTCACCAGGCCGAAACTGATCGACCCGCTCCAGACAGCTCGTGCCATTGAGGACAGGTACCCGCCTCGTGCAACCCCAAACGTGTGCTCCGCGTTTCCTGCTGGTGATCGACTGATTCCACTGGGAGGACATGCATGAGGTTGCTACTGGGGAGCCTTCTCGCGGTGCTCGCGCTCGTCGGGGGAACCGCGGCGGCGCAGGCGGACGTGCCGCTGCCGCCGTACCCGCAGGTGACGACGTGGGCCGACGTGAACGTCCGCACCTGCGAGTCCACCGCCTGCCCGGTCGCGTGGGTGATGAAGGCGGGCACGATCGCGAACGGCATCTGCTGGACCCGCGGCGAGAACGTCCAGGCGTACGGCATCTGGAACGACGTCTGGATCAAGGTGAGCAGCATGGACGGCGGCCGCTACCTGGCCAGCGCCATCTTCTTCGTGGGTGACAATCGCGCGAACCTGCCGTACGAGAACGACTGCGGCGGGCTGTGACACCCGGCCGGACCGGCGCCGCCGCGCCGGTCCGGCTACCGTCGGCGACGTGAGAGTGGTCGTGCTGTCCGACACCCACGCGCCGCGGTTCTGGAAGCGGTGCCCACCGGCCGTGGCGGCGCACCTGCGGTCCGCCGACCTGATCCTGCACGGCGGCGACGTCTGCGTGGCTCCCGTGCTCGACGAGCTGGCGCAGTACGCGCCGGTCGTGGCCGTGTGCGGCAACAACGACGGGCCGGACGTGGTGGCGTGGGGAGCGCCCGAGACCGTCGAGCTCGACATCGACGGGCTGCCGGTCGCGATGATCCACGACAGCGGTCAGAAGACCGGGCGGTGGGCCAGGATGCGCCGCAGGTTCCCGGCGGCGCGGCTGGTCGTCTTCGGACACTCGCACATCCCGTGGGACGAGGAGCGGGACGGGCTGCGCGTGTTCAACCCCGGTTCGCCCACGGACAAGCGGCGTCAGCCGCACGGCACGATCGGGCTGCTCGACGTGGTCGACGGACAGCTGCTCGACGCGCGGGTCGTGCCGGTGACCCACCCGGCGAGCCGGGGACCGAGCAGCTCGTAGACCTTCGGGTCGAAGGCCATGCCGGTGTGCGTGCTGTGCACCTCGACGCACTCGGCGCACGGGTCCTGGCACAGCTGCCACGGCACCACGCCGTCCGAACGCGAGAAGATGGAGATCGCGGGCACCCGCAACGGTTCCGCGAGCGTGCGCACGTGTTCCTCGAAGCACGGTCCGCGCATGCAGTCGTCGTCGAGCAGGCCTGGCACACCGGCGGCGGCGAGGCGGGTGAGGAACCGCGCGATGCGCATGACGTCCGGGTGGGCGCCGAGCGGGTCCAGGACGGGGCTGCCGATCATGACGAGTCCGCGGACCAGGTCGGGCCGCCGGGCGGCGGCGAGACGCGCGAGGCCGCCGCCACGGCTCTGGCCGAGCAGCACCACGGGGCGACTCGTGCGCTCGGCGTGCTCTTCGGTGCTGCGCAGGACCTTCGCCAGCAGGTCCGCGGTGCATCCGACGGTGAACCCGACCCCGGCGAGAACCGGTCGGTAGCCGCGCGCACGCAGCCACGAACCGGCCGGCGAGAGGCTCACGCCGCCCGCCCCGAAACCGGGCACGAGGACCACACCGAGACCGCCGCCCCGATCGGGATCGGCGGTGCGCCACACCGGGTGACGCCGCAGTCGCGGTATGTCCCACAACGCCCTGAGCGCGCTTTCCCGCGCCGCAGAACGCACTCCGTCGAACATGCCTCTGGTTTGCCGTCTAAGCGGGACCTAAACCGAGACTTCGCAGCGATGCGTGTTCTGGTCGCCAACTCGTCGAAATCGCCACGTACCGTGCGGTCTTGGACGTGCCGTAGGCCTTGCCGTCGAGGCTGTACGTGACGGTGTGCGGTGGTGGAAGCCCGTCGGTCCACTTCAGACTCACCGCACCAATGGCGTGCGGCGCGCCCAGGTCGACGACCATGCGCCCGTCCCGGCCGGGAGTCCACGCGGTGCGGCCGGACCCGTCGACCGCGTTGGCCGGGTCGCTCATGCCGGGCGGCAGGACCGAGCCCGGGAACGTCACGCGGCCCAGTGCGAGGTCGTCGAACGGGAACGGCTGCGCGCCGGGCACGGTCACCGTGCGCTCTCCCCGTCCGAGCACGACCTGCAGCGTGACGCCGTCGCGGTGGGTCAGGGCGAACCGGGCGGGACCGCCGCGGAACGTGACCCGGCGGGCGTCGTGCACGATCGCGGTGATGCCCGGCGGGATGCCGCGGGCGGTGAACCACGGAGCCTCGACCCGTGCGGTGGCGGCGGGCAGTGCGAGGGCGTACTCGGTACCGGTCGCCGTCGTGACCTGCGTGCCCCGGTAGAGGCGGGTGCCGTGCAGGCGGACGGTTCCGGTGACGTCGGCGTGCGAGAGGTTGAAGAGCGTCAAGAACCCGTCCGCGGTGCTCGCCTGGACGGCCGCGGGGCACTCCGGTGCCGGTGCGGCCGCGATCGCCCGCAGGTCGGCGCGGACGTAACCCTCGACCAGACCGGCCGGGAGCGTGATGGTGTCGCCCTGCACGGTGATCGCGCCCGACCGCGTGACGAAGCCCGCCCGTCCGTCGACGTCGAGCCACCCCGGCGTGCTGAGATCGGGCCTCGGGTACTGGACGGCCGTCGTCCACTCGGTGCCGTTCACCGACGTCTCGATCCGGTAGGCGCCCGCGGCCGCCGTCTCCCAGCGCAACCGCACGCGCTGGACGCTCGTGGGTACGCCCAGGTCGACGGCGATCCAGCTGTCGGCCCGGCCGCGGTCGGCGCGCGCGACCGCCCAGCGCGTGGCCGGGTCGCCATCGGTCGCCTTCGCCGGTTCGCAGCCGGGGTCGAACGACGACGCCGTGGTGGGAAACCCTTGCCGTGAGTCCACTTCGAAGTCGAACAACGAGTAGCCGTAGGTCGGGTGCGGCGTGACGCCGGCCATGCGGACGTGTCGCGCCGTCGTCGCCGGGAACGTCAGCTCGTCGACGCGGAACCCTTCCCGTGCGGGGACGGTCACCTTGCCCGCCGACCCGGTGTAGGTGCGGGAGCCGGTGAGGCCGGGCATCCCTGCCATCGCGAGGTTGTGCACGTCCACGCGTCCGGGCTGGGGGAGCGCGCACACGATCGTGCCGGTGGGCAGCGTGGCGGTGCCGGCGAACCCGTCCGCGAACCGCAGCACGCTCGCCGTGGCGTCGAACCCGTCGCGGACCTCGCGGTGGACGACGGTGGCGCGGCCGGTGACCGCTTTGGGCGGCAACAGCATCGGCGTCGCGCCGCTGATCTTGAACAGCCAGTCGTCGTGGTGCGGTTGCCAGGCCAGCTTGGTGAAGCCCGGCTTGGTGACCGTGCCGGCCCACGCCCGTTCCGACTGGTGGGTCAGCAGGCCGGGGTCGTCGCCGTGGTCGATCGTGATCGCCGCCCGCGCGAAGAAGTCCTGGTCCGGCACCGGTGGCACGGGTGGGCGCAGCTCGTGCAGCAGGTAGCTGATCGCGAGCTCGGCGCGGGCCTCCGGCTCGTACTTCGGCTCGCCGGAGAACTTCGCCAGCCGGTGCACCGGCGGGTGGGCCTGGTAGGCGAGCAGCCGGGACGCGAGCGCGGCCTCGGCGCGGGCGGCCATCGGGTCGCGCAGCACGGTGGAGCGGAACGCGAGCGGGATGACGTCACGGCCGTAGAGGTGCTCGCGGTCGTTCACCATCGGCATCAACGGCTCGCCGGCGTCGCTCATCGTCGCCAGGATGGTGCGCCACAACAGTTCCCCGTTGGGTTGCTTGGTCAGCACCTCGGGCAACGGCCTGCCCGCGAGCAGGAAGTGCACGGCGTTGCGGCCGGAGGTGCGCCACAGCTCTTCCTGGTAGTGCGGGCCGAACGAGCCGTGGTTCTCGACGAGGAACGTGTCGTGCAGGTTCGTGGCGGTGTTGGCCGAGATCGGCACACCGTCCACTGTGGAGGGATTGGCGAGGTCGGCCGCCGGCAGCCCCGCCTCGTTGCGGCTCCAGCGGGTGAACGCCTCGCGCCACCCCGGCCCGTCGCCGTGCCAGGCGAGTCCGGGGGCGAGGGACTGGGCGTAGACGCCCATCTCCTCCAGCTTCGTGTCGCCGCGGTGGCCGCCCTCCTCGCCGTTCGGCGTCCAGCTGCCGGAGCGCGGGTCGTCACCGGTGCCGAGCGACGTGGTGTAGTCGGCCTGGCCGCGGGCGATCGTCTCGACGTTCGTGCGCGTCGATGCGTCGAGGTCCGGCCAGAGGAGCCGGGCGGCCAGCACGAAGTACGACTGGAACGTGGTGTCCCAGAACAGGGTCTTGCCCCACTCGGTGCCGCCCGCGAGGACGTTGCTCGCCGCGAAGTGCCGGATCGTGGCGAGCGTGTGCTGCCGCAGCATGTCCTTCTCGACGCCCGCGAGCGCCGCGTCGTAGCTGCCCCTGGTGAGCAGGACGGCGTTGCCGAGCACGACCGCGAACCCGAAGTCCGTGCGCCGGTACCGGCCCGCCGTCGCGTCGTACTGCGTCTCTGCCCACCGCGTGTGCCGGAGCAGCACCTCGTAGTAGGTGTCCTTGAGCTGGGCGAGCTCCACCTTCGGTGCCAAGGTCAGGAGTCCGGTGGCGGCCAGGAAGGTCCTGCGGTTGATCAGCATGTGAGCGTCGGCTCCGCCCAGTCGGCGTGGTCGAAGTTCTTGCCGTCGCCGCCGTCGGTGACGCGCAGGCTGAGCATCCGGACGCCGGTCACGTCCACGTCGATCGGCCGCGCCGCGCCCTTCCCGGTGATGGTCCCGCTGTCGTACAACGGTGTGTCGTCGCCGTACACCTGGAACGCGACCGACCCCGGCTGCTCGGTCTCGTCGTCGAGGCCGATCCGCGCGGTCAGGTGCTCGCAGCCGCGGCCGAGGTAGACCGAGACCTCGGACGAGGCGTGCACGCCGATCCCCTTGGCGTAGGTGACGCCGCCGATGCTCAACGCCTTGCCGTCACCGCCGTCGCTCTCGCCGTTGGAGCGGTCGCGTTCGACCGGGCCCCAGCCGTTGGACTCGCTCATGAACGGCAGATCGCCGACCTGCGCTCCGTTCGCGGGGACCGGGGGTGGTACGAAGGCCTTGACCGCCTGCTCGACGTGCACGCCGTCGCCGAAGGTGGCGACGACCGGTACGTCCACCGGGCCGATCTCGGTACCGGCCGTGAGCTGCCAGCTGCCGCTGACCGACTCCCCCGGTGCGAGCGCGGTGCGGGTGACGGCCGGTCCGCTGACGGTCCAGCCCTCCGGTGCGACGGCGGTGAGGCTGACGTCGCGGATCTCCCTGTCGCCGTTGGTGAACGTGCCCGCGACCTGGAGCCGCGAGCCGGGCGGGGTGTCGGTGGTGGTCGTGGGGGTGACGGTCAGCGTGGTGCGCGGGACCTGGCGGATCGGCTGGTCGCACGTCTGCAGGCCGGTGCTGTACCGGCAGATCACCGCCGCGAAGCCGCCGTTGGCCCTGGCCGGGACGGCGAGGGTGTCGGTGCTCCTCAGGACCTGGCGGTCGCGCACGACGTCGGCCCTGGTCGCGGGGTCGCGGACGGTCTCGACCAGCCACTGGCCGCTGCCGAGGAAGCTGAGTGGTGCCCTGAGGGTGCGTTCCCGCGTCGCGATCCCGCCGATGAACCACCTGTCGCCGCTGCGGCGGGCGACTACGGCGTGCGAGTCGGGGTCGCCGTCGAGCAGCCGGGTCTCGTCCCAGACCGTCGGGAGCTGGTCGAGGTAGCGCAACGCCTGCGGGTGCCGTTCGTAGGCCTCGGGCCCGTCCGCGAAGTGCGTCCAGCCCGACTCGTACACGACCGGCAGCGCGACCTCGTGCGCGATCGTGGCCTCCTTGGTGCCGGTCTCCAGCGACACCGGCGTGTAGTCCATCGAGCCCGCGACGTTGCGGGTGAAGAACTGCACGGGGTTGTTGGCGGCGGGCGGGGAGTTCTCGGCGCCGCGCACGGCCTCCATCGAGAGCACGTGCGGCCAGGTGCGGGCGAGACCGTGCGGGATCGTGGAGCCGTGGAAGTTGACCATCAGCTTCAGCTCGGCCGTCTTCTGCAGCACCGCGTCGTACCAGCGGTAGCGGTCCTGCGAGTCGGACTCCATGAAGTCGAGCTTCACGCCCTTGGCGCCCCACTGCTTCACCCTGGGCAGCACGGTGTCGCGTTCCTGCTGCGTGTCGAGGTCGCTCCAGCGCATCCAGAGCAGGATCTCCACGCCCCTGGCCCGCGCGTAGCGGATCAGCTCGGGCACCCACGCGGCGCTCCAGCCCTCGTCGACCAGGGTGTACTCCCACCCGTTGCGGGCGGCGAAGTCGACGTACTGCTTCTGCCGCGCGAAGTCGCTCGGGCTGGCGTGCTCGCTGAGCCACGACCACGCGACCTTGCCCGGCTTGATCCACGACGTGTCGGTGTACTTCGCGGGCGTGGCGAGGTCGTCGACGAGCGTCGAGGTGCTGACGGTGGCGAGGTCGCCGACGATCGCGGTGCGCCACGGCGTGCCGCCCGTCGACTGGACCTGCGCGTCGGCCAGCACGACCTGGAACCCGCTGCCGCTCTTGCGCAGCCGGCTGCCCGCGTACCGTCCGTCCACATCGGACTCGGTGAGCAGGGCGAAGTCCTGGCCCGCCTGGAAGAGCGACGGGTAGCCGAAGTCGCCGCTCGCCTCACCCGCGGTCGTGCGCACGCGGTTGGCCTCGTACCAGGCGTTGTAGGGCAGCAGCCACGCCTTGGCGTCCGGCGCGACGGTGAAGCTCGACGCCTCCGCGGTGATGGTGGCCGGCGCCAGGACGTACCGGTAGGCGATGCCGTCCTGCGCGGCGCGCACGACCAGGTCGAAGCTGCCGTTCGCGGCGCGGAAGCCCAGCGTCGTCTCGGTCATGCGGGTGGTGCGCTGCACCCGTTTGCCGGTCGTCATGGCGTACCGGTCGGTGACGACGCGGTCGGACCGGCCGGTGAAGGTCAGACCCTGGCTGAGGTCGGCCGCGGTCGTGGTGAGCCCGACGGCGGCGGGCTGCAGGACGGTTCTGCCTTGCCGCTTGACGGCGAGAGTCAGTCTTCCGCTGGTCAGTGCCACTTCCGCGGTGACCTGGCCCGGTCCGGTGACGGTCCAGCCGGTCGGCGCGGCGACGGCGGGTGCGGCGGGCAACAGCAGGGCGAGCACGAGGACGAGCAGTCGCGACATCGTTGTCAGCTCCCGGTGGTGAGACCGCTCCCATCGTGTTGGGGCCGTTCCGCACCGGTCAAGTGGCTGATGGTTATCAGTCCTCTTGCGGACAGACCGGTCACATGACGACGATCTCGATCTCCCTGCCGAGCTTCGCACCGTTGAGGAGGTCGAGGTCGTCACCGCTCCAGAAGCGGCCCGGGTCGTACCAGTTGGGCCGGCGCTGGGGGAGCAGCCCCATCTCCTCGTACGTCACCGCCACGATCTCCGCGCAGAAAGCGCTCTCCAGCGACGCGTCGGCCTTGGGCCCCACCGGAACCCGTCCGCGCAGCCACCGCGAGGCGAGCTTGGCCGTGGAGGGGAACGGCGTGCCGTCGAGACGCGCCACGGTCTTCAGCGCCGCGTCCTCCATCTCCCGCGTGACCTCGTGGTCGAGCTGCCGCAACCAGGCCCGCTGCCCGTACTTGTCGTGCCACGTGACGACAGCGTCGCGCAGGTCGTGCAGCTGCGCCCCGCGCTGGTGCGTGCCGCTCCACATGTCCTTGAGCGACTTGCCGAGCTCGGCGTGCCACATCAACGGCGGCAGGTCGTCGACGACGATCGCCATGCCCACGTGGTTGACCGGGCTGTTCGTCATGGCCTGGATCGCCCGGTCCGCCGCACTGCGCCCGCGGAACACCCACACGTCACCGGTGCGGGTCATCTCGACGGCTTGGTCCAGAGTTGTCGGCATAGCCCCGTACCCTATGCACATGAAGCTCTGGAAGCTGCTCGGCATCGCCGCGTTCGCGGGTGTCGCGGCGAGCGGTGTGGTCGTGGCCCGCAACCAGCGCCGCCGGGAGGCGTACACGCCGGACCAGGTGAGGGAACGCCTGCACGCGCGGCTGGCCGAGGCGGACCGGGCGAGCTGACGCTTCTCGCGTTCTTCCGCGTCCGTCGTGACAATGCCGGCGCACCGGTTCAGAAGGTTTGTGCGCGGAGCGTGCCGATCTCATTTCCGATGCACTCGACCGAGTGATGCCGGTTGATCTCCCCGACCGCGTCCGTGACTCGCCACGGGCCCGTGACCAGCGGCTGAAGCTTGCGCGGAAGAAAGCCCGCGTTGTCCACCGATCGTTGTCAACCGCGGACGCCCTGACACCGGACAACGAAATCTGCGTACCGTCGGAAGCGGGGTTGTACTTCCGGGGGGAAAGCACATGCCGATGGTGTTGTCCGGACCCGCGCCCAAGGGACGTGGGCTGACGATTCTGTTCGAGGTGGAAGACCTCGCGCGCACGCGGTTCGCGCCGGCGCCGCTGCCGATGTACGAGCTGGTGTTCACGATGCACAGCGGCGACTGGGACCGCCTGCTGCTGCCGCGGATCCGCCCGCTCGCCGAGCTGGTGCGGCCGGGGCGGTTCATCCCGGACTTCTTCGACTCCGCGCGCCCCGACTTCGACGAGGCCGTGCGCGAGGTGCTCGACGTGCCCGCGACGCGGGTGCGCGACCAGATCGCGAGCATGCTGGGCACGACGTCGCCGTGGTTGCGGTCGTACGCGGCGGGGACGGCGGCCTCGCGGCAGGACCTCAAGGCGGCGCTCACCACGGCGTTCCGCGAGCTGCTCTGGCCGCAGTGGGGGCAGACGCGCCAGGCGTTCGACGCGGAGGTGCGGCTGCGGTCGTCGCAGGCGGTCGCGCACGGGCTGGGGGACCTGCTCGGCCACCTGCACCCGTCGATCACGTGGCTCCCGCCCGCGCTGCACGTCGAGCTGGCGTGGGAGTCCGAGATCTCGTTGCACGGCACCGGGATGCTGGTCGTGCCGGTGCTGAACGGCCTGAGCCGGCCCGCCGTGTCGATGTTCGCCGAACCGCAGCCGCTGCTCTTCTACCCCGTGACGGCACCGCAGCCGAGCGGCGGCAGCCTCGAGCTCGCCCTCGGGCGCACGCGGACGCTCGTGCTGCGCGCGCTGACGTCCGAACGCACCACCACCGAGCTCGCGAAGCACGTGGGCATCAGCCTGCCGACGGCGTCGCAGCACGCGACGGCCCTGCGCACCGCCGGGTTCGTCTCCACCCACCGCAACGGCCGGTCGGTCCGCCACCGCCTGACCCGGCGTGGCTGGGAACTGCTGAACTGAGGGAGGCACGCATGACCGCGATGCCGCGGTACCGCACCGACCCGAGTCCTCGTGCGCTGGCCGACCGGCTGCGTGCCCTGCGCACCGCCGGCGTCCCCGTCGCCTGCGGTGTCTACGCAGGTCTGTCCGCTCCCGTTCCCACCTCCGCGCTGCACGCGCGGATCACCCACGCGATGGCGCTGGCGTTCGTCGCCGGCGCGTCGGCCGCCCTGCCGCGCTTCGAACCGCCGCCGGCGGGCCCGCTGCGGCTGCTCACGGCCGCCAGCTGGGGGCGGCTCGACGGCGTCGGCTCCGACATGACGACGTTCCCGGTCGACCTCGCCTCCGAACTGTGGTGGCGGGTGCACGAGCGCACGCTCGGGTCGTTGCGCCCGGCGGAGCGCCGCGTCGCCTGCGACCTGTTGCTGCGCCTGGGATATCCGCGGCGCGCGGCCTCGGTGATCGGGCTCAGCGTGATCGACGCGCGCACGCACGTGCTGTCGCCCGACCTGGCGCTGGAACAGCTCGCCGTGCTGCGGTGCCACCTCCCGGCGTCGGCCGTCGAGGCGATGGCGCTGACGGGCGCCCGTTCCGGCCTTCCCGCCGCCACCCGGCTCGACCTCGCGCTGCACGTGGTGTTCCGCAGCGCCGCGCGGGGCGCCGACTCGACGTCCCTGCGCGCGGCCGCCGCGCTCGCCTCGAAGGCGTCGTCCGAGTTGCCGCGCAAGGGGTTCACCGGCGCACTGCACCAGGCGCGGCTGCACCGCGCGATCGCCGCGGTGCCGTTCGTGCGGCACGACATCAGCGAGACCCACCGCCTGCTCGGCCGCGCGCTGGAGAGCCTGATCTCGCACACGCCGGGCGCGAGCGAGATCGACCGGCTCGCCTGGGCGGACGAGGCCTACGCCCTGTACGGCTTCCTCGTCAGGACCCACCTCGCGGTCGGCCTCGCGCAGCGCGCCGTCGGGTACACGGGCGAGCTGGCCGAGCTCAGCCCCGGCGACGACCGGACGTGGGCGTTGCGCGGCGACGCCCTGGCCGCGTGCGGACTGCTCGACGAGGCGGTCGAGGCCTACGACCGGGGCGTGGCCCTGGGCGGCTGGGGTGCGGCGCGCGCGGCCTACCTCCGCGGGTTCGTGCTGGAACGGCTCGGGCGGGTAACCGAGGCCGCCGAGTCGTACGTGCTGGCGCAGCGCGTCGACCCGACGTTCTCGGTCCAGTCCTCTCCGGTCCGATCCGCTTCAGCGGGCGTCCGCGGTGACCAGCAACCGCAGGTGCGCGCGGAACCAGGTGTCCGCGGCCGGGGCGTCGGCGAACGCCGCGACCCGGTCCGCCGCCGTGCCCAGACCCGTGCGGCGCAGGTGGGCGCCGACCTCGCGCACGCGGGCGAGCAGGCCGTCCGTCAGGTGGTCGAGGCCTCGATGCGCGGCCTCGGCTAGGACGGCCAGCGCGCTGTCCACGCTCGCGCTCAGCGGGTCGGACGCCGTGATGCCCGGCTGCAGCGGCTGCGGTGCCGTGTCCGCCGCCAGGTCCAGCACCACCACGCCCGCCCCGGTGCGGACGGCCAGCGGGTCGACGACCAGCGCGCCCCGGTGCCGGCGCACCGAGCCCGTGATGGTCGTCGGGTCCGCGCGCAACGCCGCCGCCAGCGCGTCGAGCGAGCCGGGAGCCACCGCCCGGTGGGTCGCTTCGAGCAGGCACGTGCCGCCGGCGGGCCCGTGCAGGGTGGCGGTGAGGCGCTGTGCCGCCGGGTCGTAGACCAGGTCGGACACCTCGGCGACGCGGACGACGCGCACCAGCTCCGCCTCGACCCGCGCGCGGACCTGCCGCGGCGGCAGCTCGGCGAGGTGCGCGGCCGTGGCCTCGTAGTCGTCGACCACCAGCGCCCGCGGCAGGTGGTCCCACGCCGTGCCGACCGGCGTGATCGACGTCTTCGCGACCCTGCTCGTCTTCAACGACACCACCCGGCTCGCACTGCGGGCGGCCGACTCCGAGACGACGTTCGACGCCGCGAGGCTTCGGCCGGTGCGCAGGGGAGTGCCGCGTTGCACCAGCACCACGTCGCCCGACGCGAAGTACACGTCCGCCGTGGTCTCCGTGCGCACGCGCGCGCCGAGAGCCGTGAGCCGGACCCGGCGCAACGGGGTCTCCGCGGGTTCGTCCGGGCCGAGCACCTCGGCGCGCGGCCCGGTCGCGGTGATCCGCGCGTGCAGCTCGGTGAGCAGCGCGGCGAACCGCTCGGCCTCGTAGTCGGCACCGCGGCGCCGGTACGCGGCCAGCTGGGCGAGCACGTCCGTGATCACCGCGGCCGGCCAGTGCAGGCGCTGGGCCGTGAGGTCGCGGTGCAGGCGTTGCCACGCGACGTCCAGCACCTCGCTCGCGTTGGTGGCGCCGTCGAGCAGCAGCTGGTCGAGCAGGTCCGCCACCGCGCTCAGATCCGTTGCGGTGGTGGGAGAACCGCCCACGTCGACGGTGTCGGTGCCCTGGGCGTCGGCCTCCCGGAACGCCCAGATCGCGAGCGCCGTCGCCTCGTCTTTGTTGACCGCGTCCGTGTGGACGTAGGACAGGTCACCGGGGACGAGGAACGTGACGGTGCAGGTCGGCAGCTCGGCTTGGGCGGTCTGGTCCTGCTCGGTGGGCCGCCGGAGCTTCGCCCGGTAGCCGGCCTGGAAGACCCGGCGGACGCGCCGCAGCGTGCGTTCGCCCATCAACGCCACCAGGTCGTCGTCCGTCACCACGCCCGGCGACCACAGCTCGGCGGGCCCGCTCGACTCCTGGGTGCGCTGGTAGGCGAGCACGACGGCGATGCGGTGCCGGCACACACCGGACGCGCCGCAGCTGCACCCCGCCGCGTCGAGCGCCACGCCCGGTGGCAGCGTCGTGGTGGTGCCGTCCGGGAACTCGGCCTGGACGGCACCGGCCGCGTCGGCCTCGAGCGCCGGGACGACACCCGCGTCGAGCTCCTTCACGGCGCGCTTCACCAGGCCGCGGTTGGCCAGCGCCGCGAGCGCGTCCGGCGTCAGCGCCAGCAGGTCGGATCGGGTCATCTGAGCTTCTCCGCGACGAATTCGGCGAGCTGTCCCGGGGTCATCGCGCCGACGTGGGCGCCGACGTTCGCGAGTCGTTGCCCGAGTGCCCGGTCGTAGTCCGGGTTGGCCTCCTCGTCGAGCGCCGCGAGGCACAGCACGTGGGTGCCCTGCTCGCACAGGTCCTTCACGGTGCGGACCAGGTGCGCCTCGCTGCCTCCCTCGTAGAAGTCGCTGATGATCGCGACGATCGACCGGCGCGGGCTGTCGACCAGCCCGGCCCCGTACGCCACGGCCCGCGCGATGTCCGTGCCGCCGCCGAGCTGCACCTTCATCAGCAGCTCCACCGGGTCCGTGACGTCCGAGGTCAGGTCGACCACGTTGGTGTCGAACGCGACGAGGTGCGTCCGCAGCCCCGGCAGCCCCCACAGGCACGCCGCCGTGACCGCCGAGTGGATCACCGAGCTGGTCATCGACCCCGACTGGTCCACGAGCAGGATCATCTGCCACTGCTCGACGTGCCGCCGGGTGCGCGACACGAACTTCGGGTGCTCGATCGCGAGCTTGCGCTCGTCGGGCTGGTAGCGCTGGAGGTTCGCCTTGATCGTGGAACGGAAGTCGAAGTTGCGCGAGTTCTTGTGGATGCTCGGGCGGCGGGACTTCGTGCCGCTGAACGCCGTGCGCACCTCGGTCCTCAGCTTCTCCATCAGCTGCCGCACCACGGCCTCGACGATCTTGCGCGCCATCGCGAGCACGGCGGGGTTCATCAGGTGCTTGGTCCGCAGCACCGCGCGCAGCAACGCCGGGTTGGGCTCGATCCGTTGCAGCACATCGGGATCCGTGACCACGTCGGTGATCTCGTAGCGCTCGACGGCGTCGCGTTCCAGCCGCTCGACCGTCTCCCGCGGGAACAACGCGTGGACCTCGTCCAGCCAGTCGACGGTCTGCAGCAGCGAGTCCTCGTTGCCGCCCTTGCGCACGCCGCGGTCGGCCAGCTCGGGATCGCGGCCGTAGAGCCACTCCATCGCGGCGTCCTGGCGCGAGGCCACGTTCCCCAGCCCTCCGGTGCAGCGGGAGGCGGGTTCACCGAGGATCAGCCGCCAGCGTTCCAGGTCCGTCATGCCAGGCCGCCCTTCACCAGCAGCGCGTCGACGCGCCGTTCCACCGCCATCGCCTCCGCGACGACCATCGGGTCCACGCCGAGCTTCGTGACGCCGCGGACGCTGCCCTCGACCCCGCGGTGGGCGAGCACGGTCGCCGCGATCGTCTCCCGTTCCCTGGGCGGGAAGTAGCTGAACGCGAGCCGCAGGGCGGGCAACGCGACCAGGAACTCGTCCTCGGTCATCGCGCTCACCAGCTCGTCGAGCACGCCGACCAGGCCGGGGCTCGCCAGCACCTCCTCCCGCGCCACGGCGAACAACCCGGCGAGCCAGTCGCCGAGCGCCTCGACGCCGCGGACCCTGCGCACGTCCGGCTCGGTGCCGAGCGCCCAGGCCAGCCCGAGCGCCGCACCGCGCAGGTCCGGTGGCGCCTGCGCGTCGTTGCTCACCCGGATCGCGACCCCGGCGACGTCCGCCGGGTCCAGCGACAGCGCGGTCCGCGCGTGCAGCACGGCGTCCCGCGTCGCGGCCATCGCCTTGAGCCGCTGCGGATCGGCGGGCGCCGGTCCGCCGTGCAGGCCCTCGACCAGCCACAGCACCCTGCTCGTGCCCGCGTCGATCACTTTGCCCAGCAACGGGTCGCGCCGGGTGCCGAACAACCGGTCGTGCCGCCAGAGCCCGAGCACCCCGCTGAGCACCTCGCCCAGCGCGCCCAGGTCGCCGGTCTCCCGGACACCGGAGCGCAGCGACTCCTGCACCTCGCCGGACAACGAGGAGATCCCGCACAGCACCGCGTCGAACAGCACCGCGGAGAGCTCGTCCAGCCCCGCGTTCCGCGACCGGCGTTCGAGCGCCACCCCGGCCGCCTCCACCAGCGTGGCACCGTTCTCGGCGGCCTCGATCAACGCCGCCAGCCGCTCGTCGACCGGCCGCAGCGTCCACTGCTCGTCCATCTTCGGCTGCCCGCCCGCCGACGGGCCGCTCGTGCGCTCGAAGCCGGGGATCCGCAGCACCCGCAGGCGGTGAAGGATCCTGCTGCGCTCCAACGCCTCCGCGTCCGTGAGGTCGAGCGCGACCTTGCCCTCGCGGTCGAGACCGTGCGTGCGCAACAGCTCCTGCACGGCGTTGACCAACGGCGGCGCGGGCGTGCTCGCGTGCAGCCTGCCGACCTTGTCCCCGCTCAGGGCTCCCAGCATCTCGACCAGCGCCGGGTGGGCGCCGGGCTGCAGCGTGCCGCGGCGCGTCCACGGCGGTGGCTGCGTGAGGTCCTCGGAGATCAACGCGCTGGTCAGCCCGTCCAGCACGTCGGTGCGCGCCGGGTTCGCGTGGCCGCGCAACCTGGCCAGCGCGCCGGCCTGGGTGTGCGCGGCGATCAGGTCCGCCGTGGACACCGGCTGCTGCTTGCGGCGCAGCCGCGTCGCCACGGACTCGACCAGCCAGTCCGCCGCCTGCCGCGACCCGTTCTCCCACACCTGCTGGTAGTAGCCGGGCGACGGCATGCCCGACTGGTAGCCGGTGAAGGCGTCCAGCCGCGCGTGCGAGTACGGCACGAGGTAGCTCGCCCCCTTCTCCCGTTCCGGCACCTCCGGCCACCCGGCCCCGTCGTTCTCGCCGCCGTCGTTCTGGCCGCCGTCGAGCCGGGCCTTGAGCGCCGCCGTGTGGAACCCGCCGGTGACGACCACGACCGGCCGGTCGCCCGCGTCCTCGACCGCCGCCCGCACCCAGCGCGCCATGTACTCCTCGCGCGCCGAGTCGCCGGCGTCGGCCGTGGCCGTGCCGCGCAGCAGGTCGAAGTACTCGTCCAGGCCCCTCGGCTCGTCCTCGGACTCGAAGAGGTGGTCCCACAGCACGTCGACGTTGTCGACCGCGAACTCCGCGCACAGCCGGTCGACCACCTCCGTGTAGCGCAGCTCCGCGTCGGCGTAGCGGTTGCTCACGTCGCGGAACGCCTCGTGCCACGCGGGCAGGTCGATGAACCTGACCTCCGCGCCGTGCCGGCGTCCCTCGGTGATCGCGATCCACTCCGGCGAGTAGTCGCAGAACGGCGACCACGACGCGTGCGCGTCCGAGTAGCTGAACAACGCGACCGGCAGCTCGTGGCCCAGCAGCAGCTCGTCCATGCGCTCGTTGAAGTCGGCGGGACCCTCGATCAGCACGTACGCGGGCCGCTGCTCCTCGATGACGGCGGCGACCCGGCGGGCACAGGCGGGACTGTGGTGCCGGACGCCGACGAACACGGCCCCCATCAGCCGGGGAGCAGGTGGCGAGCCTGGTGCAGCGCCTGCCACTGCTTGCCCGTGCGCCGCGACGCGTGCTGCTCCAGGTAGCGCCGCAGCCGGGCCAGGTCCTCCGCGTTGTCCTTCGCCGCCGTGCCGGCCAGGCACTCGACGACGTCCGCGGCCGACCCCGTCTCGCCGCGCAGGAACCAGCCGCGCAGCCCCACCGCGTGCGCCACCGACACCGCCTCGGCCGTGCTCATGACGGTGGTGAGCCGGTCGCTGCCCTCGCGCAGGTCGCGGAACGTCCTGACGAGGACCTCCAGCACGTCCCGCTTCGGCGCCAGCTCCACACCGGACTTCTCCAGCAGCTTCGCCGCCTCCTGCTCGACGAGCGCCAGCTCGGTGTCGAAGTCGGCGATCGGGAACACCGTCTCGAAGTTGAACCGGCGCTTGAGCGCGGCGCTCATCTCGTTGACGCCCCGGTCCCGCGTGTTCGCCGTGGCGATCACGTTGAACCCGTCCTGCGCGAACACCATGCCGTCCGGGCCGTTGAGCTCACCGATCGCCATCACGCGGTCGGACAGCATCGACAGCATGCAGTCCTGGACCTCCAGCGGGCAGCGGGTGATCTCCTCGAACCGCACGATCTTGCCCTCGGCCATGCCGCGCAGCATCGGCGCGGGCACGAGCGAGCGAGGTGACGGCCCCTCGGCCACCAGCAGCGCGTAGTTCCAGGAGTACTTGATCTGGTCCTCGGTGGTGGCCGCGCCGCCCTGGATGGTGAGCGTCGACTCGCCGCACACCGCCGCCGCGATCAGCTCGGACAGCAGCGACTTCGCCGTGCCCGGCTCGCCGACGAGCATCAGGCCGCGGCTCGTGGCGAGCGTGACCAGCGCGCGGTCCACCAGGGACGGGTCGCCGACGAACTTCTTGGTGACGCCGCGCTTCTCGTCGCCCACCACGAACCGCCGCGCGGCGGCGAGGCTCAGCGCCCACCCCGGTGGCTTCGGGGCGGTGTCGGTGTCGCGCAACCGCGCGAGCTCGCCGGCGAAGCGGACCTCGGCCGGCGGGCGCTGCATCGTCTGGGTGCTGGTCATGACCGCAAGGACTCCAGTTCGGAGAGGAGCTCGGAGAGGGTGATCGGGTCGACGTCGAAGGTGGCGGGAGCGTTGCGCGGCGCGGACCACTCGCCGCGGCCGCTGGGGGAGAACCACACGTCGCTGAACGCGACCTCGGGGAAGACGTCCATGGCGCCGACCGCGATGCCGGGTTCCAGTGACACGACGAGAGCGCCACCGCCGGGGAACGGGCGGGTCATCCAGCACTCGACGCCGGCGTCCTGCGGCGCGCCGCGGACCCAGCCCTTCTTGGTGAGGCCGAGGAGCCTGCCGATCGGGTGCGGGGTGTCGCAGTACGTCTTGAGCCGCGGCAGGAGAGCGCCGGGCTCCGCGAGGTGGACCGGGCGGCCGAGCTGCGGGAACGGCTGCAGGATCTCGTAGTCGGCGAAGACCTCGCCCCAGGCGGCGGCCTCGTCGCGGAGGTCGACCGGGTGCGCGACGCGGACGACGGCCTCGGCGGGCAGCGTGAACTCGTCGTCCTGCGCGTCGGCGAGCGTGCGGTCCTCGGCGAGCCGGAACGACCGGCCGTCGTCGGTGAGCCAGACCAGGCGCCGGACGACGTGCCAGAGCAGCGGGTGGCCGGCGAGCACGGTGTGGAACTCCTCGGCGGTCCACGTGCGCTGGTCGACCATGGCGCGTTCGAGGCGCTGGATCTGGTCGGACGCGATGGTCCGCACGTCCTTCTTCAGCGCCGTGAACCGCTTGTGCTCCAACGGTGCCCGGTCCTGGTCGTCCTTCGCGCCGGGCTTCGGGAGGTCCTTGCGGCGCTTGCCGTCCTGGTCGAGGACGAAGGGCTTGAGCTGCTCGTCGAACCCGACGGTGAACTGCCGCGCGCCGTAGTCGATCACCAGCGTCGCGGCGTCGTCGAGCCCGAGGCGCGGCACCAGGCGGTCGGACAGCTGGTCGCGGGACAGCCCCAGCTCGGCCGCGATCTGCGCGACCTTCTCCTGCGCCCTGGACTTGAGCCCCTTGAACGGCACCTTCTCCGCGATGCTGTTCAGGTGCGACAGCGCCACCTCGGTGCCGATGTCCGCGAGCACGTCCAGGCCCGCGACGGCCCTGGCGTGCTGGCTCTCGCCCGGCCAGGTGCGGACGAGCGGCGACAGCGCCCGCACGGTGGAGTCGTCGCCGAACCAGCCGAGTGCCGACAGCGCCCAGTTCTCCTTCGACGGCGCGCCCGCCTGCTGCCACGCTTGGAAAACGGCCCACGCGAACTCCGCCAGCGAGTCGCGGTCCAGCGCCTCACGCACGACCACCAGTCCGGCGTACAGCTCGCCGGGCTTGGACAGCGCCGCGGTCATCAGCAGGTGGCTCGCGGCCTCGGGGGACAGCGCGTGCTTCCGGCCGGCGAGCAGCACCTGGGGCAGCAGCCGGGTGTCCGCCCAGTCACCGATCACCGGCAGCTTCGCGGGCAGCACGTCGACCGGGTCGACCGCCAGCACGACGTCGATCGCGGCCTCCGCGCCGCACTCCTTCGCGATGCCCGCCACGTCCACACCGATGCCGTTCAGGTACCGCAGCGCGGTCTCGGCGTTGCGACGTGCGGTGCCCGCCTTGCCCGAGGCCGCCGGGACGAGCAGCCGCGCCGCCTCGTCGCGGTGCCGGGACAGCCAGTCGACACCCCAGCGCCGCGCCTGCTTGGTCCGCGCGAACCAGTCGGCCATCACCGGCGCCACCTCGGGCGTGGCGAACGGCAGCAGCACCACCCCGGCCGCCGTGCCGCCGGACTGGACGAGCCGCACGAGCGCGGGCACCGCGTCGAGGCCGAAGCGGGCGGCGATGTTCCTGCCCCACTCGTCGCCGCCGTAGTTGTAGTTCGGCTTCCAGTCCGCCAGCAGGGGCCGGAGCTCGTCGTCGGGGGCGAGGAGGAACAGGTCGTTGTCGTAGTAGCCGATCGTGCCGGCGTGGTAGTCCGCGAGCAGCTTCTTCCAGTCGTGGTGGTCGTGCTTCCACTCCTCGGCCGCGTCGAGCCACTGCTCCTGCTCACCGGGCAGCCACACCACCGAGGAACCGCCGGACTCGATCCCGTCCAGCACGACGGGCTTGACCGCCTTCTTGCGGCTCAGCCACGGCGGGTTCGCGAGCAGCGGCGGCAGCGCGTCCGCGCCCGCCTCCGGCACGACCGCGCCCTCCGCCTCGGCGAGCGCCGCGGCGACCTCGTCGGGGACCGCGAGGTCCGGGTTCGACTGCAGGTGCGCGTGCAGCAGCCGCCGCGCCTCCGCGTCGGAGGTCGCCCGCTGCGCCAGCAGCCGGGCCGCGCGCGCCGGGAACGCCGCCATCGCGGACAGCACGGCCGCGCGCACGAACTTCTGGTCCAGCCGGTCGAGCAGGATCGTGAACGCCTCGTCGGTCGGCAGCGCGGCGAGCATCTTCAGCACCTGCTTGCGCCCGTCCACGCGCCGGTAGTAGCTGTCGTGCTCGAGCTCCTGCGCGAGCCGGGGCGCCATCGCCGGCCCCAGCGCGTACAGCGCGGTGGACAGCAGGAACGCCGAGTCGTTCAGCGTCTCGTCGGCCTTCTCGAGGTCCTCGGCCGTGCGGGCGCTGCACGGCAGCATCCACCACCGGTTCGAGGTGCGGGGCTGCGCACACGCCTCGGCGAACCAGTCGGCCCGTTCGGGCAGCAGGTACGACCGCACCTCCTTCTCCCGCGGCGAGGAGCCGAGCTCCTCCAGCGCGGCCTCGGCGGCCGCGCGCTCGGTGTCGTCCGCGACCGCCAGTGCGTACCGGACGGCCGTGAGCATCTGGCCTTCCGGCTCGTTCACCGACGTCTGGAACTGCGTCTGGACCTCCTGCAGGCAGGTGCCCGTCCACGTGCTCCGGCGGTGGTCGTACTGGTCGGTGAAGACCATGCGCATGCGCTCCACGACCGCGACAGCGGCGAAGACGAGTCCGTGGTCGGCGATCCACGCGTGCACGGCCGGCACGCCCGTCCTCGTGACGGTCGCGACCGCCGCGGCGCCGGCGGGGTTCGCGCGCCCGGCCAGGTGCTCGCGGGCCGCGCCCACCAGCTCCTCGCTCGAGTGCTCCGCCGACAGCGCCTTCTCGATCTCCCCGGCCTGCTCGGCCAGCGCCTGCCGGACCTCGGCGGCCTTCGCGGTGTCGAGCGCGAACTCCGGCGCCGGGTCGAACCCGCGCTGCCGGACGACGTCGCGCAGCCACGCCTTGGGCATGACCCACGTGTCCTCGTCGACGACGGTCTGCTCCGGCGCGGGCTTCTCGGCGCGCGGTGCGGTGCCGGGCACCCCCTGCGCGGACTGCCGGGTGAGCGGCGCGGTGGCGGGGCTGTCGGACACCTCGGCCATGCCGACGGCCCGGTAGCCCTTCTTCTCCTTCTCCGCCACCAGCTTCGCGACGTGGGCCTCGGCTGCCTCCTCCGACGCCAGCTCCTTCGTCTGGGTCTGGCCGTTCGTCAGCAGCCGCCCGAACCGGACGACGACCGTGGTGCCCTCCCTGCCGATCTCCCAGAACTTCGCGGAGCTGTCCGCGACGAGTTCCCACCTGCGCACGTGCTGTACCTCCTGGTCTTGCCGAGTGGGTGGACGGTCGCGCTCAGGCGCGCAGGGACTCCAGTTCGGACACCAGCTCCGACACCGTCACGCGGTCGGTCGTGAAGGTGCCCGGCGCACTCCGCTGCGACGACCAGTAGCCCTGGCCGTCGGCGGAGAACCACAGCTCGGTGATCTTGAGCTCCGGGAAGATCTCGATGGCACCGGCCGCGATGCCGGGGTCGAGCGACGCGACGAGGGCGCCGCCGGAGGGCAGCGGGCGGGTGATCCAGCACTCGACACCGCCGTCCTGCGGCTCGCCGCGGACCCAGCCCTTCTTGGTGAGGCTGAGGATCTTGCCCACCGGCATGTCCACGTCGCAGTACTTCTTGAGCTGGGGCAGCAGGTCGCCGCCGGACGGCAGCACGTGCAGCGGCCGGCCGAGCTGCGGGAACGGCTGGAGGATCTCGTAGTCGGCGAACACCTCGCCCCACGACTCCAGCTCGTCGCGCAGGTCCACCGGGTGCGCCACCCGGACCGTGGCGCCCTCCGGCAGGGTGAGCTCGTCGTCGTGCGCGTCGGCGAGCGTGCGGTCCTCGGCGAGCCGGAACGACTGCCCGCCGTCGGTGATGAAGACGAGCCGCCGGACGATGTGCCAGAGCAGCGGGTGGCCGGCGAGGACGGTGTGGAACTCCTCGGTGGTCCAGGTGCGCTGGTCGACCATCGCCCGTTCCAGGCGGTGGATCTGGTCGGAGGCGACGGCGCGGACGTCCTTCTTGAGCCCGGCGAACCGCTTGTGCTCCAGCGGCGCCTGGTCCTGGTCGTCCTTGGCGCCGGGCTTGGGCAGGTCCTTGCGGCGCTTGCCGTCCTGGTCGAGGACGAACGGCTTGAGCTGCTCGTCGAACCCGACGGTGAACTGCCGCGGGCCGTAGTCGATCACCAGCGAGGCCTCGTCGTCGAGGCCGAGGCGCGGCACCAGGCGGTCGGCGAGCTGGTCGCGGCTCAGGCCCAGCTCGACGGCGATCTGGGAGACCTTCTCCTGCGCCTTCGTCTTGAGGCCCTTGAACTTCACCTTCTCCGCGATGCTGTTCAGGTGCGACAGCGCCACCTCGGTGCCGATGTCCGCCAGCACGTCGAGCGCGGACACGGCCCTGGTGTGCTGGCTCTCGCCCGGCCACACCCGGATCAGCGGCGACAGCGCGCGCACCGTCGAGTCGTCGCCGAACCAGCCGAGCGCCGACAGCGCCCAGCTCTCCTTCGACGGCGCGCCGACCTCCTGCCAGCGCTGGAACACGGCCCACGCGAACTCCGCCAGCGAGTCGCGGTCCAGGGCCTCCTCGGCGAGGGGCAGACCCGCGTAGACGTCACCCGGCTTGGACAGCGCCGCCGTCATCAGGAGGTTGCGCGTGGCCTCCGATGAGAGCGCGTGCTTGCGGTCGGCGAGCAGCACCTGCGGCAGCAGCCGGGTGTCCGCCCAGTCACCGATCGTCGGCAGCCGCGCGGGCAGCACGTCGACGGGGTCGACGGCCAGGAACGCCTCCAGCGCGGCGGCCGCCTCCGGGGTGGGGGCGAGGGCCACGACGTCGACGCCCATGCCGTGCAGGTGCCGGAGGGCGGTCTCGGCGTTGCGGCGGTCGGCACCCGCCTTGCCCAGCGCCGGCGGGATGAGGAACCGGGCCGCCATCTCGCGGTGCCGGGCCAGCCACTCCAGCGCGACCTTGCGGACCTGCTTGAGCCGCACCAGCCAGCCGGCCATCAGCGCGGCCACCTCGGGCGTGGCGAAGGGCAGCACGACCACGGCCGAGCCCGCGCTGCCCTCGACGATCCGCAGCAGCGGCGGCAGCGCGTCGAACCCGAACCGCGCGCCCAGCATCTTGCCGGTCGCCTCGGCGCTCCAGCCCAGCTTCGGCTGCCAGTCCGCGAGCAGCGGGCGCACCTCCTCCTCGGGAGCGAGCGCGAACAGGTCCCGCATGCGGTAGCCGATGCGGTCGCCGTGGAACTCCTTCATCAGCTCCTGCCACGTCACCCGCTGGTGCGTGTAGCGCTCCAGGTTCAGCCACTGCTCCCGCTCGCCCGGCTGCCACACGAGCGACGGCCGCGGCACCGGGAGGTCCTCGATCACGACCGCCTTGACGGCGGGCTTGCGGTTGCGCCACGGCGGTGAGGCGAGGATCGGTGGCAGCTCGTCCACGGCCGCCTCCGGCACCGACGCGGACTCGACCTCGACGAAGCCCTCCGGCGCCTCCAGCTGCGGGTACGTCCTCAGGTGCACGCTGAGCAGCTGCCGCAGCCCGGCGTCGCCCTCCGCGCGTTCGCCGAGCAGCCGCGCCGCCCGTGCCGGGAACGCCGCCATCGCCGACAACAGCGCCGGGCGGGCGTACTTGGTCTCGATCCGGTCGAGCAGGATCGTGAACGCCTCGTCCGTGGGCAGCGTCGCGAGCACCTTCAGCACCTGCTTGCGGCTGTCCGAGCGCTGGTACCTGTGGTCGAGCGAGTGGGCGAGCAGCGGCGCGACGGCCGGGCCCAGCACGTGGAGCGCGGTGTGCAGCACGAACGCCGAGTTGGTGATGGACGACTGGGCGTCGTCGAACTCCTCGGCCGTGGTGGCGCTGCACGGCAGCATCCACCAGCGCGTGCCCGAGTACGACGTCTTGGCGGCCTCCGCGAACCAGTCGGCGCGCCCCGGCATCAGGAACGGCCGCACCAGCATGATGGTGTGCTCTCGCGCCACGTCCAGCGCGTCGAGCCGCTCCAGCACGGCCTCCGCGCCCGCCCGCTCGGCGTCGTCCGCGACCGCCAGCGCGTAGCGCAGCGCCAGGAGCATCTTCCCCTCCGGCCGGTCGAGGATGATGTGGAAGTAGCCCCCGCGCGACTGCAGGCACTCCGCGCCGTAGGTGCGCTGCTGCGGGAGCCATTCCCGTGTGGAGACCAGCCGCATGAAGGCGATCGTGGCCTCCGTCGCGAACACCACGCCGTGGTCGGCGATCCAGGCGTGCACGGACTGCTCGGCGGTGGCGACGACGGCCGCGAGCGCCGCCGCGCCGACCGGGTTGTGCCGGCCGGCCAGGTGCTCGCGTGCTGCCCGCACCAGGTCGGGCTCGGACTTCGGCTCGGACAGGATCCGTTCGACGGTGGTGCCTGCCTGCTCGCCGAGGCGCCGCCGGGCCTCCTCGGCGAGCCCCTGGTCCACGGTGAACACCGGGGCGGGGTCGACGCCGCGCTGGCGGACGACGTCGCGCAGCCAGACCTTGGGCATGACCCAGGTGTCCTCGTCGGCGGGGAGCGGCTTGGTGTCCGCGGTGCCGGTCGGTGTGGTCGCGTCCGGTCGGGAGACGGTGGGCGTGCCCGCGGCACCGTCCTGACCGGATCCGGTGGCCGCCGGGTTCACCGTGGCGGCCGGGTCGTCGTCCGCTGCGACGGCCTCGGGCGCCGACTCGGGTGCAGTGGGGCTCGGCGCAACCGCGGGCGCGGCGTCCGTCGCCGGCGCGGCGGTGGTCGGCGGGAGAGCGGGCGCGGCGGCGTCCGCGACGGCCCGGTAGCCCTTCTTCTCCTTCTCCGCCACCAGTTTCGCCACGTGCGCCTCGGCCGCCTCCTCCGACGCCAGGTCCTTGGTCTGGGTCTGGCCGTGCGTGTCCAGCCGTCCGAAGCGGACGGTCACCGCGGCGCCGTCCCTGCTGATCTCCCAGAACTTGGCCGAACTGCCGGAGACGAGCTCCCACCTGCGCACTGACTACTCCCTGCGTTCGATCCGTGACTGTGTTGACCTTGAAGGTGTTCCGTGCCGGTCTGACGTCGCCGGGAAGCCGGCCGTTCCCGGTGTCACGCGTGCAATGACTCCAGTTCGGACAGCAGCTCGGAGGCGGTGATCGGGTCGACGTCGAACGTGGCGGGACCACCGCCGTTCGGGGCGAACCAGGCGCCCTCGCCGCTGGGGGAGAACCACAGCGAGCTGAACTCCATCTCCGGGACCATGTCGACCACGCCCACGGTGATGCCGGGGTCCACACAGGCCACCAGCGCGCCACCGGACGGCAGTGGGCGGGTCATCCACGGCTCGACGCCGTTGTCCTGGGGCTGGCACCGCTCCCAGCCGCGTGCGGTGAGGCCGAGGAGCCTGCCCACCGGCATGGTCCGCTTCACGTACTTCTGCAGCTGGGGGACGACGTCCTCGCCGGGGGCGAAGGCGTGGGTGGGGCGGCCCAGCTGCGGGAAGGGCTGCAGGATCTCGTAGTCCGCGAACACGTCGCCCCACGACCGCAGGGGCTCCGCCAGGTGGACCGGGTGGGCGACGCGGACGGTGGCGTCCGCCGGGAGGGTCACCTCGTCGTCGTGGGCGTCGGCCAGGGTGCGGTCCTCGGCCAGGCGGAACGACAGGCCGGTGTCGGTGATCCAGACGAGGCGGCGCACCAGGTGCCACAGCAGCGGGTGCGCGGCCAGGACCGCGTGGAACTCCTCGGCGGTCCAGGTGCGCTGGTCGACCATCGCGCGCTCCAGGCGGTGGATCTGCGTGGTGGCGATGCCGCGGACCTCCTTCTTCAGCGCGGCGAAGCGCTTGTGCTCCGCCGGTGCCAGGTCCTGGTCGTCGTGCGCGCCGGGTTTCGGGAGGTCCTTGCGGCGCTTGCCGTCCTGGTCGAGGACGTAGGGCTTGAGCTGCTCGTCGAAGCCGACGGTGAACTGCCGCGGGCCGTAGTCGATCACCGACGTCCCCGCCTCGTCGAGGCCCAGGCGGGGGACCAGGCGGTCGGAGAGCTGGTCGCGGCTCAGGCCGAGCGAGGCGGCGATGTCGGCCACCTTCTCCCTGGCGCGGGCCTGCAGGCCCTTGAACCTCACCCGCTCGGCGATGCCGTTCAGGTGGGTCAGCGCCACCTCGCTGCCGATCTGGGCGAGCACGTCGAGACCCGTGACGGCGCGGGCGTGCTGGTTCTCGCCCGGCCAGGCGCGGAGCAGGGGCGCGAGGCGGCGCACCGTCTCGTCGTCGCCGAACCAGCCGAGCGCCGTGAGGGCCCAGCCGTCCTTCGCCGGCGCCTCCACGTCCTGCCAGCGGCCGAAGACCGCCCAGCCGAACTCCGCGAGTGACGCCCGGTCGCACGCTTCGACGGCGAGCGGCAGGCCGGGGTAGGTCGCGTCCGGTTTGGACAGTGCGGCGGTCATCAGCAGGTTGTGCGCGGCCTGGGCGGACAGCGCGCCGGCACCGTTCGCCAGCAGGACCTGGGGGAGCAGCCGCGGGTCGGCCCAGTCGCCGATCACCGAGAGCTTCGCGGGCAGCACGTCGAGCGGGTCGACGTCGAGCAGCGTGCGGACGGCCGCGCCCGCCTCGGCGGAGACCGCCGCGGCGACGGCGATGACGTCGACGCCGGTCTCCAGGTGCAGGTGTCGCAGGGCGGACTCGGCGTTGCGGCGCTCCGGGCCCGCCGCACCGAGAGCTGGGGCGAGCAGCAGCCTGGCCGCCGCCTCCCGGTGGCGGGAGAGCCAGGACACGGCGAACCCGCGGGCGGTCTTGAGGCGCACGAACCAGTCGGCCATCAGCGCGGCGACCTCGGGAGTGGCGTACGGCAGCAGGACGCCGCCGGACACGTGCGGGTTGTTCGCGACCAGCCGCGTCAGGGGAGCTTGGGCGGCCAGCTCGAAGCGGGCCGCGATGCGCCGGCCCCAGTCCTCGCCCTGCCAGCTGTCGCCGGGCACCCACTCCGCGAGCAGCGGGCGCACGAGCTCCTCCGGGCCCGCCAGGAACAGCCGGTGGTCGTAGTCGTGCTTGGCACGGCCGCGGGCGGCCATCGCCTCCCAGGTGAAGTCCTGCCTGGCCCACCACCCGGTCAGCGCCGCCCACTCCCCGCGTTCGCCCGGCAGCCACGTGACGTGTGAGGCGGGGACCGGGAGGTTCTTCAGCACCACGGCTTGGGGCTGCGGGCGGCGGTGCTCCCACGGCGGCTCGGCGAGCACCCGCGGCAACGCCTCGGCGGGCGCGTCCGGCACCGTGACGGGCGGCGCGTACCCGTCGAGCTCCGGATGCGTCAGCAGGTGCAGCCGGAGCAGGTTGCGCGCGTCCGCGTCGTCGGCGGCCCGCGGTGCCAGCAACCGGGCCGCCCGCGCGGGGAAGGCCGCCATCGCGGACAGCAGCGCCGGCCGCACGTACCGCTCCCGAATCCTGTTCAGCAGCAACAGGAACGCCTCGTCGGACGGCAGCGCCGCGAGCGCGTTCAGGCCGAGCTTGCGGCTGTCCGCGCCCCACTCGACCTTGGCGCGCAGGTCCGCGTCCAGCCGCCGCGCGAGAGCGGGCCCGTGCACGTGCAGCGCGGTGTACGTGCCGACCGGCGACCAGATGACGTGCCCGACGCGCAGGTCGTCCAGGTGCTCCAAGGTGCTCGCCGAGCACAGCACCATCCAGAACGGTGCCCACTCGGCGGCGTTGGCCTCCTCGAACCAGTCGTGGCGGGTCGGCACCAGGAAGGCCCGCGCCGCGAGGCTGAACGCGTCGGCGCCGAGCTTCTCCAGCTCCGCCACGGCCTCGTCGTACGTCTCCTGGTCCGCGACCGCCAGTGCCGTGCGCACCTCGACCAGTGCGGCGGACTTGTGGACGTCGTCGCCGTAGTGGCGTTGCGGTGCCCAGAGCAGGGTGTTGCCGGACCACTCGCCGGTCCGCCCGTCCCGGTGGTTGTACACCTGGATCGACGGGTGGTGCACGGCGGCGGCCGCCGCGAACGGCAGGCCGAACTCCTCGATCCACCAGTGCACCGGCGAGGTCTCGGTGGTGGCGACCCTGGCGAGCGCGGCGGCGCCGAGCGGGTCGGGAGTGCCGTCGAGGTGCGCTCGCAGCGCCTGGACGAGGGTGTCCTTCGATGCCGGGTTGCCGAGGACTTCCGCGAGCTTGTCCTGGTGCTTGGCGATCTGGTCGCGGAGGTCCTGGGCCAGGGCGGGGTCGGTGGTGAACTCGGGCAGCGGGGTGACGTCGCGGCGGCGCATGGCCTTGGCCAGCCACTCCTCGGGCATCACCCAGGTGTCCTCGTCGTGGACAGGAGCAGGGGAGGAGGGGGTGGGCGAAGCGGCGACGGAAGCCGGGCTCGGCGTGGCGGCGGTCGCCGGTGCCGTGGTGGCCTGCGGGAGGCCCGGTGCGGCCGAAGCGGGAGCGGGTGACGCGGTGTCGGCCGAAGCCGTGGCGGTGGAGGACCGGGCCTCGTCCGCTGCGGCGTCCGTTGTGGCCTGGTAGCCCTTCTTCTCCTTCTCCGCCACCAGTTTCGCGACGTGCGCCCGTGCCGCGTCCTCCGACGCCAGGTCCTTGGTCTTGGTCTGGCCCGCCGTGCCCAGACGTCCGAACCGGACGGTCACCGCGGCCCCGTCCTGGCCCACTTCCCAGTACTTGGCCGACCCCTCGGCGACGAGCTCCCACCTGCGCACCGCGAAACCCCCTGGATCCGATCGGGAACTGATGTCCGTGGACCGTACCCAGGGGGTCTGACAGTTTTTGTCGATCAAGCGAACCCGCTGGTCAGAGCCTCCACCACAGGGCGGTGTCCGGCGGGAGGAGCAGCCGGTCGCCGCGCACGCCGTAGTAGGACGAGGCCAGCAGGACCGAGCCGGGGTCGGGCAGCTCCACCACCGCGTCGGAGAGGTTCACCGCGCAGGCGACGCCGTCCCGTTCGAACCACAGGACGTCCGCGGGGCCGTCGACCCAGGTGAGGCCGGCGCCCGTGGCCGGGTTCTCGCGGCGCACGCGCAAGGCGGTGCGGTAGAAGGACAACATCGAGTCCTGGTCGCCCGCCTGCGCCTCGACGCTGAGCTTGGCCCAGTCCGCCGGCTGCGGCAGCCACGAGCCGCCGGTGCCGAAGCCGAGCGACGGGCCGGTGCTCGTCCACGGCAGCGGGACCCGGCAGCCGTCGCGGCCCCGTTCGGTGTGGCCGGAGCGTTCCCACATCGGGTCCTGCAGCACCGCGTCCGGCAGGTCGAGCACCTCGGGCAGACCGAGTTCCTCGCCCTGATAGAGGTACACCGACCCCGGAAGCGCCAGCATCAACGCCAGTGCGGCGCGCGCACGGCGTACACCGGTCTCTCCACCGCCGTAGCGCGTCACGTGCCGTTGCACGTCGTGGTTCGACAGCACCCACGTCGTAGGCGCGCCGACAGGGGCGACGGCCGCGAGTGACGAGTCGATGACCGAGCGCAGCGCGTCGAAGTCCCACGACGCCGTGAGGTAGTGGAAGTTGAACGCCTGGTGCATCTCGTCGGGACGCAGGTACAGGGCCGTGCGCTCGGCGGAGGGCGTCCACGCCTCGGCGACCAGCACGCGCTCGCCGGGGTAGGAGTCGACCACGGCGCGCCACTCGCGGTGGATCTCGTGCACGCCGTCCTGGTCGAAGAACGGCAACGGTTCCGTGCCCAGCAGCTTGAGCTGGTCGGCGTGCCCGATGTCGGGCAGGCCGGGCGCCTTGACCATGCCGTGCGCCACGTCGACGCGGAACCCGTCGACGCCGAGGTCCAGCCAGAACCGCAGCACGTCCCGGAACTCCGCGCGCACCTCCGGCAGCTCCCAGTTGAGGTCCGGCTGCTCCGGCGCGAACAGGTGCAGGTACCAGGACCCGTCGGCGACCCGCGTCCACGCCGGTCCGCCGAACACCGACTCCCAGTCGTTCGGCGGCTGGTCGCCGACGCCTTCGCGGAAGAGGTAGCGCTCGCGGCCGTGCCCGGCGAGCGCCTCCTGGAACCACGCGTGCCGGTCGGAGCTGTGGTTCGGCACGATGTCGACGATCACCCTGATGCCGAGCGCGTGCGCGTCGGCGACCAGCGCGCGCACGTCGTCGAGGTCGCCGAACCGCGGGTCGACCGCGCGGTAGTCGGCCACGTCGTACCCGCCGTCGGCCATCGGCGAGGCGTAGAACGGCGTGATCCAGACCGCGTCGACACCCAGGTCGCGCAGGTGGGGCAGGCGTGAGCGGATGCCGGGCAGGTCGCCGACGCCGTCGCCGTCCGAGTCGGCGAAGCTGCGCACGTAGACCTGGTAGATGACGGCGTGTCGCCACCAGTCCTGGGACATGTCCATGCCTTCCGGGTGGGGTGTGTCAGCGGTCCAGGAAAGACGTTGCAAAAGTTTTCCGCAAGTCGGCTTGAGATTTGGTGGAGATCGACACGAATATCTGCAAACTTTTGCAACGCTCGATAATGCGTTGCGGACGCCTGACGTCATCCGTCAGAGTGGATCTCGCCGAACCGGAGGAAGGAGCCAGCCGTGATGCAGCACCCCATGCGCCATCAGCACGACTGGTGCTCCTCGGCATGAGCTGACCTCATGCCCCGGGGAGCCGTCCCGTCGCCGTCGCGACGAGGCGGCTTTTTTGATGCCCGTTGGTCCAATCGGCACGGACGCCGCGCTCTGGACGCGGAGATCGAGGTTCGAGTCCTCGACGGGCAGCTGTGACCGAAGCCGAAGCAGTCGAGGCGCCAGGCCGTGGTCCTGGTCGAAGCCGGTGCGAGTCCGGTCGGTCACCCCACGCGCGGGATCCGGCGATCACCCGGGCCTCATGAGCCCGAGGTGCCTGGTTCGACACCAGGACGCGCGACCAGCAGGTCGAGGAAGGCGTTGTGCAGCACGGCGTTGGACGCCAGTACGACGTCCTCCTCGACCATCGTCACCCGGCCGCCGGCCTCCTCCACGAGCACCGGCAGGCACGCCAGGTCGAACTCGTCGAGACCCGTACCCGCCGCGATGACCGCGTCCACCTCGCCGGTGATCAGGTGCAGCAAGGACTGCGCGTTGTCCGCCACCTCGCCGCGTTCCAGCGCCGGCTTCCTCCTGCCGTGCAGGCACACGCGTGCGAGGTCGAGTGAGTCCTGTGTGGACACTCTGGCGATTTCCTCGTGCCCGGCGCGGAAGACACGGCACCCCATGCCCCGCCCCGCCGCCATCGTGATGCCCAGCGCCGGCATCGCGGAGACCGCCAGCGCACCCTCCAGGGCCAGGTCGACCGAGTAGGTCGGCCGTCCGCGCACGAAGTCGGCGGTGCCGCTGATCGGGTCGACGAGCCAGCGCCTGCCCGATGTCCCGATCCTGCCGGGCCTCTCCTCACCGTGCACGCCGTCGTCGGGCACCGCCTCCGCCAGTCGTGCGCGGATCAGGTCCTCCACCGCGAGGTCGGTCGGCGTGACCTCGCTGCCGTCGTCCTTGTACCGCACCTCCGGCACGCCCGCGACGAGCGTGAGCTCCGCCGCCTCGCGGACGATCCGCAGCGCCAGGCACATGTCGGTCCACATGTCGTCCAGCCTGTCGGCGGCCCCGCTCGCCCGTAACTGATGTAGCGTTGTGCTACATGATCGAGTTCGTGCTCGGCGAGGGCGACCTGGCGGACGTGCGGTTCGCCGTGTCCCCGCTGAACGAGCTCACGCTCAGCCTGCGCGTGCTGAAGGACCCCGCGAAGTACCCGCTGCACCTGCCGTGGGCGCGCCGGGTCTCCGGTGTCGACGCCGAGGTCCTGCTCGCCCTGTCCGACGACCGCGGCTGGACGCCCGACTTCCTGAGCCCGCGCCCGCGGACGCCGTTCACGCGGATCGAGGACGAGCTCGCCGCGCTCGCCGAGGTGTCCACCCGCACGATGCGCCGCGACCTCCGCGCGGTGCTCGGGGACGTGCCGGCGGTCCTGCGCGACCGCCACCGGGTGATCGAGGCGCTGCGGACGTACTGGGACGTCGCGCTCGCACCCCGCTGGGAGCGGATGCGCGCGGTGCTGGAGGCCGACATCGCCCACCGGGGCCGCGAGACTGCCAGGGGCGGACTCGGCGCGATGCTGTCCGGCATCTCCGGACGGATCACGTTCGCCGGCCCGGTCGTGCGGGTGCGGATCGCGGGGGCCGAACCGCGGCGCACGGAGGCCGCCGGGCACGGGCTCACCCTGGTGCCGAGCGTCTTCGCCCGGCGCACGGCGGTGCCCGTCGACCGCGGCGCGCCGCCGTTGCTGATCTACGCCGCCCGTGGAGCGGGCACGGTGTGGGAGACGGGCCGCGTGCCGGGACCCGCCGCACTGGCGGGTGTGCTGGGCCAGGTGCGGGCCGACCTCCTCGCCGGGCTGGGGGAGCCGCGGTCGTCGACCGACATCGCGCGCCGCGCCGGCGTGACGACGTCCGCGGTGAACCAGCACCTCAGGGCGTTGCACGCGGCCGGGCTGCTGGTCTCGCAACGGCACGGCCGCAGCGTCGTCTACGCGCGGTCCGAGCTCGGCGACGCCCTCGTGTCCCATGCAGTGGAACGGGGAAGCACCGCGCCCGGCCCGTCGTTGACAGGGACATGAGCGGATTCGCGGAGGACTGGCAGACCTGGAAGACGGACCGGGAGAACGCGCTGGCCGACCCGTACGGCTGGCTGGCGTTGGTGTCGCTCGACTGGCTGGAGACGACCCCTCGCGCCTATGACGGCCTTCCGGGCGTGTGGTGGCAGGACGACGACGCGGCGTACTGGCAGGAAGACGGCAAGGAGCCGCAGCGGTTCGAGCTCGTGCAGAGTGGCTCCGGCACGCGGATCGCGGCCGGTGAGGTCGAGGTCGAGGTCGCCCGCCGCGGTGGGTACCTGATCCGCGTGCACGACCCGAAGGCCGAGGTGCTCAAGAACTTCCACGGCGTGCCGTCGTACGAGCCGCAGGAGAAGTGGGTGCTCGAAGGCGTCTACGAACCGTTCGACGCCCCCGTGCCCACGACCGTCGGTGCGGTCGTCGAAGGTCTCAGCCACGTGTACGAGGCACCGGGCCGTGTGCGGTTCACGCACAACGGCACCGAGCACACGCTGACGGCCTTCAACGGGCGCAACGGCGACCTGAACATCCTCTTCACCGACGAGACCAGCGGCGTCACGACCTACGCGGCCAACCGGTCGCTGGCGGCGGCCTCGGTCGACGGCAAGGTGCTGCTCGACTTCAACCGCGCGACCAACCTGCCGTGCGCCTTCACCGACTTCGCCACCTGCCCGCTGCCGCCGGCCGGCAACCACCTGTCGTTCGGCGTCGAGGCCGGCGAGAAGATCCCTTACGAGCGCGGCGAGAACTAGTTCTCGCAGCCGACGCCGTCGCCGTCGCTGTCCAGCTTGTAGACGTCAGGGCCGATGACGCGGATCGGGCCCGTCACGTAGACGGGTCCGTTGCCGCTGCCGCCCGCGCAGTCGACGTCGGACGCGATCGGGACGCACGGGCTGTAGCTCGCGTGACAGCCCGTCTGCGGCGCCGGTTGGGGGTTCGGCTGAGGTTGCGGCTGGGGCTGGGGCTGGGGTTGTGGCTGGGGCTGTGGTTGCGGCTGTGGTTGCGGCTTCGGCTGCGGAGCCACCGGAGGCGCGACGGTTGTCGTCGTGGTGGGCGCGGTCGTGGTGGTGGAAGTCGTGGTCGACGTCGTGGTGCTCGTCGGCGCACTGGTGGTTGTGGTCGTCGTAGTGGTGGTGGGCGCGGCCGTAGAAGTCAGCGCCGCCGCCTTGTCCACGTTCGGAGCACCGCCACCCGCCACGGCCCCGATGAGGGCCATCACGAGGAAGAACCCGAACAGGCTCGCCGCGCCGATCGCCACCGGCGCCACCCACGACGGCGAGCTCGACACCGGCACCACGGCACCCCGCGGCACCTCGCGGGGCATCCGCAGCACGACCTGCAGCACGCCGTTCGCCCCGCGCTGGACCAGTGCCGTGCAGCCCACCGACCCGCCACCGGACTCCACCTGCATGAGCAGCGGCGCATACCGTTGCGACATCAGGAAAGTCAGCTCACCGACCCGCTGCCCGTCCAGCCGCACCTCGATGCCCCGGTTGCCCCGGTACTTCCCGCCGGAGATCGCGCACCACGTCAGGTGCACGGCGACCTGCCGCGTGACCCCGGACGGCACGGCGTAGCGGGCGAGCGTCAGCTGGTGGTGCTCCTCGCCGGTGACGGTCACCGGCACCTCGCCGGGCACCATCACGAGACCGGCGGCCGAGTTCTCGATCACTGTCGCAGCTCCCTCTGGCGTGAACGGGTACGGCCAGTTCCATCGAGGGAGCGCTCACCGCGTTACAGAGGGCGCCGATGCACCGAAGGCCGCACCCGGCCAGGAGGTCAGGCGCTCGCCCGCCGGACCAGGGACGTCGGCAGCAGCAGCGACGGCGGCAGGCCCGCCTCGCCCGCGAGCTCGGCCAGCAGGCGCCACGTCATCGTGCGGCCGAGCTCCTCGACGTCCTGGCGGATCGTCGTGAGCGGCGGCGTCGCGGTCGCGGCGAACACCGAGTCGTCGAAGCCGACCACGGCCACGTCCTCCGGAATGCGCTTGCCCTGGGCGTGCAGGACCTGGAGCGCGCCCAGGGCCATGATGTCCGCCGCGACGAACACCGCGTCGAGGTCGGGTGCCTTGCGCAGCAGGCGTTCCATGGCCCGCGCGCCGCTCTCCGGCGTGAAGTCGCCGTGGGCCACCAGGTCGCCGGCGACCTTGCCCTCGCTCAGGCCGCGCCGGAAGCCGCTCAGCCGGTCGGCGCCGACGGCCATGTCCTTCGGGCCCGCGACGGTGGCGATGCGCTTGCGCCCCAACGAGATCAGGTGGCGCGCGGCTTCGAGCGCGCCGCTGAAGTTGTCGGCGTCGACGAACGGCACGGTCCTGCCGAGCGGCCGTCCACCCGAGACGACGGGCAGGCCGATCTCGGCCAGCATGGGCACCAGCGGGTCCTCGCCGTGCAGGCTCACCAGCAGCGCGCCGTCGACGTGGCCGCTGCTCAGGTACGAGACCAGGTCCTCGGTGTCGGTCGGCTGGCTCATCATGAGCAGCAGCTGCACGTGGCGCCCGGCGAGTTCCGAGTGGACGCCGCGCAGGACGCCCGCGAAGAACGGGTCGTTCAGCACGCGCCCGGTCGGCTCGGAGACCACGAGGGCGATCGCGTTGGCGCGGTTGCCGGCCAGCGCCCGCGCGGCCTGGTTGGGGGAGTAGCCCAGCTGGGCGATCGCCGCGTGCACGGCCTCGCGGGACTTGGCACTGACGTACTGCTCGTCGTTGATCACGCGCGAGACGGTCGACTTGGACACTCCCGCGACCCGCGCGACTTCCTCGATCCGCGGGCCGGGACGTCGTTTCGCCGTCTCGGTCATGCGGTCATCCTAGGCCGCTTGGCCCGTCCACGATCTCGCAACACGGCGGCGGTTCATCTCGGTTCCCCCTCTTCACAGCGGCGTCGCACAAGTTTCGAAGATCGTCCGCACAAATTCCGCACAGCTTGGCCCAGTTCTGGCACCATGCGTCCCCGAGGAGGGTCAGTTGCGGTATCGGCTTCTGGGGCCGCTGCAGATCTGGCGCGGGGGCGTGGAACTGCGGCTGGGCGGACCCCGGCAAAGAGCACTGCTGGCGGCGTTGGCACTGCACGCCAACGAGACGGTCAGCGTCGAACACCTGAGTGAGGCGGTGTGGGAGTCCCCACCCGCGGCACCGGACTCCAACATCCGCACCTACGTGGCGGCCCTGCGCAAGCTCGTGGGGGACGACCTCGTGACGGTGCCCGGCGGGTACCGGCTGAAGGTGCCGGCCGACGACATCGACGTCGGCGTCTTCGAGCAGCTGCGCGCGGCCGCCGACGCCGCGGTGAAGGAGGGGGACCACCGCACGGCGGTCGCGAAGTACGGGGATGCGCTGGCGTTGTGGCGTGGCCCGGCGCTCGACGGTCTCGCGGTCGGGCCGCGCCTGGTCGCGGAGCTCACGCTGCTGCAGGAACGGCGGCTCACCGTAGCCGAGCAGCACGCGCGCCTGGCGATCGAGCTGGGCCAGGGCGACCGGCTGATCGCCGAGCTGCGGCGGCTCACCAAGCAGTTCCCGTTGCGCGAACAGCTGTGGCTGCAGCTGATGCACGCGCTGCACCGGACGGGCCGGCCGGCCGAGGCGTTGCAGGCGTTCGAGGACGTGCGCGTGCTGCTGGCCGAGGAGCTGGGCACCGATCCGGGCGCCGACCTGCGGGAGCTGCACGAGCGGCTGCTGCGCGGTGACGAACCCCGGCCGACGCTCAACACGCTGCCGCGCGACGTCGCCGACTTCACCGGGCGCACGGCCGAGATCGACCGGCTGACCAGGGCCGTCACGGGCAAGTCGGCGGTCGTGATCTCCGCGATCGACGGCATGCCCGGCGTCGGCAAGACGACGCTGGCCGTGCACCTCGCGCACCGGTTGGAATATCCGGACGGTCAGCTGTTCATCGACCTGCACGCACACACGGCCGGACGCGCGCCCATCGAACCGACGGACGCGCTCGACGTGCTGCTGCGCGCGCTCGGTCTGGAGGACATCCCGGTCAGCCTCGACGAACGCGCGGCCATGTGGCGTGCGGAGCTGTCGCGCCGACGGCTGCTCGTGGTGCTGGACAACGCGGCGAGCGCCGACCAGGTGCGGCCGCTGCTACCGGGTGTGCCGGGGTCGTTGGTGCTGGTCACGTCACGGGCGCGGCTGGTCGAGCTGGAGGGCACGTCCACGCTCACGCTGGACGTGCTGTCCGAGGCGGAGGCGTTGCAGCTGTTCGCCACGATCGTCGGCGACGACCGCGGCACGGACGAGGCGGCCCGCGAGGTCGTGGAGCTGTGCGGCCGGCTGCCGCTGGCCGTGCGCCTGGCCGCGGGACGGTTGCGCAGCCGTCCGACTTGGACGACCGCCCACCTCGCGACGCGGTTGCGCGAGGGACGATTATCCGAGCTGGACGCGGTGTTCGCGCTGTCGTTCGGTCAGCTCCCCGCGGAACACCAGGCGCTCTTCGGCCTGCTGGGACTGCACCACGGCACGGACTTCGACGTCGACCAGGCGGCCGCGCTCGGCGCGCTCGACCTGCTGGAGTGCGACGGGATGCTCGAGGACCTCGTCGACGTGCACCTGCTGGAGACGACCACCCTCGGCCGCTACCGGATGCACGACCTGCTGCGGCAGTACGCGCAGTCGCAGGTGGACTCGTCACGCGAGCCGCTGACCCGGCTGCTCGACCACTTCCTGGACACCGCGAACCAGGCGACGCGGCTGATGTCGCCCGCCGCCCGCCGGTACGAGGTCGACATCACCTACCGCCCGGCGTCGCGGCTCGTGCTGCGCGACTACGACCACGCGGTGGAGTGGCTGGAGACCGAACGGCAGACGCTCGTCGCAGCGGCAGCGTTGTCACTCGAAGGTGGGTGGCACACGCACACATGGCAGCTCGCGCGCGCGTTGACGTTCTTCTGCATGGTGCGCGGGCACACGCGTGACTGGGCCACGATCAACGAGCTGGGGCTCAAGGCGGCGGAGGGCAACCCTGCGGCGCTCGCGATCACCACGAAGAACTACGCGATGGTGTTCTGGCAGACCGCCCAGTACCCGAAGGCGATCCACTACAACGAGCGCGCGATCGAGATGCTCCGCGAGCTGGGCGATCTCCAGGGCGTGGCGGGCACGCTGAACAACCTGTCGCTGGTCTACCGCAGCATCGGCCGCAACGCCGAGGCCGCCGAGCTGCTCGAACAGGCGATCGCGGTGGCCCGCGAGCTCGGCGACCGGCATCTCGAGTCGCAGGCGATGAGCAACGTCAGCAACATCTACAGCGCCGCCGGCCGCTACGACGAGGCGCTGCGGGCGTGCACGTCGGCGTTGGCGCTGATGCGCGAAATGGGTAGCCGTCGCGACGAGGCGGACACGCAGAGCGCGCTGGGCATGATCCTGCACGCCATGGGCCGGCACACCGAGGCGTTGGAGGCGTTGACGTCGGCACTGGCGGCGGTGCGCGCGATCGGTGACGTCACGACGGAGACGGTGGTGCTCAACTACCTCGGCGACGTGCTCACGGCAGCCGGACGCCCGGCGGAGGCAGTGGGGCCGTTGCGCGAGGCGTTGGAGCTGGCCGAACGCATCGACGACCCGCGCGAGGCGGCGAACGCGCACAAGCACCTCGCCCGCGCCGTCGCCGACCCGGCCGAGGCCGCCCGCCACCAGCAGGAGGCCGACGCCCGCTTCGCCGCGCTAGGCACCTGACCGGGGACCGGGCCTGCCGCCGGGAAGAACGGCACCGCGCGGCAGCCCGTCCCGCAACAACGGCAACAGCCTGGGGTGCTTGCTCATCAGCACCGCCGCGGTGCCGTTGCGCTGCTGGACGCGGCGGCAGAAGTGGGGCGACAGCGGCACACCGAGGTGGGCGTCGGCACGCGGTCCGTAGATGATCCGGCCGTCTCTTCCGCACCACGCGGCGGGCGTCGGTGCGCCGTCCAGCCAGACGTAGCCCTCGACGTACACGCCGTCCTGGTGCCGTGCGGCCTCGCTGAACGCGTCGCTGAACGTCACCTGCGGTTGCAGGCGCGTCGCGGCGTCGGCGGTCCACCACGTGCCGAGGTCGAGGACCAGGCCCTCGACGCTCGCGTGCGCCCACTCCGAGTCGTCGACGAGCGTGCGGAAGGGCGCCTCCAGGCCGGTGAGTGCCGCCGTCAGCTCTTCCACCCGCCCATGGTGCGGTGTGCAGGCGTTTCCCGCTGTCCGAAGTGGACTGGCGGCGCGGCGGGCGCCCGACGGGGCACAGCTCCGCGACGGCTGGTGCGAGGCTGCGTCACGATGGGCGTGCCGGATCAATCGAAGAGTTGGTCAACCTCGACTTTGATCCGACTGCTGTAGCTGTCGACGACGAGGTACCAGCGGTCGTCGTAGGGCACCTCCAGCACCACGGGGCTGACGTTGCAGAAGTCGCCGTGGTACTCGTACTCGTCACCGTCGAGGTACGCCTGGTAGTGGTCGACGTCCATGAGGCAAACTCGCGCCGCAGAGCCGCGCAACGTCACCTCAAAGCGAGCGCCGCCTGCGAATGATCCGAGATCCCAGTAGAGGTGCTCCACACGACATTGGTAGTGGACCGCTGACCACGCAGGAAGTGGTCAGCGTCAGGATCCCCTCGTTGCAGCAGTCCGCGGCCGACGACGGCAGCCGCTTCTCGCCGGCACCCTCCTGCGCCGCTAGCTGATCGTGATGGGGATGCTCACCGTCACGGGGCCCGCGACCCCGTTGATGACCCCGTTGCCGGCTTTCGGACCCGCCTGCAGCCGCGCCCGGTACGTGAGCGTCTGGCCCGGCGCGAGCGTCTGGCCGCCGCCGTCGCAGACCACCGTGCCCTTGCCGGCCGGGCAGCCGACGAAGCCCGCGTTCACCTTGCCCGGCCCGACCGTCTTGATCTTGTCCGGCATGGTGAGCGTCAGCGTCGGCAGCGTCGTGGGGGCGGAGCCGTTGTTGGTGATGCTGATGTTCATCTCGTTGGCGGGACCCTCGGTCGTCATCGAGATGCTCTCCGGCGCGCTGCCCGACAGCGGGGCGTTGTTGGCGGGCACGAACACGGCGGTCGTGGTCGTCGTGACCACCACGACCGCCGTGTCCGTGCCGCCGTTCGCGTTCGACTCGGTGCCCGGTGCCGCGGAGCCGTTCGAGCCCGCGGTGGGGGCGTTGCTCGCGTTCTTGGTGGTGCCCGGCTGGCCGGGTTCCTGCTGCGCGGAACCCGCGACGGTGCTCGACGTGAGCTGCGGGGCGGCGCCGGGGGTCGACGCGCCGGAGTCGTCGGAGGAGACCACGCCCGAGGCGGCGACGACCACGACGGCGGCGGCCGAGGCGGCGACGCCCAGCCAGGAGGACGCGCTGAGGGTGATCGCCGCGCCCTTGGTCGCCGTGGCGGCCGCGGCCAGGTAGCCGGTGGTGCCGGTGCCGAGCACGATGGGCGCGACGAGACCGCGCAACGCGCCGTTGACATCGGCCAGTTCGCTGGCCAGCTTGCGGCACTCGGCGCACTCGTCCATGTGCGCGTCGAGCTGCACGGCCTCGCGTCCCTTGAGGCCACCGCGCGTCCACGAACCGAGCTTGGTCACGGTGGCGCGGCAGCTCTCCGCGGGTTCCTGCTGCACGTGCGCCTGCAGGAACGCCTTGCGCAGACCCTCGCGCGCACGGAACGCCATCGCGGAGACGCCGTTGGGCGTCAGCCCGAGCAGCGGCGCGATCTCGCCGGGCGACTGGCCCTCGATCGCGGTGTGCCACAGCACGGTCTGCCACCGCTCGGGGAGCGTGGCGAACGCGCTGGCGGCCAGCGCCTGGTCGAGGTCCTCGACCGCCTTGTCGCGGAACGGCACGCTGGTCGCCTTGGTGGCGCCGGGCACCTCCTCGACGTCGCCGGCCAGCTCGAGCCGCTTCTCCTTGCGCGTCTTGTCGTACGCCGCGTGCCGCACCGCTGTCAGCAGGTACGGCCGGAAAGCGGTTCCCGGCCCCCCGCCCGACCGCAGCGCGGCGAGGACCTTGGCGAACGCGTCGGCGACCAGGTCGTCTGCGTCGGCGGACGACGTCGACAGTTGCATCGCGAGGATGTTCGCTGATCGCACGTGGCGTTCGTAAAGCTTGCCGTAGGCCTCTACCTTGCCTTCACGAACGGCGTCGATCAGATCCGAGTCCGAGGGCGGTCGCTGCCCGATCAAAGAATGCCGCCTCACGTCATGCCCGCAGTGATACGCGGACCCTATCGAGAGTAGTCAACACGAACAATCCACGCATACGAAGTTGATGTAATAAAAAGATGTTCTGGGCTGTCTGGACCTGCCCAACACGGGTCCGATGGCCCTGGTGCGGGGTATGTGCGGCCTACTGCGCGCGTTGACGTCCGGAATTCGGACAGGTGCCCGCGCGAATCGAACGGCGGGCGCGGGGGAGTGCCATCAACCGTCCGAATTGGACTGGACGGGGAAGTGGGCGGAATTCTTTTCGTGTCCGATGGTGTTTCGTATTGGCCGTTCAGCGCGCTGGTGCCGTGGAGGAAGTCCCCGCACGGGAACTTCCTCCACGGCACCGGATGAGGATCTCAGACCGCGGACACGGCCGTCACCTCGACGGACTCACCCTTCAGCGGCCCACCGGCCGGCCACGGCACGGTCACCGTGTACCCGTCGGTCGTCGGCAGGTTGAGGTTGACCACATCCGGCACGAACGTGACCGGGTCCTGCGAGGACATCAGGATCCGCGACTGAGCGGAGTGCCCCGGCCGCACGTTGACCGGCACCGGGTCTGCCTGCGGCGCGTCCGGCACGACCTCGATGCCGCTGCCGTCACCCTCGCCGTGCCCGCTGCCCTTCGTGAACGTCACGGCCGTCGGCACGCCCTCCAGCCGGCAGTTGGTGTTCTGGCCGGCGGCGTCGTAGCGGATCACGTAGGCCTCCTGGCCCGCCGAGGACGACGGGTCGGCCGTCACCGAGACGGTGAGGTCGGCGGGGCCGCACGGGGTGTCGGACGGGTTGGCCGACGCGACGCCGGCCGCGAGCGGGAGCGCGGCCGCGGCCAACAACGCGGCCGCACCGGTCACTGCCTTGGTCTTGCTGTTCATCTCTTGCCCTCCCTCGTAGGTGAACTTCAGAGCCGGTCGGCGCTGTCGTAGAGCGCCCGCACGGCGTCGGTGAACGCGGACCCGGTCAGGTCGGTCGTCACGAGGTCCTCGTTCATCGTTCCGCGGCTGGTGACGGAGAAGATCGTTCCCCGGCCGGTGGCCTGGTCGAAGCCGCGCAGCCACGGGCCGCCGCTCGACCCGCCTGCCAGGTCGCAGCCGGTCTGCCAGGACGACACGACCGAGTTGACCTTCAGCGTGGCCGGCTGCCCGCACGAGACCAGGGCCTCGCCGCGGTTCAGCTGTGACACGGGGTAGCCGAGCGTGGTCGTGGCGGCCGGGGACGACACCTCGTCGAACGAGATGTCCTGCGCACCGGCCGCGTCCTCGACGTGCCTGCCGTCGGCGGGGTCGAGCGCGATCACCGCGTCGTCGTCCTTGCCGCTGGTCGGGCCCGTGTAGGTGTCCGACCAGGCGAACGCCCGTGCCGCGAACACGCCGTGCGGTGCGTTGCCGTGGTCGTAGCCCGGCACGAACACGACGTTCACGATCTTGATCGGGTTGTCCCACCGGTCCAGGCCGCCGTTGACGCAGTGGCCCGCCGTCAGCGCCACGTCCTTGGTGGCGCTCGGCACGACCGTCGCCGAACACGAGAGGTCCTGGCCCTTCGACGTCGACGCGAACAGCCTGCCGACGCCCGCGGGCGCTGGTCCGGCGTACGGCTGCGAGATCGTCTCGGCCGGCGGCACGTCGCCCTCGCCGGTCGCCTTCATCCGTTCCGGCGTCCAGTGGGCGAGCGCCGCGGCCCTGTCGGTCTCCGGGACCTGCGTGACGACCTGGCCGGCCGCGTGGGCGGGCGTCGCCGCCACGAGAACCGCGCCGATGACCACACCGGTCGTGCTCAGTGCTTTCCAGCTCATGATCAGGTGACGTGCCGCCGGGCGCGGACGTTGCGCCGGACGGTCTAAACCAGACTTCAGGATGAGATGAGGTCGTCGAGCACGACTTTCAGCCGGGCCGTGAGCGCGATCATCGAACGGAGGTGGGCCTCGGCGGCGTCCGCGTCGCCGTCGACCGCGGCCGTGACCAGCTCCTGGTGGATCCGCGCCATGCCTTCGGGGTCCGGCAGGTCCGGATCGCCGGGAACCGGGCGGGCCCAGCGCCGGTACAGCTCCGCCTCGTCGCGCAGCGCCTCGGCCGCCTCGCGCAGCAACGGGTTCGCGCACCCGGCGAGCAGCACGTGGTGCAGCTCGGTGTGCGCGTCGAGCCAGTCCTGGCTCTCCTGGTCGTACGGGGTGTGCCGGAACGTGTGGTGCGCGGCGATCAGCCGCGACTGCCAGCCCAGGCCGCCGTCGGAGATCGCCCTGCGCAGCGCCAGCGACTCCAGCTCGGCACGCGCGTCGCAGACCAGCGCGAGCCCCTCCTGGGAGATGTTCCGCACCTGGAAGCCGAGGTGCGGCTCGGACGTGACCAGGCGCAACGCCGACAGCCGCAGCAGCGCCTCGCGGACCGCGCCCGTGCTCACGCCGTAGCGCTCGGACAGCTGCGGGAACTTCAGCCGCTCACCGGGCCGCAGACGTCCGCCGAGGATGTCGGAGCGGATGAGCGCCTGGACGTTGGCGCTGCGGGTGGCGGAGGCGGTCACGAGGTGATCATACGACAGTTGACAACGCTGCTAACTTTTAAAAGTACAAAGGCCGATCAAAAGTTGGAGTGAGTTGTGCACGATCCCTTCGCGTCGCTGCCGCCCGTCCCGAGCTTCGAGCTGACCAGCACGGACGTGGCCGCGGACAGCCCGCTGCCCGCCGGGCAGTACGCGGCGATGAGCGGCCGTCCCGGCGCCGCCGACGTGTCGCCGCAGCTGTCGTGGTCCGGCTTCCCGGACGGGACGAAGAGCTTCGTCGTCACGATGTACGACCCGGACGCGCCCACGCCGTCCGGCTTCTGGCACTGGGTGCTGGCCGACGTGCCGGTCGGCGTCACGTCGCTGGAGTCCGGCGCGACCCCGCCGAGCCCCGCGTTCGCCGTCGCCAACGACGCCCGCGTGCAGGGCTACCTGGGCGCCGCGCCGCCCGCCGGGACGAAGCACCGGTACGTCCTCGCGGTGCACGCGCTCGACGTCGAGTCCGTCGTCCCGCTGGGCGTCGGGCCCGAGTCGACGCCGGCCATGCTGTCGTTCTCGATCCTCGGCCACACGCTGGGCCGAGCGGTGCTCGTGCCGTGGGGCGGCGACGTCTAAAGAGGTCCAGGGCGGGCGGCTGCGGTAGCTTCGCCGGTCATGCCGGATGATCTGCCGTCCCGCCCGCCGACCGACCGGTTCGTGCTCGACCGGACGCTGGTCGTGGTCGCCGTCGTGGCGGGGCTCGTGTGCGGGATCGCCGTCACCGCCGCCGGCCAGGCCGAGTTCGGCGTGCTGGCCGGCTGGGACGTCGCGACCCTGGTCTACCTCGTCCGGGCGTGGCTGGTCATCTGGCCGATGGACGCCGAGGAGACCGCCCAGCACGCCGTCCGCAACGACCCCACGCGCCGGGTCGCCGAGGTGCTGCTGATCGTCGCCGCCCTCGCGAGCCTCGTGTCCGTCGGGTTCGTGCTCGCCCGCGCCGCGCACACCACGGGCGCGTCCGAACTGCTGCGCGTCGGGCTCGGTGTGCTGTCCGTGGTGCTGTCGTGGACGGTCGTGCACACGATCTTCACCCTGCGCTACGCCCGCCTCTACTACTACGGCGCGGACGGCGGCATCGACTTCAACCAGCCCGAACCGCCCGACTACGGCGACTTCGCCTACGTCGCCTTCAGCATCGGCATGACGTTCCAGGTGTCCGACACCAGTCTCTCGGGCAGGGAGATGCGGCGCACGGCCCTGAAGCACTCCTTGCTGTCGTACCTCTTCGGCACCGGCGTCCTCGCCACGACGATCAACCTGGTCGCGAGCATCAGCAGTCAGTGACCCCTGTAGGTTGGGGCTCGCTGTTGCTCCTTCGTGGGGGAAGAACGCGTGGTCGAGGAGCGGGCGCTGAGGTTCGCGCCGGTGCTGCTGGTGCTGTCGATCGGCATCCACCTCCGGGTGCTCGGCAACCCGGCGGACTGGCAGATGATCGACCTCAAGGTCTACTGGAGCCTCGCGCCGAACCTGCTGACGGACCAGCTCTACTCGATCAGCATGCCGTTCACGGCGGACTTCCCGCTGCCGTTCACCTACCCGCCCTTCGGCGCGCTGGTGGTCCTTCCCCTCTCCGCACTGCCCTGGGTGGCCGCGAAGATCGTCTGGCAGGTGCTGTCCCTCGCGTGCCTGTGGTGGTTGGTGCGCACGGCGCTGAAGCTCGTCGCGGCCAGGCTGGAGCAGCCGTTCGACGTCACGTGGTCGCGGCGCGCTCTGCTGTGGACGGCGCTGTTCGTCTGGGCCGAACCGGTGCGCAAGACCCTCGACTTCGGACAGGTCAACCTGCCGCTGGTCGCCGGGGTGTTCGCGGCGGTGGTCGCGACCCGGCAGTCCGTGGCCGGACTGGGTGTGGGCGTCGGCGCCGGGCTCAAGCTGACCCCGGCGATCTCCGCGTTGTACTTCCTCGCCACCCGCCGGTTCGCCGCGGCGGCCTGGTCGGTGGCGGGCTTCGCGGTCACCGTGGCGCTCGGGTTCCTGGCGTCGCCGGCGGACTCGTGGCGCTACTGGTTCGAGCTGCTCGGCGCGGCGGACCGGGTCGGGCCGGTGGGATCCGTCATCAACCAGTCGCTGCGCGGCGCGTTGTCCCGCTCGCTCGGCCACGACGTCGAGATGTCGTGGCCGTGGCTGCTCGCGGTGGCCGTGTCGGCGGTGCTGACGGCGTTGGCGTTGCGTGCGGCCGTACGCGCGTCGGACACGCTTGCGGCCGTGGTCGTCGTGCAGCTGTTCGGGTTGCTGATCTCGCCGATCTCCTGGAGCCACCACTGGCTGTGGCTGCTGCCGTTGGTGCTGTGGCTCGTCTACGACCGCCGCAGCCCGGTGCTCGCCGTGGTGTGGGTGGTCGCGATCGGCTCCGACCTGATCACGGTCCTGATCGACCTGCAGCCGTCGATCTGGGAGATCCCGAGACCGTGGCCGCTCGCCGCGCTCGGCTGGCTCTACCCGGCGCTGGCGCTGCTCACCCTCGCGGTCGTCCCGAGACTGCTCCGCGACCGCGCACCCTCGCTCCGCACGAACTAGAAGGCAGACCGCGTTGCACGTCCTGGGGAAGCTGGAGCGGTGGCTGCTGACCGCCGCGCCGTGGCTGCTGGCGGTCTCGCTGGTGCTGCGCACGTGGATGATCGTCACGGGCTTCGGCAACGACTCGATGGACCTGCGCGTGTACTGGTCGCTGGCACCGCACGTGCTCACCGGCGACCTGTACGACGTGGTCTCGCCGTACTCGCCCGCGGACTTCCCGCTGCCGTTCACCTACCCGCCGTTCGGCGCGCTGGTGTTCCTGCCGATGACGTGGCTGTTCTGGGGCGCCGCCCAGTGGAGCTTCCGCGTGCTGTCGGTGCTATGCCTCTACTGGCTGGTGCGCACGGCGTTGCGGCTGGTCGCGGGGCAGGCGTGGCAGGCGGACGGCAGGAGGTGGCGGGACCGGGCGCTGCTGTGGACCGCCGTGCTGCTCTGGATGATGCCGGTCTTCCACACCTTCGAGTTCGGTCAGATCAACCTGGTGCTGGCGGCGGTCGTGCTGGCCGCGCTGGTGGCGCGCGAGGACCCCGTGGCGGGCGCCGGGATCGGGCTGGCGTCCGGGGTCAAGCTCGTCCCGGCGATCTCGGGCCTCTACTTCCTCGCGACCCGCCGCTGGGCCGCGGCGGTGTGGTCGGCCGTCGCGTTCGCGGTCACCGCCGGCCTCGGCTTCCTGGTCGACTTCGAGCAGGCCGAGCGGTACTGGTTCGTGCTCTTCGGCGACGCCGGCCGGGTCGGGCCGATCGCCACCGCGCACAACCAGTCGTTGCGCGGCGCCCTGTCCCGCAGCGAGGGGCACGACGTAGGCATGTCGTGGCCGTGGGTGGTCGCGGCCGTGCTGGCCGTGGCCGTCGCGCTGTTCGCGTTGCGCTCGGCGGTGCGCGCCGGTGACGTGTTGATCGGCGTGCTGACCGTGCAGTTCCTCGGGCTGCTGCTGTCGCCGATCTCGTGGGACCACCACTGGGTGTGGGTCGCGCCGCTGCTGATCTGGTTGACGTACGGGAAAGTCGTGCCGTGGGCACGGGTCGTGCTGCTGGCGGTCTGGTGCCCGGTGATGTTCCTGGACGTGATCGCGTTCCAGCTCGACCGGCAGCCGACGATCTGGACGGTCAGCCGTCCCGGCTGGCTGTCGGCGCTCGGGTGGGCCTACCCGGCGTTCGCGCTGCTGACCCTGGCGGTCGTCGCGGTGGCGCTGCACGTCCCGGCCGCGCGCGCGGTCCGGCCCGCTCGGGCAGGATGAGGGCCGTGCCGGACAAGCTGACCGTCGACCTGCACCCGGTCTTCCGCAACGACCAGGACATCGACCAGGCCGTGCGCGCCGCGCTGTTCCGCGCGGCGGGGCAGCGGGTGCCGCTGCTCGAGATCATCACCGGCAAGGGGTCGGGCAAGCTGCGCGGCCGGGTGCTCGCGATGCTGAAGCAGCCGCACGTGCGCAAGCTCTACCGCCGGGTCGAGCTCGCGCCCGGCAACGACGGGATGGTGCTGGTGCACCTGCGGTAGCGCCCCAGCGGTGCCCAGGTCAGCGGTGCCCAGGTCAGCGGTGCCCAGGTCAGCGGTGCCCAGGTCAGCGGTGCTCGGGTCAGCGGTGCTCGGGCCGCCGGGTCTCGGTGCGCCGCATGACGCGGTCGAGCAGCTCGGCGTCCTCGGCCGCCTCCTCGTCCGACGTGGTGAGGGCGAGCAGGAAGATGATGATGACGCTGAACCCGGCACCGCCGATGATCAGCGACGTGATCAGCTCCGAGGAGTTGTCGACGACGGTCGGCGCCGTCGGGTCGAGCGTCATCCTCATCGCCTTCATGCCCGTGTAGTGCATGCCCGTCACGGCGACGCCCATCACGAGCGCGGCGCCGAGGACCGCGAGCGGGCCGCGGACGGTCCTCGTGAACCACAGCGCGGCGGTCGCGGCGACGACGGCGATCACGACGGAGAGCGTGACGATCAGGAGGTCGTAGGAGACGGTGGCGCCGATGATGATGCCCGCCATGCCGGTGTAGTGCATCGCGGCGACACCGAGGCCGGTGACGACACCGCCGATGATGAGCGGCGCCCAGCGGTCGTGGCTCTCGTTGTCCAGCCGCAGCACCAGGAACAGGCCGATGCCGACGACCACGATCGCGACGAGCATGCTCAGCAACGTGATCGGGATGTCGTAGGCGACCGTCGCGCCCATCCACGTGCCGAGCATGGCCGTGAAGTGCATGCCCCAGATGCCGAGCCCGCCGATCGACACGGCGGCCACGACCAGCCACCACTTGCGTGACGGACCGGTCGCGTTGCGTGCGCGTTCACTGGACAGAAGACCAAGCACAGAGCCAAGACAAGCCACGACGTAAGCGGTGATCGGCGAGGCCGTCCCCATGTCCATCCCCATGTCCATGCCCGGGATGGAAACATTCTGAAACTATGTACGCAAGGCCTGTTTGGACAGTCGTGACCTGTCCGAGGCGAGCAGGACGGCGCGGGTGCCCGACACGCGCTCGTGCCAACCTCGTTGATCACGACGGAAAACGGGCAGCACGAACGTCCACAATGCGACCGCGGCGATCGCCACGAGGTCCACGAGCACCATGTCGATCAGCGGCGATACGACAGTCGCATAGGTCAACAACCCGGTGACACCCAGGAGTTCCCTCAACACGATGCGTGCGGGGTTCGCGACGGAGCCGTTCTCGGCGCGAATCCGGTACCCCACAAGCCATCCACCAATCGTTATACCGCCGGTCGCGGAGGGCAGCACAACGCGCAACACCGCGAGCACTCCGAGTGCCCAGCGCGGATCCGTTGGCAGCGCGAGCTTCGCGATCACGAGCACCACCATCACGTCGGCGACGAGACCGAGCAGCCGGCGCGGCACCGACACCGTGCCGAGCGGCGCCGCCGAGTCGGCCGGGTCCGGCACCCTCGGCACCACGAGCGCGACCGGGGCGATCATCCACCCGAACAGCGCGCCGGCCGTGTTGGAGATGAGGTCGTCCACGTCGGCGATGCGGTAGGGGCACGGGTAGTAGCCGAAGTTGCCGGTGTACTGGACGACCTCGACCGCCAGCGAGATCCCGAGACCGATGGCCACGACGGCGAACGGCCCCTTGCCGTACGCCTTGCGCAGCACCACCCCGAGCGGGACGAACAACGCGACGTTGAACATCTGCTGGAGGAACGCCGACGACCGCACCATCGCGCCGACGCCGGAGCGCCCGTAGGCCGCCATGTTGTTGCGCATGTCCGTGACCCACTGGAACGGGACGGTGGACAGCATCTGGTCGCCCTGGCAGAGCTTCGACACGTCCGTGGGGAACGGCAGGAAGATCAACGCCAGCGCCACCAGCCCGTAGGCCAGCAGGCCGTACAGCACGAACGCCCGGCGCGGCTCCACCCGGCCGAACCGCCAGTAGTGCAGCAGCACGAGGGGAACGAGCACCAGCAGCCCGATCCCCACGAACGCCAGGAAACCCGTCCGAGCGGTCTCCCAGTACGACTCCACCATGATCCACCGCTCCGAGCTCGTGTCCGGCCTGAGGGGATTTGTGCCCAGCCGCGCTCGGGCCCAAACCAAGATCGGGGAAGATGAGCCGGACGGCCGCGCGCCCGGCGTCCACTTCGGGCAGCGCGGGTGGCCGGCGTGACGCGTGGGACCATGGGGGACGATGCGGCGGACGCCGGCGTGCCGACGCCGTTTCCCTTGTGGTTGCGCCATTCGAGCGCGTTCGGCCGGTGCCGCGTAACCCGGTGCGGGCGCGGGTCGTTGCCCCACCGCTGCACCTCGGCACGACGTGGGGAGATGGATGTGCGTCCGGGCACCGGCGCCGCAGACGGGGTGCGCCCCGCGGAGATCGACTCCGGCCACCTCGACGACCTCGCGCTCGGCTCGGCGGTGCTGAGCTCCGGCGGGGACGCGGCGCGGGCGGGGTTCCTGCACCGGGCGCTGCGCGAGTCCCTCGGGCCGGGGCTGGCGGTCCCGCTCGTCCAGGCGGCGGACCTGCCGCCGGACGCGTGGGTGGTGCACGTCGGGCTGCTCGCCGCCCCGTTCGCGGCGGGCGAGGCGATGCCGGTCGGCACGGAGCTCGCCAGGGCCGCCAGGGCGGTGGCGCACCGGCGGCAGGTGCCCGTCGACGCCGTGGCGACCATCGAGATCGGCGGCCACAACGCGGCGGCGGGGGTGCTCGCGGCCGTCCGCCTCGGTGTCCCGCTGGTCGACGGCGACCTGATGGGCAGGGCGTTCCCGCGCATCGACCAGACGATCCTCAGCGCGTCCGGCTTCCCGCTCACCCCCGTCGTGCTGCTCGACGCCGACGGCGGGCAGGTGACCGTCGAGACGGACGACGCCGGTGCCGTCGCGCGCATCGCGGCCGCGGTGTGCGCGACCGTCGGCGGCTGGGTGGCGGTGGCCACCACCCCGGTGCGCGCCCGCGACCTGGCCGAGCACGGGATCAACGGCTCGGTCACTCGGGCGATCGGGCTCGGCAGGACGTTGTCGGCGGCGCACCCGCCCGCGGATCTGGTCGCGGAGCTGGGCGGGGAGGTCGTCTTCCGCGGCACGGTCGTCGACGTCGTGCGGACCAGCTCGCCGTCGGTGGCGGTGCTGGAGGGCGCGGACAACCGGTGGGACGTCGCCAGGATCGACATGGTGGGCGAGTTCCTGGTCGTCGCGGTCAACGGCGAGGCGGTGGCGACCACGCCGGACGTCATCTGCGTGGTCACCGAGTCCGGTGAGCTGGTGGGCGTCGAGACGGTGCGGCGGGGACAGGCGGTGCACGTGGTGCGGCTGCCGTCCGACCCGAAGTGGAAGTCACCGGAGACGTTGCGGCTGTCCGGGCCCGAGGCGTTCCAGATCGCGATGGACCCCGTGCTGTAGCTGCCCTTTCGGCTGCCCGAGCCGGCGTCGCCGACCGGCACCGGTGCCTCCTAGGCTCGCGCTCGTGGGAGACTTCGTGCTCAAGTCCGGCGACGTGCTGCGGATCACGGTCGCGCCGCCCGCGGTGGTTCCGGCGCTGGCGGCCCCGCTTCCGTTGAAGGGCAGCAGTTCCTCCGTGACGGTCGGCGGCTCACCCGCGTGCGTCATGGGCGACGAGCTGCCCGACGCGGTGCGGCAGCCTCTGTCCTACACCGCGCCGCCGTTCACCAACCCCGGCACCGGCAAGGTCCAGATCCTGCTCACGCCCCGCAACACGACCGCGATGACGAGCAACGGCCCCAAGCTGCTGCTCAAGGGCGGGCCGTTCCCGGTGGTGTTCACGGTGACGACGCCCGCGACCCAGACCACCCCCGCCGGGCCGGTCCCGGATCCGGTGCTGGTCAAGAACTTCACGGCCTCGTTCGTCACGACCAACACCACCGTCACCGCGGGCTGAGCGCCTCGACGGTGCTGTCGGAGAACGGCAGCAGCGGGTCGAGCAGCGGGAACACCACGTACCACAGGAGCAGGCCCAGACCGCACAGCACGACCAGTGCCACCACCAGCCGGAGCGCGAACGGTCCCGGCAGCCTGCGCCACACCCACGCGTACACGTCAGCCCTCCGTCTTGGGGCGGGAGTCCGCGAGCCGTCCGTGCACGACCAGTCGCTGGTAGTTGTCCCACTTGGGGTTGCAGGTCGTGAGCGTGATCGACGCCCACGACGGGGTGGCGCCGGGCTCGCCGGGCACGGGGGCGAGCACACCGACGGCACCCGGCCTGACCACGAGCACCGCGCTGACCCGGTAGTCGAACCACCGCGTGCGCGTCTCGACCTCCAGAAGGTCGTCCGGCCGCAGGAGGTCGAGGTCCCAGAACACGCCGGGGGAGCGGTGCCCGGCGACGGCGAAGTTCCCCTTCTCACCCGGTTCCTGGGTGACCGGGTAGTGCCCGGGACCGGTGCGCAGGTCCGCGGGGGTGACGCCCTCGACCACCGTCCACTCCAGACCGAGGCGCGGGATGCGCAGGCGGGAGAACGGCGCCCCCTCGGCGGGCGGCGGCGCGGGCGCCGGGTCGTCCCACTGGCGGGCGAGCAGGTCGTCGACGCGGTCCTGCTGTCGTGAGTACTGCTCGGCCTTTCCCCACACCTCCCAGGCCGCGAGCAGCGCGAGCACCAGGCCCGCGGTCACCGCGAGCTCGCTCACGACCGCGCCGCCCGAGGGGCGCCGGGGACCGATCACCACGTCCCGGCCGCGCACGACCCGCCTCGACGCCATCCCCGGACTTTAGCGACAATTCCGCGCGGAAAAGCGGGCCGCGAATTCGGGTGCGCATTAGTCGGCGCGATGAGGCAACGCGGATTGCCCGGAAGACCAACCGCTGGTCCGGGGCTTCGCGGGACGAGAGCGCATAGCTTCCGGTTTATGAGTCCGCCGATCGCACACCGGGCCTGTGCGGCGATGGCGTGCGTCCTGTTCGCATTGTCCACCGCGCCTGAGTCCGTGGCGCAGGAAGCGCCCACCACGGTCGCAGGCCTGCTCACCTACTACTACGACCTCGGCCGGCGCGCAGAGGCCGTCAACGAGCAGCTGCTCAAGGCCGAGGAGGACCTCGCCGCGCACCGGCGGGACGCGGCGCTGGCCGCCGAGGAGGCACGGGCCGCGGCGGACCGGTGGGACCGGGCGTCGCGGGACGCCACCTCTGCCGCGGCCGAGCAACGGTTCGTCGTCCTGCTGGATGCCGTGCGGGACAACGGGATCCGGTTCGCCGACGGTGAGCTCGCGGCCGAACGCGCGAGCCTCGCCGGTGCGGTCGCCGACACCGTGCGGGCCGGCATCTCGGCCACGCTCGCCACCGCCGACGCGGCCAGGCGGACGGCGCAGGCGGGATCGGACGCCGCGGCCGCCGCCACCGCGAAGTCCGCCGCGACGGCGGCCGAGGTGACCGCTCGCCGCGCGGAGCTGGGCAGGCGGATCGACGAGGTCCGGGCGGCGCTCGACGCCTTGCCCGCCGACCAGGTCTCCCTGCTGCGGACACGGGTGGTCGCCCCGGAAGTCGTGGTGGGACAGGACATCGCGGGTCGCGCCGTGGCGTTCGCCCTCGCGCAGCTGGGCAAGCCGTACGAATGGGGCGGCGTGGGCCCGGACGCGTTCGACTGCTCGGGTCTCGTGCAGGCCGCCTACCGCTCGGCGGGTGTCGTCCTCCCGCGGGTCGCCGCCGACCAGGCCAGGGTCGGCGTGCCGGTCGCGAGGGCCGACGTGCGCGCCGGGGACCTCGTGTTCTTCCACGAACCCGTCACGCACGTCGCGATGGCGATCGACGGGACGAGGGCGGTCCACGCCGCGACTTTCGGCCAGCCCGTCAAGGTCTCCCCGATCGACGGCATCGGCCGCATCACGGCAATCAAAAGAAACACCAGCGGCTGATGAGCACGTATCCTGAAAGAACTCCGGCGGCCAGGCGGATGCGCAGCGTGACCATTACTCCTTTCGGCCAATCGTGGGATCGAATTGGGTGAGGAAGGGTATTCGTGTGGCTCAATGAGTGAAGGGGAACTCGGTCACGCTCGGCCGTTCACGGCGGGCCCGCTCCGCGGAGGTGCTGACGATGGCGCTCGCCCACACCGCGGCCACCGGCCGGGGACGATGAAGACGCGGAACGACACCCCGCTCACCGTCGGGGACCTCCTCACCACCGCGCTCCTGCGCGACGCCGAGCTGCTCGCCGGGGGCCTGGGCACCAGCCGCGAGGTCGTCGACGTGGCGTGGTGGGACGGCGGCGAGGTGCCGGAGTGCGGGCACCGGGTGCTCGTCCACGAGGGACTTCAGCCGTTGCCGCCCTACCTCGTCGAACAGGGCCTGCGGCGGGCGGAGGCCGCCGGGGCGAGCGCGATCGTGCTCGCGGGCGCCGTCGACGAACCGGTCTTGTCCACGGTACGGCTCGCCGAACGCCTGGGACTGCCGCTGATCGCCGTGTCCACCGCGGACTCGCGCGAGTTCGGGCACTCGCTCGCCGTGCTGGTGCGCTCACCGGAGATCGCCGCCGCGCGCCAGATCGAGTCGCTGGTGCGCAGGTTGCGGTCGCGCCGGCGCTCGCCCGACGCCATCCTCGCCGCGCTGGACGACGTCGCGGGCCTCACCGCGGCGGTGATCGCGGCCGACGGCTCGCCGTTGCTCGGCACCCCGCCGGAGTGCCCGAAGGGCGCGCGCCTCGACCTCGCGGTGCCGCAACAGGTGCCGGACGCCACCGGCACGGTGCTGCTGCAGCCCGTGCAGACCCAGTCGGCGCGCGGCATCATCGCGTGGCTGGTCACGCACGTGCCGACGTGGGTGCCGCGGCTCGCCGACTCGGCGGCGGACCTGCTGTCGGTGCTGGAGCCCGCGGTCGCGGCGTGGCTGACCGAGGAACGCCTCACCGCCGAGCAGCACTACCGGTTCCGCACCCAGCTGCTGGCCCAGCTCGTCGCGAAGGGCGAGGCGGTGGGCAGGGAGTCGGTGCAGCAGGCGGTCACGGCCGGCTGGCGGCTCTACGGCTGGCACACCGGTGTCCACATCGGACTGCGCCCGGCCGCGATCAGCGGTGACAGCAGGGACTTCGTAGTGGCGCAGTACGCGCGGGTGCGCGAGGCGTTGCGCGACGAGGGCCTGGACGGCCCGCTGGTCGAGCAGCGGGACGGCTGGTCGGTGTGGACGACGGCGGCGGGGTCGCCTCCCGTCGCGGACCAGCAGGAGGTCACGCGCACGGTCGCGCGGGTGCTCGACCGGCTGCCCGCGGGCTGGGGCGCGCACGCCGGGGTGGGCCGGCCGCACCTCGGCATCGCGGGGATCGGGGCCACGCTCGGCGAGGCGCGCGACGCGGCCAGGCTCGCCCGCGGCGAGTCGACCGGCACCAAGGTCAAGCACGTCGACGAGCTCGGCATGTCCCGCGTCCTGCTGTCGTGGCAGCACTCGGCGGACCTGCGCGCGTACGTCGACTCGATGCTCGCGCCGATCCGCAGGATCAACGGCGGCCAGTTGCTGGAGACGTTGCGCACCTACCTCGACAACCGGTCGTCGGTCGGCCTCACCGCGGAAGCGCTGAAGCTGCACCGCAACACCGTGACGGCCCGGCTGGCGCGCATCCGCGAGCTGCTCGACGTGGACCTCGACGACCCGGACGAACGGCTGGCGATCGCCATGGCGTGCCGGATCGTGGAGGTCGAGGGCCTCACCTGACGATCGTCCGCAGCAGCCCGAGCAGCGGGCCGAGCAGCGGATCGAGCAGAGACGGTGGCGGCGCGGGCTCGCTGGACGACGGGGGAACCGACGACGGCGGGGTGCCCGGTGCGGCCGGTGGTTCCGGGGTGGTGGACGGCGGCGCGGTCGTGGGAGTGGTCGTGGCAATGGTCGTGACAGCGGTGGAGGGCTCGCCGGACGACGTCGGCACGGACGCCGGCTTCGGCGGGAGCGGCGGTGCCAGCGCGATCACCAGCGGCACGTCCCGCGTGCCGTCCCGGTACGAGACGGCCAGTGCCAGCACGGTGTCCGCGTACGAGTCGGAGTGGTTGTACCGCAACACCGCGGCCCGTCGCTGCGCCGGATCGGACAGCACGGCCGAGCCGCTGCACAGGTAGAGCCCCGCGCCCACGGCGGCGTCGAAGATGTTGTCCGGGTCGCCCTTCGGGTGCACGGCCCGCCAGGTGCCCGGCAGGAACTGCATCGGCCCGACCGCCCGGTCGAACGCGGGGTCGCCGTCCACCCGGCCGCCGTCGGTGTCGGTGACGACGGCGAACGGAGGACCGTCGAGCCGCGGGCCCCTGATCGGCGGCGCGGTGGTCCCGTCCTGGCGCAGCACCGCTCCGCCGAACCGGCCGTGGTCGGTCTCGACGCGCCCGATCGCCGCGAGCAACGACCAGTCGAGCCCGCACCGGGGAGCGCTCACGGCCAACGCGCCGGCCGCCGCGTGGTAGGCCCGCGACGCGACCTCGGGAATGCCGGTGGACGCCAGCGCGTCGGGTGCGACCTCGGCGAGCGCGGGGGAGTCCGGCGCGGACACCGGCTCGCTCGGCACCGGCGGCACCGGCGTGGCACGAGGTCCGAGCGGCAGTTCCTCCGAGCTGGTCCGCACGGCCTGCGGGGTGCGCGCGGACAGGCCGAACGCGGTCGCCAGGCCGAGTGTGGCGACCGTCAGCGCGAACGAGACCTGGTTCATCCACGGCCACTCCGGTGGCTCGTTCAGCGCCGGGGCCACGTCCGCACCCGCCTTTCGGAACCCGTCCGCGCCACCCGGCCCGCCTCCAGGTGCAGCCGCCGGACCGGCGCGCCCACCTCGTGGTCCACCGGCAGCACCAGCGGAGCGGTCACGTCCAGAACGAGGTACGGGTGCTCGGCGCCGAGGTCGTCGTGGGCGCGCAGGGCCGTGCCGACCGGCAGGCCCGTCTCGGCCAGCGCGGGAGGCAGCAGGTCCTGCGGCAGCACCTCGTGCGTGACGCAGGCGCGCACCGCGTGGTCGAGCAGATCGTGTTCCACGGCAGGGGATTCCGCCCGTGCCGTCACCGTGTAGGTGAGGTGGAAGAACAACGGCGCCGGCTGCCGGCCGACGACCGCGCCCTTCTCGTCGCGCACGTCCTGCCAGGGGTCGGACGGTCTGCTGCCCGGCACCTCGCCCACGGTGTGCAGCAGCAGGTGCACGGCGGTGTCCGGTCTCGGACCAGGCCGGTCGAACCGGATGTCGGTGCGGTCGGGCAGGAACGCCGTCAGCAACGCCCGCAGCGCTTCGTCCACGTCGGGGATCACGCCTGCCAGCGTCGGTCCTCGCCCGCGCGGCGGAGGCGGGCGGGCGAGCACCCGCCGGTGCACCCGCGGTGCCTGATCAGGCAGCGGCCCTCTGCCCGTGCCGCAGCACGTCTCGCACGGGATCTCCCGTTCCTGCCGGGGAAAGCTGTTGATCACGGCAATGACAGGAGGGACCATGCCCAGCTATCTCGCGCCCGGTGTCTACATGGAGGAGGTCTCCTCCGGGTCGAAGCCCATCGAGGGCGTCGGCACCGCCGTCTGCGCCTTCGTCGGCTTCGCGCCCAGAGGACCGCTCGACACGCCCACCCTGGTGACCAACTGGAGCCAGTTCACCCAGACGTTCGGCGACTTCACGGCGGGTTCGTACCTCGCACCGGCGGTGTACGGCTACTTCCTCAACGGCGGTGGCGCCGCCTACGTGGTGCGCGTCGGTGCCGAGCCCGACGACGGCAAACCCGCGCGTGCCGTGGTTCCCGCGATCGGCGACGAGGGCAAGCACGCCTTCACCGTGCGCGCCCTGGAGGCGGGCGACGGGTTGTCGGTCGAGGTGACCGAGGCGGGCGAGAACGCCGACGACACGTTCAAGCTGCTCGTCAAACGCGGCGGCGAGGTCGTGGAGACGTTCGACAACGTCTCGCTCAAGCGCGGCCAGAACAACGTGGCCACCGCGGTGAAACAACGGTCGAAGCTCATCGCCGTCGAGGAGACCAAGTCGTCCGGCGCACTGGTCGCACCGCGCCGCAACGAGCTCGTGCCGCTCACCGCCGCCGTTCAGGCGGAGTCGGTGCGGGCGCAGGACTACGTCGGCGACGCCGCCGACCGCACCGGGTTCGCGGGCCTGGAGGCGATCGACGAGATCACCATGCTGTGCGTGCCGGACCTGATGATGAGCCACGCGCAGGGCGGGCTCGACCTCGACGGCGTGAAGGCCGTGCAGCTCGCGATGATCGCGCACTGCGAGCTGATGGCGGACCGCGTCGCGATCCTCGACACCCCGCCGGGGCTCAACGCCCAGCAGGTCAAGGACTGGCGCGTGAACGGCGCGGGCTACGACTCGAAGTACGCGGCGCTGTACTGGCCGTGGATCAAGGTCATGGACCCGGTCAGCGGCAAGCCGGTGCACGTGCCGCCCAGCGGGCACATGGCGGGGATCTGGGCGCGCAACGACGACACCCGCGGCGTGCACAAGGCCCCGGCCAACGAGGTGATCCGCGGCGCGATCTCGCTGGAGCTCGCCATCACCAAGGGCGAGCACGACCAGCTCAACCCGGTCTCGGTCAACTGCCTGCGGGCGTTTCCGGGACAGGGCATCAGGGTCTGGGGCGCGCGCACGCTCTCCAGCGACCCGGAGTGGCGCTACCTCAACGTCCGCCGGCTCTTCAACTTCGTCGAGAAGTCGATCCTGCAGGGCACCAACTGGGTCGTGTTCGAGCCGAACGACCCGAAGCTGTGGGACTCCGTGAAGCGCACGATCACCATGTTCCTGCGCGGGGTGTGGCGCAACGGCGCGTTGTTCGGCAACACGCCCGCCGAGTCGTTCTTCGTCAAGTGCGACGCCGAGAACAACCCGGCCGACAGCAGGGACCAGGGCCTCCTCGTCGTCGAGGTCGGCATCGCCCCGGTCAAGCCCGCGGAGTTCGTGGTCTTCCGCATCTCGCAGTACGCCGACGGTTCCGCCCTCGAGGAGTGACGAATGATGCCCACCCCCATCGGAGCCCAGGACGCGCTCACCGCGGCCCGGTTCTCCATCACGATCGACGGCTACGAGATCGCCCAGTTCTCCGAGCTCTCCGGCATCACGACCGAGGTCGAGCCCGTCGACTACCTCGCCTCCACCGACCGCGAGGTGACGTTCAAGAAGCTGCCCGGCAAGGCGAAACCGCCGACCATCGTGCTCAAGCGCGGCAAGACCGCGGGCATGGAGCTGTGGGCGTGGCACCAGGCCGTGCTGATGGGCGACGTCCTGGCGGCGCGCAAGAGCTGTTCGCTCGTCATGTACTCCACCGACGGCAAACCGGTCGCGCGTTACTACCTGGAGCACGCGTGGCCGGCGAAGCTGGAGGTCGGCGCGCTGAAGGCCGGTGCCAGCGAGGTGCTGATGGAGACCGTGACGCTGGTCTGCGAGCACCTGCAGCGGGTGTCGCCATGAGCACCGCGACCGAGCAGGCGCTGCGCACGGAGTACCCGTTCACGTTGCCGCGCGGCTACGTCGACGAGTCGGGCCGCCTGCACCGCGAGGGGGTCATGCGGCTCGCGACCGCCCGCGACGAGCTCACGCCGCAGAACGACGGCAGGGTCCGGCAGAACCCGGCCTACCTCACCGTCCTGCTGCTCGAACGCACGGTGACCAAGCTCGGCTCGCTGCCTGCGGTCGACACGTTCGTCGTGGAGAACCTGTTCGCCTCGGACCTCGCGTTCCTGCAGGACCTGTACCGCCGGGTGAACCAGCAGGGCCACACCGAGATCGGCGTCGTCTGCCCGTCCTGCGGCACGGACTTCGCCGTCGACGTGGCGGGTGATGCACCGGGGGGATCGTGACGTACGCGGCCGGCCGTCTCTGGGAAGAGGTCGCGTACGTCGCCTACTACTTCCACTGGCCGCTCGACCAGATCCTCGACCTGGAGCACGGTCACCGCCTGACCGTGATCGAGGAGATCGGCAAGATCCACCAGGCGATCGACTCCGCCTGACGTTCCGCGGGAGCACCTCATGCCTTGGCCGTTCCGCCGCCGCGCCGCCACGCCTGTCGTCCGGGCGCCCGAGAGTCCACAGTGGAGGAACCTGGTCCCGCTGCGGACGACGGTGTCCGTGCGGACTCCGCTGGTGGCCGTCGGTCTGCGCCGGCCGCCGGTGGTCGCGACGACGAGGAACGTGCTGGCGCGTCCGGAGTTCGTGCACCGCGACGTGCCGCTCGCACGGGGCCGGGTCCGCGCGACGCCCGTGGAGCGGTTCGCGGAGCCGAGGTGGCGGCCGGTGCCCGAACCGGAGCGCCGGGTCGTCGCCGCGGCACCGGTCGAGCATCCCGTGCTGGTGCGGGCGGCGGACGACTACGTGGGCGAACCGGTGGCGGCACGCGAGCCGCACCGCGCCCCGGGCTGGATGCGGACCGCTCCCGCCCCGGTGGTGCCCGAACCGGAGCCGGTGCCGCGGCCTGCTCCCGCGCCGCGGCGCAACCTGGGCCAGAGCAGGAGGGTGGGCCTCGGCCACCCCGTGCTGAGCCACCCCGTCCAGGACACCCCCGAGACCGAGGACGAGGAGCCTCCGCCTGCGCGCCCTCGCTACCGCACGCCCGGAAGCTCCCGCACCGCACCACTTCCGGACGTGCCGGAGGAACTCGATCTCCCCGAGCCGCCGAAGCCCTCACCGGTGCCGGCCGACGTCGTGGACCACTTCCGGCGAGAGCTGGGGACGGACGTCTCGGGCGTTCCGGTCCACAGAGGACCGGAGGTCTCCGTCCGGGCGGCCGCGATGAACGCCCGTGCCTTCACCACCAAGGGCGAGGTGCACCTCCCGCAGGAAGCGGGATCTCTGGAGAGCAGGGGCACCAAGGCGTTGCTCGCGCACGAGCTGACCCACGTGGTCCAGCAACGGACCAGGCCGGTACCGCACGAGTGCACCGAAGAGGGCCGACGTCTGGAGAACCAGGCTCGGCGGGTGGAACGGGCCTTCGGCGGTGACGTCGCGCTGGTGCACCGGACACCCGTGGTCGTCCCACCGCCACCGCCCGCCCTGCCGTCGCCGGAGGACTACGCGGACCGCGTCGCGGACGTGCTGGTCGACAGGGGACTCGCGCACCGGGACAACGGCGTGCTCGTCCTGGGCCGGGCTCCGGAGGCACCGGACTCCGTCCAGCGGGCGGAGATCGACGTGGGGGAGACGACCGACGACCTCTCCCAGCTCTTCGCCGACATCAACGCCGAGCACACGACCAAGGTCTTCCACGACTCGAAGCAGGCGGGACAGCTCGCCAAGTACCTCGCGAACCACAGCGACCTCGTGCCGCTCGACTGGGCCTCCTACGAACGGGAGAGCGACCTGCGGTGGGCGCTCGACCGCTTCCAGGACGAGTACAACCGCAGCGGCAGCGGCAACTACCTGACGCCCGACCACGTCGCGGCGCTCGCGAAGCACCTGTGGCGCACCAAGCGGGAGACGGTCTTCGGCGACCCGAGCGCGGCCGACGAGGACGAGGAGGAGCGCGAGCGGAAGGAGCGCAAGATCAGGTCGATCGGGCAGCTCGCCCGCGAGGCCGGGCTGGGGCTCGCGGAGAGCTGGGGCGGCCTGCTCGGCATGCGGTTCGACCGCAAGACCGAACGAGAGATCCTCCGCCTGCCGGAGGAACCCGAGGAGGACGAGGAGAAGCCGCCGACGCCGGGTGCTCCCGTTCCCGAGAAACCGAAAGCGCGTGCCGACAAGGCCGACAAGCCTGCCAAGGAACAGGCGTCACGGCCGAGCGCGCCGTCGCCCGTCCCGAAGACCGCGAGCCCGCGCAAGGCCGCTCCGGCGCCGGCACCGCGGAAAACCGCGCAGCAGGAGGAAGAAGAGGACCTCGAGCGATATCAGGAGGAGCGGAAGATCCGGTCCTACCCCCAGCTCTTCCGCGAGGCCGGACTGGGGCTGGCCGAGTCGTGGGGCGGTCTCGCGGGGATCCGGTTCGACCGCGCCGTGGAGCGCGAGATCCTCCGCCTTCCCCCTGAGCCGCCACCGGAGGACGACGACGAGCAGGAGGCGGACGAGGAGGTCGACGGGCAGCAGGTCCGCACCGGCGACGAGCGGCCGAGGACCGACACCGGCAGGCCGCAGATCGACCCGGAGGACCTCGACCTCGACGAGCTCGTCGACAAGATCTACTCGCGGCTGCGCGGCAGGCTGCGCCGGGAGCTGATCGTGGACCGGGAGCGAGCGGGTGTGCTCGCGGACAGATATTAGGAGCACAGCATGAAGGACGCCTCTGGCCAGCTGCTCGGCATGGCCAACAGGTTCGTGGTCAAGATCGACCAGGGCGGGTTCGACCTCGGCAGCTGGTCGAAGGTCGGCGGCCTCGACGTGACGTGGGACGTCGGCGAGTACCGCGCCGGCGACGACTGGAACAACCGGTGGTTCTCCGTCGGTGCCACCAAGTACTCGCCGATCACGCTGGAACGTGCGGCGTGCGACGACACGGTGACCGTGAAGAAGTGGCTCGACGAGACGGCCCTGAAACCGGCGTACTACTCGGGTGCGATCGTCCTGCTCGACGCCACCAGCGTCGAGGTGTTCCAGTGGACGCTGCGCAACATCATCCCGATGAAGTGGAGCATCGCGGGCTTCGAGGCGGGCGCCAGCAAGGTCGCGCTGGAGACGTTGCAGATCCAGCACCTCGGCTTCCTCACCGACGACCGCAAGCCCGGCGAGTACGGCAAGAAGGACCAGGCGGCGGCCGCGGGATGAGCGTCGCGCAGGGGGACGAGAAGAAGGCGGGCGCGCTCGCCTGGGGCATGGCGATGCGCTTCGCCGTCACGGTCGACGGCGTCGACCTCGGCAGGTGGCGCAGCTGCAAGGGACTGGGCCTCGACTTCGAGGTCGAGACCGTCGTCGACGGCGGCCACTACGACTACCAGGTCATCCTCCCGACCACGGTCAAGTACACGCCGATCAAGCTCGAACGCGCGATGGAACGCCACGACTCGCGCCGGGTGCAGGACTGGCTGCGGTCGATGGTCCGCAAGTGGGTCAACGGGGACGCGTCCTACGACGGCGCGACCGCGGTGATCACGTTGTTCAACGCGTCCAACGTGGACGTCGCGAGCTGGACGCTCGCGCACGTCTTCCCCAAGTCGTGGAAGGGCCCCGACCTGGACGCGAAGGCGGCGGACTTCGCGATCGAGACGCTCGAGTTCGTGCACCAGGGGTTCCTGTGACCCCGACGAGGAAGGAGGGGTGAGGTGGAAGGCTACGACTCCATCAGGGCCGGCCGGTCGCAGGCCGTGCTCACGTGCGTCGACCCGATGATGCCGGGCATCGTCGTGCTGGACTACAACCCGCAGCAGATCTCGATCGAGCACTCGACCGAGTTCAAGACCAAGGGCACCACGTCCACGAAGTCGAAGACGGCGCGCGGGTCGACGGGCAGCCAGTTCCGGAAGTCCTTCAACGAGATCAGCCTCGGCGACCTCGTCTTCACCGGCATGGACACGAAGGCCCGCTGCGACACGCTGCTCGCGTGGGCCACGCCGGGAGGCAACTCCGCGATGGCGATGGCCGGCAGCGCGGCGAACATCGCCCGCCGGCGGGGCAAGCTCTCGACGGGGCCGCGCAACCGGTTGTCGAAGGGCGTCAAGAAGCTCGGCATGATCGACTCGAACCTCGCCGCGAAGATGCCGATGCTGCTCTTCACGTGGGGACCGCCGATGGCGGCGTTCGTGCACACGGTGATGATGAAGAAGGTCGGCGTCACCTACACCCGCTTCACGAAGCTGGGCATCCCGATCAGGGCGAAGGTCACCGTGAGGATGGTGGAGCAGCCCAACTTCATCGACACCTTCCCGACGAACCCGACCTCCGGCGGCCCGCCCGGCCGCAGCGGGCACGTGGTCACCGGCGGCGAGTCGTTGCAGTCCATCGCCCACGACCGCTACGGCTCGCCGGGGGCGTGGCGCGAGCTGGCCGCCGCCAACGGGATCGACGACCCGCTGCGCGTGCGCCCCGGCCGTGTCGTGTACCTGCCGCACCCCGGTGAGGAAACGGGAGGCCGCTGATGTCGATGGACGAGCTCTCGGTGTCGGTGTCCGCACTCGTGCGCGTGAACGGCATGCCGCTGCCGATGTCCGCGCCCGAACCGGTGCGCGTGGTGGTCGACTCCCACCAGCACCTGCCGGGGATGTTCGAGATCACCTTCGCCGATCCCGACGGCACCGCGCTCGACGACGCCGGGCTGGAGATCGGCGCCGTCGTGGAGATCAGCGACGGCGCGGACGAGACGGTGCTGATCACCGGCGAGGTCACCGCGCTGGAGGCGCACTGCGTCGAGACGATCGTCCACAGCGTGGTGCGCGGGTACGAGAAGTCGCACCGGCTGCAACGCGCCCGGCACAGCAGGACGTTCGTCAACCAGACCGACTCCGACATCGCGCGCGACCTCGCGCTGGAGGCCGGCCTGACGATCGGCCGGATCGACCCCACCGGGCTGATCCACGACCACCTCGGCCAGGTGGCGCAGACGAACTGGGAGTTCCTGCGGGCCCGCGCGCAGGAGATCGGCTACGAGATGAGGGTCGCCGAAGGCGCCTTCTTCTTCCGCAAGGTGAGCGGGAGGCCGAAGCTCGGCCTGCTCGGCGGGGTGACCGCCGCCTTCGGCGAGGACCTGGTCACGTTCCACCCGAGGGTGACGGCGGCGAACCTCGCGTCGTCGGCCGAGGTGCGGATGTGGGACCCGGCACGAGGACGCGCGGTCGTCGGCAGGGCGCGGGTGAGCTCGGAGACCGCCACCCTGGACGGGCTCGACCCCGAGACCCTCGCGCGGAAGTTCGAGGCGACCCGGCGGCCGAAGAAGCCGCAGGGCGGGCTGCCGTCGGCGAGACGGCTCGCCGCGCTCGCGGAGGCCGCGGCGGGCGGGAGTGCGGTGGTCGTGGTGGACCGACCGGCGGCCCAGGGCGCGGACGCGCAGAGGTCGGCGGACCGGATGGCGTCGAGCCTCGCCGAACGCGTCGCGAGCGGGTTCGCCGAGGCCTCGGGGCTGCTGCACGGCAACCCGGAGGTGCTGGCCGGGTGCAAGCTGACGGTCGAGGGCGTGCCCAGCCCGTTCGCCGCCACCTGGACCGTGACGAGGGCCGAGCACGTCTTCGACCTCGACGAGGGCGGGTACTACACGCACTTCGAGGTGAGCGGGCGCCAGGAGAGGTCGTTGCTGGGCCTCACCTCCCGGGGCCCGTCCGCGCAGCACCGGATCGACGGCGTGGTGTGCGGCGTCGTCACGGACGTGGCCGACCCGCAGGAACGCGGCCGGGTGAAGGTGTCGCTGCCGTGGCTCGCCGCGGACTACGTGACCGACTGGGCCCGGACGGTCCACTTCGGACTCGGTGCCACCGCCGGCGCGATGTTCCTGCCCGAGGTCAACGACGAGGTGCTGGTGGCGTTCGAGCTCGGCGACCCGCGCCGCCCGTACGTCGTCGGCGGCTTGAACCGCGAGCAGACCAAGCTGCCCTCGCTGGGCCCGCACGTGACGGGCAAGGGCGAGATGGCCCAGGTCGTCGAACGCGGCTTCTACACCCCGACCGGGTCGCACCTGGTGTTCCAGGACGACCTGCCGCCGTCGGCAGGGTCCGGCGGCACCGGCCCGGTGAAGGCGTCGAAGATCGTGCTGGGCGGGGCGAAGGACCAGCTGGCGCTGACCATCGACCACCAGAAGGGCACGGTCGACCTGGCCTGCGCGCCGAAGAGCCCGGTGTCGAAGGCGCCCAGCGGCAAGATCACCATCAGCTGCGGCGCCGGCGGCACGGTCACGGTCAGCGTGCTGGGCCAGGGGAAGATCAGCCTGAACGCCGCGGGCGGCACCGTCGAGGTCGTCGCCGCGAACCTCGACCTCAAGGGGTCGAAGGGCGTCAAGATCGCCAGCGGTGGCTCGGTCCAGATCTCCGCACCCTCGATCAAGCTCAACTAGGGGCAGGACATGACCGAACCCGTGGTGGACAGGTTCATCGGCCGCGGCTGGGCGTTCCCGCTCGGCGTCGGCGGCACCGGCGGCATCGAGATGGCGACCGGGCACCAGGAGCTGGTGCAGGCGATGCAGCTGATCCTGTCGACCTACCCCGGCGAACGCCCGATGCGGCCCGACTTCGGGTGCCCGCTGCGCGACTTCGTGTTCGGCAGCGTCAACGTCGACCTGGCCGGCTCGCTCGCCGAGGTCGTGCGGGAGTCGTTGCGGCGCTGGGAACCCAGGGTCGACGTCGAGCGCGTCGACGTGCGGCCCGACCCCGGCAACCACGCGCTCGTGCACATCGACATCGAGTACACGCCCAAGCACACCAACGACCACCGGAACCTGGTGTTCCCCTTCTACACCATTCCGGACGACGGAAGCGACTACTGAGGAGAACGTGATGGCGCTTCCCGTGCCGAACCTGGACGACCGGCGGTTCCAGGACCTCGTCGACGACGCCAAGAGGATGGTGATGCGGCGCTGTCCTGAGTGGACGGACCACAACGTGTCCGACCCCGGCGTGACGCTGATCGAGACCTTCGCGTTCATGACGGACCAGCTGCTGTTCCGGCTGAACCGCGTGCCGGACCGGCTGTACCTGAAGTTCCTGGAGATGATCGGCCTGCGGTTGCTGCCCCCGGTGCCCGCCCGCGTGCCGCTGACGTTCTGGATGTCGACGCCCGTCCGCGCGCCGATGACCGTCGAGTCGGGCACGAAGGCCGGCACGGTGCGCACCGAGACCGAGGAGGCGGTGCTCTTCGCGACCACCGACGACCTCGTGCTCGTCCCGTCGGCACTCGCCCACCTGCACAGCCGGTCGGAGGAGGTCGATCCGGTCGACCACCACGACGACGTGCGGCGCTCCCGGCCGTTCGCGGCGTTCAGCGACCCGCCGCTGGCCGGTGACGTGCTGATGCTCGGTCTTGGGGAACCGGTGCCGCGGTGCGTGGTGCAGCTCGACGTCGACTGCGAGGTCGAGGGGATCGGCGTCGACCCGGACCACCCGCCGCTGGTCTGGGAGGCGTGGGACGGCGACGGGTGGGAGCGGTGCGAGGTCTCCGCGGACACCACGGGCGGGCTGAACCGGCCCGGCGAGGTCGTGCTGCACGTGCCGCCCTCGCACCAGGCCTCGGTGGTCGCGGGCGAACGCGCGGGCTGGTTGCGGGCCCGCGTGGTGACGCCCGACGACGGCAGCACGGGCTACAGCGCGTCGCCGATCATCGGTGGCCTCGGTGTCAGCACCATCGGCGGCACGGTGCCGTGCGTGCACGCGGAGGTCGTCGAGAGCGAGGTGCTCGGCGAGGCGGAAGGCGTTGCGGGACAGGTGTTCCCGGTCGAACGCGTGCCGGTGCTGCCGCCGTTGGACGGTGCGATGGTGCAGGTGAGCTCCGAGGACGGCTGGGAGGACTGGGACCGCGTCGAGGACTTCGCGTCCAGCGGACCGCTCGACCGGCACGTCGTGGTCGACTCGGTGAACGGCACCGTCGAGTTCGGACCGGTGGTGCGCACGCCCGACGGCGGGCTGCGGCAGCACGGTGCGGTGCCGCCGCAGGGGTCGTTCGTGCGGCTGCGCCAGTACCTCACGGGTGGGGGAGCGGCCGGGAACGTCGGCAGGGGCGCGATCTCGACGTTGCGCACCTCCATCCCGTTCGTCAGCAGGGTGGAGAACCGCCGGGCCGCGCAGGGAGGGGTCGACGGCGAGACGCTCGACGAGGCGAAGACGCGCGGCCCGATCATGCTGCGCACCCGCAACCGCGCCGTCACGGCCGAGGACTACGAGCAGCTGACCCGCGAGGCCGCACCGGAGATCGCCCGCGTGCGGTGCCTGCCGGTGCCGACGCCGCGGGCCAGTGCGGCCGTGAAGGTGCTCGTCGTGCCGTCCGCGCCGCAGGTCGGTGGCCGCATCCGGTTCGAGGAGCTGCTGCCGCACGAGTCGAGCCTGACGGCGATCGCGGCCCGGCTGGACCAGGTCCGCCTGATCGGCACCACCGTGCTGGTCGAACCGCCGCTGTACCGGGGAGTCACCGTCGTCGCACGGGTGCAGGCACGCCGGGGCGTGAACGCCGAGCGCGTGCACGACGAGGCAACTGAGGCGCTGTACGCGTTCTTCAACCCGCTGACCGGCGGCACCGAGGGCAAGGGGTGGCCGTTCGGCCGCGCGGTGCACGAGGGCGAGGTGTACGGGGTGCTGCAACGCATCCGGGGTGTCGAGATGGTCGAGCAGGTGCTGCTGTTCGGCGCGAACCCCCTGACGGGAGAACGAGGTCCGGCGACGAGCCGGCTGGAGCTCGACCCGTCCAGCCTCGTCTTCTCGTACGAGCACCAGGTCAGGGTGGAGCAGAACTGATGCGCGGCGTGGTGGAGGAACTGCCCAGCCCGCACCCGCTGGTGACGCTGCTACCGGCCGTGTACCAGGAGGACGAGTTCACCGTCCGCTTCACCGGCGGCCTGGACGCGGTGCTCGCGCCCGTCCTGACGGTGCTCGACTGCCTGACCGCGTACGTCGACCCGTTGCTGGCCCCGAGCGACTTCCTGGAGTGGCTGAGCGGCTGGGTCGGCGTCGAGCCGGACGAGGACTGGCCGGACCTGCGCCGCCGCACCGCGATCGCCGCCGCCGTCGCGCTGCACTCCTCCCGCGGCACGGTCGCCGGCCTGCGCACGCACCTGGAGATTGTGTCCGGCGGCCAGGTCGTCGTCACCGAGTCCGGTGGCGTGCGCACGTCCGCCACCCCGACCACCGAGGTGCCGGACGTGTCGACCTGGCTGCACGTCCGCGTGGTGGCCCGGTCGGCCTCCGCCGGCACCCTGGACGCGGTGGTCACCGCGGCGAAACCCGTGCACGTCCCCCACGAGCTCGAGGTGGTCAGCGATGATCGTCTGTCGTAAGTGCGGCTGCAAGAACGCCGACGCGGACGCGTTCTGCGGCACCTGCGGCACGTTCCTCGAGTGGAGCGGCGAGAAGGTGGAGAAGCCGCAGGTGGCAGCCGAGGTGCTGGAGGAGGCGGAGGCCGAGGCGGCGCAGCCGCGCAAGGGCCTGCTCGCGAAGGTGCAGTCGATGCTGTACCTGGACGTGGGGGACCGGGACCCGGTGCCGGCGCGGAAGGGGCCGGCGCTGGGGCTGGGCGGGTTGCCTGGCCTCGGTGGGTTGCCGGGGCTGGGTGGACCGCCGGGGCTGGGCGGACCACCCGGGTTGGGACGGCCTCCTGGGCTGGGCGGGTTGCCCGGACTGGGGGCGCCACCAGGACTGGGAGCACCACCGGGACTCGGTGGACCGCCGGGAGTGGGCGCGCCGCCGGGGCTGGGCGCACCGCCCGGCCTGGCGGGCTTGCCGAAGCCGCCGGGACTGCCGGGCGCGCCGGGACCGGGTGGACCGCCGGGGTTGCCGGGTCTTCCGGGACCGCCGGGTCTGGCGGGGTTGCCGAGCCTGCCGAAGCCACCGGGTTCCGCGGGACCGGGCGGCCTGCCGAGCCTGCCGAAACCACCCGCGTCCCAGCCGAAGCCCGCCGACGACGATGACGACTTCGACGACGACTTCGACGATGACGACTTCGACGTCTCCGACTTCGAGGACGACGACTTCCTGGACGACCTCTTCGACGAGGACGACGAGGACGACGAGGATCCGCCGAAGCCGGTCGTCCCGCCGAAGCCGGCCGCGTCGGCTCTCGTCGCTCCTCTCCCCGCGGCCGCGCTCCCGGCCACCCCGGCGGCCACCGTCCCGGCCACCGCGGCCGTGACCCCGGCGGGAACCCAGCCCGGCGCCGTCGCCCCGCAGGAGGCCAGGAAGCGCGCCCAGGTGATCAGGAAGACCAGGCCCACCAGGCGGTTGCAGCCCGGTGACCTGGTCTGCGGCGAGTGCGGTGAGGGCAACTCGCCTGCCCGCAAGTTCTGCAGCCGTTGCGGCACCACGCTCACCGAGGCGCAGGTCGTGCGGACGCGGTGGTGGCGCAAGCTGTTCCGCAAGCGCCGCAACCGGGTGCTCAAGGCGGGCGAACGGCCCGGCCGCGACGGGGTGAAGGCCAAGCGCGGGTTCTCGGCGGGTGCTGTGCTGCGCGCGTTGCGGGTGCCCGTCAGCGTTGTGCTGGTGGTGCTGGGAGTCCTCTACTCGCTCGTGCCCCCGTTCCAGCGCGCGGTGAACGAACGGGCGCAGGCGGCGCAACGGGCCGTGGTCGACGTGTTCACGCCGAACTACGTGCCCGTCAACGCCACCTCGGTCGAGGCGACGAGCGAGCTGCCCGGTTTTCCCGGTGCGGCGGCGATCGACGGGTTCGCCAACACCCACTGGGCGGTGGCGAACAGCGTCGCGGACCCGGCGCTCGTGCTGACGTTCGACCGGCCCGTCACGCTGGTGCGCGCGATCGTGCACTCCGGCGCGTCCTCCGGGTTCGGCAAGCAGGACCGGCCGAACGTGCTGCACCTCGTGTACTCCAACGGGAAGTCCGCGGACGTCCCGTTGCAGGACAAGCCGGATCCGCAGGAGGTGCCGATCCCGGACGCGGAGGGCGTGACGCGGGTCGAGGTGCACGTGCAGACCGCCTACCGGGCGATCAGGGGGACCGAGATCGACCTCAGCGAGATCGAGTTCTTCCGCGAGGAATGACGCCGATGACCACGGCCCTGGCGGTGATCAGGGTGCTGGGCGCGCACTGGGTGCACGCCGGCATCACGGCGTTGCGGACCATCAGCGAGGTCACCCGCGACGGGCCCGCGCCGCGGATCGCCGTCGACCACGCGGCGCTGGACGCGTTCCGGTCCGCCCGCGCGGAGTTGGCCGTTCTCGGTGCGGGGACGGATTTCCTCGCCGTCGCCGAGCTCGCGATCGGGCAGCTCTTCCTCGTGCTCGGCGAGTGGAACCGGGAGACGCGGCGCGGCACGACCGGACGCGACCGGGCGGCACTGGTCCGCGCGACGCTCCCCAGGCTCGCCGAGGCGACCGCGGTGCTCATCCCGCTCGTCGGGAGGGAGCTCGACCGGCTGGAAGCGCGCTCAGAGCAGGCCCTCGCGCATGGCGTAGGCCACGGCGTGGGAGCGGTTGCGCAGGTGGAAGCGGTTGGTGACGTCGTGGAGGATGTTCTTGATGGTGCGCTCGGAGTAGCACAGGTGGTCGGCGATCTCCCTGGTGTCCAGGCCGTCGGCGACGAGCCGGAGCACGGCGACCTCGCGCTTGGCGAGCCCTGACGGCAGCGCGGCCGGGCCGCCGAACCCGTCGCGCTGGGCGCGGGCGACCTGCGTGAGGAACCGGGTGAGCAGGTCGGGTGGCAGGTCCGGCTGCCCGGCCGCGGCCTTCTGCACCGCGTGCAGCAACCGCGTCGCCTCCGCTTCCGCCCGCCACACCAGCACGGACACCCCGAGCTCGATCGCCTCCAGCATCTGCGGGTCGTCCAGCGCCCTGATCACCAGGACCACCCGTCTCGACCCCTCGGTCCTGATCCCCTTCAGCACCCGCAACAGGTCGTCGTCGAGCGAGTCCCCGATGACGACCGCCACGGCGTCCGGCGGTGCGGAGGTGCCGTGGAACAGCTGCACCTCCTGCTCGTAGCGCAGTGTCGCGGCCACACCTGCCTGCGACATCGCGTCGGTACCGCGGACGATCACGGGGATTCGGGACATGGGAGCTCCAGGGGAACGACGGCGGACACGGCCGTCGGGACACCGGCGGAAAACGGTGACCCGGCTGGAGAAGATGCTAGTTCCGCGGCCGCCCGAACCCTTTGTGCAAACACAGCACTGGCGCACACTCGGGTTGTGCAGACCCGACACCGGGCGGACTCACACGTAGATCTGGACGTCGACCGTCGCGCCGCCGCGGGCCTCCAGCCAGATCTCGTAGCCGCACCGGCCGACGGGGTGCAGCATCGCCTCGTCGCGCCAGCCGAACGAGCTGAAGCACACGAACTTCCGGTCGTCCGCCCACTCCTCGACCACCACGTGGGCGACGTTGCCGAGCGGCTCCTGGCCGCGTTCGTCGAAGATCCGCACGAAGCACTTCATCTCGTCGGTCAGGTAGGCGGGGATGAAGCAGAAGTCGACGCGGTCGTGGCCGAACTCGACCTCCCCGAAGAGGTGCTCCGGCGCGACGACGCGGAACGACTGGCCGTAGGCGGTGGTCACCTGCTGGTCGTGCGACGAGTCCACTGCGGACCTCCGGTGCTGCTGGGCGCTTTCGGTGGGCTGGCACCAGTCCAGCACCGATCGCCGTGCGCGGGACCATCCGAACGCGCTGCCCTAAAGGGACGACGACCCCGCACCGCCCCTTGAGCGGCAGGCGGTTCGCGGTGACCATGTGTGCCGTGACCCACCAGCGACTGATCGCGCTTCCCCCGCTGCCGCCGGAAGGGTGGGTGTCGTGGCTGCACACGGAGGACATCGACGAGGAGCTGGCGGAGTACGGCAGGTCGTGCGCCGCGCTGACGAGGTTGCGGGACGGGCACGAGGACCTCGCGCCGGCCTCGCTGGAGGCGGAGGCCGACGTCGTCCTGGTGGCGCTGACCGGGACGCTCAGCACGCTCTATCTCGCCGCGGTGCAGAAGCTCGACCAGCTGCGGGTCGTCGCGAACGAGCTGATGCCGTCCCTGCTGGCGTTCCGCGACCTGGCGACCCGCGCGTGCGAGAACCTCCTCGACGCGCTGGAGGAGTCCACTGAGGACGCACGGGCGGTGCTGCGGGTCGACCGCGAGCTGGTGCCGGTGGCGTCGTGGCTCTGCGGCCACCTCAAGCTCTTCGAGGCGGGGTTCGACTTCCAGCACCGCGCCGCGGACGCCGTCGCGGACCTGGTCGCCGACGCCGACGCGTGGAACGCGGGCGAGGACGTGGCGGACCGGGTGCGGCGCGGCTGCCGGGAGCTGAGGCGGTGCCTGCACTTCGACCTCGACGTCTTCGCCCAGACCGTGCGGCGGTGGATGGAGGACTACGCCGCCGTGGTGGACGAGATCCGCAGCCGGTACGCGGTCGTCAGCATGGTCGTGGAGGGCGCCGTCGAGCTGAGCACGCTCAGGAACGCCCTCGACGCTCCCGGCTGACGATCTGCCCGGTCGGGCAGACTCCTGCCCTCGCGCCGGCCCGCGCGTCCGGCCGGAACCCCTCCGCCACTGCCGAAGATGGGCGGATGGACTGGTACGACGACCAAGACCTGGCCCTGCTGCGCGAGGTCCTGCCGACCGCGGCGACCGTGTACGACCTGTTCGCCTCCGACCAGAGGATGGTGCGGTTCCTGGACAAGTGGTCCGCCGCGGCGATGAGCGCGCTCGGCGAGGCTGTCCGGCTGTCCCTGTTCGACCAGGCGTACCCGGAGCCCCCGGTGCTGCTGACGCGCTGGGTGGAGGCCGGGTATGTGCCGATGACCGAGACGTCGCTGCTCGTCTTCGCCGCGCTGCAGGAAGACGAGCCCGAGCTCGCGGAGTCGTTGCGGGCCGTGTCGAGCTATGGGGACACAGCGTTCGTGGACGTGATCGCGCGCCTGGAGCAGGACACCGACCTCGTCGAGCGCTGGCGCCTGCGCTACCTCGACTGCGTCGAATCGGTCTACGGCACCGAGATCGGCCGTTTCCTCGAGGACTGCCGGCGGCTGGCCGCACCGCGGACGCGTCGGCGGACCGCGCCCCGCGGCCTGGCGACCTCGTTCGCCACCGTGCAGGTCGTGACGAGGCAGGCGAAGTGGGAGTACAACGAGACGTGGGCCGGCGTCCGCGCCCTGCTCGCCGGGTTGCCCTACGAGCTGCCGGGCGACGAGACGGTCGCGGGCTACGGCGACCGGGTGCGGAAGACGGGCGACCCGGTCGAGGTGGGTCTCGGCCAGGGGGAGCTGACCGCGACGCTGCGGTGCTGGCGGCTGCACCGCGAGGTCGGCTACGGCGTCTTCGTCCGCCTCGTGCCGCGGCAGGTGGCCGAGGTGAACAAGGAGGCGTTGCGGTCGTTGGACCACCGCGGCGACGCCTGCTGGTACGTCCAGTTCCGCGACGTCGTGCTGATGTCGCGGATGCCGCAGGACCACCGGGGCGTCTGGAGCCTGCTGCAGGCCGCCGCGGTCGCGCAGGACGGCGTGCCCGCGTCGGCCTCCCTCGGCACGATCACCCGCGCCAAGGGCAGGCTCGGCGACTTCTGGCGGGTCACGTCGATGTCGGACGACTACCGGCGGCCGTTCATGGTGATTCTGCGCAAGGAGATCGGGTCGTCGAAGTCCGTGAAGTTCGACTGACCCGATCTCCCGGCTGTCACAGCTTCGGGCGGCGCGGCCTGCGCAGCAGCACCAGGCTCACGCCTCCCACGGCCACGAGCAGCCCGGCCAGCACCAGCAGCCCGCGCACGCTCGACCCGGTGACCGGCAGCGTGCCCGCGGGAGGCGTGCCGCCGTTCGTCACGGCCACCACCTGCCCGAGCGAGTTCGTCACGCTGACCACCCCGCTGGTGGTTCCGCCCGGCGCCGTCGTGGTGGTCGTCGTCGGTGCCGGGGGAGTGGGCTGGGTGGCCACCTCGACGGTCATCTGCGGTGCCTGCACCGGGTTCCCCCCGGCGACCCCGGAGGCGTTGGCGGTGAACTTCGCGATGCCCGCCTTCACATCGCCCGCCGTCACGGTGTGGTGCGCCGCGCATTTCATCGTGCCCTGCACCGCGAGCGTCGCCGGCTGACCGGGCGTGCACGTCACCGGCAGGCCCGTGGTGGCACCGTTCATTCCGGCCGCAACCGTGACGCTCTCGACCGGCACCGTGCCGACGTTGGTGAGCAGCACCTCGAAGTCGAGGAGGTCACCGGCGTCGGTGGCGCCGTTGCTGTTCATGTCGACCCGGTTGGACAACGACGCCTTGCCGTCGATCTGCAGGTTCTGGTCGAGTGGCGTGACGTCCACGCTCTCCGGCGACGTCAGCGTGGTGCCGTCGCTCGTGGCCGTCGCGGCGGCCGTGCTCGTGATCGTTCCCTTGACCACGTCGGCCGCGGTGATCGTGTACTGCGCGGTGCACGTCAACGTCTTGCCCGGCTTGAGAACCCCGTCCGCCGGGATGCAGTCGAGCACCGGTTGCGGGCTCGCCGGAGCGGTGAGCTTGGCGGTGATCTTCACTCCCTCGACCGTGGTCGTGCCGCCGTTGGTGACGCTGAACCGGTACTCGACGGCGTCGCCCGCGTCGGTCTTGCGGTTGTTGGTGGTGTCGACGACGGTGTGCTGCGTGATCATGTCGAACAGCGTCTGCTCGCCGTCCAGCGTGGTCGTGCTCGACGTGGTCTGGGACAGCGTCTCGTCGTTCTTGCCGACCGCCGTGCCGGTCAGCGTCGTCACGACGGATCCGGCGTCCATGTCCCGCTGGGTGATCTGGTGGAACCCGGTGCACGTCAGCTTCGCGGCAGGCGCAAGCGTTTCCGCCTCGGTGGGGGAGCACTCGCTCACGCCGGGCAGCCCGAGCTTCGCCTCGGTGATCGTGACGTTGCCGGTGTTGGTGAGCTCGGCGGTGTAGGCGATCCGGTCACCCGCGTCGGTCCGGCCACTGCCGTTGCTGTCCGCGGGCAGGCCCGGTGTCAGCTTGACCGCGATCTTCGAGGTCTGCTTCAACGGGGTCGTCGCCTGGGCGGGTGGGTCGAACCCCTCCGGCCCGATCGGCGACGTCGCCGACACGTCGGCCTGGGCCGCCACGGATCCCCGTTCCAGGTCCGCGGGTCTGACCGTGTAGACGTGGTAGCAGTTCGTGTACGCACCAGCTGCGAGCTTCGCGATGGAACAGGTCAGCGTCTGCGCCGTGCCACCGGCGGTGAGGGTGGGGACGACGTTCGTCAGCGAGGTGTTGCCGGTGTTCGTCACCTTCAGGTCGTAGGTGACCTTGTCCTCGTTGACCGAAGGCGGCGCCGCGAACTCGACGGCCACCCCCGGATCCCTGGCGATCGGGACGGACGCGGTCTGCTGCGCGGCGGACACCGTGACGGAGTCCGGGACGGGAGAGGTGCCGGAGGAGTTCGACGTCCTGGTGACCACACCGGCGTCGATGTCCGCCGCGGTGATCCGGTAGGTGGCCGTGCACCGCAGCACCTCCCCGCTGCCGAGGGTGTCGGAGCACGGCGCGCTGCCGGGCAGCGTCGACCCGGCCGGCGGCGTGATGGTGACGTTGGTCAGGGCGTTCGACCCCTGGTTGGTCGCCGCGAGGCCGTAGCTGATCGTGTCGCCGACGGCGGGCGGGCTGCGGAACGACGACGTGTCCGGCGTGACGACGAGCTGGATGCCGTTCGTCGCGATGGTGACCTGTCCGCCGGTGACGCTGTCCGCGACCGAGTAGTCGGCGTTGGCGGACGTCGTGCACGACTTGCCGCCGCCCCCGCCTCCGCCCGCGCCGCCGTCGTCGGAGCTCGCGCCGCCGCCGTAGCCGCCGCCGTTGGTGCAGCCGCCACCTCCGCCGCCTCCGCCCGCGCCGTACCTGCTCCCGTTCCCGCCGTCGCCGCCCCTGCCGGACGTGTCGGAGGGCGCGTGTCCCGACCCGCCTCCCTTGCCGCCTCCCTTTCCGAGGTCGCCCTGGTCGAAGCAGCAGCCGTCCCCGCCTCCGCCGTCGCCGCCGTTGTGGTCGCCGGTGCTCCCGCCGTTGCCGCCGCCACCGCCGTGCTGGCCGGCCGTGCTGCCCTTGCCACCCCCGCCTCCTCCGCCGGCCGCCTCGACGAGCGACGTGAAGTCGCCGCGGCGGTACACGCCGCTGCTGCCGCCACCGCCGCCACCGGACGACTGCACACCCGGCGAACCGCCGTCGCCGCCGCCCTCGCCGCCGTTGTGGAGGCCGTAGCCCGACGAGCACGCGGCCGCGACCCTCAGGGTCTCGCCGGGGGTGACGGCGACGGTGGCGCGCACGACCGCTCCCTTGCCCGCGCCGCCGTTGTCGGCGTCCTCCCCGCCCGCTCCCCTCGCCGTGACCTGAAGCGAGGTCACGTGGTCCGGCACGCGGTAGTCGGCGGCCTGGCCGGTGCACGAGAACGTGGCGCCGGTGTCCGCGACGGGCGCGATCTCCCTGGTGACCGGCCGGTCACCGGGGGACAGCGCCGCGATCCCGCCCGCGGCCACCACGAGCGCGGCGACGGCGCCGGTGAAGCGCCTGCTCGTGCGGGTTCTCGGTCGTGCGTAAACGATTCGGGTACGGCGGTACTCGCCCACGGTCGGCCTCCCTCTGCGACGTGGCCGACCGTACGACCGGTCCGCGCGCACCGGCGCCCGTGCGGAGGCACCTCGCGGGGCACGTCCCCGTTGCCTTTGCGGGCAACGCGCCTTGCCCGCAGGTCGTACCCGATCACCCGCGCTCCGCTGCGGGCCCGCGGGGGACGCTGCCCGCATGGGTGCCACCGCAACACTTCCCGACGACCTGGTGACCGCGACGCCGGGTGAGAGCGCGACCTGCGAGATCCACGTCCGCAACGACGGTCAGGTGGTCGACAGGTTCCTGCTCGACGTCGTCGGCGACGCGCGGGAGTGGGTGACCGTCAGCCCGGCCGAGCTCAGCGTCTTCCCCGGCGAGGAGGGCACCGCGCGGATCACGTTCTCACCGCCCAGGTCCCCGGACGTGCCCGCGGGGGAGACGCCGTTCGCGGTGCGCATCATGTCCACAGAGGACACCGAGGGCTCCGCCGTGCACGAGGGCACGGTCGTCGTCGCGGAGTACACCGAGATCGACGCGGAGCTGGTGCCCCGCACCACCAGGGGCTCGCGCACCGGCCGCCAGCACCTCGTGATCGACAACAAGGGCAACCACGAGGTGCCCACCGACGTCCAGGTCGTCGACCCCGAGGACCAGCTGCGCGGCTCCACCCCGACCCCGCAGGTGCTGACCGAGCCCGGCACCGCCACCGTCGTCGAGGTGAAGGTGAAGCCCCGCAGGCGGTTCCTGCGCGGAGCGAGCAAGACGCTGCCGTACCGGGTCGAGGTCTACCCGCGGGGCGGCGACCCGCTCGTGGTCGACGCGGCGATGGTGCAGGACCCGGTGCTGCCGCGGTGGCTCGTCCCGCTGGTCACCCTGGTCCTGGTGGTGGCGGTCGCGCTGGCCACCCTGTGGTTCACCGTGCTCAAGCCCGTGGTCACCTCCGCCGCCCGCGAGGCCGCCGACGCGCAGAACGCCGTTCTCTCGTCCCAGGTGGCCGACGCGAACGCGCGGGCGAGCGAGGCGCAGGACAACGCCGCGTCCGCCGCGGCCGAGGCCTCGTCGAACCGGCCCACGAGCTCGTCGCCGGCTCCCACGACCACGACGGTGCCGCCACCGTCCGCTGTGGACTTCCGCGTGCAGACGGGCGCACCGCCGTCCGCCGTCGGCAGCTTCAGCACGTTCTCCTACTCGGACCCCGGCCGCAGGACGCTGTCGATCACCGACCTGGTGCTGCAGAACCCGGCGCAGGACAAGGGGACGATGGAGGTGCGGCGCGGCAACACGGTCCTGCTCACGTTCAGCCTCGCGACCTTCACCCACCTCGACTACCACTTCACCCAGCCGCTGCAGGTCACGCCCGGCACCCCGGTCGTCGTGGCGGTGAGCTGCCAGAACGACGGGCTGAGCTGCTCGCCCGCCGTCTACTTCGCCGGCACCGCGCGGCAGTCGTGACCCGGCAGTCCGGTCACGGCACGAACTCCAGCACCATCCGCCCGTCCGAGACGACCACGGCGTTCCGGAACTCCAGCCCGCACGACGCCGCGAGCGCCGCCAGTTCGTCAACCGTGCGCTCACGACCGTTGAAGCACATCAGCATGAACAGGTCGATCCCCGTGTCGGCGCCATGTCCTCGCACGGCTTCCACGACCACGACGGTGCTGTGCGGCGCACAAGCGTTGCGCACCCGGGTGAGGATCTTCCGGCACGCCTCGTCGTCCCAGTCGTGCAGGACGTCCGAGAGCAGGTAGGCGTCGGCACCGGCGGGCAGCGGGTCGAAGAAGCTGCCCGCCACGGCGGAAGCCCGGTCGGACAGACCCAGCTCGGCGAACCGCGCGGTGGCCGCGGCGGCGGTCGGCGGGAGGTCCACCACGGTGCCGCGCACCGACGGGTGCGCCGCCAGGATCTCCGTCAGCAACGGTCCGTCGCCCCCGCCCAGGTCGACGATCGCGGGGAAGCGGCTCCAGTCGAAGTTCGCGGCGATCCGCGGCGCGTGCGTGCGGAAGCGCCAGTTCATCTGGGCGTCGAACGACGTGCGCAGCCTCGGGTCGGCGCCGAGGTCGTCCCAGAACTGCCTGCCGTACCGGACCTGGTAGGCGGGCACGCCCGTCGTGACGGTGTCGAGCAGGTCGGCGAACGCGAGCTCGGCGCGGCCACCGGCACAGCTGATGTCGAGCAACGGCTTGACGCCCTCGGGGGAGCCGGGGTGCATCTGCGCCCCCAGCGGGGTCGGCCGGTACCGGCCCGCGTCCTCTTCGAACACCCCGGTCGTGACGAGGTGGTCGAGGAGGCGTGCGAGCGGACCGGCCGCCGCACCGGTGCGCTCGGCCAGCTCGGCGGCGGTGGCGCCGTCACCCGCGTGCTCGACGAGCCCCAGCGTCGCGGCGACGCGGATCGCCATGGGGGTCGCGAGATCGGCCAGGGCCATCAGCGAGCGCATCCGTCGATCTTGCCAGTCGAGACGCGTTGACCTTGTGAACAACGGGGGGTTTCTTTGGGCCCGTAAATCAGAAATTCTGTAACGATGGGGAATGTGACGCGGATCAAGCCGGTCATGACGTCTGAACGGAGCAACGGTGGCGGCGGCGGACCGGTGAAATGGATCTTCGCGGCGCTGGGCGTGATCGCCGTGGTGGCCGCCGCCGTCGCATTGGACGACAGGGGAGTCGGACCGGCGGTCGTCATCGGCGTCGGCGCGCTGGGAGTGGCGGGCATCGCCGCCCTGTTCGCACCGCAGCAGTTCCTCAAGATCGCCGGCGTGGCCGCGGTGGTCGTCGCGCTCGTCGGGTCGGCCGGTGTGCTCGCCGGGGTCCTGAAGTACGACGACGACGCGGACCTGGCCAGCAGCCCCACCCTCGCCACCGGCCTGCCGACCACGACGGCTCAGGTCGCGGCGGTGACCAGCGGGCCGGTGCGCTCCGGTGAGGGCTGGTACGACCTCACGCAGCACGAGCCCGTCGAGTCCGGTCCTGGACACGAGGTCGTGACGTCGCTCGCCATCGGTGTCGGCAGGGAACCGTTCCCCCACAGCATTCGCGGCGTCCAGGTCTCCCCGGCGTCCCAGCCCGGCAACTTCAGCACCTGGGCCACGGCGGGCAAGTGCACCCGGCTGTCGGTGTGGGTGGGCAAGGACGCGGCCTCGACCCAGACCGAGGGCGCGGGGCAGTTCGTCGTCAGGGCCGACGACCAGGACATCACCTCGCGTCAGGCCGGCATCACCGACGCGCCGCAGCACGTCGAGGTCGACATCTCGACCGTCGCGCGGCTGACGCTGCTGGACGTCCGCGCGTCGAGGGACGCCCAGAACGCCTGGGGCACGCCGCGCGCGTACTGCACCGCGCCTCCCGGCCGCCTCCTGTCATGAGGTGACGGCGAACTCCGGCAGTGTCATGGCCGAGTGCTCGGGACGACCGGCCTCGGCGGGCAGCGTCGTGAGCGCGCGCAGGCCGGCGTTGCGCGCGGCGAGCGCCTCGGCGGTGCCGGGGAAGAGCTCCGCGTTGCCCTCCTCCACCAAGGCCTGGTTCGCCTCGACGAACGGGCGCGTCTCGCGTTCGTAGCTCTCGAACGCCTCGGTGTGGGTCGTGGCCGTGGCCAGCCGACCCGCCAGCACGTAGGCGCCGACGAGCGCGAGGCTCGACCCCTGTCCGGTGAGGAACGACGGCGCGTACGCGGCGTCGCCGACGAGCGCGACGCGGCCGGACGACCAGCGCGGCAGGTGGATCTGGCTGACGGTGTCGAAGAACAGGTCGTCCGACGCCCGCATCGCCTCGACCAGGTGCGGCACCTCCCAGCCGTCGCCGGCGAACACCGACGCCACCAGGTCGCGTTGCGCCCCGGGGTCGCGGAACGCGCCGAACGGCGCCTCGGCGCGGCTGAAGCTCAGGAACCCGTGCACGCTCTCGGCTTCTCCCACCGCGTACATCACGGCGGACCTGCCGGGCACGTTCCACATCACCGCCTCGTGTGCGAGGTCGAGCTTGTTGGGCATGGTGAAGCCCGCGAAGCAGTACCCGAGGTAGCGGTGGAACCTCTCCTCCGGGCCGAACGTCAACGCGCGCACTCCTGAGTGCAGCCCGTCGGCGCCGATGACGTGGTCGTAGGTCCGCTGCAGTCCACTGTGGAACGTCACGTCCACGCCGCCCGCGTGGTCGTCCACGGCGACGATCGAGTTGTCGAAGAGGAACTCCACGTCGTCGCGGATGGTGGCGTGGAGGATCTCGGCGAGGTCGCCGCGGCGGACCTCCAGGTCGTGGGCATCGCTCCTGGTGAGCGTGTCGGGACCCATGGACGTGACGACGCCGCCGTCGCTGTCGAGGAAGGTGATCTCGCGCGTGTCGACGTGCGCCTCCCGCAGCTGGGGGAGGACCCCCATCCGGTCGACGACGCCGAGCGCCGTGCCGCGGATGTCGATGGGGTAGCCACCCCCGCGCAGGGCGTGCGACTTCTCGACGACGGTGACGTCGAAGCCGTGGCGCCGCAACCAGAACGCGAGGGCCGGCCCGGCGATGCTGGCGCCGGAGACGAGGACGCTTGTCATGTCGATCCTCCAGATAACTAAGTTAGGTATCCTTTTTTGTCGCGCGGTGATCGCTACCGTGGTGCGCGACTGGCACAAGCATATACCTAAGTTAGGTAAGTAAGGTGTGAGATGAGCGAGGGCCTGGACCTGGAGGCGGTGCTGCCGCAGCTGATGCGGCTGGGCACCGTGTTCAACCGCAGCCAGCTGGTGGAGCGGGCGATGGCGCAGGTCGGCCTCCCGGTGGACCGGCCGGGCCTGACGGTGCTCATCACGCTGCGCATGGCCGGCCAGCCGCTGCGGGTGGGTGAGATCGCCGCCCGGATGCAGGTCGCCGGCCCGCACGTCACGCGGCACCTGCACGACCTGGAGCGCGCCGACCTGGTGCGGCGCGTGGTCGACCCGGACGACCAGCGGGCCCGGCTGGTCGAGCTGACGGACGCCGGTGACGGGGCGGCGGGGCGGTACCTGGGGGCGGTGCTCGGCTGGTTCACGGGGGTGGTCGAGGAGTGGTCGGAGGAGGACCGGGACGCGTTCGGCCGGCTGCTCGGCCGGTTCGTGGCGGACCTCCAGACGCGGATCGAGGAGCTGGACTGACGCGCGGCCGTCCGCCGGCCGGGGTCAGCTGTGCGCCGTGATCGGCACGTCCACGAGGAGCGGCTTCGACCCGGTCAGCGACTTCGCCACCAGTGCCGTGAGCTCGCCGAGCGAGTCCGGGCGCACCGCCTCGATGCCGAAGAACTCCGCCGCCCTGGTGAAGTCGAGCGCGGGCGGTCCCAGCTGGAAGGCGGGGTGGCCCGCCGCGCGTGACGCCCCCGCGTCCCACCGGTCCAGGGTCTCCTTGAGGGTGCGGTACTCGCCGTTGTTCATCACCACGAACGTCACCGGCACCTCGTAGCGGGCCGCCGACCAGAGTCCCTGCAGGCCGAACAGCGTGCAGCCGTCGCCCAGCACCGCGACGACGGGACGCCGCGGGTCGGCCAGGCGGGTGCCCACGGCGGCGCCGATGCCCGAGCCCAGGCCACCGCCGACCGTGTGCACCAGTGAGCCGGGGTGGTCGAGGGTCAGCACCGAGCGGAGCAGGACGCCCGACGTGATGGCCTCCTCCACGACCACGGTCTCGTCGCTCAGGCCCGCGGCGACGGCGTGCACCGCCGCCAGCGGGTCGAACGGTGGCGGGCCGTAGCTCCGCACCGCCCTGGCGCCGGTCTCCGCTCGTCGTTCCGCGAGGTCGGTGGTCACCGGCGGACGGGCCGGGAGCAGGGGCGTGAGTGCGTCCAAAGTGGACTGGATGCCGCCGGTCAGGCCCGCTGCCACCGGGAAGTTGCGGCCGATCTCCGCCGGGTCCTCGTCGAGCTGCACCACCCGGACCGACGGCGGCACGGCCGGTCCGGGGGTGTAGTGGTGGGCCATGAAGGCGTGACAACCCACGACGAACACCACGTCGTGCTGCTCCAGCCGCGCGCGGATGGCCTGGTTGGTGGGCTCCAGCGCACCGGCGTAGGACGGGTGTGACGCCGGGAAGTCGACGCCGTCGTGCATCGGCTGGTGGTAGACGGTCGCGCCGAGCCGCTCGGCCAGTGCCACCAAGGACGGCACGGCACGGGCCCGGCCCACCCCGTCGCCGGCGACGACGGCCGGGCGGGACGCCGACGAGAGCACCTCGACGGCCGCCGTCAGATCAGGTGCGCCCGGGGTGGCGATGACCGATTTCGCCGGTACGGCAACAGGAGCGTCCTCCTGGAGCAGGTCCATCGGGATCGAGAGGAAGACCGGTCCCGCCGGCGGCTGCACGGCCAGGGCGAAGGCGCGGCGCAGCATGATCGGCAGGTCGTGGGCGTGCTGCACGTCGAACGTGTGCTTGACGGCCGCACGGGCGAGACCGACGAGGTCGCCGGACAGCATCGGGTCGCTCGCCAGGTGCCTGCGGTCCTGCTGGCCCGCGGTGACCACGAGCGGGGTCCGCGAGCGGGAGGCGTTGAGCAGCCCGATCATCCCGTTGGCCAGGCCCGCCGCGATGTGCAGCGACACGAACGCCGGCCGTCCGGTCGCGCGGGCGTAGCCGTCGGCCATCGCGACGACCGACCCCTCGTGCACCCCCAGGACGAACTCGATGTCGTCCGCGGCCGCCAGTGCGTCGACGAACGGCAGCTCCGAGGTGCCGGGGTTGCCGAACACCTTCGACACGCCCTCGTCGCGCAGGATCGCCAGCATCGCCTCTACCGGTCGCAGCATCCGCGTCGCGTCGCCCATGTCCCCGGACGCTACGCGCGCGACCCCCTGACCGGCCTAAGTGGACTCGGTTTAGGGGGTCGTTTCTGGGGTCCCCCCGCGACGAACGGCCACCTACGCTTGCCGACGCCAGGTGCCGCCGCGTGGCGCATTACCGGCTAATTCCGGAAGAACCTCTGAGGAGCGGCCGGACATGAAGTCCCACCCACGACTGCGTTCGCGGCTGTTCGCCGCGGGCTTGCTGCTCGCCGTCACAGCGCTGGGCGGGTGCGCCGCCACCGGCACGGCCGCTCGGGCCGACGGCGTGCTGACCTTCTCGACCGGGCAGCAGCCGGACTGCCTCGACCCGCAGGTGAGTCCCGCCGGGATCACCGCGCTGATCAACCGCAACGTGTTCGACTCGCTGGTGGAGATGACGCCGGACGGCCGGTTCGAGCCGTGGCTCGCCCGCAGCTGGACCATCGCGCCGGACGGCCTCGCCTACACCTTCCGGCTGCGCGACGACGCGAAGTTCCACGACGGCACCCCGGTGAACGCCGCCGCGGTGAAGGCCACCCTCGACCACGCGGTCGACCCGAAGACGAAGTCGTTCTCCGCCAAGAACCTCATCAGCGGGTACGCGGGCGCCGAGGTCACCGGCGAGGACGTCGTGACCGTCCGGCTGAGCAAGCCCAACAGCGCGCTGCTGCAGGCGCTCAGCACCCCGAACCTCGGCATCCAGTCGCCGAAGTCGATCTCCGAGAACTTCGCGAACCTGTGCTGGGCACCGGTCGGGTCCGGCCCGTTCTCGTTCGTGCGCTGGGCCCGCAACGAGCGGATCTCGCTGACCAGGAACCCCGCCTACGCCTGGGCACCGCCGTCGGCGAAGCACACGGGCGCGGTCGCGCTCAACGGCCTCGACTTCGTCTTCATGTCCGAGGCCAAGGTCCGGTTCGGCGCGCTGACGAGCGGCCAGGTCGACGTCAGCGAGGCGATCGAGCCCGCCAACGCCAAGTCGCTCAAGGCCGACGGCGCGTGGCAGTACTTCCACAACGTCGAGCCCGGCATGGTGCACTACCTGCTCTTCAACAGCACCAAGGGAAAGCTCGCCGACGAACGGGTGCGCACCGCGCTCATGCGCTCGGCAGACCTCGACGCGCTCGTCCGCACCGCCACGTTCGGCCAGCTCGACCGCGCGTGGAGCCCGCTCTCGCCGACCACGATCCACTACGACCTGTCGACGGTCGGCTCGTGGCAGGTCGACCGCGACCTCGCCGCCCGCCTGCTCGACGAGGCCGGCTGGACCGGCAGGGACGAGGACGGCTACCGCACCAAGAACGGCGAGCGCCTCACGATCAGCTGGCCGTACAACAACGCCACGGCCACCCACCTGGTCGAGACGCTGGCGCAGGGCATCCAGGCCGAGGCCAAGAAGGTCGGCATCGAGATCGTCCGCCAGGGCCGCGACCTCGGCACGTGGACCAACGACCTGCTCAACGGCAACATGGACATGTTCAACTCGAGCTACACCCGCAACGAGCCGGACGTGCTGAGGTTCTTCTTCGCCACCGGTTCCACGGCGGCCAGCGGCGGCGCGAACCTGTTCAAGATCAACCACCCGGAGCTCGACGCGTGGCTCGTGCACGCGAACGCCACCGTCGACGAGAAGGCGCGCGCGGACGACTACGCCAAGGCGCAGCGCTACCTCATCGAGCACTCCCTGGTGATGCCGATCTACGTCCCGGCGAAGCTGATGGGCGCGTCCCCGGACGTGCACGGGCTGCGCTTCGACGTCTCCGGCTCACCGCTGTTCTACGACGTCTCGCTGGCAGGAGCCCGCTCATGACCACCGCACGGCGCCTGCTGGGCAGGCTCGTCCTGGCCCTGCTCGTCGTCCTCGGCGCGGCGACCGTCGCGTTCGCCGCCATCCACCTGACCCCCGGCGACCCGGTGCGCGCGATCCTCGGCACCTCGGGCCCGTCCCAGCAGCTGATCGACCAGGTGCGGGCGGAGCTGAACCTGGACAAGCCGCTGGCCGTCCAATACGGACTGTACCTGCGCAACCTCCTGACCGGTGACTTCGGCGAGTCCTACCAGCTGCAGCAGCCGGTGGTCCGGCTCATCGGCGAGCAGATCGGAGCGTCGGTCCAGCTGGCGCTGAGCTCCCTCGCGCTCGCGCTGCTGGTGTCGATCGTGCTCGCCGTGGCCACCGCGGGCCGCCGTCCGGCGCTGCGCAGGGTCTCCGGCGTCGTCGAGCTGCTCACCATCTCCACCCCGAACTTCTGGGTCGCCGTGCTGCTGCTGACGGTCTTCTCGTTCAAGCTGCACTGGTTCCCGGTGATCGCCGGGCAGGGCATCGCCGGCCTGGTGCTGCCCGCCGTCGCGCTGGCGCTCGGCATGGTCGGCATGTTCACCCAGGTGCTGCGCGAGGGCATGGAACGCGCGCTGGGCGAACCGTTCGTGCTCAGCTCCCGGGCCCGCGGCTCCAGCGAGACCACCGTGCGCGTCCGGCACGCGCTGAGGCACGCCATCGTGCCGCTCGTGACGCTGTCCGGCTGGACCGTCGGCGCGTTGCTCAGCGGTGCCGTCGTGATCGAGATGGTGTTCAACCGGCCGGGCATCGGCCGGACCCTCGCGACCGCCATCGCGAACAAGGACCTGCCGGTCGTCAGCGGCGTGGTCGTGATCGCGGCCGTCGTGTTCACGGTCGTCAACTTCCTGGTCGACGTGCTGTACCGGGTGATGGACCCACGAGTGGGGAGGTTCTCCCGATGACCGGACTGCTCACCGTCCCCTCCCGCGTCACCGGCACGACGAGGCGGCGGCTGCCGGTCGGGCTGACGCTGGCGTGGGTGTTCATCGGCCTGCTGGTGCTCGCCGCACTGGTGCCGGACCTGCTCGCCCCGCAGCCGCCGGACGCCGTCGACCCCGCCATCGCGCTGAGCACGCCCAGCTGGGACCACGTCTTCGGCACCGACGAGCTCGGCCGCGACGTCTACAGCCGGATCGTGCACGGCGCCCGGTTCTCGCTCGGCATCGGCATCGGGTCGACCGCGATCGCGCTGGTGCTCGGCGTCCTGCTCGGGGTGCTCTCGGCGACCGCGGGCCGGCTCGCCGACAGCGTGATCACGTGGTTCACCAACGTGTTCCTCGCGTTCCCCGGTCTGCTGCTCGCGCTGCTCGTCGTCGCGATCCTCGGTCCCGGCACGCTGAACGTGATCATCGCGATCGGCCTGTCGTCCGTGCCCGGCTTCACCCGGCTCACCCGCGGCCAGGCCATGATCGTGCGCGAGTCCGGCTACGTCCGCGCCGCGATCACGCTGGGCCAGCGCAAGCCCGCGATCTACCTGCGGCACCTGCTGCCCAACGCGCTGCCGCCGCTGCTGCTGTTCGCCACGCTCTACCTCGGTGCCGCGATCGTCGCCGGGTCGGCGCTGAGCTTCCTCGGCCTCGGCCCGCAGGCGCCGACGCCGGAGTGGGGCTCGATGCTCGCCGACGGGCAGGACTTCCTCGACGTCGTCTGGCACATCACGGTCATCCCGGGCCTGGTCGTGACGCTCGCCGTCATCTCGTTCACCGTGGCGGGCCGGGACCTGCGCCGCCGTTTCGAAGGGAGGCTGCCGGATGCCGTCCGCTGACACCGCGGTCGTTTCGGTCCGCGACCTCACCGTCGGCTTCCACACGGCGCGGGGCCAGGTCCACGCCGTGCAGGGGGTGAGCTTCGACCTGCACGCCGGGCGGTGCCTCGCGATCGTCGGCGAGTCCGGTTCCGGCAAGAGCGTCACCGCGCGCACCCTCGTCGGCCTCACCGGTGCCAACGCCGACGTCGAGGCCACCACGCTGACCCTCGACGGACAGGACCTCACCAAGCTCTCCGACCGGCAGTGGCGTTCGGTGCGCGGCCGCCGCGTCGGGTTCGTGCTCCAGGACGCGCTCACGTCGCTCGACCCGGTGCGCACCATCGGCGCCGAGATCGGCGAGACGCTGCGCAACCACCGGCTGGCGACCCGGTCGACCATGCCGGACCAGGTCGTCGAGCTGCTGGCGCAGGCCTCGGTGCCGGACCCCGCCCGGCGCGCGAAGCAGTACGCGCACCAGCTCTCCGGCGGACTGCGGCAGCGGGCGCTGATCGCCTCGGCCGTCGCGGCGCGGCCCGACGTGCTGATCGCCGACGAACCGACGACCGCGCTCGACGTCGTGGTGCAGGCCCAGATCCTGGAGCTGCTCGGCGCGAAGAAGGCGGAGGGCACCGCGCTGTTGCTGATCAGCCACGACCTCGCCGTCGTGGCCAGGCTCGCCGACGAGATCGCGGTGATGCGCGACGGGCGGATCGTCGAACGCGGCACCGCCGAGGCCGTGCTGCGCTCGCCGAGCCACGAGTACACGAAGAAGCTGCTGGCCGCCGTGCCGTCCGCGCACCCCAAGGGTACGCGACTGGCCGGTCCGCGAACCGGTGAGCCGGTGGAGTCCACAAAGGACGCGCGGTCCGGTCCGGTGGTCGAGGTCGAGGCCGTGTCGAAGAGCTTCGTCGGCCCGGACGGCGTGCGCCGCACCCAGGTGCGGGACGTGTCGTTCACCCTGGCCGCCGGTCGGATCCTCGGCCTGGTCGGCGAGTCGGGCTCCGGCAAGACCACCGTCGCGAACATGGTGCTCGGGCTGCTGGAACCGGACGCCGGTTCCGTGCGGGTGCTGGACCGGCCGTGGTCGGGACAGCGCGAGTCGCGGCGCAGGCCGTACCGCAGGCACATCCAGCTGGTGCACCAGGACCCGCTCGACGCCTTCGACCCCCGCTACACCGTCGAACGGATCGTCGGCGAGGCGCTCGCCGCGATCGGGAGGACGGGCGACCGCCGGGCGCAGGTCACCCGGTGGCTGCACCGCGTCGGTCTCGACGAGCAGCTGCTCGACCGCAGGCCGCGCCAGCTCTCCGGCGGTCAGCTGCAACGGCTCGCCATCGCACGGGCGCTGGCCGCCGAACCGGACGTGCTGGTGTGCGACGAACCCGTGTCATCCCTCGACGTCTCGGTGCAGGCGCAGATCCTCGACCTGCTGGCCGACCTGCGCGCCGACCTCGGCCTGTCGCTGCTGTTCATCTCGCACGACCTCGGCGTCGTGCGGCACCTCTGCGACGACGTGCTGGTGATGTCCGACGGCGAGGTGGTCGAGGCGGGACCGGTCGAGGACGTGCTGCGCGAACCCGGCCACGAGTACACGAAGTCGCTCGTCGCGGCGATCCCGCGGATCGAGGACGCGTTCCCCGAGGAAAGCAGGGTGACCAGCTGATGTCCCGCGTTCTCGCCCTCTCCGGCTCGCTGCGCGCCGGTTCGTTCAACACCCAGCTGCTGCGCGCGTTGCCCGCTCTCGCTCCCGAGGGCATGGAGTTCGAGTTCTTCGACGGGATGGCCGACATCCCGTTGTACAACCAGGACCTCGACGTCGACCCGCCGCCGCCCGCGGTCGCGAAGCTGCGCGACGCGATCCGTGCGGCGGACGGCATCGTCCTGGCCACCCCGGAGTACCTGCACGCGCTGCCCGGCGTCGTGAAGAACGCCCTCGACTGGGCGTCGCGGCCGCCGGCCGACCCGGCGCTGACCGGCAAGGGCGTCGTGGTGCTGGTGGCCACCATCGGCCGCACGTTCGGGTTCCGCAGCCTCGCTGAGGCGCACCAGGTGTTCACGCACCTGCGCAACGTCGTCGTGCCCGCACCCGAGGTCGTGGTCAACACGGCCCACGAGGTGCTGGTCACCGACGAGGACGGCACGGCCCGGATCACCGATCCGATGGCCGTGGCGCTGGTCCAGGTCCAGCTGCACATGCTGGCGGACCTGCTCGCTTCCGGTGCGGCGTCGGCGGTCTCCGACGCCCTCGACCGCCACACCGGCAAGCTGCTTTCCCTGTTCAACGCCAAGTCCGGATGACACACGACTAGGGGGAAACGAGAAGTGCGCAGCACTCGAACATCGCGGGCAGCTCTGGCGGGGCTCCTCGCGGCAGGGGCGGTGGTGGCGTCGGCGACGTCCGCCGTCGCCGTGGCCGAGGAGACCTCCAACACGCTGAGGATCACCTACACCTGCACCGAACCGCCGTGGCCGGGGTCGGCGTCGTCGTCCTACGACGTCACCGTCACCGCGCCGCTCACGGCGAGGCGCGGCCAGCAGTTCGCCCTCACGGCGAGCCTGCTCAGCGTCTCGCCCTCGCCGGGCGACGTGCCGGCGGGCGCCCTGCAGGGGTTCACCAACCTCCTGGTGGGAGGGTCCGGCACCGGCACGACCACCGCCAAGGGCCTGACCAACGCGAAGGACGTGAAGAAGGGCGACCTGGTGCTGCTCTCCGGCGGCAAGGCGCTCTACACGCCCACCAAGCTCGGCGTGCACACCTTCACGCCGGACAAGTTCCAGCTGACGACGCACCAGGACACCACCATCGTGTGCGTGCCCGACAAGAGCGGCGTGATCGTCGCGGTGCCCGTCTCGGAACCCATCTAGTACCGAGGCGCCAGGAGAGCCCCGCCGAGCCGTCGGCGGGGCTTTTCCCTTGCTACCAGGCGACGGGAAGCCTGTGCAGGCCGTAGATGACCATGTCGTCGCGCATGGTGATCTCCTCCGCCGGCACGGCGAGCCGCAGGCCGGGGAACTTCCGCAGCAGTGCCGTGTAGACGATCCGCATCTCGATGCGGGCGAGCTGCTGGCCGATGCACTGGTGCACGCCGTGCCCGAAGCCGACGTGCCCGGACGCCGACCGCGTGACGTCCAGCCGGTCGGGGTCGGGGAACTGCAGCGGGTCGCGGTTGGCGGCGGGCACCGAGGCCGTGACGGACTCGCCCGCCTTGATCAGGTGCCCCTCCAGCACGACGTCCTCCAACGCCGTGCGCACCGGGCCGATGTGCGCGATCGAGAGGTAGCGCATCAGCTCCTCGACCGCGTTGTCGACCAGCTCCGGCGACTCCACGAGCTTCGCCCACTGGTCGGGATGGGTCAGCAGGGCGTAGGTGCCCAGGGTGAGCATGTGCGCGGTGGTCTCGTGGCCCGCGAGGAGCAGCAGGTACGAGATGTTGAGGACCTCGAGGTCGGTCAGGTCGCCGGGCGCCACCAGCCGGCTGATCAGGTCGTCGCCCGGCTCCACCCGCTTGCGCGTCACCAGGTCGGCGATGAGCTCCCGCAGCTCGCTCATCGCCGCCATGTACTGCTCCGGAGTGGTGCCGAGGTTCAGCAGCACCGCGGCGGAGCTCTGGAACGTGGCGCGGCTGTCGTACGGAACGCCGAGCAGCTCGCAGATCACCATCGACGGAACGGGTAACCCGATCGACTGAACCAGATCGGCCGGTGGGCCCTGCCGGAGCATCTCGTCGAGGAACTGCTCGGTGTGTTCGGTGATCCGCGGAACCAGGTCCTTCATCCGGCGGACGGTGAATTCACCGGTGAGCACTTTCCGATAGCGGGTGTGCTCCGGCGGGTCGTGCGTGACGAAGAACCCGGGTTCCATCATCCGCGGGTCCGACGGCATGTCGTGAATGGGGGAACGGCCCAGTCCCTTGCGAGCGCTGAACCGGTTGTCCGCGAGCATCGCGCGGACCGCGGAATAGCTGGTGACGAGCCATCCGACGTGGCCGCCGGGGTAGGTCAGCCTGGTGATGGGCCGGTCCTCGCGCAGCTGCCGCAGGCCTTCCGGCGGATCCAGCGGGCAGCGCCGTTCCAGTGGCAGAGTCACTGCCTCTTCGATGTTCTGCTGAATGACCACCCGTCCGAGCCAACACCCGGCACCGTTTTTTCTCAAGGCCGGAAAAGTGCATTCCCGGAACCGTGATGTGCGCCATGTTCTGCTTTTAGGGGTTTTCAGTAGGGGTGCCCGGTGTGATCGCACCGAATTGACCACCGGATTCCGCGGGACCACCCGACTATGACACAACGAGCCGGCCGGCGGGAAATCGCTAAGGGGCCTGCCTAGGGGTTGCCGGGGTGTGGGCACCGCCCTAGCTTTCCCCGCAGAGGACTGCGAACAAGGCGTCGTCTGCGAACCCCAAGGGGATTGTCCTGTCATGAGCCTGGACACCGAGGCAGAGCAGCAGCCAGTGCCGGTCGCGTTCGCGCTGGCCGACCGCTACGCGCCGGACGCGGGGGCGGTGCACCTCACCGGCGTGCAGGCCCTGGTCAGGGCGATCATCGAGCAACGGCACCGCGACCGCGCCGCCGGGCTGCGCACCGGGGCGTTCGTCTCCGGCTATCCCGGCAGCCCGCTGGCGGGCTTCGACAAGGAGCTGCAGCGCACCGCCACCACCGCGGCGGAGCTGGGGATCGTGCACCAGCCCGGTGTCAACGAGGAGCTGGCCGCGACCGCGGTGTTCGGGTCGCAGGTCGCGGCGGCGAGGCCGGACGCGCTCGTCGACGGCGTGACGGGGTGGTGGTACGGCAAGGCGCCGGGCCTCGACCGGGCCGCGGACGCGCTGCGGCACGCCAACTTCGCCGGCACCGGACCGCACAGCGGGGTGGTCGTGCTGGTCGGGGACGATCCCGGCGCCAAGTCGTCGACGCTGCCGAGCGCGTCGGAGTACGCCCTGCACGACGCGGCGATGCCCGTGCTCGTGCCGGGATCGGTCGCCGAGGTGGTCGAGCTGGGCCTGCACGCCGTCGCGTTGTCGCGGGCCAGTGGACTCTGGGTCGGGATGAAGCTCGTGAGCGAGGTCGTCGACGGGTCGGCGACCGTGCACCTCGCCGAGCCGGTCGTCCCGGTGCTGGACGGCACGCCCTACCGGCACGAGGTCTCCGGCAACCTGCTGCCGCCGGTCACGCACCGGCTGGAGGAGAACCTGCACACGGTCCGCCTGGACATCGCCCGGCGCTACGCCCGTGCCAACGACCTCAACCCCGTCACCGTGTCCGGCCCCGCCGACCGCGTCGGCGTGGTCGCCGCCGGGAAGACCTACCACGACCTGCGGCAGGGACTGGCCGAGCGCGGTGTCGGCGACGCGGAGCTGCGGGCCGCCGGGGTGCGGCTGCTGCACGTGCGGATGATGTGGCCGATCGACCCCGCGACGGCTCACGAGTTCGCCTCCGGTCTTCGGGAAATCGTTGTGCTGGAGGAGAAACGGCCGTTCCTCGAGACGTGGCTGAAGGAGTCGCTGTACGGGCTGCCGTCCGCGCCGCGAGTGGTGGGCAAGACCGACGAACGCGGTTCCGTGCTCGTGCCGCAGTTCGGCGTGCTCGGCTCGGCGCAGCTCGCCGACGTGGTCGCCCGCAGGGTGCCGGGTCTGGTCGCGGGCACCTCGCGCAAGCCGGTGCTGCTGCCGTTGCTGCCGTCGCGCAAGCCCTTCTACTGCTCGGGCTGCCCGCACAACCTGTCCACCCAGGTGCCGGACGGGACGCTCGTCGGCGCCGGGATCGGGTGCCACGCGCTCGTCAGCTGGATGCCCGAGGACCGCTACGGCGAGGTCACCGGCATGACCCAGATGGGCGGCGAGGGAGCGCAATGGGTTGGTATGCAACCGTTCCTGCCCGAATCGTCGTTCGTGCAGAACCTCGGTGACGGCACGTTCTTCCACTCGGGACACCTCGCGATCCGGCAGGCGGTCGCGGCCGGCACGCGGATGACGTACAAGATCCTCTACAACGACGCGGTCGCGATGACCGGCGGTCAGCGCCCGCCCGGCGTGATCCCGGTGGGCGAGCTGACCCGGTTGCTGGAGCTCGAAGGCGTCACGCGCACGATCGTCACGACCGACGACCGCAAGCGCTACCGGGGTGTGCGGCTGGCCCGCAACGCCGTCGTCTGGCGGCGCGACCGGCTCGACGAGGCGCAGCGAGTGCTGGCCTCCTCGCCCGGCGTGACCGTGCTGATCCACGACCAGCAATGCACCGCTGAGAAGCGCCGCAAGCGCAAGCGCGGGGTCGTCGCCCCTGCCGATGCGGACGTCGTGATCAACGAGCGGGTGTGCGAGGGCTGCGGTGACTGCGCCCGCAAGTCGAACTGCCTGTCGTTGCACCCGATCGACACCGAGTTCGGCCGCAAGACCAGGATCCACCAGTCGTCGTGCAACCAGGACGCGTCCTGTGTGGAGGGTGACTGCCCGTCGTTCGTCAGTGTTCGCAGGGAGTCCTCCCACCGGGTGGCCGAGCCTCCCACGAGGATGCCGGCGCCCGGCGGGGTCGAGCTGGCCGGTGGGCAGGTCTACTCGGTGCGGATGGCGGGCGTCGGCGGCACCGGTGTCGTGACGGTCAGCCAGGTGCTGGTCACCGCCGCGCTCCTCGACGGCCTGCACGCGGCGGGCCTCGACCAGACCGGCCTGTCGCAGAAGGGCGGCCCGGTCGTCTCGGACGTCCGGATCAGCCGTGCCGAGGTCGTCGGCAACAAGGTCAGCACGTCCGACCTGCTGCTCGGCTTCGACCCGCTGGTCGCGCTCGCACCGAACTCCGTGTCCACGATGGACGGACGGACGCGCGCTGTCGTCAACAACTCCGTCACCCCGACCGGCCACGTGGTCGTCGGCGCCGAGACCACCGGCGTCGCCCCCGGCGAGCTGCGCGAGCGGCTCGCGTCGGTAACGGCTCCCGGCGACCTCTGGGTCGACGCGACCAGGATCGCCGAGGACCTGTTCGGCGACCACGCCCTGGCCAACGTCGTGGTGCTCGGCGCCGCGCACCAGGCGGGCCTGCTGCCCGTCTCGGGCACCGCGGTGCGGGAGGCCATCCGCGTCAACGGTGTCGCGGTGCAGGCGAACCTGGCGGCGTTCGAGTGGGGCAGGGCCACGGTTGCCCGCCCCGACCGCGTCCGCGCCGCGCTGTCGAAGGCCACGGCGGCCGAGGACACCACGGCGGCGAGGCGGCTGCTCGGCGACTGGGACGCGCCGGCCGAGCTGCGCGCACTCGTGCTCACCAGGGTCGCGGACCTGATCTCCTACCAGGATGAGCGTTATGCCGGGGATTACCTGAACACCGTGCGGGCGGTGCACGCCGCCGAGGCTCGGACCACCGACGGCACCGAGCTGACCGATGCCGTGGCGCGCAACCTGCACAAGCTGATGGCGTACAAGGACGAGTACGAGGTGGCCCGTCTGCACCTGCGGCACCGCGACGAGCTCGGCGGCGCCGCGCTGACGTGGCACCTGCACCCACCGCTGCTGCGCGCACTGGGCATGCGCCGCAAGCTGAAGCTCCGGCCGTGGCTGGCGGTACCGGCGTTCCGCGCGCTGGTGGCGGGCCGCCGGGTGCGCGGGTCCTGGCTGGACCCGTTCGGGCACACCGAGGTCCGGCGGACGGAGCGGCGGCTGGTGGGGGAGTACCGGACGGCCGTCGAGCGGGTGCTCGCCGTGCTCGACGGCGGCAACCACGCGGCGTGCGTCGACCTCGCCGGGCTGCCGGATGGCGTGCGGGGCTACGAGGAGGTCAAGCTGGCCGCGGTGGCCGGGTACCGCGACCGACTCGCGGCGGCGCTGAAGGCGATCACCGGACCGTGAGACGACACCGGCCGCGACACCCGTTCAGGTGCCGCGGCCGGTTCGCTCGACCACTCACATGCTGCTGTCCAGCAACTGCATCTGCAGCGCCGTCGCCAGGTCCGCCCGCCGCTTCACCTTGAGCTTGCGGTAGATCCGCGTGAGGTGCTGCTCCACCGTGCTCACGGTGACGAACAGCTTCAGCGCGATCTCCCGGTTCGTGTTGCCGTCGCACACGAGGTCCGCGACCCGCCGTTCCGCCTCGCTGAGCTGCGCGTAGTCGGCCGCGACCGGCAGCTCGACGTCCGCCTCCGGCAGGTCGGCGCTCTCCGGGTCGCCGACGTGCAGCAGCTTGCGCAACGACTCCGCCTTGCAGCGGCTGGCCAGGCGCCGGGCGCGCCGGGTCGTCATCCGGGCCTTGCTGGGCTCGCCGATGGTCTGGTAGGCCGACGCCAGGTCGGTGAGCGCCAGTGCCAGTTCGAGCTCGGCCTTGCAGTCGTGCAGGATCTCGACCGCCTCGCCGAGCAGGCGCGGGCGTTCCTCGGGAGCGCTCAGCCGGGCCAGCAGGCGCAGTGCGATCGCCCGGCCGCGCGACCTGCCCTGCGTCAGGTGCAGCTGTTCGTGCACGAGATGCCTGGCCGCCTTGTGGTTGCCCAGCTGCAGGTGCGCCTCGGCGGCGTCGGTGCGCCACGGGATGATCGCCGGCAGGTCGATGCCCCACTTGAGCATCAGCTTGCCGCAGGCCAGGAAGTCGCTGAGCGCGGCGAGCGGCCGGTCCTGGTTCAGATGCACGGTGCCGCGCGCACGCAGGTAGTGCAGGCCGTACCGCGACTCCAGCACGGCTTCCGGCAACGGCAGCCGCAGCAGCGCGGCGGCCTCCTCGTGCTCGCCCATCACCGTGAGCGCGTAGACGAGGTTGCCGAGTGGCACGCCGATGTGGCTGCCCCAGGTCTGCGAGGGCGAAGACCCGAGTGCGCAGCGCGCGTAGTCGGCGGCGGCCGCCATGTCCCCCGACCGGATCGCGATCTCGGCGTACGTGCTCGCCAGCATCGCCCGCCAGGTCGGCGCGTTGCGGTCGCGCGAGTCGCGGTAGAGCGCGTCACACCACGACGCCGCGGCCGGCAGCTGGTCGAGGTAGGTGAGGGCGAGCAGGGCGACCTGGAGCGGCTCCAGGGTGCCGTCGCCGAGCTGGCAGCTCTGCAGGATGCGCTCGGCCTGGTGCTGGACGCTGTGCGCGGGCCCGCCGGTGAGCAGGGTCTGCAGCAACGTCGCCGCGCGCGCCTGGGCCCGCACGACCTCCGACACCGCCGTCGTGTCGTGCTTCGACGGGTCGAAGTGCACGTCCCGCACCTCGCCGACCAGCTCGGGGTAGGTGTGCGTCAGCCACCAGCGCAGGAAGTGCAGCGCGGCGATCGTGCGGACGTCGGAGTCGGCCACGTCCGGCGGCAGCTGGGCGATCAGCGCCCTGGCGTCGGCGACCTCGTTGTGCCACAACAGGTACTGCAGGATGTCGGGCAGCTGGTGGTGCGGCAGGTGGCCGTTGCGCATGGCCGTGGTGAGAGTCGGCAGGTGCTGCGTGACCGTGCACGTGTCGAGCCGCCACTCCAGCGCCGCCAGCCGGGTGCCGATCGACGCCCGCAGCTGCTCGTCGGTCGTCTCCCGGTAGGCGAGCCGCAGGTAGCGGACCGCCTTCGTGATGTCGTCGGCGGCGTTGGCGTGCTCGGCCGCGCACTGCAGCACCGGGACGCCCCACGCGTACTCGCACGTGTCCGCGGTGGCGAGGTGCTCGGCGATCACGGTCACCGAGCCGCCCTCGTGGTAGATCGCGGCGGCGGCCTTGAGGTGCAGCGCCGTGGCGTCCTTGGTGCTCAGGTGGCCGAGCACGGTGGCGCGCGCGGTCGCGTGCCGGAACTGGCCGTCGCGCAGCAGCCCCGACTCGTTCAGCGACCGGAACGCCACCGCCATCGTCGTGGCGTCCAGCCCGGTCAGCGACGCGAGCAGCGTCGGCTTGGCCCACTCGCCGAGCACGGCGACCGCCCTGGCGAGCCGCAGCGCCTCCGGGGTGACCCGGTGCAGGCAGGTGAGGAACGCCTCGATGAACCGCGGGCCGACGACGACCTGGTAGGTCTGCTGCCGCGGCGGGTGCTGCACCTGCGCGAGCTCCTCGGCCAGGTGGTCCTCGGCGACGGCGTTGAGCAGCAACGGGTTTCCGCCGGTCAGCGCGTGGCAGTTGCCGGACACGCGCGCCGCGGTCTGCTCGCCGAGCCGCAGGGCCAGCAGCTGCCGGGTGCCGTCCTGCGACAGCGGCGTGAGGCGCAGGTGCGTGCTCAACGGCTGGCGCAGCACGTCGTCGAAGAAGAACTGGTGGGCGAGCCGCGCACCGGTCCGCGAGGTGATCATCAGCAGCACGGGCGCGGTCGCGATGGCCCTCGCCAGGTGCGCGAGGCACCGCAGCGAGGCCGCGTCGGCGTTGTGCACGTCGTCGACCACGATCAGCTGGGGCCGGTGGCGGGCGGCCGTCAGCACCACTTCGTTGAGCAAATGGGCGTATCGGGCGATGGACGTTTCCGGCACGCTGTCGTCCAGGCCGCCCGGTGCCGGGGAGAGCATTGACTCGGCGAAGAGCGCGGATGCCTCTCGGCGCAGGTCCGGTGGCAGCTTCAGGCATTGCAGGAACTGGACGACCAGTGCGAGCGGGAGATTACTGGTGAGTTCGGAACTGGAGACCATGATCTGGTCGACGTCCGCCTCGGCCGCCTTCTCGACCAACGTGTCGATCAGCTCGGTCTTGCCGCTGGCGACCACTCCGGTGACAACGATGATCCGGCCTTTTCCCCGCGTTACGTCGGTGAAAATTCCGGAAAAATCGGAAAGCTCTTCTCCGCGCTCGACCAATGACATCAGAATTGACCCCCCATGAAGTCAAAAATGAGACCCAGCCGGGTATCAGGACGTGCGCCGACGCGGCGCCGGTGGGTGACCGGTGCCGTGAGGACGAGGCGCGCCCCGGCGCGGGACGGGATGCCCGCGCCGACCAGTCCCGCCGCGATCGCGAACCGGGTGTGCCTGGTGACGGCGTGAGTGGGTGAGAATCTCAGACAACCGCGATGTGCTGGGGCGTGACGGTCCTCCGGTCCCTGGGGCCGGGTTGCTCGCAACCCGGTGGCGGGGGGCGTGGGCAAACCTCTCCAGGGGCCGTCAGAGAGCCCCCATTGCCCCTGACGTCCCACGGTGGCCGCCCCGTTGCGACCGGACTGACCGGAATGGATTCGCGAAACGGACAGGAACGAGAACGACCCCCAGATCGTTCATCCGCTTCCAAGCGAACCTCTTCCGACAGTACACGCGCTTAGCCGTGGCCTGCAACCACGCAGCCCTCCGCCGCACGTCAATGCACAATCATCCCAGCTGGTGACACCTCTTCCCGGGGCGTTCGTTTAGGGGGACGATCTAGGGGTTCTGGGGTGTGCGGGCGATCCATACAGTCGAATCCCGAGACAGCAGGCGATTCCGGCGGTATCGGGGTCGCGGACCCGCGGGGGCGGTCCTGGTGGCAGACCCTCGCCGGTTCGTTTTCCCAAAGGCCAGAACGCGTTCGGGAACGCCGCTGGAGCCGACTTCAGGTGAAAAGGATCCGGCGATGGTGAAAACCCTGTACGAACCGGGTGAAATTCCACCGCTCGGGGTGGTGCCGCGGCGGATGTACGCGTCGGTCATCCGTCCCGAGCGCTACGGCCCGCCGGACGTGGCGTTCGAGGTCGAGGTCCTCGACGTGCCCGAGGTCGGCCGCGGTCAGGTGCTCGTGCTCGTGATGGCCGCCGGCATCAACTACAACAACGTGTGGTCCGCGCTGGGGTCGCCGCTCGACGTGATCGCCGCGCGCGCCAAGGCGGGCGACACCTCCGGGTTCCACATCGGCGGCTCCGAGGGTGCCGGCGTGGTCTGGGCGGTCGGCGAGGGCGTCCACGACGTGTCCGTCGGCGACGAGGTCGTGCTCTCGGGCTGCCAGTGGGACGAGTCGGCGGCCGACATCCGGCTGGGCACGGACCCGATCTCGTCGTCCTCGCAGGCGGCCTGGGGCTACCAGAACAACTACGGCTCGTTCGCCCAGTTCACCGTCGTGGACGAGTACCAGTGCCACCCGAAGCCCGCGAACCTCAGCTGGGAGGAGGCGGCGTGCTTCATGCTCACCGGCGTCACCGCCTACCGGCAGCTGATGGGCTGGCCGCCGCACGTCGTGCGGCCGGGCGACCCGGTGCTGGTCTGGGGCGGCGCCGGCGGCCTCGGTTCGATGGCCATCCAGATCGTGCGCATGTTCGGCGGCATCCCGATCGCGGTCGTGTCCGACGACTCCCGCGCGGAGTACTGCGAGCGGCTCGGTGCCAAAGGCGTCATCAACCGCAGGGACTTCGACCACTGGGGCCGGCTGCCCGAGGTCATGGACGCCGAGGCGATGGCCCACTGGACGCGCGGCGCACGGGACTTCGGCAGGAAGTTCTGGGAGGTCCTCGGGTCCCGGCGCTCGCCGCGGATCGTGCTCGAGCACGTCGGCGAGGACACCATCCCGACCTCGATGTACGTGTGCGACGCGGGTGGCATGGTCGTCATCTGCGGCGGCACCACCGGCTACAACGCCGACGTCGACCTGCGGCACCTGTGGATGCGGCAGAAACGCCTGCAGGGGTCGCACTACGCCAACACCCGCGAGTGCCGCGAGGTGACCCAGCTGGTCGCGACCGGGCAGCTCGACCCGTGCCTGTCGTGGTGCGGCGACCTGTCCGAGGTCGGGCACGCCCACCAGCTGATGTACGAGAACGCCCACCCGCCGGGCAACATGGCCGCGCTCGTCAGCGCTCCGGCACGTGGCCTGCGGACCCTCGCCACCTCGCGGGAAGTCGGCGCGGGCGTGTGACCACGGGCGGGACGGGGGACCGGTCACGGCGATCGGTCCCCGCCGCCGCGTGCCCTCTTCTCCGCGCTGACCAGACAAAAGGTGTGCCATGACCCAGGATGAGAAGGTCGTCGAGTACCTGAAGAAGGTCACGACCGACCTGCGCAGGACCCGTCAGCGGGTGCGCGAGCTGGAGGACCGTCAGCGGGAGCCCGTCGCCGTCGTCGGCATGGCCTGCCGCTTCCCCGGCGGGGTGAGCACCCCGGACGAGCTGTGGGACCTGGTGTCCTGCGACGGGGACGCCATCGAGACGTTCCCCGCCGACCGGGGCTGGGACGTCGAGTCGCTCTACGACCCGGACCCCGACCGGGCCGGGACCTGTTACGTGCGCGAGGGCGGCTTCCTGCACGGCGCGGGCGACTTCGACGCCGGGTTCTTCGGGATCTCGCCGCGCGAGGCGCTGGCGATGGACCCGCAGCAACGGCTGTTGCTGGAGACGTCGTGGGAGGCGATCGAGAGCGCCGGGCTCGACGGCACCGCGTTGCACGGCACCACGGTCGGCGTCTACACCGGTAGCAACAGCCAGGACTACGCCACGCTCGCGCGCGACCCCGCGGCCGGCCTCGCCGGGTTCGCGGGAACCGGCAGCGCGGCCAGCGTCATGTCCGGCCGGGTCTCCTACGTCTTCGGCCTCGAAGGTCCGGCGGTCACCGTCGACACCGCGTGCTCGTCGTCGCTGGTCTCGTTGCACCTGGCCGTGAACGCGCTGCGCAACGGCGAGTGCTCGCTCGCGTTGAGCGCCGGTGTCACGATCATGTCGACGCCGGACGCGTTCGTGGAGTTCAGCCGTCAGCGCGGGCTCGCGGCGGACGGCCGGTGCAAGGCGTTCTCCGACGACGCCGACGGCACGGCGTGGGGCGAGGGCGTCGGAGTCCTGGTGCTCGAACGGCTCTCGGACGCCCGGCGCAACGGCCGCCGGATCCTCGCCGTGGTGCGCGGAACCGCGGTGAACCAGGACGGTGCCACCAGCGGGCTGACGGCGCCGAACGGGCCTTCGCAGCAGCGGGTCATCCGTGCGGCGCTCGCGAACGCCGGGCTCGTCGGGTCCGATGTGGACGTCGTGGAGGCGCACGGCACTGGCACGAGCCTGGGTGACCCGATCGAGGCGCAGGCGGTGCTGGCGACCTACGGCCAGGGCCGCGACAAGCCGTTGTTGCTGGGATCGGTGAAGTCGAACATCGGGCACGCGCAGGCGGCCGCGGGCGTCGCCGGTGTGATCAAGATGGTGCTGGCGATGCGCCACGGCCTCGTGCCGAGGACCCTGCACGTCGGGTCGCCGTCGTCGCACGTCGACTGGTCGGCGGGCGCGGTGTCGGTGGCGACCGAGTCGCAGCCCTGGGAGCGCGACGGCCACCCGCGACGGGCGGGCGTGTCGTCGTTCGGCATGAGCGGCACCAACGCGCACGTGGTGCTGGAGGAGGCTCCCGAGGTCGAGGAAGTGCCCTCTGGCGGGTCCGCCTCCGTGGTGCCGGTGGTGTTGTCCGCCCGGTCGGAGGCGGCGCTGCGCGGGCAGGCGTCGCGGTTGTCGTCCTTTGTGGAGGGACAGGATCTCGCGGACGTGGCGGCCTCGCTGGTGCGGGACCGGACCGCGTTGACGCACCGCGCGGTCGTGACGGGCTCGCGGGACGACGTGGTGTCCGGGCTGCAAGCGCTTGCGGAGGGCAGGCCCGCCCCGAACCTGGTCCAGGCGGTCGTCGACGAGTCCGGCCGGGCGCCGGTCTTCGTGTTCCCCGGTCAGGGTTCGCAGTGGGCGGGCATGGCGGTGGAACTGGCCGAGGCGTCCCCGGTGTTCGGGGAACGGCTGGCCGAGTGCGACCGGGTGCTGGAACCGTTGCTGGGCTGGCGGGTCCTGGACGTGCTGTCCGGTGTGGACGGTGCGCGGAAGATGGAACGGGTGGACGTGGTCCAGCCCGTGCTGTTCGCCGTGATGGTGTCGCTCGGCGCGTTGTGGCGGGCCAGCGGTGTCACGCCGGGTGGCGTGATCGGGCACTCGCAGGGCGAGATGGCGGCCGCGTGCGTGGCAGGGGCCCTGTCGCTGGAGGACGCCGCACTGGTCGTCGTCGCGCGCAGCAAGCTGCTGGTGAGCTTGTCCGGGCTGGGCGGGATGGTGTCGGTCGGTCTGCCGGCCGCGCGGGTGCGCGAGCTGCTGGCCGGGTGGGACGGCGTCTCGGTGGCGGCGGTCAACGGCGCCGCGTCCACGGTGATCTCCGGTGACCTGGCCGGGCTGGACGAGGCACTGGCCTGGTGCGAACGGGAAGGCGTGCGGGCGCGCCGGATCGCGGTGGACTACGCGTCGCACTCGGTCCAGGTCGAGTCGATCCGGGACGAGCTGCTGGAGGTGCTGTCCGGCATCGAGCCGCGGTCGTGCGAGGTGCCGTTCTACTCGACGGTGACCGGTGAGCTGCTCGACACCGCCGGGCTGACGGCCGAGTACTGGTACGAGAACCTGCGGCGCACGGTCCTGTTCGACCAGGCGACGTTGTGCGCGGTGAAGGACGGCAACCAGGTCTTCGTCGAGGTCAGCCCGCACCCGGTGCTGGTGTCGTCGGTGCAGGAGACGGCCGACGTGGTGGCGCTCGGGTCGATCCGGCGCGACGACGGCGGCCTGGACCGGTTCCTGCTGTCGCTGGGCGAGGCGTTCGTGCACGGCGTGGACGTGGCATGGCCCGGCCTGGCCGATGGCCGCCGGGTGGAGCTGCCGACGTACGCGTTCGACCGGCGCCGGTTCTGGCTGAACCCCGCGCCCGCCGGTGGTGGCGGTGCGGGACACCCGGTGCTCGGCTCGTCGGTCGCGCTGGCCGACGGCGGCGGCGTGGTGCTGTCCGGCCGGGTGTCGCCGACATCGCCGGAGTGGGTCGCCGACCACGCGGTGGCGGGCCGGGTGTTGCTGCCCGGCACCGCTTTCGTCGAGATGGTGGTCCGCGCAGGGGACGAGGTCGGGTGCTCGACGGTCGAGGAGCTGACGCTGCACCGGCCACTGGTGCTGCCCACCGGTGGTTCGGTGGGCGTGCAGGTGCTGGTGGGTGCCGCGGAGTCCAGTGGCCGGAGCGTCGGCGTGTACTCGTCCGCGGACGGCATCGAGTGGACGCATCACGCCGAGGGCCGGTTGGTGGAGGCCGGTGCCGACGGCGTCGCACTGGACGAGTGGCCACCGGCCGGAGCCGAGGCGGTCGGCATCGACGGGTTCTACGAGCGGCTGGCCGAGGCCGGATACGGGTACGGGCCGTCGTTCCGGGGACTGCGGGCGGTGTGGCGGCGCGGGGACGAGGTCTTCGCGGAGGTCGCACTGCCGGAGGGGGTCGACCCGAACCGGTTCACGCTGCACCCGGCGCTGTTCGACGCCGCGCTGCACGTGTCGGGCGCGGTCGCGGACGACGTGTCCGTCGGGCTGCCGTTCGTCTGGTCGGGCGTTTCCGTGCACGCGGAGGGCACGTCGGCGCTGCGGGTCCGGTTGCGGCGCACCGGATCCGACGAGGTGTCACTGGATCTCGCCGACTTCACCGGCGCGCCGGTCGCGACGGTGGCGGCCGTGCGGTCGCGGCCGGTGAGCGCGGACCAGGTGTCCGGCGGTGAGCAGTTGATGCGGGTGCAGTGGGTTCCGGTCGCGCCGGAGGCCGCGGACGACGTCGACCACGTGGTGCTGTCTTGTCCGTCCGGGTCGGGGCTGGAGGTGGTGACCTGGCTCGCGGAGCGGCTGCGGCCGGTGCTGGAGGGGGACGCCCACGTCGTGGTCGTGACCCGCGGGGCGGCCGGTGACCAGTCCGATGTGGACCTGACGCAGGCCGGTGTCTGGGGGCTGGTGCGGTCCGCCCAGGCCGAGTTCGCCGGCCGGGTCACGGTGCTGGACGTCGAGGACGAGAGCGACCTGCACGTCGTGCCGGCGTTGGTGGCGCAGGGCGAGAACGCGGCGCTGGTCCGCGGCGGGAAGGTCTTCGTGCCGCGGCTGACCAAGGCGGCGCCCGAGACGTTGGTGCTGCCGGACTCGCCGTGGCGGCTGGCCGTCGACGGCCAGAGCCTGGAGGGCGTGACCGTCGAGGCCGCCGAACCTCGTGCGCTGGAGGCGGGGGAGGTGCGGATCGCGGTGCGGGCCGCGGGCGTGAACTTCCGCGACGCGCTGATGTGCGTCGGCATGTATCCCGGCGGCGAGACGGCGGTCGGCAACGAGGGCGCCGGTGTGGTCGTCGAGGTCGGTCCCGGCGTCGACCTGGCGGTGGGCGACCGGGTGATGGGCGTGTTCCCCGGCGCGTTCTCGTCGGAGACCATCGCCGACCACCGTTTGGTGGCGAGGATTCCGGCCGGCTGGTCGTTCGCGGACGCGGCTTCGGTGCCGATGGTCTACCTCACGGCCTGGTACGCCCTGCGGGACCTGGCCGACCTCCAACCCGGCGAGTCGGTGCTCGTACACGCGGCTGCCGGTGGTGTGGGCATGGCGGCGGTGCAGTTGGCGCGGGCATGGGGTGCCGAGGTCTACGGCACGGCGAGCCCGGCCAAGTGGAGCGCGCTCATCGGCCTGAAGGGAATCGCCTCCTCGCGGACGCTGGAGTTCGCGGCGCGGTTCGGCCGGGTCGACGTCGTGCTGGACAGCCTGGCCGGTGAGTTCGTCGACGCCTCGCTCGGGTTGCTGGGCGAGGGCGGCCGGTTCATCGAGATGGGCAAGACCGATGTCCGCGACGCCGACGAGGTCGCCGCTCGGCATCCCGGTGTGCGCTACCGGGCGTTCGTGCTCGGCGAGGCCGGCGAGGAGCGGACCGGCGAGATGCTGCGGGAGATCGTGGCGCTGTTCGAGCAGGGCGCGGTGGACCTTTCGCCCGTGCGGGCGTTCGACATCAGGCAGGCCCGCGAGGCGTTGCGGTTCGTCAGCCAGGCCAAGCACATCGGCAAGGTGGTCCTGACCGTGCCGCACGGCCTGGACCCGGACGGCACGGTCGTGATCACCGGTGGCACCGGCACGATCGGCGCGCACGTCGCCCGGCACCTCGCTCGGCGCGGCGCCAGGAACCTCCTGCTGCTCAGCCGCAGCGGATCGGCACCGGAGCTGGAGGCCGAGCTCGGCGCCGAGGTCGTGGCCTGCGACGCCGCGGACCGGACGGCGCTGGCGGAGGCGTTGCGGGGCCGCCGGATCACGGCGGTGGTGCACGCGGCGGGTGTCCTCGACGACGGCGTGGTCACCGCCCTGACGCCGGAGCAGATCGACCGCGTCTGGCGCCCCAAGGCCGAGGCGGCGATGAACCTGCACGAGCTGACGGCGGGCCAGGACCTGGCGGCGTTCGTGCTGTTCTCGTCCGCCGCCGGAGCCGTCGGCAGTCCGGGACAGGGCAACTACGCCGCCGCCAACGTCTTCCTCGACGCCCTGGCGCAGCACCGCCACGTCCACGGACTCCCGGCGACCTCGATCGCCTGGGGTTTCTGGGAGGAGCGCAGCGGCATGACGGCCCACCTGGACGACGCCCAGGTGCGGCGGCTGGCCAGGGGCGGCATGCGGCCGTTGTCCACGGAGGACGGACTGGCGCTGTTCGACGCGGCGCTGGACCAGCCGTCGCCACTCGTGGTCGCGGCACCGCTGGACGTGGCCGCGCTGAGGACCGCGACGGACGTGCCCCCGCTGCTGCGCGGGCTGACCCGGCCGGCCCGGCGCCGTTCGGCCGTGGTCGCCGAGACCACCGGCGGGACGTCGCTGGCCGACCGGCTGGCCGGACTGCCCCGCGCCGACCAGGACAAGCTGCTGGTGCGGCTGGTCACCCAGCACGCCGCGGCCGTGCTCGGGCACGAGAACGCGGACGACCTCGACGCCGCCAGGGCGTTCAAGGAGTCCGGGTTCGACTCCCTCACGGCCGTGGAGCTGCGCAACCGGCTCAACGCCGCGACCGGGCTGCGGCTGCCCGCGACCATGGTCTTCGACCACCCGACCCCGGTGGCGCTGGCCGCCCACCTGCTCGCCGAGCTGACGCCGGAGGCGGCGGACCCGGAGCAGGCCGGGTTCCGCGCCGCGCTCGACGCCGTCCCGTTCGAGCTGCTGAAGGCGGGCGGGGTGCTGGACCTGGTGCTGCGGCTCGCCGGGCAGGGCGAGGACGACCCCGTGGCGGACCCGACGGAATCCCTTGACGCGATGGACGCGAGCGACCTGGTCCGGCGGGCCATGGGCATGAGCTCGTCCTGATCAGGAGAGTGTGACTTGAGCACGTCTACCGACCAGCTCGTCGAGGCACTGCGGGCCTCGCTCAAGGAGAACGAGCGGCTGCGCAAGGAGGCCGGCCGGCTCGCGGCCGCCTCCACCGAGCCGATCGCCGTCGTGGGCATGGCCTGCCGGTTCCCCGGTGGCGTCGCGTCCCCGGACGACCTGTGGCGGTTGCTCGCCGGGGAGTCCGACGCGATCGGGACGTTCCCGCTCGACCGGGGCTGGGACGTGGAGGCGCTCTACGACCCCGACCCGGACCGGATGGGCACCTGCTACACCCGCCACGGCGGGTTCCTGGACGACGTCGGTGACTTCGACGCCGGCTTCTTCGGCATCTCGCCGCGCGAGGCGCTGGCGATGGACCCGCAGCAGCGGCTGTTGCTGGAGGCGTCCTGGGAGGTGTTCGAACGGGCCGGGATCGTGCCGGAGTCGGTGCGCGGCAGCCAGACCGGTGTCTTCGCCGGGCTCAGCGGCCAGGACTACGGCAGTTCGGCGAGTCCGGACGTCGTGGAGGGGCACGTCGCCACCGGCAGTGCTGGCAGCGTCGCGTCTGGTCGCGTGTCGTACGTGTTCGGTCTCGAAGGCCCGGCCGTCACGGTCGACACCGCGTGCTCGTCGTCGCTGGTGGCGTTGCACCTCGCGGTCGGCGCATTGCGCAGCGGCGAATGCTCGCTGGCGCTGGCCGGTGGCGCGACCGTCATGTCGAGCCCCGGGTTCTTCGTCGAGTTCAGCCGTCAGGGCGGACTGGCGAAGGACGGGCGGTGCAAGGCTTTCTCGTCCGCGGCGGACGGCATGGGCGCGGGCGAGGGCGTCGGTGTCCTGTTGCTGGAGCGGCTGTCGGACGCACAGCGCAACGGCCGGCGAATCCTCGCCGTGATCCGCGGGACCGCCGTGAACCAGGACGGTGCGTCCAACGGCCTCACCGCGCCGAGCGGACCGTCGCAGCAGCGCGTCATCCGTGCCGCGCTGTCGAACGCCGGGCTGCGTCCGTCCGATGTGGACGTCGTGGAAGCACACGGCACGGGTACGAAGCTGGGCGACCCGATCGAGGCGCAGGCGGTGCTCGCCACCTACGGCCAGGGGCGCGAGACCCCGTTGTGGCTGGGGTCGGTGAAGTCGAACATCGGGCACGCGCAGGCTGCCGCCGGTGTCGCCGGTGTCATCAAGATGGTGCTGGCGCTGCAGAACAACGTGCTGCCCAAGTCGCTGCACATCGACTCGCCCTCGCCGCACGTCGACTGGTCGGCCGGTGCGGTGTCGTTGCTGACCGAGGCCCAGCCGTGGGAGCGCAACGGGCATCCGCGGCGGGCGGGCGTGTCGTCGTTCGGCATGAGCGGCACCAACGCGCACGTCGTGCTGGAAGAGGCACCTCTCGTCGAGCAGGACGTCGAGGAGGCGCCGGAGTCGGTGGTGCCGGTGGCGCTCTCGGCCAAGTCGGAGGCCGCGCTGCGGGCGCACGCGGGTCGCCTGCTGTCGTTCGTCGAGGAGAACCCCGAGCTCCGCGCGGTCGACATCGCCCGGTCGCTGACGGTCGGCCGGGCGACTTTCGCGGAACGGGCCGTGGCCGCGGTGTCCGGTCGTGACGAGCTGATCAACGCGTTGCGGGCGGTGCGCGACGGCAGTGCGTCGGCTCAGGTGGTCACCGGCCGAGCGACGGCCGGTACGTCTCCCGTGTTCGTCTTCCCCGGCCAGGGTTCGCAGTGGGCGGGCATGGCGGTGGAGCTGGCGTCGGCCGCCCCGGTGTTCGGGGACCGGCTGGCCGAGTGCGACCGGGTGATGGAACCGTTGCTGGGCTGGCGCATTCTCGACGTGCTGTCCGGTGTGGACGGTGCGCAGGAGATGGTGCGGGTCGACGTCGTGCAGCCGGTGCTGTTCGCGGTGATGGTGTCGCTCGGCGCGTTGTGGCAGGGCAGCGGTGTCACGCCGGGTGGCGTGATCGGGCACTCCCAGGGTGAGATCGCGGCGGCGTGCGTGGCCGGCGCCCTGTCGTTGGAGGACGCGGCACGGGTGGTCGTGACGCGCAGCAAGCTGCTGGTCACCCTGTCCGGGCTGGGCGGCATGGCGTCGGTCGGCCTGCCCGCCGCACGGGTGCGCGAGCTGCTGGCCGAGTGGCACGGCGTCTCGGTCGCCGCGGTCAACGGCGCCTCCACGACGGTCATCTCGGGTGACGTCGAGGGACTCGAGGCGGCGCTGGCCTGGTGCCGGCGGGAGAAGGTGCGGGCGCGCCGGATCGCGGTGGACTACGCGTCGCACTCGGCGCAGGTCGAGTCGATCCGCGCCGAGCTGTTGGACGCGCTGGCTGATGTCGAGCCGCGGTCGTGCGACGTGCCGTTCTACTCGACGGTGACCGGTGGGCTGATCGACACCGCCGGGCTGACGGCCGAGTACTGGTACGAGAACCTGCGGCGCACGGTCGCGTTCGACCAGGCGACGCTCAGCGCGGTCCAGGACGGCCTGCGGGTGTTCGCCGAGATCAGCCCGCACCCGGTGCTGGTGTCGTCGGTGCAGGAGACCGCGGACGTCGTGGCGCTCGGGTCGATCCGCCGCGACGACGGCGGCCTGGACCGGTTCGTCCTGTCGCTGGGCGAGGCGTTCGCGCACGGAGTGGACGTGGAGTGGCCGGGGCTGTCCGGTGGCCGTCGGGTGGACCTGCCGACGTACGCGTTCGAGCGGCGGCGGTTCTGGCTGGACTCCGGCCTGGGCGGCACGACCGGCGGCGCTCACCCGTTGCTGGGCGCTGCGGTCGCGATGGCCGACGGCGGCGGTGTCGTGCTGTCCGGCCGGGTGTCGCCGGCCTCGCCCGCCTGGCTCGCCGATCACGCCGTCGCGGGCCAGGTCCTGGTGCCCGGCACGGCGTTCGTCGAGATGGCGGTGCGGGCCGGTGACGAGATCGGGTGCCCTGCCGTCGAAGAACTGACGTTGCACCGGCCGCTGGCGTTGACCGCGGGTGCGTCGGTCCAGGTGCAGGTCCTGGTCGGCGCGGACGAGTCGGGACGCCGGAGCGTGGGCATCTTCTCGTCGGCGGACGGCGAGGAGTGGAGCCACCACGCCGAAGGCTTCTTGAGCGGTGCGGCGGGGGAGGCCGTCGAGCTGACCGAATGGCCGCCCGCCGGTGCCGAGGTCGTGGGGATCGACGGGTTCTACGAGCGGCTGGCCGACGCGGGGTACGGCTACGGGCCGTCGTTCCGCGGGCTGCGGGCGGTGTGGCGGCGCGGGGACGAGGTGTTCGCCGAGGTCGCGCTGCCCGAGGAGCACCAGTCCGACGCCGGCCGGTTCGGCCTGCACCCGGCGTTGTTCGACGCCGCCCTGCACGCCGCGGCGGCACGGGACGAGGGCGCGGTCCGCGAGGCCATGCTGCCGTTCGTCTGGAACGACGTCACGTTGCACGCCGAAGGGGCGACCGCGCTGCGCGTGCGGGTACGTCCGGCGGGTGAGGACGACCTGTCGCTGGACCTGGCCGACGCCACCGGTGCCGCCGTCGCGTCGGTGCGGTCGGTGCTCTCCCGGCCGGTCGGGGCGGTGGGCGGCTCCGGCGGGGACTCCCTGCTGCGCACCGACTGGGTCGCGCTGGACGTGCCGCCCGGCGACGCTTCCGGGTGGGTGGACCTGGACCAGCTCTCGGACGACGCCCGGTGCGTCGTGGTGTCGTGCGTCGCCGACCTGTCGCTGCCCGTCGCGGACCGCGGCCGGGCCGTCGTCACGTGGCTGGCGGAGGTGCTGACCCGGTTGGCCGACACCGAGGCGCACGTGGTGGTCGTGACCCGCGACGCCGTCGGTGACCGGGTGGACCTCGGCCTGGCCGGGGTGTGGGGCCTGGTGCGGTCGGTCCAGGCCGAGCTGCCGGACCGGATCACGCTGGTCGACGTCGAGTCCGATGTGGACACCGAGCCGGCTGCCGAGTCGCTCGCCGGTCTGGTGGCGCTGGGCGAACCCGCCGCACTCGTGCGGGACGGCCGCGTGCTCGTCCCGAGGCTCACCCGGACCATGCCGGAAACGTTGGCGCTGCCCCAGGACACGCCGTGGCGGCTGGTGGCGGACGGCGAGAGCGTCGAGGGCGTCGACGTCGTGGAGACCGAGGCCGCGGAGCTCGGCGCCGGACAGGTGCGCGTGGCGGTCCGGGCCGCGGGCGTGAACTTCCGCGACGCGCTGATGTGCGTCGGGATGTACCCCGGCGGCGACACCGTCATCGGCAACGAGGGTGCCGGTGTGGTGGTCGAGGCCGGGTCCGGCGTCGACCTCGCGGTCGGCGACCGGGTCATGGGCCTGTTCCGCGGCTCGTTCGGGTCGGAGGTCGTCGCCGACCACCGCGTGGTGACGAGGATCCCGGCCGGTTGGTCGTTCGCCGAGGCCGCCTCGGTGCCGACGGTGTTCCTGACCGCCTGGTACGCCCTGCGGGACCTGGCTGATCTCCAACCCGGCGAGTCGGTGCTGGTGCACTCGGCGGCCGGTGGCGTCGGCATGGCCGCGACCCAGTTGGCACGAGCGTGGGGCGCCGAGGTCTACGGCACGGCGAGCCCCGCGAAGTGGAGCGCTCTCACCGGACTGGCGGGCGTCGCCTCCTCCCGGACGCTGGAGTTCGCTGAGCGGTTCGGCCGGGTGGACGTGGTGCTGAACAGCCTGTCCGGCGAGTTCGTCGACGCCTCACTGGGCCTGCTCGGCGACGGCGGCCGGTTCGTCGAGATGGGCAAGACCGACGTGCGCGACGCCGGTCAGCACCCCGGTGTGCGGTACCGGGCCTTCGACCTCGCCGAGGCGGGGGAGGACCGCATCCGGGAGATGCTGCGGGAGATCGTCGCGCTGTTCGAGCGGGGTGCGTTGTCGCTGCTGCCGATCCGGGCGTGGGACGTGCGACGTGCTCGGGAGGCGCTGCGGTTCGTCAGTCAGGCCAAGCACGTCGGCAAGGTCGTGCTGACCGTGCCGCGCGAGCTGGACCCGGACGGCACCGTCGTGATCACCGGCGGCACGGGCACGCTCGGGCTGCACGTGGCCCGGCACCTCGCCGAGCGCGGTGCCCGGAACCTGTTGCTGCTCAGCAGGAGCGGGGTGGCACCGGAGATCGACGCCGAGGTCGTGGCCTGCGACGTCACCGACCGGGCCGCCCTCGCGAAGGTGCTCGAAGGCCGCCGCATCACCGCCGTGGTGCACGCGGCGGGCGTGCTCGACGACGGCGTGGTCACCGCCCTGACGCCGGAGCGGGTCGACCGGGTGTGGCGTCCCAAGGCGGACGCGGCCATGCACCTGCACGAGCTGACCGCGGGGCAGGACCTGGCGGCGTTCGTGCTGTTCTCCTCCGCCGCCGGCACGGTCGGCAGCGCCGGGCAGGGCAACTACGCCGCCGCCAACGTCTTCCTCGACGGACTGGCCCAGCTGCGCCGGGACCAGGGCCTCGCCGGCACCTCGATCGCCTGGGGCTTCTGGGAAGACCGCAGCGGCATGACCGAGCACCTCGACGACGCCCAGCTGCGGCGGATGTCGGCGGGCGGCATGCGACCCCTGACCGCTCAGGACGGACTGGCGTTGCTGGACGCCGCCATCGCCGGTGTCGTCCCGTCGGTGCTCGCGGCGAAGATCGACGTCAAGGCGCTGAAGGACGTCCCGCCGTTGTTGCGCGGCCTCGTCAGGGGACGGGCGCGCAGGACGGCCGCGGGCGCCACCGCGAGCACGCTCGGGGACCGTCTCGCGCGGCTGCCGGAGGCCGACCGCGACCGCGCGGTGCTGGACCTGGTGCGCTCCAACGCCGCCGCCGCGCTCGGCTACGAGAACGCGGCGGACATCGCGGCCACCCGGTCGTTCAAGGAGCTCGGGTTCGACTCGCTGACCTCGGTCGAGCTGCGCAACCGCCTCAACGCCGCCACCGGGCTGCGGCTGCCGGCGACGCTCGTCTTCGACCACCCCACGCCGACCGACCTGGCCGCCAGGCTGCGCGTGGACCTGGTCGGCGAGACGGCCGGGAAGCCGCGGGAGGTCGTGCGGGCGGCCACGTCCGACGACCCGATCGCGATCGTCGGCATGGCCTGCCGGTTCCCCGGTGGCGTCCGCTCACCGGAGGACCTCTGGACGTTGCTCGCGACCGGACGGGACGCCATCGGCGACTTCCCGGACGACCGCGGCTGGGACGTCGAAGGGCTCTACGACCCCGACCCCGAGCGGTCCGGCAAGACCTACGTGCGGCAGGGCGGGTTCGTCCGCGAGGCGGGCGCGTTCGACGCGGGGTTCTTCGGGATCTCGCCGCGCGAGGCGCTGGCGATGGACCCCCAGCAGCGGTTGCTGCTGGAGACGTCGTGGGAGGTGTTCGAACGGGCCGGGATCGTGCCGGAGTCGTTGCGCGGCAGCCAGACCGGCGTGTTCACCGGACTCAGCGGCCAGGACTACGTGGGTTCGCTCGTCGACACCTCGGACGGCACCGAGGGCCAGCTCGTCACCGGCAACGCGGGCAGCGTGGCGTCCGGCCGGGTGTCCTACGTCTTCGGCCTGGAGGGACCGGCCGTCACGGTCGACACCGCCTGCTCGTCCTCGTTGGTGGCGCTGCACCTCGCCGCAAACGCTTTGCGCAACGGGGAGTGCACGCTCGCGCTCGCCGGTGGCGCGACCGTGATGTCCAGCCCTGGCTTCTTCGTCGAGTTCAGCCGTCAGGGCGGACTGGCGAAAGATGGGCGTTGCAAGGCGTTCTCGGCCGACGCCGACGGCATGGGAGCCGCCGAGGGCATCGGCGTGCTGCTGCTGGAACGGCTGTCGGACGCCCGGCGCAACGGGCACGAGGTGCTGGCGGTCGTGCGGGGCAGCGCGGTCAACCAGGACGGCGCGTCCAACGGTCTCACCGCACCGAACGGGCCTTCGCAGCAACGGGTGATCCGTGCCGCGCTGGCCAGCGCGGGTCTGCGTCCGTCCGATGTGGACGTCGTCGAGGCGCACGGCACCGGCACGAAGCTCGGTGACCCGATCGAGGCGCAGGCCGTCCTCGCCACCTACGGCCAGGACCGCGAGACCCCGGTGTGGCTGGGGTCGGTGAAGTCCAACATCGGCCACGCCCAGTCGGCGGCCGGGGTCGCGGGCGTGATCAAGATGGTCCTGGCGATGCGCAACGGCGTGCTGCCCAAGACCCTGCACGCCGACCAGCCCTCGCCGCACATCGACTGGTCGTCCGGTGCGGTGTCGTTGCTGACCGAAGCCCAGCCGTGGGGACGCAACGGTCACCCGCGCCGGGCCGGTGTGTCCGCGTTCGGCATCAGCGGCACGAACGTCCACACGATCCTCGAAGAAGCTCCGGAACAACCGGTGGCAGCACCGGCCGACCACGACCCGGCCGTCGTGCCGTGGGTCGTGAGCGGTCGCAGTGAGCGGGCGATGCGGGCGCAGGCCGCCGTGCTCGCCGCTCACCTGGCCGGAGCGGACCCGCTGGACGTCGCGTTCTCCCTGGCCACGACCAGGTCCGCGCACACCCACCGGGCCGTGGTCGTCGCCGAGGGCGAGGACTTGGTCCGCGGCCTGGAGATCATCGCGGAGGGTGGTTCGGCGGCGAACGTCGTCGAGAACACCGCCGCCGAGCACGCCAGGACGCCCGTCTTCGTGTTCCCCGGCCAGGGGTCGCAATGGCAGGGCATGGCGCTCGAGCTCATCGAGTCGTCGCCGGTGTTCCGCGAACGCCTGGTGGAGTGCGACCTGGCCCTCGAACCGTTGCTGGGCTGGCGGGTCCGCGACGTGCTGAACGGCGTCGAGGGCGCCCCCGACCTCGGCCGGGTCGACGTGGTGCAGCCCGTGCTGTTCTCCGTGATGGTGGCGATGGCGGCGTTGTGGCAGGCCAGCGGGGTCACGCCGAGCGGGGTCATCGGGCACTCCCAGGGCGAGATCGCCGCGGCGTGCGTGGCGGGAGCGCTCTCGCTCGCGGACGCCGCCAAGGTCGTCGCGCTGCGGAGCGGACTGCTGCGGCAGGTCTCGGGCAAGGGCGCGATGCTGTCCGTGTCGCTGCCGGAGGCCGAGGTCGCCGAGCGGATCACGCCGTGGAGCGAGGCCATCTCGGTCGCCGCGGTCAACGCGCCCGCGACCACGGTCGTCGCCGGTGAGCCGAAGGCGTTGCTGGAGTTCGAGAAGAGCCTCGCCAAGGCCGGTGTGCTGCGGTGGCGGCTGCCCGGGGTCGACTTCGCGTCGCACTCGCCGCAGGTCGAGGAGATCCGCGACGAGCTGCTGGCGGTGCTGGCGGACATCCGGCCGCGCTCGTCCGACGTGCCGTTCTACTCGACGATGGCCGGTGGCCTGATCGACACGGCCGAGCTGGACGCGGAGTACTGGTACCGCAGCCTCCGTCAGCCCGTGCTGTTCCAGCAGGCGGCGCTCGCCGCGGTGGCGGCAGGCGCTTCGGTGTTCGTCGAGGTCAGCCCGCACCCGTTGCTGACGGCCTCGCTGATCGAGGCGGCCGACGTCACGGCCGTGGGGTCGATCCGCAAGGAGGACGGCGGCTTCGACCGGTTCCTGCTGTCGCTGGGCGAAGCGTTCACGCACGGCGTGGCCGTGACGTGGCCGGTGCTGGAGCGAGGCCGCCGGGTCGAGCTGCCGACGTACGCGTTCGACCGGCGGCGGTACTGGCTCGAAGGGGCCACCTCGTCTTCCGGCGGTGCGGCGCACCCGTTGCTGGACTCGGTGGTGGCACTGGCCGACGGCGGTGGTGTCGTCCTTTCCGGACGGTGGACGGCGACGTCCCCCGCGTGGATCGCCGACCACGCCGTGTCCGGAACCGTGCTGCTGCCCGGAACCGCGTTCGTCGAACTGGCCGTGCGGGCCGGTGACGAGGTCGGGTGCGACACCGTCGAGGAGCTGACGCTGCACCGGCCGCTGGTCGTGCCGGCGGGTGGCTCGGTGCAGGTCCAGGTCGTGGTCGGAGCCGAGGAATCGGGGCGGCGCACCGTCGGCGTCTACTCGCTGACCGACGACGAGTGGGTCCAGCACGCCGAGGGCGTCATGTCCGAGGGCGGTGGCACCTTCACCGGCGAGGCCCTGGAGTGGCCTCCCACCGGAGCGGAGACCGTGAGCGTGGAAGGGCTTTACGACCGGCTCGCGGCCGGCGGGTTCGAGTACGGGCCGTCGTTCCGGGGCCTGCGGGCGGTCTGGCGGCGCGACGGCGAGGTGTTCGCCGAGGTCGCGCTGCCGGAGGAGACCGACCCGAGCCGCTTCACCCTGCACCCGGCGCTGCTCGACGCCGTGCTGCACGCGCTCGGCCCCGGTGAGCTGATCACCGATCCCGGCCGGGCGCAGCTCCCGTTCGCGTGGAACGACGTCCGGGTGTTCGCGGCCGGCGCGTCCGTGCTGCGGGCCAGGCTCCGCGCGGTCGACGACGGTGTGTCGCTGGAGCTGTTCGACGGTGCGGGCGCACCGGTCGCGGCCGTCGGGTCGCTCGCGTTGCGGCCGGTCGCGTTGGAGCAGTTCGACTCGGCGCCGGACGCCTTGCTCGGCGTGGAGTGGGTGCCGGTCGAGGTCGAACCGGCCGCCATCCCCGCCGGCTGGGTGCTGCTGGGCGACGAGCTGGGCGGCATCCGCCGGGTCGAGGAGGTCGACGAGGGGGCCGAGTGCGTCGTCGTGTCGTGCGGGCCCCGCGACGGCACCGCGGCGAGCGGTCTCGCGGTCGTGACGTGGCTCGCGGACGTGCTCGGCCGGTTGATGAACGGCGAGTCCCAGGTGGTCGTGGTGACCCGGCACGCGGTGGAGGAGCGGAACGATGGGGTGGCTCTTGATCTTGCTGGCAGCTGGGGACTTGTCCGCGCGGTCCAGGCTGAGTTCCCGGGACGAGTCGTCGTCGCCGACCTCGGGGACGACGCCGACGCCGGACTCCTGCCGGGCCTGCTGGAGCTCGAGGAGACGTCCGCGCTGGTGCGCGGACGCCGGGTCCAGGTGCCTCGCCTGACCAGGAGCTTCCCCGATGCGATCACGCTGCCTCCTGCCGGGTGGCAGGTGGTCGCGGACGGCGAGAGCGTGCAGGGCGTCGACGCACACCCGGTCGACGACGAACCGCTGGAAACCGGGCAGATCCGGGTCGCCGTCCGTGCCGCGGGCGTGAACTTCCGCGACGCCCTGATGTCGGTCGGCATGTACCCCGGCAACGGCACTTTCGTCGGCAACGAGGCCGCGGGTGTCGTGGTCGAGGTCGGGCCCGGCGTCGAGGGACTGGCGGTCGGCGACCGGGTGATGGGCCTGTTCGCGGGCGCGTTCGCGGCGCACGCCGTCGCCGACCACCGGCTGGTGGTCCCGATCCCGCTCGGCTGGACCTTCGCCGAGGCCGCGTCGGTGCCGACGGTGTTCCTGACCGCCTGGTACGGGTTGCACGACCTCGCCGATCTGCAGGCAGGCGAGTCGGTGCTGGTGCACGCGGCCGCCGGTGGTGTGGGCATGGCGGCGGTGCAGCTGGCACGGGCAGCGGGTGCCGACGTCCACGGCACGGCGAGCCCGGCGAAGTGGGATGCGTTGCGCGGCATGGGGTTGCCCGACGACCGGATCGCGTCGTCGCGGTCGCTGGAGTTCGCGGACCGGTTCGGCCCGGTGGACGTGGTGCTGGACAGCCTGGCCGGTGAGTACGTGGACGCCTCCCTGCGGCTGCTGGCCGAGGGCGGCCGGTTCATCGAGATGGGCAAGACCGACATCCGGGACGCGGACGTCGTCGCGACCGAGCACCCCGGCGTGCACTACCGCGCGTTCGACCTGGGTGAGGCCGGACCGCGGCGGATCCAGGAGATGCTGCGCAAGATCGTGGCGCTGTTCGAGCAGGGTGTGCTGTCGCTGCTGCCGATCCGGGCGTGGGACGTCCGGCACGCCCGCGAGGCGTTGCGGTTCGTCAGCCAGGCCAAGCACGTCGGCAAGGTCGTGCTGACCGTGCCGCGCGAGCTGGACCCGGACGGCACCGTGGTGATCACGGGCGGCACCGGCACGCTGGGCGGCCTGGTGGCACGGCATCTCGCCGCGCGTGGCGCCCGGAACCTGTTGCTGCTGAGCAGGAGCGGGTCCGCGCCGGACCTGGTGGCCGAGCTGGGCGCCGAAGTCGTGGCGTGCGACGTCGGGGACAAGACCGCACTCGCCGAAGTGTTGCGGGGTCGTCGGATCACGGCCGTGGTCCACGCGGCCGGAGTGCTCGACGACGGCGTGGTCACCGCTCTCACACCCGAGCGGATCGACCGGGTCTGGCGTCCCAAGGCGGACGCGGCCATGCACCTGCACGAGCTGAGCGCGGGGCAGGACCTGGCGGCGTTCGTCCTGTTCTCCTCGGCGGCCGGCACGGTCGGCAGCCCGGGACAGGCGAACTACGCCGCCGCCAACGTCTTCCTCGACGGACTGGCCCGGCACCGGCACTCGCTGGGCCTGCCCGCCACGTCGATCGCCTGGGGCTTCTGGGAGGAGCGCAGCGGCCTGACCGCGCACCTCGACGACGCGCAGGTGCAGCGGATGACCACCGGCGGCATGAAGCCGCTGTCCACTCAGGACGGACTGGCGCTGCTCGACGCCGCCATCGCCCTGCCGGCGCCCGCGGTGCTCGCGGCCCAGCTGGACGTGAAGGGCCTGCGCGGCAGGGAGGACGTGCCGCCGTTGCTGCGCGGCCTGGTCAGGAGCACCCGCAAGCGGACCACGGCCTCCGGTGTGACGGCCGACCGCGCGGGCCTGACCGAACGGCTGCGCGGCCTCTCCCGTGCCGACCAGGACAAGACGCTCGTGCAGCTGGTCCGGATGCACGCGGCCACCGTCCTGGGCCACGGCAGCCCGGACGACCTCGACGTCACCCGGCCGTTCAAGGAGCTCGGCGTCGACTCGCTGACCGCGGTCGAGCTGCGCAACCGGCTGAGCGGTGCGACCGGGATGCGGCTGCCCGCGACCGTCGTGTTCGACCACCCGACGCCGGTGGCGCTGGCGGCCCGGCTGCGAGCGGACCTCGTCGGCGAGGAGGAACAGCGGCCGGAGATCGTCCGTGCCGGCGCGGCGACCGACGAACCGATCGCGATTGTCGGCATGGCCTGCCGCTACCCCGGTGGTGTCCGCTCGCCGGAGGACCTCTGGGCGCTGCTGGCCGAGGGCAGGGACGCCGTCGGCGACTTCCCGGCCGACCGCGGCTGGAACACCGACGAGATCTACGACCCGGCCGCGACCGCCGGACGCACGTACACCCGCGAGGGCGCGTTCATGTACGACGCGGGGGACTTCGACGCGGGCTTCTTCGGGATCTCCCCGCGCGAGGCCGTGGCGATGGACCCGCAGCAACGACTGCTGCTGGAGACGTCGTGGGAGGCCGTCGAACGGGCCGGGATCGTGCCGGAGTCGTTGCGCGGCAGCCAGACCGGCGTGTTCACGGGCCTGAGCGGGCAGGACTACACCGTGTCGTTGAACGGCGTCGCGGGGGAGCAGGAGGGGCACGTGCTGACCGGCAACGCCGGCAGCGTCGCCTCGGGCCGGGTCTCCTACGTCTTCGGGCTGGAGGGACCGGCGGTCACCGTCGACACCGCCTGCTCGTCCTCGCTCGTGGCGTTGCACCTCGCCACCACCGCCCTGCGCAACGGCGAGTGCTCGCTGGCGCTCGCCGGTGGCGCGACCGTGATGTCCAGCCCCGGGTTCTTCGTCGAGTTCAGCCGGGCCGGTGGACTGGCGAAGGACGGCCGCTGCAAGGCGTTCTCCGCCGCGGCCGACGGCATGGGCGCGGCCGAGGGCGTCGGCGTGCTGCTGCTCGAACGGCTGTCGGACGCCCAGCGCAACGGGCACCGGGTGCTCGCGGTCGTGCGGGGCAGCGCGGTCAACCAGGACGGCGCGTCCAACGGCCTCACCGCGCCGAACGGTCCCTCGCAGCAGCGGGTGATCCGGCAGGCGCTGGCCAACGCCGGACTGGAACCGTCCGATGTGGACGCCGTGGAGGCGCACGGCACCGGAACCAGGCTCGGCGACCCGATCGAGGCCCAGGCGGTGCTCGCGACCTACGGCCAGGACCGCGCGGAGCCGTTGTGGCTGGGTTCGGTGAAGTCCAACATCGGCCACGCACAGGCCGCGGCGGGCGTCGCCGGCGTGATCAAGATGGTCATGGCGCTGCAGAACGGCGTGCTGCCCAGGACGTTGCACGTCGACGAGCCGTCGCCGCACGTGGACTGGTCGGAGGGCGCGGTCTCGCTGCTGACCGAGGCCCAGCCGTGGGAACGCGACGGCCATCCGCGCCGGGCGGGCGTGTCCGCGTTCGGCATCAGCGGCACCAACGTGCACACGATCATCGAGGAAGCGCCGGAGAGCGAGGAGGTTCCCGGCGAGGAAGCCGCACTGCCCTGGACGCTGTCGGCCAAGTCCAAGACCGCGCTGCGGGACTACGCCGGGCAGGTCGAGTCCTTTGTGGAGTCCCAGCCCGCGCTGACGCCCGGTGAGATCGGGGCGGCGCTGGCGGTGAACCGGTCGGCGTTCGCCCACCGCGCGGTGGTGCTGGGTGCCGAACGGGACGAGCTGCTCGCCGGCCTGCGAGCCTTGGCCGACGGTGTGCCCGCGGTCAACGTCGTCGAGGGCACCGCGGCCGGGGGTGCGGTCGGGTTCCTGTTCACCGGCCAGGGTGCCCAGCGTGCGGCGATGGGCCGGGAGCTGTACGAGGCGTTCCCGGTGTTCGCCAAGGCGTTCGACGCGGTGTGCGCGGAGTTCGAGGGCGAGCTGGACCTGGCGCTGCGCCGGGTCGTGTTCGCCGATCCGGGAACGGCCGAGGCGGGCCTGCTCGACCAGACCGGCTACACCCAGCCGGCGTTGTTCGCGCTGGAGGTGGCGCTGTACCGGCTCGTCGAGGACCTCGGCGTGCGGCCGGAGTACGTGCTGGGCCACTCGATCGGCGAGGTCGCGGCCGCGCACGTGGCCGGGGTGTTCTCGCTGCCGGACGCGTGTGCGCTGGTGGCGGCACGGGCCCGGTTGATGCAAGAGCTTCCCTCCGGTGGCGCGATGGTGTCGCTGCAGGCGAGCGAGGACGAGGTGATCGCGTCGCTGGAAGGCGTCGTGGACGTTTCGATCGCCGCGGTCAACGGACCACGCGCGGTCGTCGTCTCCGGAGCGGTGGATGCCGTGCTCGGCGTCGCGAAGCTGTGGGAGGAGCGGGGGCGCAAGGTCCGGCGGTTGTCGGTCAGCCACGCCTTCCACTCGCCGCTGATGGAGCCGGTGCTCGGCGCGTTCCACGAGGTGGCGGCACGGATCACGTACCAGCCGCCGCAGATCGCGATCGTGTCCAACGTGACGGGCGAGGTGCTGACCGCCGACGAGGTGTGCTCGGCCGGCTACTGGGTCCGGCACCTGCGGCAGCCCGTCCGGTTCCACGACGGTGTCCGCCGGATGCGGGCGGAGGGCGTCGGCAAGGTGCTGGAGATCGGACCCGACGGCGTGCTGTCCGCGATGGCCGCCGAGTGCCTGCCCGGTGAGGACGTCGTCTTCATCCCGTTGCAGCGCAAGGAGCAGGACGAGGCGAACGCCGTGGTCACCGCACTGGCACGGGCGCACACCCGTGGCGTGGCGGTGGACTGGGTCCGGCTGGGTTCCCGGCCTGGCGCCCGGATTCTCGACCTGCCGACCTATCCGTTCCAGCGCAGGCGTTACTGGATGTCGGCGCAGTCCCGGCCGGTCGGGAGCGGCAGTGGTCACCCGGTGCTCGGCACGGTGGTCGGGCTCGCGGACGAGGACGCCGTGCTGCTCACGGGCCGGTTGTCCCGCCGGGTGCACCCGTGGCTGCCCGAGGTCGTGCCGGCGCCGGTGTTCGTGGAACTGGCGGTGCGGGCCGGTGACGAGGTCGGCTGCGGGCTCGTCGAGGACCTGACCGTGCACCCGGTCCGCGCCGACGGCGAGGTCCAGGTGCGGGTCCAGGCCGCCGACGACACCGGCAGGCGCGAGATCCGGATGTTCTCGCGGCACTACAGCACGGCGTGGCAGCAGGTGGCGCACGGGTTCCTGGCACCGGACGGCGGTCCGATGATCACCACGCCGAGTGGTGACGCCGTGGAGGTGGAACTCCCGGAGTCCCTTGCGGTGACCGGCTTCGGCCTGCATCCGGTGCTGCTGGAGCAGGCGCTCGGTCTCGGTGACTCTCAGGTCGTGCGGTTCCGGGGTGTTCGGTTGCTCGCGACCGGCGCGCGGGCGTTGACCGTCCGCACGGACGGAGAGCGGGTGCTCGGCAGCGACCACACGGGCGAGCCGGTGATCAGCATCGACTCGGTGACCAGCCGGCAGGGCGAGCAGGTGTCGTCCGGTGCGGTGGTGACCGCGCGGACGCCCGTCCGCCGGGTCGTGCCCGAGGCCGTGGTGGCCGAGGAGTCGCTGCTCACCGGCGACTCGCTGGTCGACCTGGTCCGCACGCACGCCGCGGCGGTGCTCGGGTACGGCAGCGCGGACGAGATCACCGCGGAGACGCCGTTCCTGGAGCTCGGGTTCGACTCGATCACCGGGGTGGAGCTGCGCAACCGGCTCGCCGCGCTGACCGGGCTCGACCTGCCGGCGACGCTGCTGTTCGACCAGCCGTCCCCACTGGCGCTCGCACGGCACCTCGACCGGCAGCGCGGCGCCGACCAGGGCCAGGCCGGGCAGTCGATCGGCGAGCTGTACTGGAACGCCTGCGGCGAGGGCCGGTTCGACGAGGCGTTGCTGCTGGCCAAGGCCGCCGCGTCGCTGCGGCCGTCGTTCGGGGTCGCCGAGGCGCTCGGCCACGTGCCGGCACCGGTGAAGCTCGCCGGTGGCGACGGGACGCCCGCGCTGCTGTGCTTCCCGGGCTTCAGCGCGGTGTCCGGGCCGCACGAGTACGCGAAGTTCGCGGCCGAGCTGCGGGGCGTGCGGGACGTGTGGGCGTTGCCGGAACCCGGTTACGTCGACGGCGAGGCGCTGCCGACGGACCTGGAGGCGCTCGTCCGGTTGCACGCGGAAGCCGTGCGGCGGTGCGGTGTCCCGGCGGTGCTGGTCGGGCGGTCCGCGTCCGGCATGCTCGCCTACGCCGTCGCCGAGCACCTGGAACGCGCCGGCGAGGCACCGGAGGCCGTGCTGCTGATGGACAGCTTCTCGCCGGGGATCAGCAGGCTGCGGCCGTGGCTGGAGCCGTCGCTGATGGAGACGGTGCTGGCCAAGGAGAGCGGCTTCGCGCTGCGCAACGACACCCGCGTCACGGCGATGGGCCGCTACCACGAGTTCTTCTCGGGCTGGCGGCCGGAACCCATCGCCACGCCGACCCTGCTGCTGCGGGCCACCGAGCCGTACTCGGACCAGCTCGGCGACCCGGTCGACGACGCCACGGACTGGCGTGCGTTCTGGGAGACCCCGCACCTGACGCTCGACGTGCCGGGCAGCCATTTCAGCATCCTCGAAGGAGATTCCGCGTCGACCGCCCGTGCGGTGCAGGACTGGCTCTCCGCGAACACCGGAAAGAAGGCGCAGTGAAAGCGATCATCATCGGGGCCGGGGTCAGCGGCCTGACCACCGCGGCCGGCCTGCTCGCCACCGGGCACGAGGTCGAGGTGTTCGAGCGCGGCCCCGAGCTGCGGGCCGGGGGCAACGGCGTGCTGCTGTGGCCCAACGGCACCAGCATCCTGCGCGACCTGGGCATCGGCGTCGACGACCTGGGCATGCGGATGGACAGCGCGGACATCATGTCCTACGACGAGAAGCCGCTGATGCGGGTGGACCTGTCCGACATCGCGGGCAGGCTCGGCTCGCACGTCGCCGGGGTGATGCGCGGCGAGATCGTGCGCCGTCTCCACGCGGCACTGCCGGATGGCGTCCTGCGCACCGGAATGCGTTGTGTGGCAATTGAAACCGCCCGAACGAGTGCCGACGCACCCGTGACGGCGGTGTTCGAGGACGGCACGCGCGTCTCCGGCGACGTGCTGATCGGCGCGGACGGCTACCGGTCCGTGGTGCGCAGGCACCTCTTCGGCCTGGACGACATCGCCGAGTACACCGGCCTCGCCACCTGGCACGGCACGACGCAGAAGCAGATCGGCGGCCTCGACCCGCACTTCGTGCCCGCCTACTACGGCCGCAAGGTCGCGTTCACCACCCACTCCGTCAGCGAGGACCTCAAGCACTGGGCGTTCGAGGTGCACTGGCCGATCCCGGGCCTGGACGCCACGGGCGTGGTCGGCGACCAGGTCACCGCCGAACCGCACTCGGGACCGTCCAGGATGGACCTCCTGCGCGAGTGGTTCGCCGGCTGGCCACCCGCCGTGGCCGACCTGATCGACGTGCTCACCGAAGAGGACATCAAGGTGCACCCGCACGTCATCCACAAGGTCCGCAAGTGGTGGGGCGAAGGCCCGATCACACTCGTCGGCGACGCCGCACACGCCGTGCCGCCACGCGTCGGCTGGGGCGTGAACCAGGCGCTGGAGGACGGCTGGGTGCTCAGCCGCGCCCTGGAGAACGCGGGGGACCCGGCACCCCGGCTGCGGCTCTACGAGCAGACCCGGCGGACGCGGGCGCGGCGGGTGCGGTCGCGCGGCGCGATGCTCAAGCACGTGAACCGGATGATCCTGTTGCTGCGGGCCAAGAAGGGCGGGATCGAGGCCACGCGCGCGGTGCAGGGCAACATCATGAACTGCAGCAACTACCTGCACGGCGAGGCGCCGGTCCCGTTGGGCGCCTGAGCGGGTTTCTGGGGCACGAGCTAGGGGTTATGGCCCGGCGGTCGGCTCATTAGCTTGGCGGGTAGGGGATTCCGGCGCCGCGTCGCCGCGGTGGCGGACCACGTGGCGAAAGGGATCCGCATGCTCCGCACTGACCTGATCCGGCCGATCGCCGAGCTGCTGGAGGCTCAGGCGGAGGCGCACGGGGAGAAGATCGCCTTCTCCGACGCGCGCCGCTCGGTCACCTACGCCGCGCTCGCCGGGCGTACCCGGCGGCTGGCCGGGCACCTGGCCGGGCTCGGCGTGCGGCCGGGCGACCGGGTCCTGATCTGCCTGCGGGACGGCGTGGAGGCGATCGAGTGCTACTACGCCGCCCACCGGGCCGGTGCGATCGGCGTTCCGGTCGACGCGCGACTGGCCGAGCCCGAGATCGCGTACCTGCTGCGGGACAGCGGGGCCCGGCTCGTGTTCACCGACCGGCACGGTCTGGAGCGCTGGGGACATCTGGTCCGCGGCCGTGAGGACATCGCCGTCGTGACGGTCGGCGAGGACTACGAACAGCTCGCGTCGACCGTGCCCGCGCACGACGCCCGTGACTCCCTCGGCCTGGACGACATCGCGTGGATGCTCTACACGTCCGGCACCACCGGCAGCCCCAAGGGCGTGCTGTCGAGCCAGCGCAACTGCCTGTGGTCCATCGCGTCCGCCTACGCGCCGGTGCTCGGCCTCTCCGGCGACGACCGGGTGCTGTGGCCGCTGCCGTTGTTCCACTCGCTCGCGCACGTCTTCCTGGTGCACGGCGTGCTCGCGGTCGGGGCGTCGGCGCACATCCTCAGCGGGTTCGCCGCGGACGAGGTGCTCGACGCGATCCGGCGGGAGAAGAGCACGTTCCTCGCCGGCGTGCCGACGATGTACCACCACCTGCTGGCGGCGTCGGGTCAGGACCGGTCCGCGCTGTCGTCGTTGCGTGCGGGGCTGGTGACGGGCGCGGTGGCGTCGCCCGCGTTGAAGGAGGCGTTCCGCGGCGCGTACGGCATCGGGCTCGTCGACAGCTACGGCAGCACCGAGACGTGCGGCGCGATCACGATGAACCCGCCGGACGCGGAGTGGGTCGCCGACTCCTGCGGACGGCCGGTGCCCGGTCTGTCGGTGCGGATCGTCGACCAGGAGACGGGCCGTGACCGCGCGACCGGGGAGGAGGGCGAGGTCTGGGTCAGCGGGCCGAACGTCATGGCCGGCTACCACGGCCAGGAGGAGGCGACGGCCGCCGCGCTGCGCGACGGCTGGTACCGCACCGGCGACCTGGCCCGGCAGGACGCGTCCGGCGCGCTGACGATCAGCGGCCGGATCAAGGAGCTCGTCATCCGCGGCGGGGAGAACATCCACCCCGCCGAGATCGAGGACGTCGTCCGCAAGGTGTCGTTCGTGGCCGACGTCGCGGTGGCCGGCCGGCCGCACGAGGTGCTCGGCGAGGTGCCCGCGGTGTACGTGGTGCCGTCGTCGCAGGGCAGGCCGGACCCGGTGGAGATCTTCGCCCGGTGCCGGGAACTGCTGGCGCACCACAAGGTTCCGGCGGAGGTCTACGAGATCGGCGCGGTTCCTCGGACGGCGTCGGGCAAGGTCCAGCGGCGACTGCTGGTGCAGCGGCCGGCCCGTCTCGCGGCCACGGCCGCCGCCCGCCACGACTGGCTGTTCGGCGTCGAGTCCGGGCGGCTGGTGCGCGTGCTCGACGCGCCCGAGGTCGTGGTGACGCCGTTGTCCGGCGTGGTTCTCGTGGCAGGGGACGACCAGGAGCTCGCGGAGCTGGTGGCCGGGCGGCTGGCCGAGAAGCACGGCGCCGAGCACGTCGTGGTGGGCTCCACGGCTGACGACGTGACCGCGGTGGTGCACGTCGGCGGTGACGAGGCAGGTCTGCGGGCACTCGACGCGCTGCACGGCGACGTCCAGGCGTTCATCATGCTCACCCCGCTGGCCCTGGACTCGCTCGACTCCACCGCGACCACGATCGCACTCGACCGGCAGGCCAGGGGACTGGCCGGCACCGCCCTCGCGTGGAGTTCGGCGGCACGACCTGATCTCGGTGTCGAGGCGATGTCCACAGAGGACTTCCTGGCGTTGTTCGACACTGCACGTGGCGTGCCCGAACCGGTGCTGGTCGCCCTGGCGCTGAACACCGCGGCGTTGCGCGGCCGTGCGGACGAGATCCCGGAGTCGTTGCGCGGTCTCGCCGGTTCCACCTTCTCGGCGCTCGACAGCGAGACGCTGCTGCGCCTGGTCCGCACCGAGGTCGCCGACGTCCTCGGCCTGCGGGACGCGACCGCCGTCGACGCCGACCGCGCGTTCCGCGACCTCGGCCTCACCTCGGCGAGCGCGGTCGAGCTGCGCGCCCGGCTGATGGCCGCCACCGGTCTGCCGCTGCCGGCCACCGTCGCGTTCGAGCACCCGAGCGCCGCCCTGCTGGCCCGCCACCTCGGCACCGATCAGCCGGCCGCGGAAGCGAAGCCCCGGCAACGGCAACGGGACGACGAGCCGATCGCCATCGTTTCCATGAGCTGCCGTTATCCCGGCGGCGTCACGTCCGCCGAGGAGCTGTGGACCCTCGTCGCCGGTGAGGTGGACGCGATCACCGAGTTCCCCGCCGACCGCGGCTGGGACGTCGACGCGATCTTCGACCCCGAGCGCTCCCGGCCGGGCACGACGTACGTGCGGCACGGCGGGTTCCTGCACGACGCGGGGGAGTTCGACGCGGAGTTCTTCGGCATCAGCCCGCGCGAGGCGCTCGCCATGGACCCGCAGCAGCGCCTGCTGCTGGAGACGGCCTGGGAGGCCCTGGAACGCGGCACCATCGACCCGGCGACGTTGCGCGGCACCAGGACCGGCGTGTTCGCGGGCGTGATGTTCCACGAGTACTCGTCGCACGTCGGCGAGGTGCCGGACGCGCTGGAGGGCTACCTCAGCACCGGCAGCGCGAGCAGCGTGGTCTCCGGCCGGCTCGCGTACATCCTCGGCCTGTCCGGCCCGGCGATCACCGTCGACACGGCGTGCTCGTCGTCGTTGGTGGCCGTTCACCTGGCGTGCCAGTCGCTGCGGTCGGGCGAGAGCACGCTGGCGGTCGCGGGCGGTGTCTCGGTCATGGCGACGCCGGACGTGTTCGTCGACATCAGCCGGCAGCGCGGCCTCGCCCCGGACGGCCGCAGCAAGCCGTTCGCCGCCAACGCCGACGGTGTGGCGTTCGCCGAGGGCGTCGGAATCCTGGTCCTGGAACGGCTGTCCGACGCGCTGGCGCACGGCCACCCGGTGCTCGCCCTGGTCAAGGGCTCCGCGCTGAACCAGGACGGCGCCAGCAACGGCCTCACCGCCCCCAGCGGCCTGGCCCAGCAGGAGGTCGTCCGCGACGCGCTCGCGAGCGCGGGGCTGGGTCCGTCCGATGTGGACGCCGTCGAGGCCCACGGCACCGGCACCCGTCTCGGCGACCCGATCGAGGCACGCGCGCTGCTCGCCACCTACGGCCAGGACCGGCCGGCGAGCCAGCCGCTGCTGCTCGGGTCGGTGAAGTCGAACGTCGGTCACACCCAGGCCGCCGCGGGCATCGCCGGGATCATCAAGATGGTCATGGCGATGCGGCACGGCACCCTCCCGAGGACCCTGCACGTCGACCGCCCCACCGACGACGTCGACTGGACGGCGGGCGCGGTCCGGCTGCTGACCGAGGCGACGCCCTGGCCGGAACGCGACCGTCCGCGCCGGGCTGGCGTGTCGTCGTTCGGGGTGAGCGGCACGAACGCGCACGTGATCCTCGAACAGCCGCCGACCGCGGTGGCCCCGGCAGAAGCCCCCGAACCGCAGGCCGTCGTCCTGCCGCTCTCCGGCCGCACCCCCGAGGCGGTGCGCGCTCAGGCGACCCGGCTCCACGCCCACCTGACCGCCACCCCGGACGTCCTGGGCACCGCCTTCACCCTCGCCACCGCCAGGTCCCGCTTCCGGCACCGCGCGGCCGTCCTGGGGAGCGCCCAGGACGTCCTCGACGGCCTCGCCGCCCTGGGCACCGGCACCGCCCGGTCGAACGTCTTCACGGGTGTCGCCGGCACGAAGACCGCGTTCGTCTACCCCGGCCAGGGCGCGCAGTGGCCCGCGATGGCCCAGGAGCTGCTGGCCACCTCGCCCGTCTTCGCCGAGTCGGTGCGGGAGTGCGCGGCGGCGTTCGAGCCCTTCCTGGACTGGTCGCTGCTCGACGTGCTGACCCGGCAGCCCGGATCGCCGGACGTCGGACGGATCGACGTCGTGCAACCGGCGCTGTTCACGATGATGGTGTCGCTGACGGCGTTGTGGCGCTCGCACGGCATCGAACCCTCGGCCGTCGTCGGCCACTCCCAGGGCGAGATCGCGGCGGCGTACGTGGCGGGAGCCCTGACCCTCGAGGACGCGGCGCGGATCATCGCGGTGCGCAGCAAGGCCTGGGAGGACCTGTCCGGGCTGGGTGTGATGGCCGTGGTGTTCCTGCCGCGCGACGAGGTGCTGGACCGCATCCGGCCGTGGGGCGACAAGATCAGCATCGCCGCCGTCAACGCCCCCGGTTCCGTTGCCGTGTCCGGTGTTCCGGACGCGATGGACGAGCTGACGGACGTGCTGGAAGCCGACGAGGTCCGCGTCCGCCGGATCCGCGGTGCGAACTCGGCCGGGCACACCGCGCTGGTGGAACGGTTGCGGGACAGGCTGATGGCCGAGCTGGCGGAGGTGCGACCCCGGCCCGCCACCGTGCCGTTCTACTCGACGGTGACCGGCGGCCAGGTCGACACCAGTGAGCTCGACGCGGGCTACTGGTTCCGCAACATGCGCGAGACCGTGCAGTTCGACGTCGCCACGCGAGCGCTGCACGACGCGGGCGTGGACACGTTCGTCGAGGTCAGCCCGCACCCCGTGCTCACGGTGTCGGTTGCGCAGACGCTGGAGGAGACGGACGCGGCGGTGCTCGGCACGTTGCGCCGGGACGAGGGCGGCCTCGACCGGTTCCGGATCGCGCTCGCCGAGGCCGTCGCCGCCGGAGCCGAACCGGACTGGGCGGTGGTGCTGCCGGGCGGGAAGCTGACCGACGTGCCGCCGTACGCGTTCCAGCGGCAACGGTTCTGGCTGCCGGTCGGCGCCAGGTCCGCGTCGGCGGCCGGGCTGGGGTTGCGCTCCACCGGGCACCCGCTGCTCGCCGCCGAGCTCGGTCTCGCCGACAGCGACGACGTCGTCCTCACCGGACGCGGACGAGCCAACGACACCACCCTGGCCGAGCTCGCACTCCAAGCCGGCCCGGTCGTCGCGGACCTGACAGTCGTGCAGCCGCTGCCGGAGAAGACGACCCTGCTGTTCCAGGTGCGGGTCGGCAAGGCGGACGAGTCCGGGGCCCGGCCTCTCGCGATCTACGCGGCACCGGAGGACGACCATCCTCAATGGACTCGGCACGCCACGGGCACGCTGAACGCCGACGCTCCGGAACCGACCGCCGACTGGCCCGACACCGGCACGCGGATCGCCTTGACCGGCGAGGAACCGGGTGGATACGGCATCCATCCCACCCTGCTGGACGAGCTGGTCGAGGCGGTGGCGGACGGAAACGCCGTCGCGTCCTCGTGGCGCGGTCTCCGGCTGCACAAGCCCGGCGCCCGCGAGCTGTGGGTGCAGTCCGTTCCGGCCGGGGACGGGGTCGCGGTGCGGGCGACCGATCCCTCGGGCGAGGTCGTGCTCATCGTCGACGAACTGAAGATCACCACGGCCACGGACTCATTGCCGCGCAACCTCTTCGCGGTCGAGTGGAAGCCGATTACGGGCATCTCCACCGGACGCGCGGTGTTCGTGGACCAGGACGCCGACTTCGACGCGATCGCCGAGCAGGAGCCGGAGATCGTTTTCCTGACCCTGCGCCCCGAAACCGGTGACGTGCCGGCGGCGGTCCGCGCGACCGTGCTCCGCACCCTCGACCTGGTCCGCACCTGGCTCGCGGACGAGCGGTTCGACGCCGTGAAACTCGTGCTCGTGACCCGCCGGGCGGTGAGCACCGCACCGGACGAGACGGTGGAGGACCTGGTCACCGCGCCGGTCCTGGGCCTGCTGCGCAGCGCGCAGTCCGAACACCCCGGACGCCTGCAGGTGCTCGACGTCGACGCCACGCCGTCGTCGTGGCACCCGGACGAACCGCAGCTCGCGATCCGCGGCGGGCAGCTGCTCGCACCCCGGCTGGTGCGGTTGCGCGACCCGGCGCAGCGTCGTCCGCTCAAGCCGCACGGCACGGTCCTGATCACCGGCGGCACCGGCGGCCTCGGCGCGCTGGTCGCCCGCCACCTCGTCACCGAACGGGACGTGCGCCACCTCCTGCTGGTCAGCCGCCGCGGTGAAGAAGCCCCAGGCGCACGGGACCTCGCCGCGGACCTGACCGGCCTCGGCGCGCATGTCACCATCACCGCCTGCGACACCGCGGACCGCTCGGCCCTCGCCGGTGTGCTCGCCGGCATCCCGGCCGAGCACCCGTTGACGATGGTCGTGCACGCGGCCGGTCTGATCGCCGACGGCGTCCTGGAGTCGCTGACGCCGGAGCAGGTCGACCACGTGCTGCGCCCCAAGGTCGACGCGGCCGTGCACCTGGACGAGCTGACGTCCACAATGGACCTCGACGAGTTCGTGCTGTTCTCGTCTATCGGTGGTGTGTTCGGCACCGCGGGCCAGGCGAACTACGCGGCCGCCAACGTGTTCCTGGACGCGCTGGCCCAACAACGGCGGGACCGCGGTCTGCCCGCCGTCTCCGTCGCATGGGGCCTCTGGGCGGAACGCACTGGTGGTCAGGTCGACGACGACATGTTCCAGAAGCTCGACAAGGGCGCGATCACGGCGCTGTCCGCGGCAGACGGCCTCACCCTGTTCGACGCGGCCCAGCGGGCGGGACGGGCGCAGCTCGTCGCGGTCGACCTGGACGTGCGCTCGACGGACAGCCGCGGCGAGGTGCTGACGGCGTTGCTGCGCGACCTGGCCCCGGCCGCCCGGCAGGTCGAGTCCTCCCTGCCCCTGGCCGACCGCCTCGCCGCGCTGTCCGAGGCCGACCGCGACCGGGCCCTGCTGGACCTGGTCCGCACGCAGGCCGCCGACGTCCTCGGCCACGCGGGCTCCGCCACGGTGGACGCCAGGGCGACGTTCAAGGACCTCGGCTTCGACTCGCTCACCGCGGTCGACCTGCGCAACCGCCTGCACGAGGTCACCGGCCTGCGGTTGCCGACGACGCTGATCTTCGACCGCCCGACGCCCGGCGCGGTCGCGGACTTCCTGCGCGGCAAGCTGTTCGGCGCTCAGGCCGCCGCTCCCGTCGCGGTGACCGCGCGCCACACCGACGACCCGATCGCGATCGTCGGCATGAGCTGCCGGTTCCCCGGTGACGTCCGGTCGCCGGAGGACCTGTGGCGGCTGCTGGTCGCGGGCGGCGACGCGATCGGCGAGTTCCCCGACGACCGGGGCTGGAACCTCGGCGAACTGGCCCACGGCGACGCGTCCGGCCACCGCCGCTCGCACGCCAGGGCCGGCGGGTTCGTGCCGGACATGCCCGACTTCGACGCCGCGTTCTTCGGCATCTCCCCGCGCGAGGCCCTCGCGATGGACCCGCAGCAACGCGTGCTGCTGGAAACCTCCTGGGAGGCGTTCGAACGGGCCGGGATCGACCCGGACACGCTGCGCGGCACCAAGACGGGCGTGTTCGTCGGCACGAACGGCCAGGACTACGCCTCGCTGCTGGCCCACGCACCGGACGCCGAACCCGGCTACCTGATCACCGGGACGTCCGCGAGCGTGATGTCCGGCCGGCTCGCCTACACGTTCGGCCTGGAGGGTCCCGCGGTCACCGTCGACACGGCGTGCTCGTCGTCGCTGGTCGCCGTGCACCTGGCCCGCCAGGCCCTGCAACGCGGTGAGTGCACGATGGCACTGGCCGGCGGCGTGATGGTGATGTCGACGCCGGAGGCGCTGATCACGTTCAGCCGCCAGCGCGGGCTCGCCGAGGACGGCCGCTGCAAGGCGTTCGCCGGAGCGGCGGACGGCACCGGCTGGAGCGAGGGCGTCGGCGTGCTGATGCTCGAACGCCTCTCGGACGCGCGACGCAACGGCCACCAGGTGCTCGCCGTCGTGCGGGGCAGCGCGGTCAACCAGGACGGCGCGTCCAACGGCCTGAGCGCCCCCAACGGCCCGTCGCAGGAGCGCGTGATCACCGACGCGCTGGCGGACGCCGGACTGTCCACTTCGGACGTGGACGCCGTCGAGGCGCACGGCACCGGCACGGTCCTGGGCGACCCGATCGAGGCGCAGGCGTTGCTGGCCACCTACGGCCAGAACCGCGAGAAGCCGCTCTGGCTGGGCTCGGTGAAGTCGAACATCGGCCACACCCAGGCCGCGGCGGGCATGGCCGGGCTGATCAAGATGGTGCTGGCGCTGCGCCACGGCCTGCTGCCCAAGACCCTGCACGTCGACGAGCCGACCCCGCACGTCGACTGGTCGGCGGGCGCGGTCTCGCTGCTCACCGAGGCACGACCGTGGGAGCGCGGCACCTCGCCGCGCCGGGCGGGTGTGTCGGCGTTCGGCGTGTCCGGCACCAACGCGCACGTGATCCTGGAGGAGCCCGAAGCCGTCGAGGCTCCGGCGCCGACGCCCGGTCCGTTGCCGGTGCTCGTTCCGTGGGTGCTGTCGGCCAAGGGCCAGAAGGCGTTGCTCGCCCAGGCCGCCCAGCTGAAGGCCACCGAGGCGGGCTTGGCCGAGGTGGGCCAAGCGCTGGTGACGACCCGTGCCGCGCTGCCGGACCGGGCCGTCGTGCTCGGTCACGACCGCGACGAGCTGCTCCGCGGTCTGGAGGACCTGACCGGCCCGCTGGTGCGCACCGGCCGGGCGACCGAGGGCCGGGCGGCGTTCCTGTTCTCCGGTCAGGGCACGCAGCGTGCCGGCATGGGCGAAGGGCTGGCGGAGGCGTTCCCCGTGTTCGCGCGGGCGTGGCGAGAAGCGTTCACGGCGCTGGGCGGTGAACCACCGGCCGACCAGCTCGTGCAGACCGAACACGCGCAACCGGCGCTGTTCGCGTTCGAAGTCGCCCTGTTCCGGCTGCTGGAGTCGTGGGGTGTGCGCCCGGACTTCCTCGCGGGGCACTCGCTGGGCGAGATCGCCGCCGCGCACGTGGCCGGTGTGTTCTCCCTGGCCGACGCCGCGACTCTGGTCTCCGCCCGCGGACGCTTGATGGGCCAGTGCCCGCCGGGTGGGGCGATGATCGCCGTGCAGGCGAGTGAAGCCGAGGTGCTCGACCAGCTCGGCGCCGGAGTCTCGATCGCGGCGGTGAACGGCCCCGACTCGGTCGTGCTGTCGGGTGACGAGGACGCCGTCGTCGCGCTCGCGGAGCACTGGCGTTCCCTGGGGCGCAAGACTTCCCGGCTGCGGGTGTCGCACGCGTTCCACTCCGCGCACATGGACGGCATGCTCGACGAGTTCCGCGAGGTCGCCGCCCGGCTGGAGTACAGCGCGCCGCGGATCCCGGTGGTGTCCAACGTGACCGGCCGCCTGCTGACCCCGGACGAGGCGTGCTCGCCCGAGTACTGGGTGCGGCACGTCCGGAAGGCCGTGCGGTTCCACGACGGCGTGCGGTACCTGGCGGGGGAGGGTGTCACCCGGTTCCTGGAGGTCGGCCCCGACGCGGCGCTGTCGGCGATGGTCGACGAGGACCGCGCCGTCGTGCAGCCCGCGGTGCGGCGCGACCGGCCCGAGGCGGAGACGCTGCTGACGGCGGTGGCCGAGCTGTACGTCCACGGCCAGTCCGTCGACTGGACCGCGTTGCTGCCCGAGGCCAAACCGGCCGAGCTGCCCACCTACGCCTTCCAGCGGACCCGTTACTGGCTCGACGCGCCGTCGTCGGCCGAGCCCGGGAACCACCGCCTCGACTGGTTGCCCGGCACGGCGGCGGAAACGCCGGACGTGACCCGGTGGGCGGTCGTCGGCGGCCCACGGCTCGACCTCACGACCGCATGGCAGCTCACCGGCACCCGCGCGGCGACCTACGCCGACCTCCCGGCCCTGCGCGCGTCCGGGGAAATCCCCGCCACCGTGCTGGTCTGCGTCGCGGCGGACGAGTCCGGCGGCTCGGCCGACGCCGTGCACGCCACCACCTCGCACGTCCTCCGGCTCCTCCAGGACTGGCTCGCCGACGAACGGCTCGCCGAGACCCGCCTGGTCGTGGTGACTCGCGGCGCGATGGCGGACGACCTGACCCACGCCGCGGTGTGGGGGCTGATGCGTTCCGCGCAGTCCGAACACCCCGGCCGCATCACGCTCCTCGACCGCGACGCCACGTCCGACCACGCCGTCATCGCCGCAAGTGCCGTGCCGCAGGGACTTCTGCGGGACGGGCAACTGCTGGTGCCGCAGCTCGTCCGGGCCGAGGTGCACCCGAGGAAGACGTTGAGCGGCAAGGTGCTGGTCACCGGCGGGACGAGCGGGCTGGGCGCCTTGGTGGCCCGGCACCTCGTCACCGGCCACGGCGTCCGCGACCTGGTGCTCGTCAGCCGGCGCGGGCTCGCCGCCGACGGTGCCACCGAGCTGCGGGACGAGTTGGTGGGCCTGGGTGCGACCGTGCGGGTCGAGGCCTGCGACGTCGCCGACCGGCAGGCGCTGGCAGCGGTTCTGGACGGGGTCACGGCCGTGGTGCACGCCGCCGGTGTCGTCGACGACGGTCTGGTCACCTCGCTGACCCCGGATCAGGTCGACCGGGTGCTGCGACCGAAGGTGGACGCGGCGATCGTCCTGCACGAACTGGCCGCGGACCTCGACGCGTTCGTGCTGTTCTCCGGCGCCGCGGGCACCTTCGGCGGCCCGGGGCAGGGCAACTACGCGGCCGCCAACTCCGTTCTCGACGCAATGGCCCGCAGCCGTCGCGCCGCCGGACTTCCCGCCGTGTCGTTGGCGTGGGGGATGTGGGCCGAGCGCACCGGCATGACCCGCGGACTGTCCGAAGCGGACGTTCGCCGCGGCACGCGCTCGGGTTTCGTGCCGTTGGCCACCGAACAGGGCCTGGCGCTGTTCGACGCCGCGCTGAACGGCGAGCCCGCGGTGCTGCCGCTCGCCGTGGCCTCGACGTCCGCGCTTCCCGCCGCACCCCAGCAGGTCGTGGAGGAACCGGCCGAGGAGCGGTGGGCCGACCGCCTGCACGGCCGCAGCGCGACCGAGCAGGCGAGGGAGCTGCTCGACCTGGTCCGGTCCGCCGCCGCGCAGGTGCTCGGGCACCACGACCCGGCCGCGGTCGAGGAGGACAAGCAGTTCCGCGACCTCGGCTTCGACTCGCTGACCGCCGTCGAGCTGCGCAACGCCCTGCTGGAGAAGACCGGCCACCGGCTGCCGGCGACCCTGGTGTTCGACTACCCGACGCCGCTCGCGCTCGCCGAGCAGCTGCGCACCGACCTGCTCGGCGAGGCCGTCGCACCGGCCCCCGTCGTCACCGCCCCGGTCGACGAACCGATCGCGATCGTCGCGCTGAGCTGCCGGTTCCCCGGCGGCGTGACGAACCCGGAGCAGCTGTGGGACCTGCTCGCGACCGGCGGTGACGCCATCTCGGGCTTCCCGGACGACCGCGGCTGGGACCTCGACCGGCTGCGTCACCCCGACCCCGACCGGCCCGGCGTCTCGCACGCCCACGAGGGCGGGTTCCTCTACGACGCGGCCGAGTTCGACGCGGACTTCTTCGGCATCTCGCCGCGCGAGGCACTGGTGATGGACCCGCAGCAGCGAGTCCTGCTGGAGGCGTCGTGGGAGCTGTTCGAACAGGCGGGCATCGACCCGGTCTCGTTGCGCGGCAGCGACACCGGTGTCTTCGCCGGCACCAACGGCCAGTTCTACGCGGCCCTCGCGGCGGACACCGACGAGGACGTCGCCGGGTACGTCGGCACCGGCAACTCGGCGAGCGTCGTGTCCGGCCGGGTGGCCTACACGTTCGGCTTCGAAGGCCCCGCGGTCACCGTCGACACGGCGTGTTCGTCGTCGCTCGTGGCACTGCACCTCGCCGCGCAGGCGCTTCGCCGGGGCGAGTGCTCGCTGGCGATCGCCGGTGGTGTCACCGTGATGTCCACTCCGGACGCTTTCGTCGACTTCAGCAGGCAGCGCGGACTCGCGAAGGACGGGCGCTGCAAGGCGTTCTCGGCCGGGGCGGACGGCACCGGCTGGGGTGAGGGCGTGGGCCTGGTCCTCGTCGAACGCCTCTCCGACGCCCAGCGCCACGGCCACCAGGTGCTGGCGGTGGTGCGGGGCTCCGCGGTGAACCAGGACGGCGCGTCGAACGGGCTCACCGCACCGAACGGACCGTCGCAGCAGCGGGTCATCCGCAAGGCGCTCGCCGACGCCGGACTGACCCCGGCGGACGTGGACGCGGTCGAGGCGCACGGCACCGGCACGACGCTGGGCGACCCGATCGAGGCGCAGGCGTTGCTCGCGACGTACGGCCAGGACCGGGAAACGCCGCTGTGGCTGGGGTCCGTGAAGTCCAACATCGGCCACACCCAGGCCGCCGCCGGTGCCGCCGGACTGATCAAGATGGTCCTCGCGCTGCGCCACGACCTGCTGCCCAGGACCCTGCACGCCGACGAGCCGTCGACCCACGTCGACTGGTCGGCGGGTGCGGTCGCGCTGCTCAACGAAGCCCAGCCGTGGCAACGCAACGGACACCCGCGCCGAGCTGGCGTGTCGTCGTTCGGCGTCAGCGGGACGAACGCGCACGTGATCATCGAAGAGGCGCCGGACGGACCGGCTGTCGTCCCGGCGCCCGAGACGATCGCGCCGCTGGTCCTGTCGGCGGGAAGCCGAGAGGCGTTGGCGGAGCAGGCCTCGCGGCTGACCTCTGCGGTGGACACGGAGAACCCGGCCGCGGTGGCGAGGTCGTTGGTCACCTCCCGCGCCACGCTCGCCCACCGGGCCGTGGTGTTCGGCGAGAACCGCGCCGACCTGCTCGGCGGACTCACCGCGCTGGCCTCGACCACTGAGGTTCCCGGACTCGTCAGCGGTGCCGTGGTACCGGGCAAGACCGCGTTCCTGTTCTCGGGCCAGGGTTCTCAGCGTCCCGGGATGGGCCGGGAGCTGTACGCACGCTTCCCGGTGTTCGCCCGGGCGTGGGACGAGATCTCCGCCGCGTTCGACGAACGCCTGACCGACGTCGTGACCACCGGCGACGAACTCGACCAGACGGGATGGGCCCAGCCCGCGCTGTTCGCGGTCGAGGTCGCGCTCTTCCGGCTGCTGGAGTCGTGGGGGATGCGCCCGGACTTCGTCGCCGGCCACTCGATCGGCGAGGTCGCCGCGGCACACGTCGCCGGGGTGCTCTCGCTCGCCGACGCCGCCGTGCTGGTCGCGGCCCGCGGCAGGCTCATGCAGCGACTTCCCGCCGGCGGCGCGATGGTCGCGTTGCAGGGCAGGGAGGACGAGATCCCCGAGGGCGTCTCGATCGCCGCGATCAACGGACCGGACTCGGTCGTGATCTCCGGTGACGACGACGCCGTGACGCGGGTCGAACAGCAGTGGAAGGAGCGCGGTCGCAAGACCTCGCGGTTGCGCGTCTCGCACGCCTTCCACTCCACGCACATGGACGCCATGCTCGACGACTTCCGCGCCGCGATCCGCGGACTGACGTTCCACGAGCCCCGCATCCCGGTCGTCTCCAACGTGACCGGCCTGCTGACCACCGACCTGGCCGACGCGGAGTACTGGGTCCGGCACGTCCGCGAACCGGTCCGCTTCCACGACGGTGTGCGGGCGCTCGCCGCCGCCGGGGTCAGCCGGTTCGTCGAGGTGGGGCCGGACAGCATCCTGGCCGCCCTCACCAGGAACTGCCTGGAGGACGACGCGGTGGTCGTCCCGGTGCTGCGCCGCGATCGCGAGGAGACCGCGACGCTGCTCACCGCGATCTCCACCGTGCACGTCACGGGTGGTGCGGTCGACTGGACGGCGTTCGTGCCGGAGACCGGTCGCGTCGCCCTGCCGACCTACCCGTTCCAGCGCGAGCGGTTCTGGCTGACGCCCCGCAGGACCGCTCCGCAGTCGCAGCCCGACTGGTTGCTCGAGCTGGAGTGGGTCCGCGCCGACCTGCCGACGCGGCCGGTCACGGTCGTCAGCGACCTCGCGTCCGTGGAGACGGTTCCGGACACCGTGGCGGTCGTCGCGCCCAGCACCCCGGACCTGCGCGAGCTCGCGGCGTGGACCGTCGGGCTGGTCCGCGACTGGCTCGCGGACGACCGGTTCACCGCCGCCAAGCTGGTGGTCGTGACGTCCGCGGAGGACGACCTCGGCAGCGCCACCGTCCAGGGCCTGATCTCCTCGGCCCAGCTGGAGAACCCCGGCCGGTTCGTGCTCGCCGAACTGGACTCGCTCCCCGAGGCCCTGCCCGTCGACGAACCGCGGTTCACCCTGCACGGCACCGAAGTTCGTGTGCCGAGGCTGCGCAGGACCGCACCGGCGACGGCGGTCGAGGGCGACTTCGGCGGCGACGGCACCGTCCTGGTCACCGGCGCGTTCGGCGGTCTGGGCGCACTGCTCACCCGGCACCTCGTGGCGGAGCGCGGCGTCCGGAAGTTGGTGCTGCTCAGCCGAAGCGGCACCGCGGACCCGCGAGCGAGCGACCTCGTCGCGGAGCTCCAGGGCCTCGGCGCGGAGGTCCAGGTCGTCGCGGCGGACGTCTCGGACAAGGAAGCTCTCCGCACCGCACTGGCCGGCGTCCCGCTCACGGCGGTCGTCCACGTCGCCGGGATCAACGACGACGGCGTGGTCGAATCCTTGACGCCCCAGCAGATCGACCGGGTGTTCCGGGCCAAGGTCGACGCGGCCCTGCACCTCGACGAGCTGACTCGCGACCACGACCTGACGGCGTTCGTGCTGTTCTCGTCGGCGTCGGGTGTGCTCGGCGGACCCGGCCAGGGCAACTACGCGGCCGCCAACGCCGTGCTGGACGCGATCGCCCGCCGCCGCCGGGCCGCGGGGCTGCCCGGTCAGTCGCTCGCGTGGGGCCTGTGGGCCGAGCGCGAGGGGATGGGCGGCAGGGTGAGCCAGGCCGACCTCGACCGGATGGCGCGCAGCGGTGTCCTCGCGATGTCCGCGGCGGAGGGCCTCGCCCTGTTCGACGCGGCCCGGCACCGCGACCAGGCCGTGCTGGTGCCCGCCAAGTTCGACCTCGACGCCATGAGGCTGGACCCGCCGGCGTTGCTGCGGGGTCTGGTCGGCGCACCCGCCACCGCCGAACCCGTGGTGTCGTTGCGCGACCAGCTCGTGCCGCTGTCCGGGCAGGACCGCCGCAAGACGGTCCTCGACCTGGTCCGCACCGAGCTGGCCGTCGTGCTCGGCCACCGCGGCACCGACCGGATCGAGGCCACCAGGGGGTTCCAGGAGGTCGGCGTCGACTCGCTGACCGCCGTCGAGCTGCGCAACCGGCTCACCGCCAGGACCGGGCTGACGCTGCCGAGCACGCTGCTGTTCGACCACCCGACGCCGGTCGCGCTGGCCGCCCACCTGGTCGGCGAGATCGTCGGCGACGACGGTCCCGCGGCGGTGGTGCTGGCCGGTCTGGACGCGGTCGAGCAGGGTCTCGCGCTCGTCCACGAGGACCGCGAGACCTACCAGAAGGTCATGGCACGCCTGGAAAGCCTCGTCTGGAAGTGGCGGGACGACCAGCACGGCGGCACGGACGTCGACGCGGCGTCGGTGGACGAGCTGTTCTCGTTGATCGACGAGGAGTTCGGGTCCTGACGCGGAGTGGGGGGGGGGGGGGGGGCCAAGACCCCAGACTCCACTCTTCCCACAAAAGAAAGAAGAACTGCCGACGAGAATCTCTCCGGTGTCCTATGTTCCCTACACACCACACA